>JAZSLJ010000084.1:0-39974 GCA_045535305.1 Acutalibacteraceae bacterium
CGTCAAGTGCAGGTATGGGAAGAAGATTGAACACACCGACATTTATTGATATAAGAGCCATGATGTAGATAATCATGTCAAAGCCTGTACCTGATGCAACTGCCTGTGATGTTGTCTCAGCGATAATTGATACGGTACCGACAGGTCCAGACAGGTCATTGAGACCGTAATGTCCCGTTACAAGGTCAAATAGTGTCAGCCAGACAAGTCTTGCAATCGAAACAGTGTCTTTTGCGGCTGTAGTGATGACATTCAGGGGATTCTTTTCAACACCTACAATAATGAAATCAAAAATTATGATGTTGTGTCCGTTTTCTGCAGGCTTTGTTTCAAAATGCACATCTTTGAGTTCAACTTTTTCACCGTCACGGTCAACAAGAAAATCATGAATGCCGTCTTCATCTCTCTGCAGGGCATAACTTATGTCACGGCTTGAATAGATATTCGTGCCGTTGATTTTTTTGATTGTGTCACCCTCTTCAAGACCGTACTGTACACTTGTGGCATTTTCATAGAAACTGTGAATCTGTGTTGTGCCGATAAGGTCATCCATACAGGTAAGAATGGTAACAAAAATAAAGCCTAAAATAAGGTTCATTATTGCACCTGCGGCAACAATTATAAATTTTTTCCACCATTTTTTATTACAGAACGCATTTTCATCCTGTGATTCCTCATCTTCACCTTCCATACTTACATAACCGCCTATCGGTAAGCAGCGCAGTGAATATTGAGTTTCACCTTTTTTCTTTTTGAATATGGCAGGTCCCATACCCAATGAAAACTCATTTACTTTTACTTTAAAAAGCTTTGCAGATAAAAAGTGTCCGAGTTCGTGGATTGCAATAATAAGACCGAAGAAAAGTATAGCTATTATTACAGGCCATACCTTTCCCCATATTGCAGCAATATCTATGGAAAGAGGAATAATACTCAAATTTTTCAATCCTTTCGTGAAACTGCAGATATAATTGCTTCGCGCACAGTTTTGTCAGCTTCATCAATATCATCAACAGTAAAAATATCTTTTTTACTTGCGGCAGATGCACCTTCAAGTATAAGGTCGGGTATATCATTGAATTTAACCTTACCGTTGCGGAAAAGTGCGTTTACTTCTTCGTTTGCACTGTTAACTGCCGCAGGCATAAGACCGCCTTGCTTTATTGCATCTCTGCATATGTTAATACAACGGAATGTATCATAATCGGGCTTGTAGAAAGTAAGCTTTGCAAGTGATGCAAAATCAATTTCATCAACAGGGGATTCATATCTTTCGGGATAAGTCAGCGCATACTGAATCGGAATACGCATATCGGGCAATCCCAACTGTGCAATTACTGAGTTGTCGTTATATTCAATCATTGAGTGAACGATGCTTTCTCTGTGAACAATAATATCTATCATATCGGGACTTACATCAAAGAGCCATACCGCCTCAATAAGCTCAAGACCTTTGTTGAACATTGTTGCAGAGTCAATGGTGATTTTTGCTCCCATACTCCAATTCGGATGCTTGAGTGCGTCAGCTGCTGTAACATTTTCTAATTCAGCTTTTGTTTTGCCGAAGAACGGTCCGCCTGATGCTGTCAAAATAATTTTCTTTAATGCTTTATTGGTAGGATTACCCTGAATACATTGGAAAATTGCAGAATGTTCACTGTCAACGGGAAGAATGGAGACATTGTTGTTTTTTGCGGCGTCTGTTACAAGCTGACCGCCTGCAACAAGGGATTCCTTGTTTGCAAGAGCTAAGTTTTTACCTGCATTAATAACGGCAAGTGTCGGTCTCAGACCTGCCATACCTACAATAGAGTTAATAACTGTGTCCGCATCTGTTTCAGATGCACATTCACAGATTCCCTCAACACCTGAAAGAACTTTTATATTAGTGTCTTTTAATGCAATTTTTAATTTTTTTGCATCTTCTTCATTATAAAGAGCAACCATTTCGGGCTTTAAAAGCCTTGCCTGTTCTTCAAGGAGTTTTGCGTTTGAATGTGCAGTCAGTGCCGTTACTTTATATCCGTGTTTCTGTGCAACATCAATGGATTGTGTGCCTATTGAACCTGTTGAACCGAGAATTGCAATTTTTTTCATAGTTATCACCGTTAAATATTAATGAGATATACCGCCGCGTAAAGAGTTGGAAGTACAAACAGTAAACTGTCTGCTCTGTCCATAATACCGCCATGTCCGGGGAGGAGCTTGCCGAAATCCTTAACGCCGTGATTTCTTTTAATAACGGAAGCGGAGAGGTCGCCGAACATACTTATTACGGAAAGTATTACACTTATAATAACGATCTGCCACCACTCAATAGTATGAACGGTAAAAAAGAATTTATCGAAAACAAAGAATAATGCAGTATTTAATATAACCTCACCCACAATACCGCCGATTGCACCTTCAACAGTCTTTTTAGGACTGATTTTGGGGCAAAGCTTGTGTTTGCCGAATTTTCTGCCAACAAAATATGCGAATGTATCTGTCATCCACGCGGAAAAAACCGCAAGGAAAATAAAAAATACACCTGTTGCTTTAGTATATGTGTAGGGATAGCGTATATATATGTCTCGTAAAAGAATACCCATAGAAAATGAGCAGGGGATTGCAAGAGTTGCAAAAAGAGCAGTAACAACATCATTAAATGTTGTTTTTTTATGCATGAGTACCATAATCATCAGATATGCAATAATGTAGATTATTATAACGGGCATAACCGGAATTTCGATGTTATAATGCATCAAAAAAGGTATACACGCCGCAGTTAAGCAGCTGATTGCTGTTAAAACTTTGTTTTTACCGCCTGTTGCTTTTATAATTTCGTGAACGGCTATTGCACCGGCAATTGCAAATAATACGGCAAAAAGCGGTGTGTGCATAAATATAAAACAGGGGAGTATTACTAAAATACCAATTACAGAGGTGATAATCCTTTTCTTCATTTATTTGTCTCCTAAGCAGTTTGAGCGGAATCTGAAAAAAGATTCCGCCTGAAACTAAATATTAAACTCCGCCGAAGCGTCTGTTTCTTTTTTCAAAGGCTCTGAGTGCATCGTTAAAATCATCCGTAGTGAAATCCGGCCACAGAATGTCGGAAAACCATAATTCGGAATATGCACTTTGCCATGTGAGGAAATTAGAAAGTCTGTACTCACCGCTCGGACGGATAATTAAATCCGGTTCGGGCTGATTTGCAGTATAAAGATAGTCGGAAATAAGCTTTTCGTCAATACTGTCAACGTTGATTGTGCCGTCGGAAACATTTTTCGCAATATTTTTAACGGCTGTTGCAATTTCGTGTCTGCCGCCATAATTTATTGCGATATTAAGCGTTAATTTCGACTGATTTTCAGTAAGCTTTTCAGTATAATCCATAAGAGCAAGAAGCTCGGGTGAAATTCCGTTTCTGTCGCCGATAAATTTCAGCCTTATGCCTTTTTGGATATTTTCATCAATTCTTTCAATTACTTCCTGCAAATAACTTGCAAAAAGTTCCATTATGGCATTAACTTCCATCTCGGGGCGTCTCCAGTTTTCGGTAGAAAATGCATAAAACGTAACATACTTGATTCCCAAGTCGCCTGCATATTCACCGATTCTTCTGAAATTTTTTGCACCCTCTTTATGGCCTTCACTTCTGGGAAGACCTCTCTGCTTTGCCCATCTTCCGTTTCCGTCCATTATAAAGCCGACGTGTTGGGGCAGAACGGAAAATTCCGGCAGTGATTTTTTGTCAGACATATCAGATCTCCATTATTTCAGCAGATTTTGCTTTTTCTATTGTTTCAATCTGCTTAATAAAATCGTCTGTGATCTTCTGGATTTTATCTTCAGCAATTTTCTGATCGTCTTCTGTGATTTCAGAACCTTTTTTCATAGCCTTGATCTTATCCATAGCATCTCTTCTTAACTGACGGATAGCAACTTTTGCATCTTCAGCAATTTTTGCAATATCCTTTGTAAGCTGTTTTCTTCTGTCTTCGGTAAGAGGGGGGAAGTTAAGTCTGATAACAGCACCGTCGTTCTGAGGATTAATACCAAGGTCAGATGTCTGGATTGCTTTGCAGATAAGTGTAAGAGCAGATTTATCTTAGGGCTGAATAATAAGAGTTCTTGTATCAGCGTTAGAAATACTTGCCATCTGAGCGATGGGAGTGGGTGTGCCGTAGTAATCAGCCTGAATTTTATCAAGTACCTTTGCACTTGCTCTGCCTGCTCTGATTGAATCGTATTCAGAATGAAGAGAATTTATAGTTTTTGTCATTCTCTCTTTGGTTTTTTCATAAAGTTCTTTAAGTTCCATAATGCGAACCTCCGTAAATAATTTTTATTGAGTATATTTTATAATATTTTTTTAAATCAGTCAAGAATAAGTGTGCCGATATTTTCGCCTGTAACAGCTTTAAAAATATTTGACGGATCCTGAAGGTTGAATACAAGAATAGGAATATTGTTGTCCTTGCAAAGCGCAGCGGCTGTGCTGTCCATAACACCGTAACCTTTTTCAACTATTTCCGCATGAGTAAGAGTGTCAAATTTTACAGCATCATCAAACTTGTTGGGGTCTTTATTGTAAACACCGTCAACATTTGTTGCTTTAAGCATAACATCAGCTTTTATTTCAGCAGCTCTTAATGATGCTGCTGTGTCTGTGCTGAAATAGGGTGAACCTGTACCGCAACCGAAAATAACAACTCTGCCTTTTTCAAAATGACGTATTGCCTTGTTTCTTATGTAGGGCTCTGCTATCTGACGCATTTCAATAGCAGTCTGAACTCTTACGGGTACTCCCATCTGTTCAAGTGTATCTGCAACAGCAAGCGCATTCATTGTTGTTGCAAGCATGCCGATGTGGTCAGCTCTTGTTCTGTCCATAGAACCGCTTGAACGGCCTCTCCAGAAATTGCCGCCGCCGACAACAATGCCGATTTCTGTTCCGATTTCAGCGCAGGCTTTTATAACTTCACAAACACTTGCAACAGTGTCGAAATCAATACCCTGCTTTTTATCGCCGGCAAGTACCTCTCCGCTTAATTTAAGCAGAATACGGTTAAACTTCTTTTCCATATTATATTACCTCCGTTTAATTGCACTTTTTTATCATTTTACAATATTTTAGTGCAACTGTAAAGAGTTATATTGACTAAATCAAAAAAAAAGTATATAATCTTTTTAAATCAGTACGAAAGGAATCGAATAATGAAAGATTTAAATGATAAATTGCCCGAAACAATGGACGAAATATGTTCAGCGTACGGAATAAAAACAGTTGATGAATGGGAGATGCTTCATTACGGACTCATCAACAGGACTTATTCAATAGAGTTTACAAATTCTGAAAACGTCAGAATAAAATGGCTTTTGCAGAATATCAATACTAATGTTTTTAAAATGCCGATGGAACTTATGGATAACGTTGTTCGTGTAACAAGTTTCTTGCGCGATAAAATTTCTCAGGAGGGCGGCGACCCGTCAAGAGAAACCCTTACAGTGCAGATGACAATTGACGGCAAAAACTGTTTTGTGGACAGCGAGGGCAAATGCTGGAGAATGTATAACTATGTGGAAAATGCATTTTCATATAATTCAATAGAAAGCCCCGAACTTTTTTACAGGGCAGGTGCATCATTCGGTAAATTTCAGGCACAGCTTGCAGATTTCCCCATTGATACTCTTTACGAAACAATTCCCGATTTTCACCATACATACAAAAGATTGCTTAATCTTAAAGCGGCTGAAGAAAAAAATGCTTCCGGCAGAGCAAAAAACGTAAGTGCAGAGCTTGAATTTGCATATGCCCATGAAGCAGACACAAAAAAGGTTATTGAGCTTATCGCCGCAGGTGAAATTCCTGTAAGAGTTACACATAATGACACAAAGCTCAACAATATTATGTTTGACAGTGCTACAAAAGCTCCCGTATGTGTTGTAGACCTTGATACCGTTATGCCTGGCTCAGCACTTTATGATTTCGGTGATGCAATCCGTTTCGGTGCAAGTACCGCTGCTGAAGATGAAAAGGATCTTTCAAAAGTAAGTATGGATATTACTCTTTATGAGCAGTATGTGAAAGGTTATCTTTCAACAGCAGGTAAGAGCCTTAATGCAAAAGAAATTGAGTTGCTTCCTTTCTCTGCAATTCTTCTTACACTTGAATGCGGTATGAGATTCCTTACTGATTATATTGACGGTGATGTGTATTTTGGTACAAATTATCCCGAGCATAATCTTGACCGTTGCCATACTCAGTTTAAGCTTGTTGCTGATATGGAAGAAAAGCTTGATGAGATGATAAGAATTACAAATGAAGCTTTTGCTTCTATTTGATTGGCTGGTGAACTTGAATGAAAAAAACTATTGATGCAAGATTACTCAGTTCAAAATCAAATACAAATTTTCTTGTAGCATCGATTTCTCTGGTAGCAAGTTCTGTAATGGCTAATTTTGCAAATGTATTCAACAGCAAATCTACCGTAATGTACATAGTCTGTACCTGTTTTATGGTAATAGCAAGTTTGATGACTTTTGTAATGACTGTCAAGGGATTCGGACTGTTTGAAAAACTTTGTATGCTGGATGATAAAAATGCAAACTACTTTCTTGGCAGAAAATTAAAGCGTTTAAGTATTTTCACCATTATTTTTCCATTTGTTTGTACACTTGCAGTATCTTTTGTATTTGTGCTTACATCGCAATATGAATCAATGGAGAATCTTTCTGGTGCAGATATTACAGCAAAAAACAATCTGCTTGTAATAGCCGCTGTTTTCAGTATTTTAATGATGATATTTGATATTACATTACCCTATATGATTTATCTGTTTAATATTCATAAATCATCAGGCGGCGACAATTTTGCATTACTTGTAGCTATAATAATGATTGTTCAGATTTCAATTGCAAGTCTTAATGCAATCTATTCCGTAAAAGGTGCAGATATCAGCTTCCTTTCTTCATTTTCTGTTGTTCTTGATGTTATTGAAGGTTTGGCACTGATGTTGTACTTTAAAAGAAACCAGAACAAATTGGCTGAAAATGCAGAATAAATAAAATATTATAACAAAAAAATCCGTACTGTTTTTGCAGTACGGATAAATTTTATTTAAGAGTCAGCATATAATCAAAGCTCTCTTTGCTTGATTCCATAGCATTTACTGTCCAGTTGTTATCCTGTTCAAACATTATGTAGGGAATACCCATTTCTTTAGCAGTTTCGTAACAGGCATTCAAATCAACAACACCTTTGCCAAGCTCTGTAAATGCCCAGGGGTGCTCCTGACCTTCAACAGGATTATAGTCTTTAAAATGAAGAACTTTAACTCTGTCTTGCATCTTTTTAAGATATTCGGCAGGGTTTTCGCCTGCAATCTGCATCCACGCAACATCGGGAACAAACCAAAGAAGGTCTGCATCAAGCTCAAGCATTCTGTCAAGAATTGATTTACCGCCGTAAAGCTTTAAATCAAAATCGTGATTATGATATGCAAGATGCACGCCTCGTTCTCTCATACGCTTTGCAACAGGAATGAGGTCTGCAATAAACTTGTCAATACCTTCTTGAGTTCTTTCGTATTCACCGGGCATAGCACCAATTCCGAGACAATCGCAACCGAGTTTAAGGTGTTCATCAATAACTGCATCGGTTTCTTTTATCATTCTTTCAAATGATGTGTGTGTAACACATACAGTCATTTCATATTTCTTAACGATTTCAGCAAGCTCATTCCAATCTACTTTGCCGATTCCGGATATCTGAATATCTCTTACGCCGTGCTCGTAAAGCTCTTTAAGAGTTGATTCAATATCTTCAATGGTTGTGCAATAATCTCTTAAAGTGTAAAGCTGAATACCGCATTTAATGTTGCTCATATTATGACCTCCTTATGCAATTCCCAGTAATTTAAGGAATGTGCTGAAAAGATTCTTGATAAAACTGATGATTTTTTCAAAGAAGCCTTCTTTTTCACCGTAGTTGCCGGAATCGTTATCTTCTGTAAGAGGTACGAGTTCATCATCAATGTTTATAAGGAACTGTGAATAGTCAGCATTATCCCATACTGTAGGTTGTGCTTCCGATGCGAAAATGAATCTTACAAGCTCCCACTGTGCATCTGTGTGGTCAGAATGCATAAGGTCCTTGATAAACCAGGTGTATTCGGGATATGCACAAGTTGAAGCATCAATCATAATGTCTGCTGAAATGTGATTGTGTCCGCAGTCAACGGCCTGTACATAAGCCTGACCGAGAGATGTATCGGCAGTAGCGCAGGTTGCACCGAAAGATGTGTTAACTGTGTCAATAACGCTGTCGCCTATATTCATCTGGCTTACACATACAGGAGGAATTGTGCTTCCGTATTTTGCAATAATAGCAAGATTGCCGCCGTTTGCAATAACACCGTCGAGAATTTCTTTGTTATTAGCCTGAATTTCGTTGTGATAGTAGTCAATCTTTGCAATAAATTCATCACTTACATTATCGCCGATAAGAAGCTCTTTGGCTTTGTCGTATTCATTCTGACCGATAAGCGCCCAGATACCTGCCATTCTTGCGAATGTTGTTTTAAGACCAAGTTCAAATACATCATCAAGAATTGCATTGTTAAGGTCTTCAGCAATTTTGAGAATGTTACCGAGAACACCTGCTTTGGAAAGAGAATCAAAAAGAATGTTTACAAGTGTTGCAGATGCATCGTTGCCGAGCATCGTCATAAGATATGTTACAAGACCTGTCTCGTCAAACTTAATCTGACCGCTGAAAGGTTCGCCGCAGGTTGATACACCGTTAAATCCGCCGGAAAGCATAACAACGCTGTTTACATATTCATAGTTGTAGTCGTGAAGATATGTAGTAACAACGCAAGTACCCATACTGAAACCTACAAGATTAACTTTTTCAGCACCGGTTGCATCAAGTACAGCTTCAATGCAATCATGAAGCTGAGTTGCAATAGTCTGCATATCAAGACGCCAGTCATAGCTGAAATGTACTACTTCTTCCGCATCAAAACCGAGGTTTTTACATTCAATGGCAATTTTGCCCGAAAGTATAGATTCAGCATCGGGAATTGTATAGTTTGAAACTGTGTTGTGAACGGGCATGCCGTTCTCGTCGCAGGCAATACCGTCAAAAATTTTAACAAGAGCCTCGCTGAGCGGTGCACCCAATTCGGAATAATCACCCTTGCTAATAGATTTGCCGAGAGGTAAAACAAGGTCTTTAACAGCATTGACGATATCATCTGTTGAAGGAACAAATGCATTTTCGCCTGTTTCTGCATAGACAATGTCGGATGACATAATGCCGTCAACAAAAATTACGGGGAGTTTTTCTTCTTCAGCAGCAAAAGCAACTGCTGTAAGAGCAGAGAGCATCATTATAGTTGATAAAATGATACAAACTAACTTTTTGAATAATTTTTTCATACCTGAAATCTCCTTTAATGGTATAATTCAGGTTAATTATACCATTATTTTTTTTAATTTCAATACACAAAAGAAAAATTTACTTGCAATAAATAAAAAATAGTGTATAATTATAATGTATAACTTTACGGAGGCACTAAAAATGGAAAAACAAAAGTATTATATAACCACAGCTATTGCATATACATCAAAAAAACCTCATATCGGCAACTCCTATGAAATTGTTCTTACCGATGCTATTGCTCGCTTCAGAAGATTACAGGACTATGACGTGTTTTTTCTTACAGGTACTGATGAACACGGTCAGAAAATTGAGGAGTACGCAAAGAATGCAGGCGTAACACCCAAGGAGTACGTAGATAAAGTTGCAGGTGAAATCAGAGAAATCTGCGATATGCTTAATACCACTTACGATAAATTTATCAGAACTACTGACAACTATCACGAAAAAACTGTTCAGAAGATATTTAAAAAGCTCTATGAACAGGGTGATATTTACAAGAGTGAATATGAAGGACTTTACTGTACCCCCTGTGAATCTTTCTGGACAGAATCTCAGCTTGTAGACGGCAAATGTCCCGATTGCGGCAGGGAAGTAAAGCCTGCAAAGGAAGAAGCATATTTCCTTAAGCTCTCAAAGTATCAGAAACAGCTTGAAGATCATATTGAAAATCATCCCAACTTTATTTATCCCGAAAGCCGTAAAAAAGAGATGCTTAATAACTTCATCAAGCCCGGACTTCAGGATTTGTGTGTATCAAGAACATCATTCAAATGGGGCGTTCCCGTTACATTCGATGATAAACACGTTATCTATGTTTGGATAGATGCACTTTCAAACTATATTACAGCTCTCGGCTACGACCCCGACGGCTCATCAGACCTTTACAAAAAGTATTGGCCTGCAAATGTGCATATTATCGGTAAGGATATTATCCGTTTCCATACTATTTATTGGCCCATTATGCTTATGGCTCTCGGTGAGTCTCTTCCCGAACAGGTTTACGGTCATCCCTGGCTTCTTTTCGGTGAAGATAAAATGAGTAAGTCTAAGGGTAATGTTATCTATGCTGACGAGCTTGTAAAACGTTTCGGCGTTGATGCGGTAAGATATTATCTTCTTTCGGAAATGCCCCACGCACAGGACGGCTCTATCTCTTACGATACAATGATTGAACGTTATAATTCCGACCTTGCAAATACTATCGGTAATCTTGTAAATCGTACGGTTGCTATGGTGAATAAATATTTTGACGGCGAGCTTATTTGTAACACAGAAGCAGAAGAACTTGACGAAGGCTTTAAGGCAGACATTCTTGCGGCTCTTCCCAAGGTAGAAAAGGCATTTGACGATTTCAGAATATGCGATGCTGTTGATGCGGTTCTTACTATTGCAAAAAGAAGCAATAAGTATATTGACGAAACAGCTCCCTGGGCTCTTGCAAAGGATGAAGAAAAGAAAAACCGTCTTGCAACAGTTCTTTATAACCTCGTTGAGAGCATAAGAATTATAGCAGTAGAGCTTTCTCCCTTTATGCCCGAAACATCAAAGGAAATTCTTGCACAGATTAATTGTGATATTGATACTTATGAAAGTATCAAAACCTTTGGTGCAATTTCCGTTGGTTCAAAGGTTGGTTCAGCTACACCTCTTTTTGCAAGAATTGATGTTGAAAAAATAACAGCCGAAATACAGGCTGAAATGGCTGCAAAGGCACAGAATGCCAAAAATGCGGCTGAAATTGAAGGTGTCGCAAAAATCGGTATTGACGATTTTGCAAAGGTTGACTTAAGAGTTGCTGAAATTACCGATTGCGTACCTGTAAAGCGTGCAAAAAAATTATTACAGCTCACACTTAATGACGGCACAGACAAACCCAGAACTGTTGCATCAGGTATTGCTCTTTGGTATAAGCCCGAAGACCTTATCGGCAGAAAAGTCATTGTTGTGTCAAATCTTAAACCTGCTGTACTGTGCGGAGTTGAAAGCTGCGGAATGATTCTTGCGGCTGACTGTGCAGAAAACGATGTTAAGGTTATTTTTGTTGATGACCTTCCCGCAGGAGCTAAGATAAGATAATGTATACTGTTTTCGATTCACACGCCCATTACAATGATGAGCAGTTTGATATCGACCGTGATTCTTTGCTCGCTTCTTTACCCGAAGCGGGCATTGTCGGTATTATAAATTGCGGAACAGATATTCAATCTTCATTGGATTCTATTGCATACGCTGAAAAATATCCCTATATTTACGCGGCTTGCGGTTTTCATCCGGAAGCGGCAAACGATGTAAAAGACGGCGATTTATATAAAATTGAATCAATGCTTTCTCATCCGAGATGTGTTGCATTGGGTGAAATAGGTCTTGATTATCATTACGATTTTGTGCCTAAAGATATTCAGCTTGATGTGTTTGAACGTCAGCTTGAAATTGCTGTAAAATGTGATATTCCCGTAATTGTTCACGACAGGGAAGCCCATGCAGACACTCTTGCACTTTTGAAAAAATACCGACCTAAGGGAGTGTTGCATTGTTTTTCGGGCAGTGTAGAAACTGCTCGTGAAATACTTAATTTAGGTATGTATATAGGCTTAGGCGGTGCCGTAACATTTAAAAATGCTGTAAAGCCAGTTGAGGTTGCAGGGTATGTGCCCGAAGACAGGCTTCTTGTTGAAACCGATTGCCCTTATATGGCACCTGTACCTAAACGCGGAAAGAGAAATGATTCTTCATATATTATTTATGTTGCGGAAAAGATTGCAGAAATAAGGAATTGTACCGCAGAACATATTTTGTCTGTTACTGCAGATAACGCACGCAAACTGTTTAATATTTAATAAACTTTAAATAAAATGATAAAGGAGAGATAAAATGATTAAGCGATTTTACTTGGGTAATGCACCGGAGCTTGAAAGATATGCAAGGCTTTGCAGGGAAGACGGAGCCATAGATCCGGAGCTTTACACAAAATTTATGGTCAACAGAGGTTTAAGAGACCTTAACGGTAAGGGTGTTCTTACAGGACTTACCGAGATAAGCGAGATTCAGTCCAAAAAGAATGTTGACGGTGTTGATGTTCCTTGTGAAGGTATGCTTTTTTACAGAGGCTACAATATAAAAGATATTATTGCTGACTTTTCAAAAAGAGGCAGATATTGCTTTGAAGAAACAGTATACATTTTGCTTTTCGGTAGATTACCTAATGAAGCAGAACTTGATGAATTCAAAAATGTACTTATAAATTACAGAGAATTGCCTGTATCTTTTGTAAGGGATTTCATTATGAAAGCACCGTCCGGTGATATTATGAACTCTCTTGCAAGAAGCGTGCTCGCACTGTATTCCTACGATGAAAAGCCCGATGATACAAGTATAGACAATGTTTTAAGACAATGTATAAGACTTATTTCTCTTTTTCCGATGCTTTCTGTTTACGGATATCAGGCATATAATTACTATGTAAAAGGGAACGAAAGCTTTTTTATTCACGAACCCAAACCCGAATATTCAATAGCAGAGAATATTCTTTATATGCTCCGTCTTGACGGAAAATTCACTGCTCTTGAAGCACAGTTGCTTGATATGGCTCTTGTTCTTCACGCAGAACACGGCGGCGGTAACAATTCATCATTCACAACTCATGTTGTTACATCATCAGGTACTGATACTTATTCAGCAATCGCTGCTGCCCTCGGCTCGCTCAAAGGTCCTCGTCATGGCGGAGCAAACATAAAAGTCCGTCATATGCTTATGGATATAAAAGAAAATGTACATGACTGGAATGACGAGGAAGAAATCAAGGCGTATCTTATGAAAATCCTCAATAAAGAAGCTTTTGATAACAGCGGTCTTATATACGGTATCGGTCATGCGGTTTATTCGCTTTCCGACCCCAGAGCAGAGGTTTTCAAAGGTTTTGTTGAAAAACTTGCTGGTGAAAAAGGCCTTGAAAATGAATATAATCTTTATGCAAATATTGAACGCCTTGCCCCCGATGTGATTGCGCAGAAACGCAAAATGTACAAGGGTGTAAGTGCAAATGTGGATTTCTATTCGGGCTTTGTTTATGATATGCTGGGCATTCCCGAAGAACTTTATACCCCGATTTTTGCCGATGCAAGAATTGCAGGCTGGAGCGCTCACCGTCTTGAAGAAATTATCAACTCAGGTAAAATAATCCGTCCTGCATATATGAACGTGCAGGACAGACGCGATTATATTTCAATGGAAAAAAGAAAGTAATTTGTATAAGATTCAAGCCGCAGTTTTGCGGTTTGAATTTTTTTCCTAAATTTTAATAATTTACTTGTTTTTTCTTAATATTGTGATGTATAATAAATAAATATAATAACCAAATTTTTGAAGGTGAAAATATGGATAAAACCCAAAAGCGTTGGACTTTTATAGTTAATGTTTTATATTTTCTTATATTTGTTGCAGCATTTGTGCTTTTTATGAAATATGCATTTTGGATGATATTTCCTTTTATCTTTGCACTTTGTGTTGCTGCACTTTTGCAAAAGCCGCTAAAGTTATTAACAAAAAATAAAAAATCACCAAAAGGACTTATCAGTGCGCTGTTGTCCTTGCTTGTTTTCGGTGTGATTTTGGGTATTGTTGCACTTGGCGGCGCTAAGCTTGTTACAAGTGTTATGGATTTTGTAAGTTATTTTACAGACAGATGTACAAGCTTTGCTGATGTTTTTGACGTTATAAAAAACGCATACCTTTCTTTTGATATAGCAAAGCAGCTTCCGCCTGTCGTAAACGATTATGTAACAAGCGGTATTGATACGATAAGAGATTACTTCTTAAGCGGTGAAATCGTTACAGCCATAACTGATAATATTTCTAAAATTATTTCGCCGTTAAGCAGTGTTATTACTACTGTACCGTCTTTTCTTGCAGGTCTTTTAATATCAATTGTTGCAACCTGTTTTATGACCGCTACATTTGACGATATAAAAGAATTTGTATTAAGACAGTTTAATGATATGGAAAAAGCTAAAAGAGCAAAGCAGATACTCATAAGCTCTATCGGTAAGATGATTAAAGCATATACTATCATTATCTGCATTACAACTGCCGAATTGTTTATCGGTTTATCGATTCTTAAATTTATAGGTTTAACTGATGCTTCACATATTTTACTTATAAGCTTTTTGATAGCCCTTATCGATATTGTCCCTGTACTCGGTACCGGTACGGTTCTTGTTCCGTGGAGCATTATCAGTTTTATATCAGGAAAAATCGGAATGGGTATTGGTATTCTGGTAATTTATGCGGTGGTATCTGTTATTCGTCAGTTTATGGAGCCAAAACTTGTTGCAGGACAGGTGGGTATTTCTCCCGTTGTTACAATTATGGCTATGTATATCGGTATTAAGGTTTTTGGTGCAATAGGTATCTTTATTCTGCCTTTTATCGTAATTATAGTTAAGCTTCTTAATGATGAGGGAATTATTCATATATTTAATTCCTCGGCTAAACATGAAAATAAGATTCAAAACTGAATCTGAAATATATGAATAAATTAACATTTAGTAAAAATTTAAATTAATAATTTTTTGGTGATTTATATGGCAATACATTCAGATATAAAAGTTTTTGATGACGGTACAACTGCTAAGTCAATCAGATTTAATGCAGACGGAAAGCTTAAACTTATGCATATTACAGATACTCATCTTGATTCGGATAATATCGATGCATCGTTATGGCTTATTGCAAGAGCCTGTGATAAAGAAAAGCCCGATATTGTAGTTATTACAGGTGATAATGTTGGTAATTACGGTGAATTTGAAGTAACAAAGGGATATATTGACAGACTTATGTCTGTTTTTGAGGACAGAAATATCCCCGTTGCAGTAACCTTCGGTAATCATGACTCTGAAAATGAAGCAGGTATGACAAGAGAAGAACTTATGGCATATTATAACACTTTTTCTTGCTCACATTCTGTTGATGACGGCGATATTTTACCCGGTTGCGGTACATATAATGTTCCTGTACTTGCTCATGACTCAGATGAAATGAAATTTAATCTGTGGATATTTGATTCCGGTTCATATGATGATGAAGGCCATTATGCCAACGTTGACGCTGCTATTGTTGAATGGTACAGAACAAAATCCGATAAAATTAAAGCATCAAACGGCGGAAAAATTGTTTATTCAATGGCTTTTCAGCATACTATTGTTCCCGATGTTTATGATGCGCTCAAAAAGGTAAAAGGGCATAAGCTTTTTTCATTTGCACATATGTACAATAAAAATGATTATTATACATTTGACCCTAAGGTGAAAAATTACGGTACCTTCAATGAAACACCCTGCTGCGGATATTATAATCACGGTCAGTTTGATGCTATGGTGGAAAAAGGTGATGTTCTCGGTATTTTTACAGGTCATGACCATACTAATGCTTTCGGTGTACAGCATAAGGGGATTGATATTGTAAATACAATCAGCTGTCGCTATAACGGGGACAGATTTTCATCACAATATGGCTACAGAATACTTGAAATAGATGAAAATAATACATCCGAATATACATCACGCGTTGAGCATTGGTATGATATGTTTACCTATGAAGATATTGCATCTGTAAAAGCATCAGGTGATGAGTTCGGTTACAGTACTGCAAAATTGATTAAATACAAAGGAATCGGCAGAAAAATATTTGAAAAAATCTGCCGCGGTTTTACTCACATTGTTACAGGCAGACAGGTTACATATCCGGATTGAGTATAATTGTGTTTTTTAGTGAGGAAATAAATGTAAGAGGAAATTATGAAAACTATCAATAATAAAATTAAAAAAATTATGATTATTTGTATTTGCGTAATTTTTGGATTGTGTTTGATTTGCGGCATTTATGCTCTATGTGTCAATAGTTATGTTAAATCATCAAGTGAGGAATATATTTTGTCGGTCGATGATGCATCAAAACTTGAGGATGTGGACTGTATACTCGTACTCGGTGCAGGTGTTAACGGTGATACATTAAGCCATATGCTGGAAGATAGAGTAAAAACAGGCATAACCCTTTATGAAAACGGTGCATCGCCAAAAATTCTTATGAGCGGTGATCACGGTAGGGAAGAATACGATGAAGTAAATGCTATGAAAGCTTACGCAATAGAAAACGGTGTGCTGTCAGAAGACATTTTTATGGATCACGCAGGCTTTTCTACTTATGAATCTATGTACAGAGCAAGAGATATTTTTTGTGTAAAGAAAATTATAGTCATTTCGCAGAAATATCATCTTTACAGAGCAATTTATATTGCAAGGTATTTAGGCCTTGATGCATACGGAGTTGACAGTCAGCTTCGCCCTTATGCTACGGATACAAATATATATAACACTGTAAGAGAATTTCTTGCAAGAAACAAAGATTTTCTCTATGTAAGATTTAATCCCGAACCGACTTATCTTGGTGAAGTTGTACCTATCAGCGGTAACGGTGATATAACAAATGATAAGGGTGTATAAAACGCCGAAATTAATTTGTCCTGTAAAACTTTCAGAAATTTAATTTGTATGATAAAAACTCACAGTTCATCGCTGTGAGTTTTATTTATATTTTTACTGAAATATATCTCTGTCGGGATTTTCTTTAACACAAGTGTAAACGCTTAAATTATTGTTGTTATCGCATGAAGCATAGAATACATCTTTTACTTTTTTTATGTTCTGCTTTTCAAGCTGTTTTTTAAGCCATGTATCATTATTTCCTGTAAATTTTAAATTCTCTTTAAGAATTACACCGTCAAGTATTACTGTAACAGGCATCTTTTCTTCTTGCTGCGATATATTCATATCTCTGTTTGTTACAGGTCTTGCTTCTGATTTCGGTAAGATTGATATTTTTCCGTTTGGCTCTAATATAACAGTCTGAATATCAGCAATATTCGGATATCCGTTAATTCTGCATTCCATAAGAAATTCACTCAGATTTAAATTTGATTTTTTAAAATTCTTCTTATATAATGTTCCGTTATCATACAGAATAAGACTTGTACCGTCAATAAATCTCCTGAATTTAAGTGATTTGTTTGAAATGATTGACAGTAAAACAGCAACCAGTCCGTATGTTATCATGGCAATGAGCGGTTTGTGAAATTCAAATTCAAGCTCAATTGCCATTTCTGCAGCAATCGAGCCTATTGTTATACCTGTTATATAATCAAACGTTGTCATCTGTGAAAGCTGCTTGTTGCCCATTATTTTTGTAAGAATAAACAATGCTATTAACGAAAACAGACTCATTAAAATAACACGAATTATGTCCATAAAATCACCTGTTTTAGTGTTTGACGACTTTTAAAAAATATTAAAAAATCTTGCAAAAATTGAATGCTTGATATATAATGTCATAGAAAGAAGTGATAGCCATGGATAAATTAAAATCAGCGGTTGTTGGATGCGGAAATATCAGTTCAAAACACCTTGAAACGATATCAGAAAACGAAGAAAGCGAGCTTGTTGCGGTTTGTGATATAGTACCCGAAAAAGCCGACAAAAAAGCAACAGAATATAATGTTAAAGCGTTTTATAATTTTGACGAAATGCTTGATAATATGCAATTTGACGTGCTTCATATATGCACACCTCATTATCTGCACGCTGAAATGGCAATCAAAGCTATGAATAAGGGCATTCATGTTCTTTGTGAAAAGCCTCTCGCTATTTTTTATGATGATGCTGTAAGAATGTGTGAAGTAGCTGAAAAAAATAATGTTTATTTGGGTACTTGTTTCCAGAACAGATATAATGATGCGTCTGTTTATATAAAAAATCTGCTTTTAAGCGGTGAAATGGGAGCTGTAACAGGTGCAAAAGGTTTTGTAACATGGGACAGAGATGAAGAATATTATTCTGACGATTGGCACGGTACTCTTGAAAAAGAGGGCGGCGGTGTTGTAATCAATCAGTCAATCCATACTCTCGATTTGCTTCAATGGCTTATTGATTCTGATATGTCTGATATTAAGAGCAGTATTTCACAAAAGCGTCTTGCAGGAAAGGTTGAAACAGAGGATACAGCAGATGCACTTATTACCTTTGAAAGCGGCGTGCAGGCTCTTTTTTATGCAACGCTTTGTTATAGTGCCAACTCTCCTGTTTTTATTGAGATTCTTTGCGAAAAGGGTAAGATTGTTATGTATGATGACCTTGCAATTATTAAAAAGGGTGAAGAAAAGAGAACAGTTACCTTTGAGCATGCGAAAGGAGATAAGGGGTATTGGGGAAACAGCCACAGCAGACTGATTGCGGATTTTTATGATTGTATAATAAATAATTCGCATTTTGAGGTTGATGGCATCTCAGGTATCAAAGCTGTTAAAATTGTGGATTCACTTTATAAATTTTTAAAAAATTTGTAATTTTTTATTGACAAATTAGTTTTGAAGTGTTATTATTCTTTTATCACTTTAAAGCAGTGAAGAAAAGGAGTGAATTTTTATGGGTATGGATTTTAAACGCAAACTGCCTATACCTAAGGATGTAAAGGAGCAATATCCTATTACAAAAGAAATTATATCAGTTAAAGCTACAAGAGATGCGGTAATTAAAGATATATTTACAGGCAAAGACAACCGATTTATTCTTATAATAGGCCCTTGTTCGGCAGACCATGAGGATTCTGTTCTTGATTATGTAACACGACTTTCAACCTTGCAGGAAAAAGTAAAGGATAAAGTTTTTATAATTCCGAGAATTTACACCAATAAGCCCAGAACAACGGGTGATGGCTATAAAGGGCTTGTACACCAGCCTGATCCGGAGAAGGATTCTGATCTTTATGAGGGTATTCTTGCAATCAGAAGGCTTCACACAAGAGCTGTTGAGGAATCAGGGCTTGTATGTGCTGATGAAATGCTCTATCCTGAAAATTACAGATATCTTTCCGATATTATTTCTTATGTTGCAATAGGTGCAAGAAGCGTAGAAAATCAGCAGCACAGACTTACAGCAAGCGGTATTGATGTTCCCGTTGGTATGAAAAACCCCACTGGCGGCGATCTTTCCGTTATGCTTAACTCAATTACAGCTGCTCAACATTCGCATAATTTTATTTTCAGAGGATGGGATGTTACCACAAGCGGTAATCCGCTTGCTCACGCTATTCTTAGAGGATATGTTGACGAATTCGGCAGATCAATTCCCAATTATCATTACGAAGATATTAACCGTCTGTACGATATGTATCAGGAAAAAGGTCTTGATAATATGGCGGCAATTATTGATACAAATCATTCGAACTCAGGCAAAAAATATCTTGAACAGATAAGAATTGCAAAAGAGATTCTTCATTCAATGCGACATAATGAACATATTTCTCGCCTTGTTAAAGGTCTTATGATTGAAAGTTACATTGAAGACGGTACTCAGAAAATTGGTGAAGGTGTTTACGGTAAATCTATTACTGACCCCTGTATCGGTTGGGAAAAGACAGAAAGACTTGTTCTTGATATAGCAGATTTGCTGTAAATTAATTTAACGCTCCTTTGCGGAGCGTTTTTTTAATGGTCTTTAATTTTTTTTATTGCGCCTTTTTCAAGTCTTGAAACCTGCGCCTGTGATATACCAACTTCTTCTGCAACTTCCATTTGAGTTTTTCCTTGAATGAATCTCATGTTAAGAATCTTTTTTTCTCTTAAACTTAAATTGTTAATAGCTTCAAGAATCATAATTTCATCAAGCCAATCTGAATCTGTTTCTGAATCGCATACCTGATCCATAACATATATTGTGTCGCCGCCGTCTGAATATACAGGTTCATATAATGAAATAGGCTCGACTATTGCTTCAAGTGCTATAACAACCTGAGAAACAGGCATATCTAACCGTTCGGCAATTTCTTCAATAGTAGCGTCGCGGTTGAATTGTGTTTGTATTTCTTCTCTTATTTGCATTGCATGATATGCTGTATCACGCATTGAACGGCTTACTCGAATACTGTTATTATCTCTTAAATATCGTCTTATTTCACCAATGATCATCGGTACTGCATAGGTTGAAAAACGAACATTCATATTAATGTCAAAATTATCAATAGCTTTAATAAGTCCTATGCAACCGACCTGAAACAAATCATCGGGATTCTCTCCTCTGTTGGTAAAACGCTGTATAACTGATAAAACAAGCCTTAAATTACCTTCTATAAGCTGTTCACGTGCATCCATATCACCATTGCGTGTCAGTTTTAACAGTTCTGTTTTTTCATGTTCTTTTAAAACTTTTAATTCTGATGTATTAATACCTGTAATTTCTACTTTTCCCCACATCATAAAAAAATCCTCCGTATACAAGATATGTACACAGAGGATATTCTTATTGTTAGCTGTTTTGTATTATTTTAATCAAACAATGTTTACTAATTAATCATTTTCACTGAATTGAGCATATTTTAAATGGCGTCTTTCCAACAGTTCATTGTACATTTGCTCTCTTTTTTCCTTTGAAAGGGGATAAAGGAATTTAGGAATAACTGCAAGAATGCCTGTTATCTGTGGAATACCTGTACACATAGCAAAGAGCCACCATTTTGTTGAATCGGACTGAGTGCCTATTGTTTTACCCTGTACATATCCGATACTGTCAAGCATAATGCTTTGTATTGATGTACGCAGAATAGACTGTATTTTCTGAAGCAGATCTTTAGCAACACCGATAGTTGCTTCCATTCTGTATCCGTTTTTCCATTCACAGTAGTCCATAGATTCATTGTAAAGCTCGGCATTTACAACTTTTCTTGTACCGAATGCCCATTTGTCAAAGAATGCCTGTATACCGAATGCAACACACATAAGCAGTTTTCGTTTGTAATTACCGTTGATTGAACCGACAGCGAAAAGTAAAAGCCACCAGAATCGGGTATACAGATCTTCGCCTACCCATAGGGCTTTAGATGAAAATCTTTCACGCATCGGGTTAACAAATGCATAACTGATACTGCCTATCATACTTGAGGGTAAATTAAGTATTGTAAGCAGTGTGGCGGAACCGTGAACATCAATAAAGTAGTTTGTTGTGCTTGTGCTTATACTGAATCCGCCAAGGAAATTTGAAAGGGTGATAAGAAGAATGGGGTAGTTGTTGAAAATTGCTTTAAAGCCTTGTTTTAAATCGGGTTTTTCAATGGTTTGCGGTACACGTTCTTTTGAAACAATAAAGAAATAGAACGTGAACAAACATGATGCTATATTTGTAAAAAGACCCATTCCCAGGAATGCTGTTCTTAATTTAATAGGAAGTACACCGTTGTTGATAAGGTCTATGAGTAATCCCATAATTATACCGGGAAGGTCTTCACCCATATAGCCCGTAAGAAGCTCCGCCATTGTAATAAGTCGCGCTCGGTCATTCGGGTGTGGTGTTATGGTTGTCATATATCCTGTTTTAGCAATACTCGTAAATGTACCTGCAGTTTCTGTTATGACATTGAATGCAAAGTAAAAAATAAGCTTAGGTATGTAATCACCTGCAGATGCGGGGAATATGTAGGGCATAAACCAATAAAGAGTACCGATAAGTGTTAACGGAATCTGGAAAAACAGCATATATGGTCTGAATTTTCCCCAGCGCGTTCTTGTTCTGTCAACAAGCGTACCTATAATCGGGTCGTTTATAATATCCCATGCGCCTGTGAATATATTAACTACAGCATTAATTTTAAAGTCAATTTTTAAAACGTCCCAGATAAATCTGTCTTTGTAGCCGTTGATATTAAAAACATTTGATATGTCATTAAGAAGGTAAGCAAAGGTCTCCTTGTTGCCTACGTAACGTCTGTCTTCATAAACAAAATTCTCAAGGTCTTTATTTTCATAAATAATATCTTGATTTTTGTCTTCAATTTTGTTCATATCATCCCTCCTAATATACAAATTCTAACATTTATTGTTTAATGTGTCAATAATTAAATGTTTGATAATAGTTAGTAAATATTATCACTTGTCCCGATTGTTTTGAGTATAATGTAATGGAGGTGATATTTATGACAGTATGTGAATGTAAAAATAAATGTGAATGCACTTTGTTTTCGATAGCGGCAAGTCTGATACTTGGTATAATAGCAGTTTTTCTTAATTTTTCATCTATGATTGCTGTTACACCTGCATTTTTATGGGTTCTTTTCGGCGTATCGATAGGTTTTCTTGCTGTAGGTTTGCTTGTTGCTGCTGAAATTAATAGAACAGAAGCAAAAGAGTGTCTGTGTACGGCTGTATCACTATTTCTTGCCGGAATATTGGCAACAGTATTGTTTTCAGTTATACTTCTTACGATAGATATTGCTGCTGCAAGTCTTATTGCTTCAATACTTGTAGGATTGCTGATCGGTTCATTTGCGTTAATATTAACAAGTGCAGCATGCATAATAAAAAATATTCTTAAATGTAACGGATAACACAAAAAAGACGACACTCAGAAGAGTGTCGTTGATTTTTATATTATTCAAGTACCTCAAGGTCTTCAAAATCATCGAGTTCAAGGCCTTTGTTGTGTGATAATGCCCAGTCAACACACCATTGACCTGCAAAAATCAACAAATCTCTGCCTCTTACATCCTGTACCCATATAGAATTGGTAAGGTCAAGGTCCTTGGGGTCAACAGGGGATGATACGATTCTTTTAATAACCTGATAATTTAGGTTTCGTCTGCGGAATTTAACACCGTATTCAGATTCCATTCTGTGTTCAAGAACTTCATACTGAAGCATACCTACAACACCTACAATAACTCTCTCCATACCTGTTTCGGGTAAGAAGAAAATCTGTATTGCACCTTCCTGAGCAATCTGGCTCATACCTTTTGCAAATTGCTTACGCTTCATTGAATCAATCTGTTCAACCTCAGCAAAATGCTCGGGAGCAAATGTCATAATACCCTTGTATTTAACCTTCATGTTTTTATCGCAGATTGTATCACCGATAGAGAAAATACCGGGGTCGAATACACCAATAATATCGCCTGCGTAAGCTTCATCAATAATTTCTCGCTCCTGTGCCATCATTTGCTGAGGCTGCGAGAGCTTTATCATTTTGTTTTCCTGAACGTGCAGATATTCGCAGTTGCGCTCAAATTTACCAGAACAGATACGCATAAATGCAATTCTGTCGCGGTGAGCCTTGTTCATATTAGCCTGAATTTTAAATACGAATGCTGAAAAATGCTCGTCAAAAGGATCGACAACACATTCAGCTGTTTTATGTGAAAGGGGAGCAGATGTAAGCTGTAAAAAGCTCTGCAAGAAAGGCTCAACACCGAAATTGTTAAGTGCAGAACCGAAGAAAACAGGTGTAAGCTTACCGTTTCTGACCTTTTCAATATCAAAATCATTACTTGCAATGTCAAGCAGTTCAATATTATCAACAAGAGTTGTTCTTAAATCTGCACCGATAAGTTCATCAAGCTTTTCTGTATCTGTTATCTGACATTCGATACCTTCAATTCTTCTTCTGCCTGCGTGAAATTCATTAAAAGCCAAAATATGCTGTTTTTCGCGGTCATAAACGCCTCTGAAATTACTGCCGCAGCTGATAGGCCAGTTCATAGCGTATGTGCCGATGCCGAATTCAGTTTCAAGCTCGTCAAGGAGTTCATAGGGATCTCTTGCTTCACGGTCCATCTTGTTAATGAATGTGAATATAGGTATATTTCTCATGGCACATACTTTGAAAAGCTTTCTTGTCTGCGGCTCAATACCCTTTGCGGCGTCAATAACCATAACTGCGCTGTCAGCAGCCATAAGAGTACGGTATGTGTCCTCAGAGAAATCCTGATGTCCGGGAGTATCAAGAATGTTTATGCAAAATCCGTCATACTCAAACTGCAGCACGGAAGATGTGATTGAAATACCTCTCTGCTTTTCAATATCCATCCAGTCAGAAACAGCGTGTTTGTCGCTTGCTTTACCTTTAACCGAACCTGCGGACTGAATAGCTCCGCCGTAAAGAAGGAATTTTTCGGTAAGAGTTGTTTTACCTGCGTCAGGGTGTGAAATTATAGCAAATGTTCTGCGTCTGTTGATTTCATTTCTTAAATCAGCCATACTTTAACCTCTCAAAATCTCATAATACAGTCCTAAATTTTAACATAAAGAAATCAAAAAATCAATATTTATAATGAACTGATTGGAAAATAAATATTGAATATTTGCTGTGCATAATGTATTATATTGAAAAAGGGGGCATTTTTATGTCAGATAAAGTTAAAAAAATCATTATTTCTATCGTTACAGCTGTTTTGGTTATAGCTGTACTTGTAATTGTATTTTTCAGCAATATAAAAAATGGTATTGCTTATATTCACGATTCATTCAATTCACCTGCTGTCGAATCCGACTATGAAGTGATGCCAAATGATACAATACGAGTAATGTCATTTAATATCAGATACGGTGATTTGGGCGTTCTTACTGCTGAGGACAGACATGAAGCAGTAAAAACCGTTATAAAAAAAGGATTTCCTGATTCAATAGGTCTGCAAGAGGCAACCCCGGAATGGATGGATTATCTTAAAACCGCGCTTGACGGATACGCATATGTAGGTGTAGGCAGAGATGACGGTGATAATCAAGGTGAATATGCATCAATTTTTTATTTAAAGGATAAGTATAATGCAATAGACAGCGGTACATTTTGGTTGTCCGATACTCCTGATGTTCCTTCAATAGGTTGGGGAGCAGACTGTTACAGAATATGTACATGGGTTATTCTTGAAAACAAAATCACAGGAGAACGCTATGTTCATATGAATGCCCATTTTGACTTTGCAAATGACGATGTAAGATATAACAGTGCAAACCTTATACTTGAAAAAGCAAAAGCATTTGGCGATATTCCGGTTGTGTTCACAGCAGATATGAATTTTTCAGATACAAGTGAATACTATCTTCATATGAAAGCTGACGGATATTTTATCAATGCAAAAGATGATGCTGAGGATACTATGGATTACCTTACATATCATGACCGAAATCCAAAAGAGCATGAGGATAGCAAAATTGACTATATTTTGATAAATAATAAATTTGATGCTGAAGTTTTTCGTGTTGTAACTGTAGGGCATAAAGGTAAATATGTTTCCGACCATTTCCCGCTTTATGCAGATATAAAATTTGTAAACTGATAAAGGAGTAAATGGTATGAGTAAAGTTAAAAAGATTGTTATTTCAATAGTTGCGGCTGTTGTTGCTCTTTGCGTTGCAGGGGTTTCAGTATTTTTGATAAGTCTTGATTCAATTTATTTGAATATAAGCAAAACTGACCCACCTGCACAGATTGCGGATTTCGATGAAAAAGCTGATGATGTGCTGAGAATAATGACATTCAATGTCCGTTGTACTAATCTCGGACCTGTTCCCGCATTTGCAAGGCATACAGTCGTTGCTGATACAATAATCAACAGTAATGCTGATTCATTCGGAGTGCAGGAAGCAACACCGTCATGGATGAAATATCTTTCAAAAACTCTTGAAGATAAATATGACTTTGTCGGCGGCGGCAGAAATAACGGTAAAAATTCCGGTGAATATTCAGCAATTTTTTATCTTAAAGATAAGTATAACCTTGTTGATTCAGGTACATTCTGGCTTTCAGAAACACCCGAAACTCCGTCAAAAGGCTGGGATGCAAGTTTTAAAAGAATCTGCACATGGGCAGTTCTCGAAAATAAAGATACCGGTGTAAAGTATGTACATTTTAACTCACATTTTGACCACAAAGGTGAAGAAGCAAGACTTAACAGTGTTGATCTGATTCTTGACAGAATTTCAGAATATGCTGATTTGCCTGTTGTCTTTACTGCTGATTTGAATATAAAAGAAGGTACATCAGCCTACACTCGTTTTGTTGAAAGCGGCATTCTCGTTGATACAAAGTATTCGGCAGAAGACACAATGGATTATCTTACATTTCACGACCTTGCTCCTTCAGAGCATGATAAGCATATTATTGATTATGTAATGATAAACGATAAGTTTGATGCTGAGGTTTATAAAGTAGTAACTGCAGGCATTGAAAGTAAATATGTTTCTGATCATTTCCCTGTTTATGCTGATGTTAAAATTAAATAAAAATTGCCGGCTTGATAAACTCAAGCCGGCTGATCTTTTAGTTTGTTTGTTGATTATTTCTTCTTGCTTGCAAGTCTCTGGAATGCTTTAACAATTTCAACAATGGGAATAATGCAGAATGCAATTGCCATAGCTACACCGTAATGTGCAAGGTCAAGATGTGCAAAGTCAAATGCATTGGCAAGGAAAGGAACTTCAATAACAACAGTTGTAAGAACAAGAGCTGCAACCATTGAGCCGAGGAGAGGAATATTTACGCTGCCCTTGAAAAGCATCTTGACAACAGAGCCTCTCTGTGAACGCATATTGAGTGAATGGAAGATTTCACACATTGACATTGTAAGGAATGCCATTGTTGTACCTGTGAGTGCCATATCGTGTGTTGCAGGGTTTGCAAGGCTGATATTTGTAAATATCCATTCGGAGAAAGGAAGTCCCCAGTTAACACCAAGGAAGTATGCGCAAAGTGTAAGAATTGTAACAAGAGCACCCTGATAAAGTACGTCTACACCGAGACCGCCAGAGAATACGCCTGCTTTTGCGCTTCTGGGTTTTCTTCTCATTATATCGCTTTCGGGTTTTTCAATACCGAGAGCAAGAGCGGGGAAACAGTCAGTAACAAGATTTATCCAAAGAAGGTGAGGAGCTTCAAGAATTGTGAAGCCTAAAAGTGTTGCTGTGAAGATTGACAGAACTTCTGAAAGGTTAGAACCGAGAAGGAACTGAATTGCTTTACGGATGTTGTCGTAAATTCTTCTGCCTTCACCAACAGCAGAAACGATTGTTGCAAAGTTATCGTCTGCAAGAACCATATCTGCAACGTTCTTTGTAACGTCAGTACCTGTAATACCCATACCTACACCGATGTCAGCACTCTTTATTGAGGGAGCGTCGTTAACACCGTCGCCTGTCATAGCTGTTACATAGCCTTTTTTCTTCCATGCGTTAACGATTCTTGTTTTGTGCTCAGGCTGAACACGGGCATATACAAATATATCTGTAACGATTTTTTCAAATTCTTCATCTGTGAGCTTTTCAAGGTCTGCACCTGTCATAGCGTTCTTTTCGTCTGTAAGAATACCGAGTTCTTTTGCGATAGCAACAGCAGTATCCTTGTGGTCGCCAGTAATCATAATTGCTGTGATACCTGCACTGCGGCATTCATCAATAGCATCTTTAACCTCGGGACGAACAGGGTCAATCATACCTGTAAGACCTACAAATACCATATCCTGTTCAAGATATGAGGGCTCAAATGATTCGGGTGCTTCGGGATATTTTTTCATAGCGCATGCAAGAACACGGAGCGCCTTGTCAGCCATACGCTTGTTCTCAGCAGAGATTTTTGCTTTGATTTCGTCGGTCATGGGAACGATTTTGCCGTCAATTTCCGCATATTTACATCTGCCTACAACGATATCGGGACCACCCTTTGTAAACTGAACGATGCCGTTTGCAGTCTGATGAACGGTTGACATCATCTTTCTGCCTGAATCAAAGGGAGCTTCACCTATACGGGGCATTTTTGCCATAAGGTCATTTTTGTTAAGACCGAGTTTAAGTGCAAAGTTAACAAGAGCTGCTTCTGTGGGTTCACCTGTAACAGTGCCGTCGCCGTTTACTGAAACATCAGTACAAAGAGCCATCATTGTTGCAAGATTCTTTTCATCGGTACAGAATGAATCTACAACTGTCATAACATTCTGTGTAAGAGTACCTGTCTTGTCGGAGCAGATAATCTGAGCACAACCGAGAGTTTCAACAGCTGTGAGCTTTCTTATGATTGCGTTCTTTTTGGACATAGTTGTAACGCCCATTGAAAGAACGATTGTAACAACAGCGGCAAGACCTTCGGGGATAGCAGCAACTGCAAGTGATACAGCAACCATAAAGAATTCAAGAACGAGGTTAAAATCAACTGCTTCGCCTGAAACAATATTTTTAACAATCTGGAATCCGAAAATGAATACACAAATACCTATAACAAGATAAGTAAGGATTTTGCTGAGCTGTGAAAGTTTTTTCTGAAGGGGAGTTTCGCCTTCTTCTGCAGTTGCGATAGCATCGGCAATTTTACCCATTTCTGTGTCCATACCTGTAGCAACAACAACTGCTTTACCGCGTCCGTAAACAAGGGTACTGCCCATGTAAGCCATGTTTTTACGGTCGCCGAGAGGTACAGCATCTTCTTTTTTGCCGTTGATTACTTCAAGCATCTTTGTAACGGGTACAGATTCACCTGTAAGTGCAGCTTCCTCAATTTTCATGCTTGCACATTCGATGATTCGGCAGTCTGCAGGGATGGCATCACCGGCTTCAAGTACAATTACATCACCTACTACAAGGTCTTCACTCTTAACGGCAACAACATTACCGTCGCGCAAAGTCTTTGTGGTAGCGGCACTCATTTCCTGCAGTGCTTCAATGGCTTTTTCTGCTTTGCTTTCCTGATATACACCAAGAACTGCGTTGATGAGAACAACTGTAAGAATAATGATAACATCAGACGGGAATTCACTCTCAAAAATTGCAAGTACAGCAGAAATTGCAGCAGCTGCAAGAAGAATGATAATCATCGGGTCTGTCAGCTGAGCAAAAAATCTCTTGATAAGAGAATCCTTTTCAGCTTGTTTTAGTTTGTTCTTACCGTTAGCTTCAAGGCGTTTTTCCGCTTCGGCTGTGGTAAGACCGTTTTGTGAGCTGTTCACTTCGCGGAGAACGTCGCTCACTTCTTCTCTGTAAAAATTCATCAATTTATCCCCTTTCAAAGGTTTTTCACCCATTCATAAAAGAAAACCCATGTACAGCAGCAAATATTAACTGTACACGAGTCTGGTTTTTTAATTCAGAGCCAAGCCCGAAAGCTATGATGTTGGCTTAGAAACGCTTTTGAGCGCAAACTACTCCCTCATGAATGGTATTAAATTTATTATACAAATAATACCATATAAACAATAAGTTGTCAATTAACAAAAATTGAAAAATGTTAAACATTCTATTGTATATTTTGCCGATAATTTGATATTTACAAACTATTATATTTAAGATATAATATTGGCAGAAAGAGATGATATTATGCAAAAATTGATGAGCAGGATGCGCTCAGCGATGGAACAGTACGATATGATTCAGAACGGTGATAAAATTGCCGTTGGTTTATCAGGCGGTAAGGATTCTGTTGCTTTGCTTGCTGCTTTGGCTGAAATGCGACGTTTTTATCCTAAAAAATACGAATTGGTTGCTGTTACGGCTGATATGCGTTTTAATAATGAAGACGGAGATTATACCGTTCTTAAAGATTTTTGCAGAAGCATTGATGTGCCTTATGTAATAAAGCGCACCGAGCTTGCAGATATAATATTTAATATCAGAAAAGAGAAGAATCCCTGTTCATTGTGTGCAAAAATGCGCAGAGGCATTCTTCATGATATTGCAATCGAAAACGGTTGTAATAAAGTTGCGCTCGGGCATCATATGGACGATGCTGTTGAAACTTTTTTTATGAATTTGCTCAACGGAGGTAATATCGGCAGTTTTTGTCCTGTTACATATATGTCAAGAAAGGATATTTATGTTATAAGACCTATGGTTCTTGCAAGTGAAGCAATTGTTGCGGGTGCTGTTAATCAATGTAATCTTCCCGTTGTTAAAAGTAACTGTCCTATGGATAAAACAAGTGAACGCGAAACAACAAAACGACTTGTGCGGTCCCTTAACAGAGAATATCCTCAATTAAGAGAAAAGGTTATCGGTGCTATGCAGAGAAAAGGTATTGATAATTGGTAAAATAACTTGAATAAAAAATTAATATATGTTATAATTTTTGATATTTATTTTTGGAGATGAAATAATTTGAAGTATTTAGTTGTTCTTTATGACGGTATGGCAGACTATCCTGTGCCCGAACTTGGCGGTAAAACCCCGATGGAGGTTGCGGTAAAGCCTAATTTTGATTCGTTAGGCAAAAAAGGTACGGTCGGTATTGTTAAAACAGTTGCCGATTCATTAAAACCCGGCAGTGATGTTGCTAATTTAAGCGCACTCGGATACGATGCAGAAAAGTGTTATACAGGCAGATCACCTCTTGAAGCTGTAAGTATAGGTGTTGAGCTTCTGGATGACGATGTTACAATGAGATGTAATGTTGTAACACTTTCTGACGAAGAAAATTATGAAGATAAAACAATGGTTGACTATTCTGCAGGTGATATCTCGTCCGAAGAAGCTGCAGAGATTATCAAAACAGTTGAAGAGCATTTCGGTAGTGATATTTATAAATTCTATAACGGTGTTTCTTACCGTCATTGTCTTGTATGGCACGGCGGTACAACGGATTTAGGTGATATGACTCCGCCACACGATATTTCCGGCAGGGTAGTAGGTGAATATCTTTCAAAATCAGAAAATGCACAAGAGCTTATTGCCATGATGAAAGAAAGCTATGAGCTTCTTAAAAATCATCCTGTAAATATCAAAAGAATTGCAGAGGGCAAAAAGCCCGCTAACTCTATCTGGTTATGGGGTGAAGGTACAAAGCCAGTTCTTGAATCATTTGAGGATAAATTCGGACTTAAGGGTAGTGTTATATCAGCTGTTGACCTTCTTAAAGGTATCGGCGGATGTGCAAAAATGAATACACCCGAGGTTGACGGCGCAACGGGTTATATTGATACAAACTTTGCAGGTAAGGCTCAGACTGCAGTTGCAGAGTTTGAAAACGGTCAGGATTTTGTATATATCCATATAGAAGCACCCGATGAATGCGGACACAGACACGAACCCGAAAATAAAGTAAGAGCCATTGAAATTATAGATAAAGAGGTACTTTCCGTAGTTCTTAAAGCTCTTGAAAAGTATGATGATTATAAAATCATGATTCTTCCCGACCATCCAACGCCCATTGTTACAATGACACACGCAAGAGATCCCGTTCCTTTTATGATTTACCATAAGAACGGTGAAAAACAGGGGGTTGAAACTGTTACTGAAGCTACCGCAAAAAGCACAGGAATCTATTTCGATTCAGGTGTTGAGCTTATGAAATACTTTCTTGATAAATAAGGAGCGATAAAAATGGCAGATTATAAAATAGATACAAAATGTGTACAGGCAGGCTGGCAGCCTAAAAACGGAGAACCCCGCGTTCTTCCTATATATCAGAGCACAACATATAAATATGATACAAGCGAAGCTATGGCTAAGCTTTTTGATCTTGAACCGGGCTATATGTATACACGTCTTGCAAACCCCACAAGTGATGTGGTTGCATCTAAAATTACTGCTCTTGAGGGCGGTGTAGCAGGTGTTCTTACATCATCAGGTCAGGCTGCTAATTTCTTTGCTCTTATCAATATTATGGGTGCAGGTGATCATTTCATCAGTGCGGCTACAATTTACGGCGGTACATTTAATCTTTTTAATGTTACTATGAGAAAAATCGGCATCGATGTAACATTTGTTGACCCCAACGCATCTGTTGAAGAGATTAATGCAGCATTCAGACCTAACACAAAGGCTGTTTTTGGTGAAACGATTGCAAACCCCTCACTTGATATACTTGATATTGAAAAGTTTGCATCAGTTGCACACGCTCACGGTGTACCTCTTATTATTGATAATACTTTCCCCACACCAATCAACTGCAGACCTTTTGAATTCGGTGCAGATATTGTTACACATTCAACAACAAAATATATGGAAGGTCATGCATCAACCATCGGCGGTGCAGTTATTGACAGCGGTAATTTTGATTGGGAGCAGAATGATAAATTTCCCGGTCTTACAACTCCCGATGAAAGTTATCACGGTGCTGTATACACTAAGGATTTCGGAAAAGCAGGCTATGTTACAAAAATCGTAGCTCAGCTTCTTCGTGATTACGGTTCAACTCCTTCACCTCAGAACGCTTTCTATCTTAATCTCGGTCTTGAAACACTTGCACTTCGTATGGAAAGACATTGTGCAAACGCTCAGAAGGTTGCTGAATATCTTGAAGCAAACGATAAGATTGCGTGGGTTAATTTCCCCGGTCTTAAAGGAAATAAATATTATGACCTTGCAAAGAAATATATGCCCAACGGCACTTGCGGTGTAGTTTCATTCGGTGTAAAAGGCGGCAGAGATGCGGCAGAGAAATTTATGAACTCACTTGAACTTGCTGCTATTGTAACTCACGTTGCCGATGCAAGAACCTGTGTTCTTCATCCTGCATCTTCAACACACAGACAGTTAAGTGATTCTGAACTTGTTGAATGCGGTGTTTCACCCGACCTTATCAGATTCTCTGTCGGTATTGAAAACTCAGAAGATATTATTGCAGATATTCAGCAGGCACTTGATAAGATTTAATTTAAAGGAAGGGAAATCAGATGAAAGGAATCGGCAAAAGAGCATTTTCGCTTGTTTTGACATATATAATGCTGATATGTATGTGCTTGCCAGCGTTTTCTGCTGAAAGTAACGGCTTTGAGTATGAAATAATAAGCGGAAGCACAAGTGTACGTATTACAGGTTATAAAGGCTCAGCTGAAAATGTTGTAATTCCCGATATTATCAACGGAAGAACGGTTGTTGAAATCAGCGCATCTGCTTTTAGCGGTAATTCTACTGTTAAAAATCTTACCATATCAAGTAATGTTACAAAGATTTTAAAAGAAGCTTTTAAAAACTGTTCTTCTCTTACAACTGTTATCATACCCGCATCTGTAACATCAATAGGCGATTCGGCTTTTGCGAATTGTGTTTCGCTTACAGGCGTAACAATATCCTCTGCTTCAACCGCAATAGGATATTATGCTTTTGAGGGCTGTACTGCGTTAACAAGCATAACAATACCGTCATCAAAAATTGGTTTTGCGGCATTCCGCAACTGTACTGCTCTTGAATCAATCAATCTTCTTGATTCTGTTCAATCAGTCGGCAGATATGCTTTTGACGGTACTGCATGGTACAAAAGTCAACCCGCAGGTATTTTAACTCTCGGTAAAGTTGTTTATTCATATACCGGTAAAGGTGAAGAAGCAGTCATTCCCGACGGTATGCTTTGTATTGCGGATTATGCCTTTTCTCAGTCTGCTGTAAAGAGCGTTATTATACCTGACAGCCTTTATTATATAGGTCTTTACGCCTTTTATAATTGCCCTAATCTGGCTTATTTATCCGTACCTGAATCAGTCATCAGTATCGGAACAAATGCTATAGGTTACGGGACTTCAGGCAGAGTTAGCGGTTTTATAATTTATTGTAAAGACGGCTCAACTGTAAAAAATTGGGCAGACGGTAATTCAATTACAAGCGTACTTGTTGATGTGTGTGAGCATTCTTATTCCGACTGGACTGTTACAACAGCTCCCACTTGTCTTGAAAAGGGTGAACAGTTCAGAAGATGTATAAAATGTAATGTTGAAGAAACACAACCTGTTGATGCATTAGGACATAAATGGAGCGGTTGGATAACATTAAGCGAAATGTCTTGTACTACAGATGAAATCAAACAAAGAACCTGTACTGTTTGCGGTGAAAAAGATGATTCAATTGTTTTTACCAAAGGCCATGTATGGAGTGATTGGACTGTTGTTACAAAACCCACCTGCGCCGAAAAAGGTGAGCAGACACATAAATGTTCAGTGTGCGGTGAAACTGAAAAACAGGAAATTGCGGCATTGGGTCATGTATGGAAAATTGATGATTCAACAGATAAAGATGGATGGGTTGTAACTTTAGAACCCACTTGTGCCGCTGTCGGTAATGAAACAAGAGTGTGTACAGTTTGTAATTCAACAGAAACTAAAGATATCAAAGCACTCGGTCATAAAGCCGATGAATGGACAATTATAAAAGACCCCACAACAATAACAGTTGGCATTAAAGAAGGCGTATGTACCGTATGCGGTGATACATTCAGAGCAGACATCGATGTTATTACTGAAGTTTTACCTGATGATATAAAAAATCTCACTCTTACAGAAAATTCCAAATTATATTTCAATAAAAATAATACCTGCCTTTTAGGTGTAAATGCAGGAACAACTGTTGCTGATGTTTTATTTGAGTTCAAATATCCTGGGCATATTATGGTTATGGACTCTGAATTGAAACAACTTAATAATGACGATTATGTTCGCACAGGCGGTTATCTTATTCTTGTTAAATATAATGAAGAAACTAAAAAATATGACCCGTTGGATACCGTTTTTGTTGTTGCCAAGGGAGATGTTAACTGCGACGGTAATTTAACTGCTGAAGATGCTCGTTTAGTGCTCAGAAAGTCAGCAAATCTTGAAACATTCAATGATTTGATAGATTTAGCTGCCGATGTTGACGGTAACGGAGAAATTACTGCTGAAGACGCAAGAAAATTATTACGAGTTTCTTCGCAATTAGAAACTTTAGATTAAAACTAAAAAAATAGCTCCCGATATTAAATCGGGAGTTTTTTTGTTATATTCTCATTCTTAAAAAGTCGCCTTCATATAATTTTTCGCTACATACTATGCTGAGAATTTCCTGCGGAATGTGTGCAACAGATCTGTCATTACCGTTATTGTCTGTTATACTTGTTACCTTAAAACTTTTTCCTGATGAATAAGGTGAAAGTATTTCCAATGTATCACCAACGGCAAAACGGTTACGCATCTGAACTTTATATCTGCCGTTCTGTTCATCTTCAAGAACAATTCCGATAAATTTGCAACTTTGTCTGTAAAGTCCGTCATTGTTGTGGTCATATTTTAATGCACCGTAATAGAATCCCGTAGAATAGGGACGATGGCTTGCACATTCAAGCTCATCATGAATTGTCTTGATGTCAGCAGTACCGTTTATGCGCTGTCTGTAAGCGTTTGTAACTGTTGCAACATAATAAGGAGATTTCATTCTTCCTTCAATTTTAAAAGATGTTACACCGGCCTTTGCGATTTCATCAAGAAAATCTATACAGCAAAGATCGTGTGAGCTAAGAATTGCAGACGTTCCGTTTTCTTCTATAACGGTAAAATGCTGTTCGGGACGTTTTTCTTCAACTATGTTGTACATCCATCTGCAAGGCTGTGTGCAGTCGCCGTGATTTCCGCTTTTTCCTGTAAGATAGGAACTGATTAAGCATCTGCCTGAGTATGACATGCACATTGCACCGTGTACAAATGCCTCAATTTCCATATCCTTAGGAGTTCTTGCTCTGAGTTCTGCAATTTCTTCCAAAGTCATTTCTCTGCCGAGAACAACTCTTTCTGCCCCCAGATTATAAAATGTTTCAGCAGTTTTAAAATTCTGAGTATTTGCCTGCGTGCTGATGTGAACCGGCAAATCGGGAGCAGCGTTTTTGATTGTGATAACAGAGCCGAGATCGGACACAATTACCGCATCAACACCTGCATTATTAAGAAACTTTGCATAGTCCGAAAGTCGGTCTATTTCGCTGTTTGTAGCAAAACAGTTAACTGTAATATAAATCTTTTTACCTTTGCTGTGTACCAATTTAACAGCAGAAATAATATCGTTTTCGCTGAAAGCGGCATTGTCTGAACGAAGCTGCATAAGAGGTCCGCCTGCGTATACTGCGTCTGCACCGAAGTGAAGAGCTGTTTTTAAGCTCTCAAAACTGCCTGCAGGGCAGAGAAGCTCACAGTTGCTAAATATTTCAGACATATTATAATGCTCCTGCTAAGGCATAAATCATTATTGAAATAACGCTCAATGCCATAAGTCCTGCCATTACAATGGCAATAATTTTTGTAAATTTTTTGTTCATTTAAATTAATCCTCTATTCCCATTATGGATTTCATGCTTGCGGCGAAAATTTCAGCCTGTTTTTCTGCGGCTTCTCTTGAATCAGCATGGGAAGTAATGTAAATTTTAATCTTAGGCTCTGTTCCTGAAGGTCTTACTATAACCTTGTTATCGTCGGGTAAAGTGAAAGATAAAACATTTGACTTGGGTAATGTGATTTCTGATTTTTCACCTGTTACAGTATCAACGGAAACACTTTCAAGGTAATCTGCTACGTTTATAACGGGCATACCGCCGATTTCCTTGGGGGAATCAGAACGCATAGCTGACATCATATCACTCATTTTCTTCATACCGTCTGCACCTTCAAAACCAAAGTTGAGAAGTGAATTGAGATACATTCCGTATTTTTCGTAAAGTGAATTCATCAGGTCAACAAGAGTCATCCCCTGAGTTTTGTAATATGCTGCCATTTCAATAATTATCATAGCCGCATTTACAGCGTCTTTTTCTCTTACATGAGTACCTGTAAGATAGCCGTAGCTTTCTTCCATGCCGATTTCAAAGCGTTCTTCTTCGCCTTTATCCTTAAGCTGTTCGATAAGCTCACCGATATATTTGAAACCTGTAAGAAGGTCATACATTTCAGCGTTGTAATCATTCGAAATTGCTCTGATAAGCTCGGAGGTAACGATTGTTTTAACTACGACGGGATTTGCACCGAGCTCGCCCTTAGACTGCTTTCTTGAAAGGATGTATTCTGTGAGCATACAGCCTACCTCGTTGCCGGACATAAGCTGATATTCACCGTTGTGGCGTACAGCAATACCTACGCGGTCGCAGTCGGGGTCAGTTGCGAGCATAATGTCAGCAGGGAAATCATCTGTAAGCTTCATACCTTCTTCAAAAACCTGCTTAATTTCGGGATTCGGGAAGGGGCAAGTGGGGAAGTTGCCGTCCGGCTTTTCCTGTGAAAGAACAATTTTTAAATCCTTAACACCGATTTTTTTAAGAATTGTTTTAACAGGCTTGTTGCCTGTACCGTTAAGAGGGGAGTATATAACTTTGAGGTCAGCCTTCTTGCAGATTCCTTTTTCAATCTGTCTTGAAAGAATGTCGGCATAAAAATCATCAATAAGCCAATCCTCAATAAAGTCAATCATATCTTCTGCAAGAGCATCTTCAAAATCCATCATTTTAACGTCATTGAAGATATCAACATTGCTGATATAATCATAAGTTCTCTTCGCGGCTTCATCAGTCATCTGATAACCCATTGAGTCATAGCATTTGTAGCCGTTGTACTTAGAAGGATTGTGGCTTGCTGTAATAACGATACCCGAGCTGCAATGAAGCTTTCTTACTGCATATGAAAGCATAGGAGTGGGCATAAGTTCATCATAAATATACACCTTTATTCCGTTAGCGGCAAGAACACCTGCGGCAGTTTTTGCAAAAAGATCGGATTTGATTCTGGAATCGTATGCAACGGCAACGGTGGGGTCTTCAAATGCTTCATTAAGATAATTTGCAAGGCCTTGTGTTGCCTGAGCAACAGTATACACATTCATTCTGTTTGTGCCTGCACCGATTACTCCTCTTAATCCGCCTGTGCCGAATTCAAGATTTTTATAAAAACGGTCAGAAATTTCTTCTTCATTACCGCTGATTGATTTTAATTCATCAATCAAATCAGGGTCTTTTGTTGCATTTTTCAGCCAATAATTATACATAAAATTAAAATCTGCCATAAAGATCAGTCCTTTTTTAATTATTAATAATTATTATATACCATTATTTCTTGAATGTAAATGTTTTTTTTACTAATTATCAAATGTTTTTATTGACAAATGTAAAAATATATTGTAAAATCCTATTGAACAAATGTTCATATTTGGAGATGAAAATATGTTTGCAACTGTGTCAAGTGTCGGTGTGTTTGGAATGCACTCTTATATGGTAGATATTGAAGCTGATATATCAATGGGAAAAGCGAAGTTTGATATTGTAGGCTTACCTGATGTTGCTGTTTCTGAGTCTAAAGAACGTGTAAGAGCAGCGATGAAAAACAGCGGATATGATTTTCCTTTGATTCATATTACGGTTAATCTTGCTCCTGCCGATATACGTAAGGAAGGCCCTAATTATGATTTGCCCATTCTGATAGCACTTATGTCTGCATCAAAACAGCTTAACCATAATTTAGAAAAGTGTGCTTTTGTGGGTGAATTATCTCTTGGCGGTGAATTGCATCACGTTAACGGTGTATTACCCATGACTATTGAAGCCAGAAATAACGGAATAACTGATATTTTTGTTCCGTACGATAATATGGCTGAAGCATCTGTTGTTGACGGAATTAACGTTTATCCCGTAAAAAATGTTAAAGAACTTATTGCTCATCTTAATGGCGAAAGTTTTATTGAAAAAGCTGTCTTTGAAGGATACGATACCGAAATTGAAATGCCTTATATTGCAGATTTTTCCGATGTAAAAGGTCAGTATCAGGCAAAGAGAGCGCTGGAAATAGCAGCTGCGGGTCATCATAATGTTTTGCTTATAGGTCCTCCCGGTTCCGGTAAAAGTATGTTGGCAAAGCGTATTCCTTCAATTTTGCCCGATATGACATTTGATGAATCACTTGAAACAACAAAAATATTTTCCGTTGCAGGTCAGTTGCCTAAAAATACATCAGTTATCCGTAAACGACCGTTCAGATCGCCACATCATACCGTTTCTGCACCCGGTCTTTCCGGTGGCGGATCTGTTCCAAAACCCGGCGAGATTTCACTTGCTCATAACGGCGTTTTGTTCCTTGATGAATTACCCGAATTCTCGCGAAATGCAATGGAAGCCTTGCGTCAGCCTATTGAGGACGGTAAAGTTTCAATTTCAAGAGTAGCAGGCACTCTTACATACCCTTGTTCGGTTATACTTGTATGTGCTATGAATCCCTGTCCTTGCGGATATTACGGTCATCCGACGAAAAAATGTACTTGTCCCAACGGTGCGGCGGCAAGATATCTTTCCAAAGTTTCGGGACCATTACTTGACAGACTCGATATTCATATAGAAGTACCGCAGGTCAGCTTTTCTGAACTTTCCGATAATGAAAAAGGTGAATCCTCAGCCGAAATTAAAGCCCGCGTAAATACTGCAAGAAGAATTCAGCATTTAAGATTCAAAGGTACTGATGTAAATGATAATGCTCATATGACTGCTGAAATGACAAGAAAGTTCTGTATACTTACTGATAATGCGTCAAAAATGCTGCAATCCTCTTTTGAAAAATTGGGACTTTCTGCAAGAGCATATGATAAAATTCTTCGTGTAGCAAGAACGATTGCTGACCTTGACGGCAGTGAGAATATTGATGTTAAGCATATTGCGGAAGCAATACAGTACAGAAGTCTTGACAGAAAATTCTGGAGCAATTAATTTTAAATGCACATAAAAACAACAGACGGAAGATTGCCTTCCGTCTGTTGCTTCTCAAGGATTGTTTTATATGAATGAAGATGGTATCTGATTAACTATATCTTGTGTTGGTCTTTTTATTAAGCACATTATAAAGCATAGGTTTTCTAATGTCAATACTTAATTAAAAAAAAGTCTAAAATATTTTATACAAGCATATACTTTTTTCAGAGGTGTATATGCTATGGTTAATTCAAAAAAGGAAATTGAAAAGAAAGATTGGTTTTCTGTTATTATGATTGTGCAGA
>JAZSLJ010000034.1:0-68466 GCA_045535305.1 Acutalibacteraceae bacterium
GTTTTCTCTTGTGAACACCTTCGCATCCACAACAATACCGTATTCACCATGAGGCACCTTCAGGGAAGTATCTCTTACTTCTCTTGCCTTCTCACCGAAGATTGCACGCAGCAGACGCTCCTCAGCAGTCAGTTCCGTCTCTCCCTTGGGAGTTACCTTACCGACGAGGATATCACCTGCTCTTACCTCGGTACCGCACTTAACGATACCGTCTGCGTTAAGATCCTTGAGGGCATCATCGCCTACGTTGGGGATCTCGCGAGTTATCTCCTCTGGCCCGAGCTTGGTGTCTCTGGCCTCGTGAGAGTATTCTTCAATATGAACGGAGGTGTAAACGTCATCGCGAACGAGGCGCTCGTTAAGGAGAACCGCGTCCTCGTAGTTGTAACCTTCCCATGTCATAAAGCCGATGAGGGCGTTCTTACCAAGGGAGATTTCACCGTTGGATGTTGCGGGACCGTCGGCGATAACCTGTCCCTTTTCAACTCTTTCGCCAACGTTAACGATAGGAGTCTGGTTTGTGCAGTTGCTCTGGTTGCTTCTCTTGAACTTAATAAGGTGGTGAACCTTCTTCTGTCCGTCGTCGCCGATGATAGTGATGTGATTAGCATCAACGCTTTCAACATAACCGTCTCTGTCAGCGAGAGCGCAAACGCCGGAGTCAACAGCAGCCTTGTATTCCATACCTGTACCAACGATAGGAGAGTCGGTTACAAGAAGGGGCACAGCCTGCTTCTGCATGTTTGAACCCATGAGCGCACGGTTAGCGTCGTCATTTTCAAGGAACGGAATCATAGCTGTTGCAACGGAAACAACCATTTTGGGTGAAACGTCCATGTAATCAACCTGCATTGCGGGGATTTCACGGTATTCATCACGGTAACGTACAGTGATATTGTCGTTTACAAAAATGTTGTTTTGGTCAAGAGGCTCGTTAGCCTGTGCAATCATAAATTCGTCTTCAACATCAGCTGTCATATAAACGATATCGTCAAGAACCTTGCCGTTTGTCTTGTCTACACGGCGGTAAGGTGTTTCAATAAAGCCGTACTTGTTGATTCTTGCGAATGTAGCAAGTGATGTAATAAGACCGATGTTAGGACCTTCGGGAGTTTCGATAGGACACATACGTCCGTAATGTGAGTAATGAACGTCTCGAACTTCGAAGCCTGCTCTCTCTCTTGAGAGACCGCCGGGGCCGAGTGAAGAAAGACGTCTTTTGTGTGTAAGCTCTGCAAGGGGGTTGTTCTGGTCCATGAACTGTGATAATGCAGATGAACCGAAGAACTCTTTGATTGCTGCGCCTACGGGACGGATATTGATAAGAGCCTGAGGAGTGATTTTGTCTGACTCCTGTGTCTGGAGGGACATTCTTTCTCTTACAGTTCTTTCCATACGGGAGAAACCGATACGAACCTGATTCTGAATAAGCTCGCCTACTGCACGGATTCTTCTGTTGCCGAGGTGGTCAATATCATCAAATGAGCCTACGTTGCTGTCAAGACAGTTAAGGTAGTTGATTGATGCAAGAATATCTTCAATAACTACGTGCTTGGGAACAAGATTGTTAACGTTCTGCATAAGAGCTTCAATAACAGCTTCCTTGCTTGTTTCGCCGTCGAAACCGTCAAGGATTCCCATAAGAGCTTTGTAGCTTACCTTTTCGTTGATGCCTAAGTTTTCAAGCATATCTGCATCGAAATCACCGTATGGTGCAATATAAGGTATAATATCAACCATGCCCGATGCAATAATTTTAACAGTTTTGCCATCTGCATTTACGTAAGCGGTATCAATACCTGCCTGCTCGATTTCTGCAGCCTTAGCCTTTGAAATAAGCTCACCTGCAGCAGCAAGGATTTCACCCGTCATGGGGTCAACGATGTCTTCTGCAAGCACACAGTTTTTAATTCTGTCTGCCATGCCGAGCTTTTTATTATATTTGTATCTGCCTACTCTTGAAATGTCGTAACGGCGCTCGTCAAAGAAAATATTTGCAAGATGTGTTTTTGCAGATTCAAGAGTCTGAGGCTCGCCGGGACGGAGAATCTTAAATACGGCAATAAGTGCTTCTGCTGTATTTTTAGTTGCGTCTTTTTCTAATGTAGCTTCAATTCTCTTGTCGTCGCCGAAATAATCCCTGATCTGCTGGTCAGAATCAAGAATGTTCTTGTCAAGAAATGCGCCGAGAGCTCTTACAAAAGTTGTAACGGGGATTTTCTTGGTTTTATCGATTTTTACGTAGAAAATATCGTTCTGGTCAGTTTCGTACTCAAGCCAAGCACCTCTGTTGGGAATAACAGTTGTGGTGAAAAGCTTTTTTGCATTCTTATCCATTGTCATATTGTAATAAACGCCGGGTGAACGAACCAACTGAGAAATAACAACACGCTCAGCACCGTTGATAATAAACGTGCCACTGTCTGTCATAACGGGGAAATCGCACATAAAAATGTCGTTTCCTTCTTTACCTTTGATTTCGCCGGTCTGTTTATCCATAAGCTGGACTTTAACTCTCAGGGGTGCGGCATATGTGATGTCGCGCTCTTTACACTGCTTAATTGAGCACTTGGGTTCATCCATATGGTATGATACAAATCTGAGTGCATAGTTGCCCAGATAATCGGTTATTTCACCGATATCTCTGAATACCTCTTCAAGTCCTTTTTCGAGAAACCACTGATAAGACTGCTTCTGCACCTCAACAAGGTTGGGCATCTCCATAACCTCATTAATTTTTGCAAAGCTCATTCTTGTAGTCTTTCCCTGTTTTACGGGTTTTGCATTGACCATGAATTATCCTCCGTTCATTTTTTTATCCGTGAGAAAGTTCTTCTGAAAAAACGCTCAGAAAAACCGAATTTTTGCCAGAATTTAAGGTATTGCAATTTTTGGAATTTATGTTATAATTCTAATAAAAAGTTCCTCAACAGAACACCTATCCATTATGAATCAGCTTACTATTTTACACGCATAATGTCAATTTGTCAAGAGCTTTTTTTAATTTTTCTTTAAAATTTTATCATTTTCAATATAATTATTTTTTATGCGTTTAATTTTTTTGTAATAAAATATTTATTTTTTAAAAAAATTGTGTTGAACGGCACAGAAAAATGTAGTATAATAATCAAAAGTTTTTAAAAATTTGAGAGGAGATAAGATTTTATGTTTGACAACAGAGTTCTTGCCGATACCTCGGCAAAATTTGCAAAAGACGGACTTACATTTGACGACGTTTTGCTTATTCCTGCAAAATCAGATGTTCTTCCGGCAGATATCAAGCTTGAAACAAAGCTTACTTCCAAAATCACACTTAACACACCTGTTATGACTGCTGCTATGGACACTGTTACTGAGTCCAGAATGGCTATTGCTATCGCACGTGAAGGCGGTATCGGTGTTATTCATAAGAATATGACAATCGAACAGCAGAAGGAAGAAATCGACAAGGTTAAAAGAAGTGAAAACGGCGTTATCAAAGATCCGTTCTTCCTTCATCCCGATAATTATGTATACGAAGCAAATGACCTTATGCACAACTACCGCATTTCCGGTGTTCCCGTATGCGACGAAAGCGGCAAGCTCGTAGGTATTCTTACAAACCGCGACCTTCGTTTCATGACCGATTTCAACGTTAAAATCAGCGATGTTATGACAAGAGAAAACCTTGTTACATCACATATGGGCACAACTCTTGCAGAAGCAAAAACAATTCTTATGAAGCATAAAATCGAAAAGCTTCCTCTTGTTGACGATAACGGTTACCTCAAAGGTCTTATCACAATCAAAGATATTGAAAAGGCAGTTCAGTACCCCAACTCTGCCCGCGACTCATTCGGCAGACTTCTCTGTGCAGCGGCAATCGGTGCAACAGCAGACGTACTCGACAGAGCATCAGCTCTTGTTGAAGCTAACGTAGACGTTCTTGTTCTTGACTCTGCACACGGTCATTCACAGAACATTCTTAACGCAGTTTCTAAAGTTAAGGCAGCATTCCCCAACGTTTCACTTATTGCAGGTAACGTTGCGACTGCAGAAGCAACAAAGGCTCTTATCGACGCAGGTGCTGACGCTGTTAAAATCGGTATCGGCCCCGGTTCTATCTGTACAACCCGTATCGTTGCAGGTATCGGTGTTCCTCAGGTTACCGCTATTTACGATTCAGCTTGCGAAGCTGCTAAACACGGTATACCCATCATCGCAGACGGCGGTATCAAGTATTCAGGTGAAATCGTTAAAGCTCTTGCAGCAGGTGCTAACGTAGTAATGCTCGGCTCACTTGTTGCTGGCTGTGAAGAAGCTCCCGGCGAAACAGAAATCTTCCAGGGCAGACAGTTCAAGTCATACAGAGGCATGGGCTCTATTGCAGCTATGAACTGCGGCAGCCGCGACAGATACTTCCAGGCAGGCAATAAAAAGCTTGTTCCCGAAGGTGTTGAAGGCCGTGTTCCTTATAAGGGACTTCTTTCCGACACTATTTACCAGCTTATGGGCGGTGTTAAATCAGGTATGGGTTACTGCGGTGCTCCCGACATTGAAACTCTCCAGAACACTGCAAGATTTATCAAAATTACAAACGCAGCTCTTGTAGAAAGCCATCCTCACGATGTTTTCATCACAAAGGAAGCTCCCAACTACTCTGCTAAATAATAAAAGGTGATATTATGAGCAAAAAATCATCGGCTAATACTTCGGCATACGGCACTCAGCTTATAAATCCTTCGGGCAGAAGCAATCACCCCGTAAGGAGCAGGTATATGGCAAGTGCGTTGGCAATACTGTTGGGTATTCTCGGTGCTAACCACTTTTACCTTAAAAACGTTGTAAGAGGCATACTTATGCTTATACTTTCCGCAGTATGTATCACGCTTGATGTGTTTGCCATATTTGAATTCAGCTTCATACTTATCCCCGTTGTAATTTCGGTTCTGACAGGACTTATCTATCTTGTTACACCAGATAAAAAGTTCTGCAAAAAGAATCACGTAAGAACCGTATAATAAAGCGAAAAAAGACCACCGGAAAAACCGGTGGTTTTAATTTTTTATACGACTAATTTGCTGGTTTGAACTGCACCTTGGGTGAATTTTCATCAAGAGCCTTGAACACGTAGCCGTTTTTGATTCCGTATTCAAGAATCTGCGGTATTGCATTTACGGTATTTCTCTTGATATCGTGCATAAGAACGATTGACACCTTTTTATTTTTAATCTGGTTTATGGTTGCATTTGCAATAGCTGATGCACTGTAGCCCTGCGTATCGTAGCAATCAACATTCCAGTCAAAATAAACGAAGCCTTTTTGCGTCATGTTTTTTGCAAGTTTTGTCATAATACCTCTTGAATAGCTCCTGCTGACAGTATTATTTGTGCCGCCGGGGAAACGGAAAATTTTTGTTTCAATGCCCGTCTGCTTTTTGATTATATCATACATCGCGTTAAAATCTTTAAGATATTTTGCTTCGCTTGAATATATGTTCCACTCGTGAGTTAAAGAATGAACGCCTATTGCGTGGCCGTCCTGAGCCATTGTTTTGAGCAGATGAATGTATTTCGGATTTTGATTGGTTACAAAAAATGTTGCCTTTACATCATATTTTCTCAGATAATTAAGCAATTTTTCCGTATACATATTCGGACCGTCATCGAAAGTGAGATATACAACCTTTTGGTTTTTATTTTCAATTTTCTGCGACTCCGAATAATTGCACCTGTTGCATTTTCTTGTTTTTACGTTACCCGACACTTTCCATTCACCGAGGCTATGTCCGAGAGCATCGCCGTTTGCACAGCTTTTTTCAACGTGATTGCAAACTGTGCATTTTACAATCATCCAGCCGCCTTTTGTGCAGGTGGCAGGTGATGTAGTGGTCTGAAGCTTATGCCCCAAAGCTTTTACGATATCTGTTTTTGAGCCGTCTGTTGCTGAGCATCTTGAACATTTTTTTGTTGTATAGCCCTCATTCACGCAATCGGGAGCAACTTTACAGAGCGTGTCAAAAATATGTCCGTGTAAAATACATTCCTTATTTTCAAGAGCTGCCGAAATACGAAGCGCCGTTCTTGCATCGGCTGCAGTTATCGCTGAGTTTTTGTCATAATCGCCGTAAAGCAGAATTTCAGCTGTAACATCCTCAAGCTGTGCGGAGCATCTTAATAAAATTCTTGCATCGTCTGCCGTGATAACGCCGTCATTATTAATATCACCGAATTTTGCTTCATCAAAGCCTGCAGAATCATCCGTTGAAGACTCCGAAATTATTTCTGCTTTCACGTCAAATGAATCCGCAAGGGAAACAGTCCCCGCGGAAAACAAAGTAAGTATTACAACTGCAAATGTTACAAATAAACTGCCGATAGTGTTTTTCATTTTTTATCATTTTCTTCCTTAAAAGCTTATGATTAAAGTATAAATCTTTACATTAATAAAGTCAATGACAATATCGAAAAATTTGTAAAAAAATGTCGGTAAAAATATCCAATGAAAAAGCAAAGCTTCTTTATATAAATATAGTATATAACAGAACGCATTTGAAAAACTTAAAACAAATCAGAAAGCAATATAAAAATAATGTGTTTTATGCTACAAATAAACTTTGATTTTTTTAGTTGATGCTGTAAATTTTTTCAAAGAAAAGAGAGCTGTAATTTGCATTACAGCCCGTCAATTAATTTTACACAGTCTTCAAATGTGCCGTTTACAATCCGTGCGGCTTCGGCAAGCATAAGATTAAGCGGATACCCGAAATCCTCCGTCAATCTCCCCTGCTCGTCGGCTTTGCCGTATTTTTCAATAAGAGAATGTGTATCATCCATATAAATAAGCACTTTTTTACCCTTTGCGGCGGCGTAACCCACCTCAAATGCCGTTCCTACGTCCATTTCACCTCTGAAGGGGTTTCCGTTTGCAATAACGGCATCGGCAATTTCAATAAGATTCACATTACCTTTATATATCTCATAAGATGAATCGCACTCATTATCAAGAGGATACAACCCCTCATGCCCGTATTTTTTACAGATTGCTTTGTATTTTTCACCTATCTCAACCGCATTCTGCTCAAATACATCGGGACCTGCAATATATATTTTCATATCAATAGAACGTTGCCACGGTTTCTTCGGGCGGATTTGTTTTTGCAACCTCAACAGCAGTAAGCACAGGGCCTTTTCTGCCGTAGAGCTTATGGAATTTAATATCTATTTTAGCAGTAAGCCATACCCAATCGGCATTATTAAGAGTATCGGCAGCCTGCCAGTTTACAAGCATACCGCAATAAGTGATATCGTCTGCACAGCAGGTCATAATATGTCTGCCGCAAACAAAAGTACCTGCGGGGAACTTGGTATTAACCGCACAAATGCCCTTGAATTTAACGGTTTTGCCGTTATACTGCTTCATATTTTCCATAATTTCGCGGTAAAAGAATGCAAAATCCTTATCCTCAACCTTTATAACGTCCGCATTGACATCAAAGGGCAGAGGGTCTTCAATTTCATCAAATTCCGATGTGCCGTCGTCAAAATCATAAATAATATCGCATCTTCTTGAAATACCTCTTACGATTTTATGGAAAGGCATTCTGTCATCAGCCTTGTTGAAGCGGTTGAATGCAACCATTTCGCAGTTGCTCAGTTTATCAACCACAAGACTTCTCATATTTGCGTTATACTGAAGGAATGTTGCGCTGTGAGCAAGAAAAATAATCTGATAAATCACCCAACTCTCAGGCATAGCTTCAATAAAGTCTTTTACAAGCCACATTCCGTTATATTCAACAAGTACGCGCTCTGCTTTTACGTCATTTGCCCATTTTGCAAGGTTTTCAGCAGTCATTTCGGACTTATCCTCAACAACCTGTATATGCACGTTGTTGCCGATGAAAGAAGAAGGCTCATACTCCTCCTCGCCCTCCTCACAAACGAGAAGAAGTGTTCTCTCGCCGGAATTGAATCGGTCATCCTCAAGTGTTTCCTGAATAAATTTGGTTTTTCCGCCTTCAAGAAAACCTGTGAACATATAGACAGGTAATTCTCTGTTTTTCATATTAAAATTCCTTTCCGCAAACAATAATTTAATGTACAATGTACAATTATTGAATAATATATAAATCGGGTTAAAGGGCGCAGCCCTTTCCTTCATTGTACATTATACATTGTACATTGTTAATTAGCTAAATTATTGTTTAAACTCCAAATAATTCTTTCAGATTTTCTTCATTGATTCCGGAGCCGATAACGCAAAGTCTGCCGATAATTGAAGCAGAGCCTGTACGCACATCTGCCTCGCCTGGAACATAGTCAAAGTGAATCCATTTGCCGTCTGCACCCTGAACAATACCTTTCGCACGCAGAACCATACCGTATTTATGCATATCTTCAAGTGAATCAAGACAATTTGTTATTTCCTCTGCGGTGAATTTCTTTGTGGTTTCAACGCCCCAGCTTGTAAATACCTCATCTGCGTGATGATGGTGATGATGCTCGTGATCGTGGCATCCGCAATCGCAATCTTCATCGTGGTCGTGATGATGATGCTCGTGCTCATGATGATGCTCGTGGTCGTGGCATCCGCAATCGCAATCTTCATCGTGGTCGTGATGATGGTGGTGATGATGATGTTCTTCAAGAAGCTCGTCAAGCTGTGCGGAAAGAGTATCCTTTCGCTCAATAGCCTCTGCAATCTGTTTACCGTCAAGCTCATCCCAGGGAGTTGTGATGATAACAGCGTTGCCGTTATGTTTACGCAAAAGTTCAACTGCTGTTTTCAGCTTTTCATCGGAAACATCACCGGAACGGCTGAGAACGATTGTGCCTGCGTGCTCAATCTGGTCGTTAAAGAACTCGCCGAAATTTTTCATATACATTTTGCATTTGCCTGCATCAACAACTGCAGTAAAGCCGTCAAGCTCGATTTCATGTGATTCGATTTTAAGTACCGCTTTGATAACGTCGCTCAGCTTACCTACGCCCGAAGGCTCGATAAGTATTCTGTCGGGAGCGTAATCTGCAAGCACCTTTTCAAGAGCCTTGCCGAAATCGCCCACACGGGAACAGCATATACAGCCTGAATTCATTTCGGTGATTTCAACGCCCGCATCCTGTAAAAATCCGCCGTCAATACCGATTTCACCGAATTCATTTTCAATAAGCACAAGTTTTTCGCCCGCATAGGCCTCTTTAATGAGTTTTTTAATAAGAGTGGTCTTACCTGCGCCTAAAAATCCTGAAAAAATATCAATTTTTGTCATTTAATTTCGCCTTTCGTTTAAATTGATTTTACATATTATCTAATATTATATCACGTTTGTCAATAGGTTATCAAAAATGCGATATTGCGTTATTTTTTTATTGAAAGCTATGTAAAAAAATTATACATATTCTACCATACACAGCCGAATAAAGCAAGGTCAGTAAAGTAAACATACACAAAAAAACGGGGTAAAATTTTTCGTACAGGTTGTCATTTTGGTATTGACATCCACTTTTGGTTGCAGTATAATAAATATGCATATTTATAGTTCCAAAATTTAAGGAGGAAAATTACTATGAAAAAGACAATAGCTATATTGTTGGCTTGTATTATGCTCGTTGCTTGTATGCCTGTTGTAACTTTTGCAGCAGATACAATATGGTCAGAGGCCGGTACAGTTACAGCTGATTACACAGTAGCAAACGGAAACAAACTTATCATTTCAAGCACTCAGACACTCAATGCAAAACTTACAGTTGCTGAAGGCGGTACACTTGAAATTATTGAAGGCGGTTACCTCACAGTTGCAGGAAGCAAGGGTCAGATTGTTAACAACGGCAACATCCTTGTTAAGAAAGACGGTGCTATCCTTTCCAACGGCTCTGGTGAAGGCGATACAGGTGCATCTTTCATTAACGGTGCAACCGGCGTCGTTAACCTTAACAGCGGCAGCTTTTTCCGCATTGAAAGAGGTACATACGCTTACAACAAAGGTACTATCAACAACATCGACAGAATGGCAATTGACGGTACTCTTAACCACTTTGTTCAGTATCCTCAGAACTTCAGCGGTGTCTACACAAGAACAGAAATGTGGGACAGAACTGAAAAAGCTGTTGATTTCACAGTTCAGCATGTAAACGATGCAGACCTTGATGATGAATTGGGTTATCTCACAGAATCCAATTACAGCCCCGTTCCCGCAAGCGGCGCATGGTGCCAGCACGGCGTTAAGGAATACATCCTTATCACTCCCGAAGACGGCGACGGTGATTGGGTTGACACAGGCAGAATGAAGCTTGTTGTTAACGGTACTGTATTTGATACATCCGAAAGAATCGACAATGACCGCGGTGTGTTCACAATCATCCCCGTAGGTTCAATGAACATCAGCATTCTTTCATACAATTACAAAGATATCGTTAAGCTCTTCGAAATCACCCTTCCTCAGACAGACGGTTACTATGTAAAGAGCAAGGATGGCGACGTTGGCAAGGTTACTGTTGAATTCGGTAAAACATTCTCCTTCAGCGTTGTTCTTCACGAAGATTACAGCAAGTCAGATTTCTATGCATACGTTAACGGTGCATCAATCGAACCCGACGAATTCGGCTACTTTGATATCACAGGTCCTATCGTTGATTACACAGTTACAGAGTACGGCGGTGTACAGGAAGATATCTCCATCACAATCATGGGTGTAAGCTCAAACGAATCATCAGAAAGCATGAACAGCCTCGTTAGCTTCATCAAGCAGATTTTTGAAACAATCCAGAGCATTTTCAGCTATTTCACAGATATGTTTGCTGACCTTTTCGGCAACCTTGGCGGCGCAGCTGAATAATTAATTGCTTAACTTAATAAGATTGACCATTGGATTTTCCAATGGTCTTTTTTTATGCAACAATTAATCACAGAGCAAAAAAACTCTGATCCCGAATCTGAGATCAGAGTTAAAATTATATATCGTTCTTGATTATATCCTCGTATGTTTCTCTTTTTATAACGGTTCTTATCTGTCCGTCTTTTACCATAAGAACAAGGGGTCTGGGGATTCTGTTATAATTAGATGCCATAGAGTAGTTATATGCGCCTGTTGAAAGCACGGCAAGAATATCACCTTTTTTAAGCGTCTGAACGGGAGCATTCTCCTGAATAAGGTCGCCGCTTTCACAGCATTTGCCCGCAACCGTAACGGTTGTATCTTTACTTTCCTTTGCTCTGTTTGCACACATTACGGTATAATCTGACTGATAAAGAATGTATCGGGGATTGTCGCACATACCGCCGTCAACCGCAACATAAGTACGCACATCGGGAATCTCCTTAATATTACCTACTGTGTAAAGTGTTACTGCCTCCGCACCTGCAATACTTCTGCCCGGTTCTATGAGAATAAAGGGAATCTCAATACCGTATTTTTCTGCCGATGCCCTTACCTGCTCGGAAACAGGCTTCATATATGAATCAAACTGAACAGGCTTGTCCGAATCGACGTATTTTATACCGAAACCGCCGCCAAGGTCAAGCTCAGATATGGTTATACCTGTTTCTGCTTTGATATCGGCAATAAATTTCATCATTACCTCTGCCGCGCGAACAAAGGGGTCAACGTCAAAAATCTGCGAACCGATATGACAATGAAGTCCCACAAGATTGATATTTTTTGTTTTACCGCAAAGCTTTACACACTCCATAGCCTCGCCTGTTTCAAGTGCAAAACCGAATTTCGAATCAATCTGCCCCGTCATAATAAAGCTGTGAGTATGAGCATCAATACCGGGTTTGATTCGCATAAAGACATTGGCAGTCTTACCCATTTCATCAGCAAGTGCGCTCAGTGTTGCAAGCTCGTCGGGGTTATCGATAATAATTCTGCCTACGCCGTATTCAAGAGCCATTTTAAGCTCAGCACAGGTTTTGTTGTTGCCGTGAAAATATATTTTTTCGGTGGGGAATCCCGCTTTTACGGCAGTATAAAGCTCACCGCCGGAAACAACGTCAAGTCCCATTTTTTCATCATTTATAATACGGCACATTTCAATGCACGAAAAAGCCTTACCTGCGTAAAGCACTCTGCCCTTGCCGCCGTAATATTTATCAATTGAGCCAACAAACGCCCTGCAGTTATTGCGTATACCGTTTTCGCTGTAAACGATTACGGGAGTACCGTATTTTTCAGCAATTTCAACAGTATCAGCGCCGCCGATTGTAAGATGTCCGCGTTCGTTGACATTCAGACTGTCTGAAACAAACATTTTTTTATCTCCTTATGCCAAAAATTCATCAACAGTTTTTCTCAACTGCTCACAGCCTTCACCCGTCTGGGCAGAAAACTCAATTTTCAAGCAATCGCCCATAAAATCAAGCTCTTTTTCAAGCTCTTCCCTGCGGTTTGCACGTTCGGTTTTGTTAAGCTTATCACACTTTGTAAACACAATAACAAAGGGAAGCTCAGCATCCTTTATAAAATTGAGCATTGTAATATCATCTGCTGAGGGGGGATGACGCATATCAATGAGCTGAACAACAAGTTTTAAGTCCCTGCCCATCTGAAAATAGCATTCCATAAGGTCTGCCCAACGTCTTCTTTCCGCATCGGAACGCTTTGCGTAGCCGTAACCGGGCAAATCTGCAAAACGCACATTTCCTACCTTAAAAAAGTTTACGGTCGTGGTTTTACCGGGCATAGAGCTGACTCTTGCAAGATTTTTTCTTGCAAAAAATTTATTGATAAGTGATGATTTACCCACATTTGATCTGCCTGAAAAGGCAATTTCGGGCAAATCGGACACAGGCAACTGCTTTGACGTGCCGTATGCCGCCTCAAACTGTACAAGATTGTAATTCAAAACATCAGCCCCTTTCGCCTAAACAATTATAAACACTTACAGGATTGCTTGAATCCTTGTGATGAACTGTGCTGATTTTTGCTGTTTTTTCACTCTTTACAAGTGCAACGGCAAGCACGTCATCAATAGTTTTTACGGGAATGAATGTAATTTTATCCTTAACCGCATCATCAATTTCAGCCAAATCAGCCGCATTATCCCATGGAATAATAACGATTTTCATACCGTGTCTGTACGCCGCCATGGATTTTTCACGCAGACCGCCGATAGGCAGAACTCTGCCGCGAAGTGTGATTTCACCCGTCATAGCCACGTTGCCTTTAACCGCAATACCGCTGAGAGCCGAAAACAGAGCCGTTGTCATTGTGATACCCGCAGACGGGCCGTCTTTGGGCACTGCACCCTCGGGCACGTGAATATGTATATCCTTGGTTTTGTAAAATTCTTTATCAATACCGAACTGCTCTGCTCTGCTTCTTACAAGGCTTACCGCAGCTTTGGCAGATTCCTTCATAACGTCGCCCAAAGAACCCGTAAGCTCCAATTTGCCTGTACCCTCAAGCACCGAAACCTCGATTTTAAGCATCTCTCCGCCAACAGATGTCCAGGCAAGACCGTTTACAAGTCCTACGGAATCACTGATGCTGTGTTCATCCTCGCGGAATTTTACAGGACCTAAAAATTCGTTAAGATTCTTGTCCGTAATATTAATTTTGTCAGCCTTACCGTCAACAATCATTACAGCAACCTTGCGTATGCATTTTGCAATAAGTCTTTCGAGCTGTCTTACGCCTGCTTCTTTTGTATAGCCGTCAATCATAAGACGCAATGCTTTATCGGCAAATCTTAACTGAGTTTTTGTTATGTTATGCTCCTTGAGCTGTTTGGGAACAAGGTGTTTTTTTGCAATATTAAACTTTTCTTCATGAGTATAACTGCTAAGGTCAATAATGTCCATTCTGTCCCTCAAAGGCTCGGGAATGGCGTATTTATCATTCGCAGTTGTGATAAAAAGCACTTTGCTCAGGTCAAAGGGCATATCAATAAAATGGTCAACATAAGTGCTGTTCTGCTCACCGTCAAGAACTTCAAGCAGAGCCGCCGCGGGGTCGCCTTTTATATTGCCGCTGAGCTTGTCGATTTCATCAAGGAGAATAAGAGCGTTTGCACTTTTTGCATCAATAATTGCATTGATTATTCTGCCCGGAATTGCACCGATATATGTTCTTCTGTGGCCTCTTATTTCCGCCTCATCGTGAACGCCGCCCAGGGAAATTCTTGCATAATTCTTATTCATAGCCTTTGCAACAGATTTTGCAACAGATGTTTTACCAACACCGGGAGGGCCTGCAAGACAGATAATCTGCCCTTTTATATCGGGTGAAATTGCTCTTGCGGCAATCATTTCTATGATTCGCTCTTTAACGTCTTTCATACCATAATGGTCTTTATCAAGCTGTTTTCTTGCAGAATCAAGCTTAAGATTATCCTTTGTATATACGCCCCAGGGTAATGCAAGACATTTGTCAAGATATGTTCTTACAACGTTTGCATCGGGTGAGCCTACAGACATTTTTGCAAAGCGCTTACATTCCGCAAGAAGCTTTTCTTTGCAATCATCGGGCATATTGCTTTTGCGTATGAGCTGTGCATATCTGTCTGATTCTTCGGGAGCATCCTCACCCTCACCAAGCTCGTCATAAATAACTTTAAGCTGAGTTCTCAGATAGTATTCGCGCTGACTTTCATCCATCTGCTCCTGCACTCTTGACTGAATATCGCTTTCAAGAGAAATAAGGTCAACTTCCTTCGCAAGGATAAGACTGAGCTTCTCCATACGCTTGATGTGTGAAAATTCAGAAAGTATTTTCTGTTTTTCTTCTACGGGGAAGAATATGTTACCCGAAATTTTGTCGCAGATAGCGCCGCAATCCGTTTCGAGCATTACATCGCTGATTATTGAATGTTCTATTTTGCCGGAAATATCGCAGTACTGCGCAAAGAGGTTATGAATATTGCGTACAAGTGCCGCCTCATATTCGCGCTCGTTGGCTTTGACTTTAATATCGTCCTGATATTTAACAATACCTCTTAAAAAGGGCTTTGCAGAGGTAATATTGCAAAGCTTTGCCCTTCTTTTGCCCTCAACGGCGACACGGAAGGTTCTGTCCGACTCGCTGTGTCTGAAAACGTGCTTTACTTTTGCAACAACACCCACCGTATAAAGACCTGTGAATGAAGGTTCTTCGTCTGTTATATCACGCTGTGCAACAAGAAAAATCTCCTCATTATTTTCGAGAGCATATTTTATTGCGGCAACAGAAGCAGCTCTGCCCACATCAAAATGAAATGCCATATCAGGAAACATTACCAGACCTCGCAACGCGAGAACAGGCATAGATAACATTGTTTCCTCCATATATTTATCAACTCCAATATATAATAAACTGTATGAATTTATAGTTATAGATTTTCATTATACAACAAAATTTGCACCGTTGCAATATTTATATGCAAAAAAAATATTCCACCAACCGCGGTGGAATATTCTATAAGACTTATTCTGAACGAAGTGCCGCTACAGGATCTTTCTTTGCAGCCATTTTTGCGGGAATTGAACCGCCTGCAACTGTAAGAGCAACGCTGATAACAACGAGTCCGAATGCATAAAGAGGATTAAGCACCGCAACATTGGGAAGCTCGGTAATATGATAGATAACCGCATTGATGGGTATTGTAAGAAGATATGCAATACCTATTGCCAACGCACCCGATGCAATACCTATAATAAATGTTTCAGCATTGAATACACGTGTGATATCTTTCTTTCTTGCACCCAACGCTCTGAGAACACCGATTTCCTTTGTTCTTTCAAGCACGGAAATGTAGGTGATAATTGCAATCATAATAAGTGAAACAACAAGAGAAATTGAAGCGAATGCAACAAGAACGATTGTAACAGCGTTCATAATACTGCCTGTAAGCTCTGTGATTGTTTCGGACATATCAGTATAAATTATTTTATGCTCATCATCAGCAGCTTCGTTATAAGCGTCAAGGTACTCAAGCACTTTTTCCTTCTCGTCAAAGTTTTCGGGGTAAAGGAAAATTGCAAAAGGCTCGCTACTGCCGCCGTAACGGCGTACAAGACCTTCTCTTGTATTATCGTCAACGGGAGACATGGGGCTTGTGGGTGTAACATCGATATCGGATGCGAGAATATCCTTCATCATCTGTGAATCGGTGTTAAGGTCAATAACAGCCTGCACAAGCTCATCGCTGTATGCAATACCCTCACCCAGAAGACCAATCTGCTGATCTGCTTTAAGCCTTAAAATACCGCAGATTTTAATGGTGATGTTATCCTCGTTATCGTACAGTGCGTTGTAATCGGAATTCTGAATGTAAATGCCGTATTCTGACTTGGTGTAGAAAACATCATTACCTACAAGCTTGTATTCTGTGCCGACGATATTGCTGAAATCAATCGTATCACCTGAAACATCAAAACCGAGATTTGCCATTGTATCTCTGTTTACGGTATGGTCAGCATCGACGATAAACACAACCTCATAAATATTTTCGGGCATTCTGCCTTCAACAACATCATAATATGTTTCAAGGTAAGAAGTTGAGTTTTCGCCTACTGTTTCGGGATAGGAAGAAAGACCAACACTGCTCATACTGAAACCTGATGCGTCCATCATACCGCTGAGTCCGGATGCAAGAGTATACCAGCCCGCATTACCGTTTGCGTTCTTTTTAAGAACGTTCATTGTAACTGCACGGCTGTAACCGATACTGCTGCATATTGCAGGGTCAATATCTTTAAGATATTTCATGAAATCATCGTCAAACAGGTTCATATGAACAACTGTTTCGGGGTTTACGTCTTTAAGAGTAACATAATGGGTATCTGCATACTCTCTTTCGCCCGAAAGCATATCCTTCATCTGCTCTCTGTTTTCTTCCATAAGCTCTTCGTCCATAACCGTTGCGGACTGAGCAATAAATACGGGGAATTCACTCAAAGCGTTGCTCTGATACTTATCAATCTGTATCTGGAAACCGTCAGAAAGGCTTAAAATAAGCGCAATACCTATAATACCGATACTCGATGCCAATGCGGTAAGGAAGGTTCTGCCCTTTTTGGTTGAGATGTTTCTGCCCGAAAGTTTAAGCGCAGTTTTATAGCTCATACTTGTCTTTTTAAGCTCGTATGAAGAATCCGACTCAACGTCATCGTAAGGATTTGTGTCCCCTATAACGTTGCCGTCTTCAAAGCTTACGATACGGTCTGCATATTCCTCGGCAAGTTGAGGGTTATGTGTAACCATAATAACAAGCTTATCGTCTGAAATTTCTTTGATAAGGTCCATAATCTGACGGCTTGTTTTCTTATCGAGTGCGCCTGTAGGCTCGTCAGCAAGGATAATATCCGGGTCGTTAGCCAAAGCTCTTGCAATAGCAACTCTCTGCATCTGACCGCCGGAAAGCTGATTGGGCTTTTTATGCACGTGGTCTTTAAGACCTACTCTTTCAAGAGCATCAAGTGCTTTCTGCTTTTTCTGTTCATCGGAAACACCCGAAAGTGTCATACCCATTTCAACGTTATCCATTATACTCAGATGTGTGATAAGGTTGTAGCTCTGGAAAATGAAGCCTATACTGTTATTGCGGTATGAATCCCAATCGGAATCGGAAAAATCCTTGGTGGTTTTGCCGTTGATAACAAGATCACCGTCATCATACTTATCAAGACCGCCTATAACGTTAAGAAAAGTTGTTTTTCCCGAACCGCTGGGTCCGAGAATGGCAACAAACTCATTACGGCGGAAGTTAACACTTACACCGTCGAGAGCCTTTTGTGTAAAGTCGCCTGTTGTGTAGCTTTTTGATATATTCTTTATCTGAAGCATATACTCTCCCCCTTATAATTATTTTACCGATTAATAATATAACGCCTTTTTTAACTGAATATAAACAATATAACTTGAAATTTAATTTCATATATCGTACAATTAAAAAAAGAATAAAAAGGACTGATTTTATGCAAATGAGAATGCCCTCCATACCGCTTATTACGGTTGACCCGTATTTTTCGGTCTGGACAGACAATATTAACAGGCACACACCCACCCATTGGACAGCAAGCGATAATACCGTACTCGGTACGGTTAATATTGACGGCGAAACATACCGTTTTCTCGGCGACAGCGATGACAATGAATTAACTCTTACATCAATTGATGCAGACGCATTTTCAACTACCGCTGTATATGAATGTGCGGGTATCCGTCTTACTGCAAAGTTCACATCACCTATGCTTGTAACGGATTTGTATTATGCATCACGCCCCGTATCATATCTTAAGCTTTCATACGAGTCTGTTGACGGCAAAAGCCATAATGTAACGGCAAAGCTCTCTTTCAGCGAGGAGCTTGTGCTTAACAAAGCAGGTGAAGGACGCGCTTATTCTAAGGATGTTGCAATTCAAGGAATTTCATGCATCAAAATGGGCAGCGGCGCACAAAAAGTTTTGTGGCGTTGCGGTGATGATGTCCGCATAGATTGGGGATATTTTTATCTTGCAGTCAACGGCGAAGCAGAAACAGGCAACGAAGTAATTGACGATTTATATGCAGTATATGCTCAAACAAGCCTTAAGGATGACGCTCTTTTCATTTTTGCCTATGACGATATTGAGAGTATGGTATATTTCGGCAAAAACTTAAAGGCTTATTGGAAAAAGGACGGCAAAACAATAGAAGAAGCAATAAAAGAAGCCGCAGATGAATATGATGAGCTTCTTTGTAAGTGTAATGATTTTTCCGAAACTCTCAAAAAAGATGCCGAAGCAAAAGGCGGCAAAAAATATGCAGAGCTTCTGCTTCTTGCTTACCGTCAGGTTATGGCGGCTCACAAGCTGGTAGCAGACGAAAACGGCAACAATCTTTATATTTCAAAGGAATGTTTCTCCAACGGCTGTGCCGCTACTGTAGACGTTACATATCCCAGTGCTCCAATGTATCTTTTATATAATACAGAGCTTCTTAAGGGTATGCTTCGTCCCATATTCCGCTATTCAAACACAAAAGAATGGATTTTTGACTTTGCACCCCACGATGCCGGCTGTTATCCCTTTGTAAACGGTCAGGTTTACGGCGATAATGCATTAAAATACCAGATGCCCGTGGAAGAATGCGGAAATATGATAATTCTTGTTGCCGCAATATGCGAAAAAGAAAACGACTATTCATTTGCTCTTGAAAACATTGAACTGCTTGATAAATGGAGCAAATACCTTATCAAATACGGCAAAGACCCCGAACATCAGCTTTGCACCGATGATTTTGCAGGACATCTTTCACACAACTGCAACTTGTCCCTTAAAGCAATAATGGGTATGACAGGCTTTGCAAGAATTCTTAAAAACACAGGCAGAGCAGATGAAGCCGAAGAGCTTTTAAGCAAAGCAAAAGAATATGCCGATTCCTTTATTGCAAACGCAAAGAACAGCGACGGCAGTTACCGTCTTGCTTATGACAGAGAAGATACTTTCAGCTTAAAATACAACGCAGTATGGGATAAACTGTGGAAAACAAATCTTTTACCTGCAGATTTCTTCAGCGGTGAAATTGAAAGATACAAAAAAGAGATTCTGCCTTACGGTGTACCTCTTGACAGCCGCGAAAAATATACAAAGTCCGACTGGCTCATATGGGCAGCCTGTCTTGCCGACAAAAAAGAGGATTTTGAACTTTTTGCAGACATTCTCTGGAATGCATACAACACAATGAGAACAAGAGTGCCTATGACCGACTGGTATTATGCAGACACATCCGAAATGGTAGGCTTCAGACACCGTACAGTTCAGGGCGGATTGTTCATAAAGCTTTTGTTTGAATAAAAAACACAGACCACCGGTTTTTCCGGTGGTTTTTGCGTTAAACAATAATTTATCGCACAGCGATAAATTATTGTTTATAATTTCTCTCTTATTATAAATCCCATTGAAAAATGCCGCCTCGGGGTTAACCGAAGCGGCAAAATTTATTTTGATTTACTTATTAATCAAGATTTTCAAATGATGTAATAAGCTGTGCGGAGTAACGGAGAACATGACGAGCGTCTGCTGCTGTAATCTGACCGTTTTTATCAACGTCTGCTGCAGGAATATACTTGTCTTCAAGAAGCTCAAGCTGTGCTGAATGACGAAGAACTGAACGTGCGTCTGCTGCTGTAATTTCATTATCACCTGTTACATCGCCGAGAACATAATCGGGCTTGGGATCTTCGGGTTTGGGATCTTCAGGCTTAGGATCTTCGGGCTTGGGTGTTACGGGATCTTTCACGCCTGTTGCAGGTGTAACAGTAACAGCTATATAATGTCCGTTTGATTTACAGTATGTGCCCTTGTAGCCGTCGTGAGTTGCAGTTGCAGCCTTTGTAAAGGTTGCTGTATCTTCACATTCATGCTCAAAGAGTGAGAAAAGAAGATTATCTACAAGGTCAATAACGCCTTTGATAACTGACTTATTGAAAAGACTTTCGGGATCGTCATTTGTTGCAAGAACGTTTGCAAATCCTGCGAAATCACATTCAAGAAGGCTGGGAACTACTTTGCCGATGAAAAGATTGTAAGTATCAACAACAAATGTTTCGTCGCCGCAATCATTGATGAAATTAAGAGCAAAGAGCTCGTTGATAACAACATTGAGTTTGTACCAGGGGCCGTAACCGTCAGCTTTGCCGATTTCGATTGAAAGCTCATCAGCAACTGCAGGAAGACCTGCTACGTAACCGATTGCCCAGTCAACGATATCTTCAAAGATACCTTCCCAGTTGTCAGCATTTGATGTTGCATAGCCAACACCTGCTCTTTCAAGCCAGTAATCAGCTACTTCCATAGCCATTGTGCCCATTGTGTCAACCCATGCTGTGTACTCAAGTTCTTTGATTGTGCCGTCAGCGTTAAGAACAAGGTTCTTATAATCTGTTGTGAATGCACATTCTTCGGGCTGTACCATGTAGTAATCGATTGCATAATATGCTGCGTAAAGAAGAAGATTGTCAAGTGAATCTGCATCTTCGGGAACCTGTACACCAAGGAGTGAAGGAATAAGAAGATTTGCAACCTCTACAAGCATAGCTTCAAGATCCATACCTTTAAGTTTATCTGCTGTGAAGGAGCTGAAATCGTAAGAGAATTTTTCACCGTCGATTGTGAACTCAAGCTTACCGCCGTTGTATGTAGAAAGAGTCTTGAGAACATAGCTGAAGAAGGATGTAAGGTTAGCGGTGATATTTTCGTTGCCGCCCTTCTTGAGTGCAAGCTCTTTAGCTACTGCGGGCTGAACAAGCTCTTCGATAATGCCGCATACAAGGTTGTTGAGGCCTTCGAAAATACCTGTCTGTGCAAGAGATGTGAAATTAAAGTCAGAAACTTCAAATTCATAGTTAAGATTAAGGATGTTTTTAAGAATTGCAAGGTCTGCATTGTCATTTACAAGATCGTTAAGCATCTGCTTAAGGTCATTGTTAAGAGGTTCAAGAGCAAATGATGCGATAACATAATCGCCGTATTTGCCGAGAATCTGGTTAAGAGTCATCTTTGAAACTTCTGTTGCTGTTGCCTTATCAACATCTTCACCTGTGATAAGCTTAACAAGAGCAACTGCAAGAAGCTCGTCGCTTGTGAACTTTGCATATGCTGAATCTGCAAAAGCGGGGTCTTCATCATTTGCAATAAGCTCATCATAAAGAAGCTCATTGATCATGCCTTTAAGATTCTTCATCATATCATTGAGCTCTTTTACATCAAAAGCACTCTTGAGAAGGTTGCCGATGCCGCCGAGTGAAACCTCACCCATAATAACGGTTTTGATAACGCCTGTGTTATCTGCAAGCCATTTGATAAGGGACTTAACGATGTCAAGGTCGCCGTCTTTACGCTGTTTTGCCTGTACCTTGCTGCCGCCTGATTTTACAAGAGCAGAATTTTTGAAATTATACAATGTACCCCAACGTGCCTGGTCCTTGTTAAATACTGAAATAGCATTTGCAAGTGTTGCAAGAATACCGTCAACGGAGTTGAGGTCAAGCGCACCGATATAGCCTTTGAGAATACCCATTACAAATTCCATTGTGCTGTCGCTTGCAAGCTGACTGTTAAGGTCTGTTTCTGCAAGGAATTCATCAAGGTAGTCAAGAAGAACTGTTGCAAGCTCTTCATCTGTTGCTGTTGCAACATCAACACCCGATTCATCAGCCTGGTCTTTAAGCTGGTCAAGCATAAAAACGAAATTGAAAATTGTGGGAATAAGAACGTCTTTCCTGTTATCAAGATCTTTAAGTAATGTTTCTGCAACAACAGCAAGATTCTCATTAGCAAGATAATCGTCAAGTGAAGATATATCTTCTGCTGTAGCAAATGCTGTCATCGGAATGCAGGAAAAAGCCATTACAAGTGCAAGAATAACACTTAAGATTTTGGTGGTTTTTTTCATTTGTAAACCGATCCTTTCTTTCGGCTTTGTGCCGGTTTTTTGATTCTGAGCATATGTATATGCACATATAAAGGATAATATAATTTGTTTTAAATGTCAAGTTTTAATAATATGTTAAATAATTCCTGAGCATTTTTTGTTTATTAGCACAAAAAACAATAAAATATTTTGGTGCAAATTACAATCAAAAAACTTTTTACGACAATTTATAAAAAACTCTGTTTTGGTTAAAATGCAGAAAAATGAAAAATACGGAAAAAAACTTAAATTTATGTTGAAATTATTGAGTCAAAGATATATAATATTTTTGTTAATTAAAAGAGGTGATTTTTGTGAACAGTCTTCAGAAAAAAATTCTTTCCGACGGTAAGGTTCTGCCGGGCAATATCCTTAAAGTTGACGGTTTTCTTAATCATCAGATTGATATTTCTCTGCTCAAAGACATGGGCAAAGATTTTTATGAGCTTTTCAAAGATAAGAATATTACCAAAATCCTCACCATTGAGGCATCCGGTATAGCCATAGCCTGCTATACCGCCGAGCATTTTGACGTACCCGTTGTATTTGCAAAAAAGGGTCAGCACAAAAATATCGGTAATGATGTCTACACGGCGGAGGTTTTTTCTTACACAAAAGGTACATCTTACAATGTAACGGTTTCAAAGCTTTACCTCAACCCCGGCGACAGAGTGCTTGTTATTGACGACTTTCTTGCAAACGGACAGGCTGTGCTCGGCCTTAAAAAAATCGTGGAAGACGCGGGAGCTGTCCTTTGCGGAGCAGGTATTGCAATAACAAAGGCATTCCAGACAGGCGAAAAGCTGCTTATTGACGCAGGTATCGACGTTAAATCCCTTGCGGCAATCGAATCAATGGAAAACGGTACTCTCGTTTTCCGCAATTAATTCCGTATATGTAATTTTACATATAAATATTAAAGAAACAGGAGAAATCAGACATGAAAAAACTTCTCGCAATCCTTCTTGCTCTTGTTATGGTGCTCTCATTTGCAGCTTGCACCAAGACACCCGGCAACGAAGACGAATCCACAGACGCAGATGCAAACAATTCTGCATCAACTGAGTTGAAAGACGTTAAGGTTGGCTTTATCTTCCTTCACGACGAAAATTCAACATACGACAAAAACTTCATCGACGCAGCTAAAGCAGCTTGTGATGAAATGAATGTTGAATACGCTCAGAAAACACAGGTTCCCGAATCCAACAAATGTTATGACGCAGCAGTTGAACTTATCGAAGTTGACGGCTGTAACGTGATTTTTGCTGACTCATTCGGCCACGAATCTTTCCTTATCGACGCAGCTAAAAAGTATCCCGATGTACAGTTCTGCCACGCAACAGGTACACAGGCTCACACAGCAGGTCTTGCTAACTTCCACAACGCATTTGCTTCCATTTACGAAGGCAGATTCCTTGCAGGTGTTGCTGCAGGTATGAAGCTTAACGAAATGATTGCTGACGGCAAAATCACTGCTGACAAGGCAAAGATGGGTTATGTTGGTGCTTTCACATTTGCTGAAGTTATCTCCGGTTACACATCTTTCTACCTTGGCGCAAAATCAGTTTGCCCCACAGTAACAATGGACGTTAAGTTCACAGGTTCATGGTACAACGAACAGCTCGAAAAAGAAGCTGCACAGGCTCTTATCAACGGCGGCTGCGTACTTATCAGCCAGCACGCTGACTCAATGGGTGCTCCCACAGCTTGTGAAACAGCAGGTGTTCCCAACGTTTCTTACAACGGTTCAACAATTGCTGCTTGTCCCAACACATTTATCGTTTCTTCCAGAATCAACTGGACACCTTACTTCAAGTATATGATTGAATGCGTACAGAAGGGCGACGCTATCGCTGCTGACTGGACAGGTACAATAGAAACAGGTTCTGTTGTACTTACAGACGTTAACGAAGCTGTTGCTGCAGAAGGCACAGTTGCTAAGCTTGCAGAAGTTAAGGGCAAGCTCCTTGACGGTTCTCTCAACGTATTTGATACAGCTACATTCACAGTAGGCGGCAAAGCTGTTACATCATATATGGCAGACGTAGATACTGATGCAGATTTTACAAAGGATACAGAAGTTGTTAAAGACGGCGTATTCTATGAGTCAAAGTTCCGTTCAGCTCCTTATTTCGATATGGAAATCGACGGTATTACTCTTCTTGACAGAAACTACGGCTAATCAATAAACCTTGCAGTCTGAGGTGGGGTAACTCATCTCAGACTGATTTTGAAGAAATTGCTGTATTAGCGTACAACCATTTCTTGAGAATAAACGGGAACGGGGTGTCTATGTGTCAAAACAACCGGCTATTGAACTTAAAAATATAACCAAAAGATTTGGCGCAAAGGTTATCGCCAACAAAAACGTAAATCTTACCGCGCACCGTGGTGAGATTCTTTCCATTTTAGGCGAAAACGGAAGCGGCAAAACTACTCTTATGAATATGATTGCGGGTATTTATTTCCCCGATGAGGGTCAGATTTTCATCGACGGCGAAGAAGCAATGATTTCATCACCGAAAGATGCCTTTGATTACAAAATAGGTATGATACATCAGCATTTCAAGCTTGTTGATGTTTTTACCGCCGCAGAAAATATTGTTCTGGGCATTGAAAACGGCAAATACGACCTTAAAAAATCCACTGCAGAAATCAAAAAAATCAGCGAGCAGTACGGATTCGATATAGATACCGAAAAGAAAATATATTCAATGTCCGTATCCGAAAAGCAGACGGTAGAAATCATAAAGGTGCTTTACAGAGGCGCAGATATTCTTATTCTTGACGAGCCTACCGCTGTTCTTACTCCGCAGGAAACGGAAAAATTGTTCGCCATTCTGCGCAATATGCGTGATGACGGAAAATGTATCATCATCATTACCCATAAGCTCCACGAGGTGCTTTCACTTTCCGATAAAGTTGCGGTTCTGCGTAAGGGTGAATACGTCGGCACAGTAAATACTGCCGAAACAAGCGAAAGTGAGCTTACTGAAATGATGGTGGGCAAGAAAATTGCTCTTAATATCGAAAGAAGTGAGCCTAAAAACTGTGAAGACCGTCTTACAGTAAACGGTATATCCTGTGTTAACAGACAGGGTGCAACTGTGCTTGACAACGTTTCGTTTACCGCAAAAAGCGGCGAAATCCTCGGCGTTGCAGGTATTGCAGGCAGCGGTCAGCGCGAATTGCTTGAATCCATCGCAGGCTTACAGCATCTTTCCTCGGGTGAAATACTTTATATTGACCCCAAAACAGGAAAAACAGAGAATCTGAGAGATAAAACGCCCGTTCAGATACGCGATATGGGTGTAAGACTGTCTTTCGTACCTGAGGACAGACTCGGTATGGGTCTTGTGGGCAATATGGATATAGTTGACAATATGATGCTCAGAAGCTACCGAAAGGGCCATTCAATGTTCTTACAGCGCAAAGCACCCAAAGACCTTGCTATGAAGATTATCAACGACCTTGAGGTTGTAACTCCCGGCGCAAACACACCCGTAAGACGTTTATCCGGCGGTAATGTTCAGAAAGTTCTTGTTGGCCGTGAAATTGCGGCATCACCCACCGTACTTATGGTTGCATACCCCGTAAGAGGTCTTGATATAAACTCATCATATATGATATATAATCTGCTCAATGAACAGAAAGAAAAAGGTGTTTCCATTATCTTTGTTGGTGAAGACCTTGATGTGCTTATTGAGCTTTGCGACAGAATTATGGTTATCGGTTCGGGCAGAATAACAGGCGTTGTTGATGCAAGAACAACAACTAAAGAAGAAATCGGTCTGCTTATGACAAAATCCGATTTTGACGGAAAGGAGAATGACAATGGATAACACAAAAGCTGTTAAACACCATCGCGAGCCGCTTATCCACATAGTAAAGCGCGACGATATGCCGTCCTGGAAAGCATGGCTCATCCGTATTGCAACCATTGTTGTTTCAATTTTCCTTATGTGTTGCCTTTCCATGATACTTACCGAAAAAAGCCTTTTTGAAACAGTTGAAATTATGTTCCGCGGAGTTTTCGGCAGAATTGAAACAGGTTCAACGGTAATGCTCTGGAAATATCTGCAGGAAATTGCAATTCTTCTTTGCCTTGCACTTGCTCTTACGCCTGCGTTCAAAATGAAATTCTGGAACTGCGGTGCTGAAGGTCAGGCGCTTATGGGCGGTCTTGCATCTATGATTTGTATGATAAATCTCGGTCCCAAGCTCTCCTACCCCGTTTTACTTATAGTTGTAATTGCAACAAGTATACTTGCAGGTGCAATATGGGGCGTTATTCCAGCAATTTTCAAAGCTCTTTTCAATACAAACGAAACGCTGTTCACACTTATGATGAACTATATTGCAACACAGATTATTGCATATTACGTTTACATAGTAGGCGGCGGCTCAAACGTTATTCAGCCCGTTGAATACGGCAATCTCCCCATTATAGGCAACAACAGATACCTTGTAAACATTCTTACAGTTGCACTTATATGCGTATTTATGTATATTTACCTTAAATACAGCAAGCACGGCTACGAAATATCCGTTGTGGGTGAAAGCCAGAACACAGCAAAATACATCGGTATAAACGTTAAAAAAGTTATAGTTCGTACAATGCTTATTTCAGGCGCACTCTGCGGTGTTGCAGGTATGCTCCTTGTTGCAGGTACAGACCATTCAATCAATACAAACACAGTGGGCGGTCAGGGCTTTACCGCAATTATGGTATCCTGGCTCGGTCAGTTCAATCCGTTTATTATGGTGCTTATGACAGGTGTTATATGCTTCCTTCGTATGGGTGCAAGTAAAGTTGCAGATACCTGTATGCTCAACGCATCTTTTGCGGATATCGTTGTAGGTATTGTTATTCTTTGCGTAGTAGGTTGTGAATTTTTCATCAGATACTCAGTTAAATTCCGCCACAGCAAGAAGGAGGTAAAAGAATGATAGTTCAGTTTATTTGCCGTGCAATACTTTTGGGCGTTCCGCTTCTCTACGGCTCAACAGGCGAAATTATAACAGAAAAATCAGGTCATCTTAACCTTGGTATTCCCGGAATTATGTACGTTGGCGCCATAAGCGGCGTTATCGGTGCATTCCTTTACGAAAACGCTTACAGCGGTGCGGAAATGAACGGTTTTCTCGCTGTTATAATACCGCTGATATGTGCTGTTATAGGTTCAACTCTTATGGGACTTATTTACAGTTTCCTTACAGTTACTCTGCGTGCTAACCAGAATGTTACAGGTCTTGCAATCACAACATTCGGCGTAGGTCTCGGTAATTTCTTCGGCGGATCGCTTATAAAGCTTACAGACAGCGATATGCCCTCAATCGCACTCACAAAAACAAGTAATTTCTTCTCGGTAAAATTACCTTTTGCCGATGACCTTGGCGCAATCGGAGAAATATTCTTCTCTCACGATTTCCTCACTTACCTTGCAATTATCATAGCACTTATCGTATCATTTATGCTTAACCGTACACGCGTAGGTCTTAACCTTCGCTCGGTCGGTGAAAACCCCGCAACAGCCGATGCCGCGGGTATAAACGTTACAAAATACAAATATGTTGCAACCTGTATCGGCAGTGCAATAGCAGGTCTTGGCGGTCTTCAGTACGTAATGTCATATGCTAACGGCGTATGGTCAAACAACGCTTTCGGCGACAGAGGCTGGATGGCAATAGCTCTTGTTATTTTCGCACTCTGGAAACCATCCTCCGCAATAGTCGGCTCGTTTATCTTCGGTGCATTGTGTAATGCTAACAACTACGTAAACGGCCTCGGCGCAGAAACTCAGGAGCTTTTCAAAATGCTACCCTACGTGGTAACAATCATAGTTCTTGTTATTACAAGTATGCGTAAAAAGCGTGAACATCAGCCTCCTGCAGGATTAGGACTTCCCTATTTCAGAGAAGAACGATAACTAAAAAAGTTTTAAAACGGAGCTTTTTACAGCTCCGTTTTTCTGCAAAAAAAAGCAAAACCCCGCTTTTCGGCGGGGAGCTTATGTGATAAAATAAAATTATAAACCTAAAAATGCTTTAATAGCGTTAATGATTGTCATAAAGAAATTAACCATTGACTCTAACATTACAGTTTCCCTCCGTTTAATTAGTCCACAATATGAGTATTAACTACTGTTTTCATACTATCACACATTTTTACGCCGTTTGTTATCCGTTTATTAAACAAATATTAATAAAATGTTAATTAACAACCTTTACACAGTATATGTGTATAAAAAGATGTATTATATCACAAAAGCAGATAAAGCAACGCAAGGGATATAATTTGATCCTGTTCTTCACCGCTTTGAAGCACCAACAACAACGCAAGAATCAATATCGCATCGTTGTCTTTTGTTAAAAGTTCAATTAGCCCTGTATGATGCTCCGTCGGTTGAGTTTTTTGCTCTTGCGGACAGCTTTCGGGCAGTTCAACAGGATATGAAATATGCCGCACCTCATCGGGCAGCGCAATTTCGGGCTTTGTTGCCCCCTCATCCTCTAAAACTACCGTCGCGCGCCGTTTCATTTCCCTCACCCTGTTAGCCGCGTCCTCCTGCATTTTAAGCATATCCTGATAGGAGTAATCTCTCATTGTGCCACCTCACAGCAAGCCGTTTAACAGGCCCGAATCCTTTAAAAGCGGAATAAGCTGAATGATTCTTAATATTTTTATAACCTCATCCGCTTTCTGCTGTCTGGGTTCGCTCAGAAGAGGCTTAAGAGCCTTTATAAGAGCAGTTCTGTCATCATCATGGGAAATGGCATTACCGATTTTTCCGATGTTTCCGAGCAAATCCGAATTGAACATATTTGAGCTATCCGATCTGGCATTTTGCTTTTCCTGCGCATCCTGACCGAAAATGGAATTTGCGGCATTTTTAAGCTGCCGTATATCATCCTCTGTCAGCGAAGAAAGAATTTCACTGATGTCCATTCTGATCACCGCCAAGCTTTTTCATAATATTTTTAACAGCATCGGTAGACATCAGCTTTTCAAGCAGGTCGCTGTTAGACAAAATCCCGTTCAGCTTTGCCGCCTGCTCTGCACTCAGACGTCCTTGCAACTGAGATGCAAGAGCCTTATTTTCTTCCTCAGTATTATTTTTGATATGGCTTATCATATCTTCTAAATTATCAGACATAAATACCCCTCCTCTACAAAATTTTATGAAAAACGAAAGGTGATTATGATGCGTTTACTTGTACTTTCAGACTCACACGGTGATTCTATTTCCCTTAGAATGGCGATAGACAACACATGGAATGCCAATGCCGTAATTTTTTTGGGCGACGGCGTGCATGATATGGAATCAATCAAAGATACCCCGTTGCTTGCGGACAAAAAAATTATAATTGTAAGAGGTAATTGCGACGGAGCACACTGCAATTACCCCGCATTGGCTATTGAAGAATTTGCAGGGGTAAAAACCTATTGCACTCACGGTCATGGTGAAATGGTTAAATACGGCTATCAGATGCTTGAAGAAAAAGCAATCGCAAACGAAGCAAAGCTCGTTCTTTTCGGCCACACCCACACGCCATACACCCATTACAGTAACGGCTTATACATGATGAATCCGGGTAGCGTAAGGGAAAACAACTGCGGTGTCGTTGACATTACCCCTAATGGCATACTATGTTTTAACAAAAAGATTGCTACATGATATTGACTTTATATCGAAAAAAATGTAATATTTATTATATAAAAAAATAGGAAGTGGTACTATGGATTTTAAAAGCTCAACCGTACTTTATTTAATCGCGGGCGGCGTTATTCTTTTTGTACTCGCTCAGTCTTTCTTTTTCCTTATTAAAGCTTGGAAACAGGGTGAAAAATTGGGTATTGACAAAAAGAAGCTTCGCAACACCGTAACATCAAGTGCTGTATTTACAGTTCCCTCAGCACTTTCAGTGCTTGCAACCGTTATCGCTCTTGCCCCTGCACTCGGACTCGTTATTCCTTGGGTTCGTCTGTCTGTTCTGGGTAACATAACTTATGAAACTGTTGCGGCAACAGAAGCTATCAATGCATTCGGCATCACAACAGGTATTACAGAGCCCATTACTGACCCCGAGGTTTTTGCAGGTATTGCATGGGTTATGACTCTCGGCATTTGCTTCTCACTTGTTATTCTGCCTTTTGTTGCAAAGCCTCTGCACAAGAAATTTATCAATGCAGGCAAAAAGAAAGCAAACGAACAGGCTGAATCTGTAGCTGTTGCAGAAGCAACAGAACAGGTCGCCGAAGAAAAAGGCGCAAAGAAACAGAAAAGAAGCTTTGCAGGCTTTATGGATTATGTAACTCCTGCTCTCTTTATCGGTCTTATCGGCGCATTTATATCAAACTCAATCCTCGGTGCAGGCAAACCCGAAACATTCGGCGACGGTGCTGGTGTTGTTTCCGTAATCACACTTGTTACTGCTGTTGTAGTTTCCATTCTTCTTGAGCTTGTTGCCAAAAAGTTCAAACTCGTGTGGCTTGAGCCGTTCGTTATGCCTATAGGTATGATTGTGGCTATGATTGCAGCTATTGTTGCATTCAACGTATTGCCGCCCGATATAGCAATTCTTGAATGGAGGGGTTAAAAAATGGCTAAAAACAAAACCAAAGCAGAAAAATCATATTACGACAAGATACATAACTGGGGCCGTATTTCAACAGTAACCGCTCTTTGCGTATTGCTCATGTTCCCCTTGGCTATATCACTTTATCTGGGCGTTTCTCCGTCTGTTGCAAAAATTATGCAGGGCTTGCTTAAGCTCATACCTCTTTATTGGAGCGTTGCTGTTGTTGAGGTTATTTTCTACACACCTATGCTCGGTGCAGGCGGAACATATCTCTCATTCGTAACAGGTAACATTGTTAACCTCAAGCTTCCCTGTGCTATCAGCGCAATGGAAAGTGCAGATGTAAAGTCAAACACAGAAGAGGGTGAGGTTGTTTCAACAATCGCAATCGCAACATCTTCAATTGTAACAACAATTATACTCGCAATAGGAATTATAGCTTTTGCTCCCTTCCTTGAAACATTTACCGAAAGCAAGCTCCTTATGCCTGCATTCAAACAGGTTATCCCCGCACTTTTCGGTGCTCTCGGCGCAGGATATTTTGTTAAGAACTGGAAAATTTCCTTTGTTCCGATCATCGTTATGCTCATAATACTTGTTTTTGCTCCCACAATCGGTGCATCAACACTTATCTTCCCCGGTATCGTGGTATCTGTACTTGCTGCGTTTATTATGTATAAAGTCGGCTTCCTTGACAAAAAGACAAACTGATTTTACCATAATTTTTCAATAAAATTATTGATTTATGATTTAATTGATGTTATAATTTAATCAAACAGAAATATATGTAAAGGAGTGCAGGTATATGTTCAACAAAGAGTATGATGATATAAATGAAGTTCTTGACCTTATTGAAAGAATCATTGACATTATCAGAAATCTTTTCGGCGGATTACTCGGCGGATTACTCGGCGGAGCTGCAACTGATACAACAACAGCTGCTGCAGAAGAAGTAGAATAATTATTAAATCAGAGCAGGTGCTGTCTTAATGATAGCACCTGTTTTTTTACATTTATACGTCAAATGTTGACACAATTGTGTTATAATTGTGAAAAAAGCAATAATATTTATAAAAATACTTGCAGATTATACGTTATTGTGATATGATATATGCGAATTAAAATCCCAAAGAAACGGAGGTCAATACATTGAACAGCTTCACACAGATTATTAATTATATTATGTATATCATCGACCTCATTCGTAGTTGGCTTGAGAACTTAAACAATATTCCAAACAACGGCGCTGAAGATGACAATAATGTAATTTAATAAAATTAAAGCCTGCGTTATGCAGGCTTTTTTTATGCGTGATTGAACATCCTATTCCAAAAATAAAATTTTTGTAAAATTTTGCCAATTCTTATTGACAAAGCAAAATTAAAATGTTATATTGAAGAAAAAAAGGATGGTATATGGATATGAGAACTACAGGTATAAAAAGAACAGTAGATGCAGTGGGCAGATTCGTTATTCCCATGGAATTAAGAAAGCAGCTTAACATTGTAGATGCGCAGGACGAGCTTGAAGTATTTGTTGAAGAAGACAGAATCATACTTAAAAAATACACACCGTCCTGTTTCCTTTGCAGTAACTCAGAGGACCTTGTGGAATACAATGACCATAAAATATGCAAAGCCTGCATAGCAAAGCTTGCAGAAAGCATAGCAGAAATAGAGGCTGAATAAAACAATTAAGCACCCGACCTACATCGGGTGCATTTTATTATTTTATAATCACGCAAAAAAAAGCAGAGCGTTTAAGCTCTGCTAAATTTTATTATTTGTATGTTACGTTATTGATTGTCATCTTATTTGTAAGTGTTGCGTAACCTGCAACAGGAACAATAACAGCAGTTGCATCAACTTCGATAAAGTAATTCATAATCTGAACAAGCTCTTCAACTTTACCTGTAGCTGTGTCAAATGTAAGAGTAGCTGTACAATCTTTACCTGTAAGTTCAAACTTCTTCATAGTAACAACGCCTGAGAATTCAGCAACAATGTTATCAATTTCTTTCTGATTAAGAGGATTGAACATTGAACCAACAGCACTGGGACATGATGTTGCACCGTCTTCTGCGGGAAGAGGACTCTTTTCATCATGAAGAACGATAGTGATTGTTGTCTTGCCGCCGCTTTCAGTCATAGTTGCTGACTTGATTTTGCTTACATCTGTAAGAAGACAACCCTTCTGGTTTCTGATAATCGGAATCTGTTCCATATCATCTCTGTTCTGGAGATCTGCTTCGTCTTCAGTAGTCATAAGACCCTGAGCGATAGGAAGAACAAGGTTACCTACTGTACCGAGGTCATAGTCGTCAGCAAGTGTCTGGAATTCTTTCTTATCGTATGTAGCAACGCCGGACTTAAGCTGGTTCATAACTTCTGTGTACTTAGCAAGGATTTCCTCGTATGAAGGACCGGAAGGTGTGTCTGTGCCGGGTGCTTCTGAACCGCCGTCTGTGCCGGGCTCTGCTGTACTGGGATTGTTTGTGCTAGGATTGTTATTGCTAGGAATGTTTGTGCTAGGACCGTTTGTGCTAGGAGTGTTTGTGCTAGGATTGTTTGTGTTGCCTGAACCGTCATTTACAACTGCACCGCCTGTTGCGATAGTTGAAACCTTAGATGCTGTTACGATACAGCTTACTGAACATACGCAAAGAGCTAAAACTGTAACAACAGAAACGAGTCTGGAAAGTACGGGTGAATCGTACTCGTGGCTTTTTTTCATATCTTGAGTTACCCCTTTCATGGATTACATCTTTTACTAACCCAATTACTATTTTGGTGCATACACACCACTTACATTAAATTTACATCAAATGAAAAAAAAAGTCAAGATGTAAATTTACTTTTCTATGAACTTTTTATTAAAATTTTCAAAATTATATAAATTTCTGCAACTTATATCCATTTTTGTAATAATTTTCATTTTATATTGTCTGCAATATCTCTGAAAATGGGTGCACATTCGGTAGAAGAAGAACTGCCGTCCTCTTTAAAAACAACAACTACATATTCGGGATTTTCGGCAGGATAATAACCTGCAAACCATGTATGAACTATCTCTCTGCCATTTTCAAGCCAGCCTGTTTCTGCCGTTGCTGTTTTGCCCGCGGCGTTGTATCCCATGGGCGCGGCAAGCTTACCGCTGCCGTTAACAACGGTATTTTCAAGCATCTGACGAATATTTTTGCAAACGCTGTCCGTTAATACCTTATTATTCGTTTCGTTTTTGTAATATGCACTGACTTTGCCGTTATTCTCAACTATTTCTTTTAAGATATACGGCTCACGGTAGTATCCGCCGTTGACAAAAGCACAGTATACTGCCCCTATCTGCAACGGTGTGGCAAGTAACGTACCCTGTCCGAATGAAAGATTTGCAAGTGCGGCGGCAGAATCAATATCCTGTGCATCGGGAAGAATCCCACCAAGTGAAACAATAGAATCCGCAAGGGTAATTTTTGAACCGAAACCCAACTGAGATGCAATATCTGTTATATTTTCCGCGCCGACAAGCTGACCGAGCTGAATAAAATATGAATTGCACGAAACCGCCACAGCATCCGACATATCAAGCTCACCGTGGCCGTCCTTTTTATGGCAGTTGAAGCGTATTCCGTTAACAGTAACGTAACCCTCGCAATTAAACACCGTATCGGCTGAAATCCCCGAATCAAGAGCCGCCGCCGCAACGACAGGCTTGAAAACCGATCCCACCGCATAAGCACTTAACGCTCTGTTGAGAAAGGGCGAAGCGGAATCCTTCAGCGATGATGCCATATCTTCCCTGTCAAAGGACGGAGTAGTTGCAAGAGCGAGAATCTCACTCGTCTGAGCATCAAGCACTATAACAGCACCCTTATCCATACCGTTGTGAGCCATAACATCTTCACATACACGCTGAATTTCATAATCAAGAGTAAGCACAAGTCCTGCGGAAGATGCATAATTATCATTCACAGTCTTGAATCCGTGTCCTCTGAGCATTTTGCCGTTGACATCTGCCGAATATCTTACAGACAGACTGCCCGAATTCTTATTCATAAGACTGTCAAAGGCTTTTTCTATACCGCTTGCACCTTTGCCCTCATTGTCAAGATAACCTATGATATGAGATGCCACATCGGTCTGAGAATATCTGTTGTAAGCGGTCATTTCGATAATATCGTCGCAAGAACCCGAATAATTTTCAACATACAGAAGAAATGGCGTTCCCTTACGGCTTTTTTCAGTCGCAAGAGCGTATTCATCAGCAGAAATGCAATTTTTCAGCGTTGCCATTGCATTTTCTGTGGGGTCTACTGCAAGAACGGTAACAAATTCCCTGTTTACAAGGGGAATCATATTCCTGTCGTATATCATACCTCTTGTCTGTGCAACCTCTATACGCCTTGCGCTCTGATTAACACCCGCCTGCGAATACTGCTCGGCAGTCAGCGAGCCTATTTTAAAAAGCAGTCCGCAGCACAATGCCACAACAGTAAAAAATAAAGCTATTACTCTCTTTTCCGTAACAATCACCGAAAATATTATTTGCTTAAATTTACCGATTATAAGTGATAAACAAAATATAATACTTTACAAATAAAACATTGACAAAGACAGGTTTATTGGTATAAAATATTAGTATTCAGATAATCTGACGGTATATCTAAATAATTCATACACAAGGAAGTGATTTTTAATGGAACCCGATTCTTATCGAGGGAACACCGTACCGCCTGAACAAAGATATGCTGAATAAACCAAAGCTTTGAATTAGTCTTTTCACGGCTTTGTTTTGTTCGGCCGCGAAAGGATTTGATAATATGACCAACTGTTACATCACAAGGAACAACTACCTTGAGGAGCTGACAGGACCCGAACCCGGTTGCTGGGTTAACCTTATTGCACCAAGCGAATCTGAAATCAACAGGATTTCAAACAAATACAGTCTTGATATTGATGCCCTTAAAGCTGCACTTGACGCCGACGAGCGTTCCCGTATCGAGATTGAAGACAACTACACAATGATTCTTGTTAACATCCCCATTGTTGAAGAAGAAACCGACAAAGAGCTTTACAGCACTATCCCCCTTGCAATCATTGTTGTTGACGATGCCGTTATCACCGTTTGCAGTGAAGATACTCCTATTCTGCGCCAGTTCGCGATAGGAAAGGTTAAGGATTTTTACTCAAATATGAAATCCCGCTTCATTCTGCAGATTCTTTACAAGACATCCTCACTTTTTCTTTCTTACCTGAGAATAATTGACAGAAAAAGTGAAAACGTTGAAAACGAGCTTCACAAATCACAGAAAAACAAAGAGCTTATTGAGCTTTTAAAGCTTGAAAAATCCCTTGTTTACTTTACAACTGCTCTGCGTTCAAACGAAGCAATACTCGAAAAAATGCTCCGTCTTGAAATTATCAAAAAATATCCCGAAGATATTGATTTGCTTGAAGATGTTATCGTTGAAAACAAACAGGCTATCGAAATGGCAAACATCTACTCCGGCATTTTAAGCGGCACTATGGATGCTTTCGCTTCGGTTATTTCAAACAACCTCAACATCGTAATGAAAGTGCTTTCCGTTATCACAATCGTGCTGTCCATTCCCACACTTATATTCAGTGCTTACGGAATGAACACCAATCTTAACGGTATGCCATTTGCAAACAGCGAATGGGGCTTTACAATAGTTGTTGTAGGAGCAATAGTAATTTCGCTCGTAGCAATGATTGTTTTTATGAAAAGCAAAAAGTTCAAATAATATTAAAAAAGCTCCCGAAAGCAGGGAGCTTTTTTGTTGTTTATACACCGCTCAAATCAAATGGCGGAGTGTATTCACTTTTTGCGGAAGAAAAATCCTGCACATAACCGTTTTCAAGCCCAACAAGATACATATAATCAACTGCACGGTTATATTCCTCGCGTGAAACGGTCGATTGCAGATTAAGCTCTTTACAATTCGCGTTAGGTGTAAACTGGCTCATAAGGCTGAAAATCACCTTATTATCAAATTCATCGGCAACCCAATCTATAACATCAAGGGTATTTTCAATCTCACCGGGGATCATCAGATGGCGTATAATAACGCCCTTTTGCATAACCCCCTCATCATCGAGCACAGCTTCGCCCACCTGACGGAACATTTCTCTGATTGCCTTTTTTGCAATCTCAGGATAATCCGCCGCTTTTGAATATTTTTTTGCAATATCCCCATTAAGATATTTTAAATCAGGCAGATAAATCTGCACCTTACCCTCAAATTGAACCAATGTTTCCACACTGTCGTAACCGCTTGAATTATACACAACGGGAACACTCAGAGGTTTTTGCAGAGATTCAAGAATCTGCTCCGCATAATGTGTGGGCGTAACGAGATTTATATTATGCACACCGTTAAAAATAAGCTCATCATAAATCTCCCTGAGTCTGTTCACATCAATTTCCTTACCGAATCCACCCGAGCTTATCTCATAATTCTGGCAAAAAACGCATTTAAGATTGCATCCGCTGAAAAAGATTGCACCCGAGCCGCCGTATCCGCTGATGCAAGGCTCTTCCCAGAAATGAGCACCCGCGCGGGCAATTTTAAGAGCATCACCAACTCCGCACACGCCTGTATTAACAGCTCTGTCAACATCGCATTTTCGCGGACAAATATTACAAAAAGACATAATTATCACCAACAAAACCGCCGAGCTGTGTCGACGGTTTGATTTTTTATTATTCTTCTGTTGCTTCTGCTGTTTCTTCAATTACTGATGTACAGTGAGGGCAACGTGTAGCTTCTATTGCGATTTCAGTGCAGCAATAGGGGCATACCTTTGTTGTGGGAGCAGCTTCTTCCTCTGCCTCTTTTTTCTTGCCCATGCTCATAAGCTTGTTAATACCTTTGATAAGGAAGAAGAGGATAAGAGCCATAATGATAAAATTAATAACCGCAGTAATAAAGTTTGAAGCAAAACCGCCGATATCCTGCCATGTATATCTTGCACCTGCTGTGATGAACTGAAGAATGGGGTTAATAAAGTTATCTGTAAGAGATGTAACGATATCCTTGAATGCAGCACCGATAATAACGCCTACTGCAAGGTCAAGCACATTACCCTGTAACGCAAAAGCCTTAAACTCTGCCAAAAACTTTTTAATCATATTAATTCCTGCCTTTTCTACATTTTTTGATACAATTATAGCATAAAAAATCAGAATGTCAAACAATAATTTAATGTACAATTTACAATGTACAATTTACAATTATTGAACAATATACAAATCGGGTTAAAGGGCGAAGCCCTTTCCACCATTGTACATTATACATTGTACATTGTTAATTATATAAATTATTGTTTGCCTTTACATCTGCTGAATCAAAATCTCTTTTTCCAATTCCAGCGAATATATCATCGCTTCTGTAACAGGCATTTCAAGCACCTGCTCCATAGCTCTGCGGTACATATCAAGCTGTCCCGAATATGCGGTTACAAATTCATCTTCGGTTTTACTGCGGTCTGTTTTATAGTCCACAACTACTGCCTTACCGTTTTCAACAAATACAAGGTCAGCTTTACCCAATACAAGAATTTTCTCATTTTGCACATTAGCCTGCACATCGGGTGAAATATCTCCCAGACGGATTTCAACAGTAAATTCAAGCTCTCTGTACACCTTATCCGCGTTTTTGATGCGTGTAAAAAGAGGTGATGACAGGAATTTCTGCATTTTATCAACTCTTATTGATGCCGCCTGTTTCTCATTCAGAATATGCGCCTGTGTCATACGCTCACATTCGGCAGTTATATCGGTTGCGTTAAAATCAAGATTCTGCAAGAACAGATGATTTGCAGTACCAACCTGTGCCGCGTCAAGCTTATCACCGAGAATGAACGACGGCTTGGATTTTGCAAAATATTCGGGCTTGAAAATATGATTTTCAAAATCTGATGCAACTCTTTTAGGTCTTGCATCTGCGGGCATAACATAAGGATAAACAAATTCGCATTTTTCTTTAATGGCTTCAAAGATTGCATCGTTTGCCTGTGCCGATGTCTGAACAGACTGCTCGTTCTCTGCCTGTTCAACCCCTTGAACAACTATTTTTACGCCGCATCTGTCCGAAACGGGACAATCTGCCCCCGAAAGTAATCTTTGCATTGCGGGATGCTTAAAAAATCCCATAATGAACAATTTTTCAAAAGAGCCTGCTTTCAGTACCGACTCTGCCGAGGGAATACCGCTTACGGGCATCTCATAACCGACTTTTTCGGCTGTTTCTTCAAATTTTGCATCGGATGAAACCACAAACAGCTTTTCCTTTGCACGTGTCATTGCAACATAAAGCACTCTCAGCTCCTCGGAAACGGTTGCGTTGCGCATATCCGTTTTTGCCGCGGCATGACCCAAAGAAGAATATTTCTGCAATTTTTCGTTATTGATTATAACCATACCCACGCCTGCGGTGTCGCTGACTATCATTTCATCACGTGCATCCATAAGGTTTATATCTTTTGCACAGTCCGCAAGAATAACAAAGGGGAATTCCAAGCCCTTTGATTTATGTATACTGTAAATTCTTACAACATCCGCCGTATCGGAAACATCCGATGCGGCGGGAGTGTCCGCACCGCTCTGAGCAAGTCTGCTGACATAGCGTATAAATCCGTCAATACCCGTCTGACCCGATGCAACATATTCAACCGCAAGAGATGATAGCATCATAAGATTTGTGCGCCTTAAACCGCCCTCACTCATAGAGCCTGCAACGGCAAGATATCCCGTTACATCCATAAGCGTTCTTACAAATGCATCAAAAGGCATTACAGCCGCCATTCGTCTGTATTCGGGCAAATCCGACAATAATCTTTGAGCTTTGGGGTTCACATCTGCCGATTTTTTAAGACAGGTGTACATATTGAACATACGGTAATTTATTTTCATTTCTGCCGCTTCGTCGGGAGTAAAACCGTACATGGGTGAAAACATAACAGCAAGCATGGAAACATCGTCGGTAGGATTGCTGATAATTTTCAACAGCGACATAAACACGTTGACCTCAACAGAATCAAAAAGACTTGTTTTCTGTTGTAAGGTTGACTTTATACCCGCAGCTGTAAGTGCGTTTGCATATTTTTCACCTTTTGTACCGGGGCTTCTCATAAGGATGCAGAAATCACCTACCCTTGCAGGTCTTCTTACTCCTTTATCGTAAACCGTTGCACCGCTATTTATTGTGTTGCTTATAAGATTGGCAACATACAAAGCCTCCTCATCGGTATTTTCACAGTCGGCAAAATGCAGTTCAACGCAGGATTCCGTATCCTCATCGTAAAGCTCACCGTAATAAAGTGCTTCGTCTGCGGTGTAATCCATTTCACCTGCTTTTTTCGACATAATTCGGCTGAAAATATAATTGATGTTATCAAGCACGCCTTTACGGCTGCGGAAATTTTTGCCTAAAATAATTTTTGCAGGATAATTTTTGCCGTCAAAGGGATAAAAATCATTACTTTTCTGCATAAAAATTTCGGGCATGGCAAGACGGAATCGGTAAATGCTTTGTTTTACGTCCCCAACCATAAAAATATTGCTTTCATTTTTTGAAATAAGCCTGAAAAGCATATCCTGCGCTTCGTTTGTGTCCTGATACTCGTCAATAAGAATCTCTTTATAGCGGTCCTGCAAAGATTCGGCAAAGGTTCTGCCGTTTGAATCCTTTTTAACAAGCAAATCAAGTGCCTTGTGCATTATATCGCTGAAATTATAGCCGTTTTTAGCTTTTTTAAGCTCCTCGCAATTATCCGCAAAGGCTTTGACCGCGTTCACAAGAGCCTGAATAACGGGGCGCTGCTGACGGCAATCCTCGTTAAAGCCCTCGGTATCGGTACAAACCGCATTTTTTACGCCCGCAAAACTGCTTACCGCTTTTTTATACTTATATAAAGCCGCAACCTTTGAAGGATTTGAGCCGTAGCCTGAGGGAACTTTCGGCAAACCCGCACTCAATGCTGATTCGTTAATAAAACGGTAGATTTCATCCCAACTGCCGTCTTTAACCGTCTTGCAGAAATCGCAGAAATAATTATACGCACCGTTAAGAGCATCGTAATAAACATCGCGGATTTTTTCATCTCCCAGCGAATCAGTCATGGCAGAAGCACAAAGCTCCTTGCAGAATTCACCCGCACGGGCAATATCGTCAATGATAATTCTGCCCCAGACCGAATTTTTCACATCATCACAGGGCTCATACATTTCTACAATGCTGTCAAGCCATATATCGGGAAAAGGATGTGCAAGGGAAAAATCGTGAAGTTTTATAATTTTATCGGAAAGTTTGCCGTCATCACTGCCGTAAGAGGTCATTGAATTGAGCATATCATAAACTTCCGCATCCGCTGTGCAAAGACCGTCAAGAGTTTTTGCCATAGCTTCGGCAATAATCATCTGTTCTTCACAGCCGTTAAGCAGAGTAAAATCAGGCTCAACATCGGCAATATGAAAATTCTCACGTACAAGCTTTATACAGAATGAGTCGATAGTGCTTATCTGAGCATCTGCAAGCTTCATTCTGATTGAACGGTAGCGGTTGTTCTGCGGTTCTTTTTTTATAAGCTCATCAACCGCATTTGAAATACGCATACGCATTTCTGCCGCCGCCGCATTTGTAAAGGTTGCAACAAGCAGCTCCGAGGGATTTACGGGATTTTCTTCCTGTGTAAGAAGCGATATGATTCTTTCAACAAGAACGGCTGTTTTGCCCGAGCCCGCCGCCGCACTTAAAAGCAACGTGCCGCCTCTTGCATCAATAGCATTTTTCTGTTGCGGAGTCCATACTCTTTCAGCCATTTTTAATCGCCTCCATTTCTTCCCAAGCGTCGCCGCTGAATATATCTCTGCCACCGTCTGATTTTTCGTGGCAACAGATTGCATTGTACTCACAATAGGTACAGGCGCTCTTATCCTTTGAACGGATAAGGGGGTCTGCGGCAATTTCGCCCGAGTGCAGAGCTTCACCCATATCGCGTACTGCTTTATCTATGGCATTTTTTATAAGCATAAAGCCTTCAATACTGAAAGTTTTGCCCTTAATTTTGCCCTTTTCGATTTTTGCATCTATAATCAGTCCGCCGCCGCTTTCCTCCATACCTCTGATAACTTCTTCATCCTCAAGCACAATGCCGTTCATTCTGCCCTGACTTACTCTTTCATGCTCAATCATATCGTCGGTAGCATCTCTGCCAAGGGAATTTTTGCTCTTTTTGGCAGGTACATAAAGCACACCGGCAGGCACGATATTGCCGTAGCGGTCTTTGCCGTTTTCAAAAATACATACAAGATACAGAAGCATCTGCATATTGACGCCCGAAATTATATCGGAAAGCTTAAAATCCTTACCGCTCGTTTTATAGTCGATAACGCGAAGATATGTTTTTTCTCCGTCATCACTCTGCATTGTGTCAACGCGGTCAACTTTACCGCCTAAAACGGCTCTGCCGCCGTCGGCAAGCTCTACCGTATAAGCCGCAATATCACCGTCGGGGTCGATATTCAGCTCCACATCTCTTGTTTCAAACTTGCTTGAAGCAAGTTCATAAGCAAAACGCTCAAGGATTTCACAGATTGCAGATTTACATCTTTCAACGCTGTAACGGATTCTGCCGCTGAGGAACTCATAGCCGCCCATATACAGCTTTACATATTCCGCAGTTATTGCATTTACCGCATCGTTACGCTCCTTTTTGCTCATTTCTTTAAGGCCCTTACTGCCATACTGAGCAAACAGCTTTTCAAGCACATAATGCACAAGATTACCGTTGAGTCTTGCATCAAACTGAGCAGGAGAAACAGCCTTTGCCTTCAAGCCGTACTGACAGAAATATTTGAATGCACATTCGTGGAATTTTTCTACCCTTGTGGCGGAGATATACATTTCCTTGCCGAAAAGCGCAGTTGCTTTTTCGCTGTCTTTAATTTTGAAAGGCTCTTTTTCCGCAATTCTCTGTGCGGAATCAAGCATTGATGAATAGTCGGTAGTACCTACATATTTTTTAACGGACTGAGAATACTCGCTGTTATCAGAAATATGCAAAGCGGCACTTTCAAAAGCTGAACGGGTGCTTTCAACTGTGAACACGGGGTCAAGCAGAGAAATATCCACCTGTGTTGCTTCGGGAACGATATCCAATGCTATTGTAACAATCTCTGACGGACTTATTTCTTCGAGTTTAAAGCTGCCCAGAGAATATGTTATAAACAATCTGTCCCGAGGTGTGCTGACCGTACTGTAAACCTTAAATCGCTCTTTTTTCATACGCTCGGAGCTGTCATCACCAAGTTCAAAGTCCTGATTTTTAAGCATTCTGCGTTCATTTTCCGTAAGCACAAAGGATTCCGTCCCCGATGCGGGAAAAACACCTTCGTTTGCACCTACTATAAACATAACTTTTTTATCGCTGACTCTTATTCTGTCTGCATCACCTACGGTTATCATATCAAGTCCACCGGGGAGTGCACCGATATCTGACGAGGATACCATAATTTTGAAAAGCTCTGCAAAACGCTTGGGTGCTATATTTCTGTCGCCCAAAGTGTCAGCAAGAAGCGAAAGCACCGCCATAAATTCATCCCAGGAACGCTCGCACTCATAAGCGGAAGCAGAATCAAGCTTAAGTGCAAAGCTGAGCAGATGCTTGTCCGCACCGACGGAAATAAGGAAATCGTAAAGTGCTTTTGTGCAACCGATACCGCTGTTTTCCTCAAGTTCTTTTTTGAGTTTGAGAACAGGCAAAATAACTCTTTGTCTTATAGAATTGATATATTCAAGAGCTTTGCGTGATTTGTCGTCAAATTCGTTACCGAAGCCGTCGGGATGTCCCGTCCAATCGTTAAGCCATTGTGAACGGTCAATCTGCCACATATAAACATAGTTTTCCAATGCGGAAATATCATCGTCATTTATGCCGCTTATATAAGTTTTGAGATAACGGAAAATGCACTCACTTGAAAAGCCTTCCGATGCAAGTGTAAGAGCGCAAAGGGCAAAAATAACTATAATTTCATTTTCAAGGCTTCGTCTTGTATCTTCAAATACGGGTATCCCGTACTTTTTAAATGCAAAGGGAAGATATTTCTGGTATTCGGCAGACCTGCCCACAACTACTATATCGCGGTAGCGTATACCTGTTTCGCGAACAAGCTTTTTTGCGCTCATGGCAACGTAATCACATTCATCATAAGGACTTTTTGCCGCCGCAACAGTCAATTCGGGAGCATCACCCTCATATTTTTCGGGAGTTGCATCATAAAATCCTTTTTCAAGTGCATCAAGAGCAGGTGCTCTGTAATTAAACTCATTTTTTAAAACAACAGACTCAGAGACCTTAACATCACATTTTTTTGCAAGAGTAACAAGCTTTGCAAGGTTGTCTGCCACATAAGCAAAGGGCGACGTACCCATTGAATCATCACGCAGTTTTTCGGCACAGCCTGTAACGTATACGTCATCTGCCTGAGTGAGCATAAGAGAAATCAGCCTGTTTTCCTGTGCGGTAAAGCCTGTAAATTCGTCAAAAAATACGGTTTTGCCCTTAAAAAGCTGTTTTTCTGCGGCAATTTCCGCGGCAGAATTAAGCATATATCTGTCATCGGAAAAACGCTCTGTTAAAAGAGTTTCATACATTTCTGAAATAAGAGAAATCTCTTTTGCCTTTTGTTCAAGGATTCTGTTACCTGTGGCGGCTGCGGCTTTTTCCATTTCATCTGCCGTAACATCGCATTGAATCAGCTCGTCGGTCATGTGCAAAATTTCCGCAACGGTGTTTTTATTTTTAAGGCATTTTGAAAAAATGTTAAGCTTATCGGATACGGCTTCAAGAGCCATACTCATAATCACCGCCTTTGCGGCAGGCGTAACGGATGGCTTTCTGTCGGGTGCGTATTCATCAAGGATTTTTTTTGCAAGGGAAGAAAAGCTGAAAATTTTCATTTCGGCTGTCTTTTTTGCACCAAGCAACTCTATAATTGCTTTTTCGCTTTCAAAAGAAAACTGTTCGGGAACAATAAGAATAACGTCCTCGCCCTTATTCACCTTTTCGGCAATAATATTCCTGATGTAAGTGGTTTTGCCCGATGATGCTCTGCCCAGAACAGGTCTTAACATAAAATCACCCCAGAACTGTATTTTTACAGATATTATATAAAATAAAATGTACGATAAACAGTAATTTAATGTACAATTTACAATGTACACTGTACAATTATTGAATATAAAAATCGGGTTAAAGGGCGAAGCCCTTTCCTTCATTGTACATTATACATTGTACATTGTTAATTAGATAAATTATTGTTTAGCAATATATTAAAAAAGCCACCGCATACAAATGTATGGGCAGCAATAAGCAAGTGAATCTGTAAGCCGGGTTTTGTCGTTTAAGGCAATCATCTGTCTTGGCTGAAGGTTACCCTTCAGCTCGCGCCACCCGTCGGAGTTATGGCCGAGCAGACCACTCCTGTCGGTGTTGCTTCGGATAGGGTTTACATGGCCGTACAGTCTCCTGCACGCCGGTGAGCTCTTACCTCGCCTTTCCATCCTTACCTGTATAACAGGCGGTTTATTTCTGTTGCACTTTCCCTAAGGTTACCCTCGGCGGCCGTTAGCCGTTATCCTGCTCTGTGAAGCCCGGACTTTCCTCGTACAAAGTACGCAATTGCCCAACTCACTTGCTGTTTTATTTTATCATATTTAATTTTGAATGTCAACGCTTACGCCGCAGTCGGATTCACCGTGATATCCGCAATATTCGGAGCATAAGTTACATTGTTATTGAATTTATTTGCGCCGTCGTTGGATAATGTTATAACGTTTTCACCCGCAACAAGCTCAATATTTGTTGTAACGGTTGTATATGTATCCCAGCTGTAAGTATTTCTGCAATAAAGATTTGTCTGCTTTTCCCCGTTGACGGAAATAGTTATAAAATCCTCCACAAGGTCAACGTTATAGCTGTGAACGCCGTTTTCTCTGTTATTTGCATAGCAGATTGTAATTTTATAAGTACCTTCCGTCGGAACGGTTACAGTATAATCTGCACTTCCGCTTTCATTTGAAATACCTGTTATGTAATATTTGTCTGCCGATGCGTTATATTTAACCTCGGCGGAATCGGAAAGCACAGCATCTTTTGTAAGCAAAGTAACGATGTTGCCTGTTTTTTCCGTAATAAACGCTTCAAGAGATGCATCTTTGGGCAAATCTATATAATTGAGTCCTCTTCTTAAATAGACTACCGCTTCACCCTTTGCATCGGTTACAGCATCTGCACCGTCAACGCATATTTCTGCATTTTCGGCGGTCTTAACAAGATAATATCCGTCAACGGGAGCTATAACAAGGTATGAATTTTTCCTGTCGTCGTCCTTTTCAGCATAAACTGTGTTTTTATCCTTTGCCTGTCTTACAAGAATACTGTCAAGCACATAAGTGCCTGTATTGTGAGTGAATGTAAGATAATGAGTACCCTTTTTGAGTTCAAGTGTCATATCGTATGCACTTGTAAGCTCACTCTTGATTGTATTCGGCAAAGACAACACCGTTGCATTATTATCATCAACGGTAAAATTGACGAGTGTATCCACACGGTCATCACCCGTTGAGCCGTCATTTGAATTGCCGTAAATAATGCGAAGGTCGTATATTCCGTCTTGGGGGACTTTAATTTTAACTTTTACACCCTGTCCCTCGTTTTCCATACCGCCGACCATGCCCATATCCTCACCTGTTGTGGCATATGCGCTGTCGTAAGTATAGGCATTATTAAGCAGTTCGCCGGCCTCTGCCTCAAAACGGACATAAAGATTTTCGTTCTCATACTCAATATCTTCATCGCAAGGAGTAACGGTGATATGATATGCTGTATCTTCATCCATATCAAGAGGTATGGTAAGCTTTTTTTTGCATTTTTTTGTGTATATTTCAACTGTTTCAGGTTCGGCAACCTGACCTACAAGTCCCTGATATGTAACAGCTGTGATTTCTATTTTAACATTTTTGCCGTAAAGATCCGTATCATCAAGATTTTTGACAACAACTCTGCCCTTGTAATCCGCACCTGCAACAAGAATATCGAGCTTGTCCTTTGAATCGGACAACGTACCCATACCCAGATACTGCTGATAGCGCGGTTCTCTTTTTTCTTTAATGGATTTACCCAGATCGGAATGAAGAACATCGTTTACCTCAGCACTCATAAGCTGACCCTGCATATTGGTGTACCATCTGTACACCCACCAGGCGGAATTGGGAGTGTTGTAATCGGCACAGGTGTTGCTTAAATTGTTTGCAAGAAGCCAATATGCCTGATTTGAATAAACTCCCGAATATTCTGAACGGACAATATATTTAAGCATTGTGTTGGGGTCGCCGTTATCCTGCATTCTGCCGTATTCTGTAACGATAACGGGAGTGTCTGTTGAAATACCGTACTTTTCTTCAACAGCTTTAAGATCTTTTACATTTTCTTCCCAGTCATAAATTGAACGGTCCTGAAGCTCGTGATAAATGATAACCTCGGGAACGCAGTTATTCTCGGAAGCATACTTTAAGAAATAATCTGTTTTTGCGTGGCTGTATTCATAGTTACCCGGGCCGCCGATAAGTGCATCGGGGTCAAGACTTTTAACGTAATCGTATGTCATTTTCCACGCTTCGTTAAAGTTGTCCATACCTTGCTCGTTAAAGGAGTTCCAGCCGTTTTCGCCCTCTTTTATCCATTCGCCGAACCATACGCCGTTATCGCATTCGTTAAAAATGCAATAAACAAGCTTATCGGCATATTCGGCATCCTTCATCTGACTGACTGTCTGTTCAACCATGGGGAAAAATGTTTCCTGCAGGTATGTTTTCCAATTATATGTACCGGCGGCTTTTGCTTCGTCGATTGCGGCATTATCGTAGTACCAGGTAGAGTACATATCCTGAAGATACACAACGATATAATCGCAGTTGCCGCCTTCGATAAGGGAATTTGCAACATCCCCGACCTCGCCGATAGGGTGCTGTAAACCGCCCTGTGTTTTTGCGGAAACAGATGAAATATCAAGGCTTTCCACCATATTATATGAGGGTACGCCGTCCTCAGCTATGCCGTAAAGATAGCCCGATGCACCGCTTGTAACCTCACCCTCAAGCTCCGAAGCATCAAATATAACGGCAGGACTGCCGAATGTTGCATTAAAACCGAGAGTTGTGGGAATAAGACCTGCACCTGCAACGATAATTGCAAGCACTACTCGTAAAAATGTAAGAAAATACATAAACTTCACCTCTCAGGATTTTCGGGTTTTGCTAAAATAGAATTATAAATATGATATATTACAAAACCGGGCTTTGCACCTGTTGGTTTTTTCAGATTTTTAACCTGTGTGTAGTCCACCTCAACTGCGCCCGACTGTCTGCCCGAACTGTAATATGCGGCAGTTTTTGCGGCAAATTCAAGTGATGTATCGGTAGGCTCTTTTCCCTCAAGAGCTAAAATAACATGAGAACCGGGTGCTTTCTGAATATGAAACCACAAATCGGTTTTTGCGGCAGTTTTTAACGACAGCTTATCGTTTTGAATATTGTTTCTGCCGACGAAAACCTTAAAGCCGTCGGGCGAAGCGAATTCAAGAGGCGGCATTGGCTGATTCTTTTTCATTTTGCCCTGTGATTTATGCTTTACAAAACCGCCGTCTGCAAGCTCTTGTCGGATTTCAGTAATTTCACGCTCTGTTTCAGCCCTGTTAAGCTCATCAAGAACGGTACGCAGATATTCAAGGTCTTGTCGGCCCTGTTCAATAAGTTCTGTAAGCTTTTCCTCTGCGGTGCGAAGCTTTCTGTACTCTTTATAATATCTCTGTGCATTTTCAGCAGGGGTAAGCTCAGGCTTTACCGCAATACGGACAAGCTGATTGCCGTCGTAATAATTCTCTACCTCATAAAAGGTTGCGCCTTTTGAAAGGCGGTAAAGATTTGCGTTGATAAGCTCTGCAAAGATTCGTTTTTCTTCTCTGCCCTTACACTCATCAAGCTCTGTCATCTGATTGCTTATTTTTTTTGCAAGACGCTCAATAAGATTGTTAACCGTTTTGAAAAAGTCCTCTGCCTTGCTTCTTGTACGCAAAAGACGTTCTCTTTCATAATAAAAATCTTCAAGCAACTGTGAAAGGGATTCGCATGACGTATATTTTGCAACAGCTCCGTAATGAGTTATGGGAATAAAGGAAAAATCAAGGAGCTTTCCGTCTGCATCCGCAACGGCTGTGGGAGCAACAGTCCTGTTTGCTACTGTATTTTTTAGCACATCAAGCTCAAATTTCAATTTTTCGGTCTGTACCGCTGTCAACTCGCTTGCGGGAGTTTCGCTTGCCGATGCTCTGTATGCAATCTCTCTGCAAAGTACGGGGGACACACCCTCAACCGTACTAAGCAACGCATTTGAAAGAATAACATCTTTTTTTGTAAGCTGTGCAATAATTTCATCGCAATCCGCAGACAGAATATCAAGCTTATTCTGCGAGGGAGGCAGTTCATATTTGAGTGCAGGCAAAACCTGCCTTACGGATGATTTTGTAATATCAACACGCTTTACGCTGTCGATAATAATCTCATTTTCGTCAAGAAGGATAATGTTGCTGTACTGTGCCATTATCTCAACAACAAGTGTACGCTCTACCCTGTCGCCGATTTCGTTTATACAGCTGAAAATCAGCTTTAAAATACGGTCAAATCCCTCTTGCTTGATATCAATAAGGGTTGCACCGCCAAGATGCTTTCGCATAAGCATACACAGCATAGGCGGATTTGCAGGATTCTCAATAGAATGTGTTGCGAGATGCAGTCTGGGGGCGTTACCCGATGCGGAAACGAGCAATCTGTACGCGCCCGCACGGGTACGCATTGTAAAAACAAGCTCCGTTTTCTGCGTCTGATGAATCTTATCCACCTTTGCGCCAAGCAGGATTTCCTTTAGCTCCTCGCTCAGAAGATGAAGAAAAATGCCGTCTAATGCCATTTAAACCACCGTTTCATAAGGACATTTCTCAGATGCAACACAAATTACGTGTGCGGGAAATGCTTTTAATAATTTTTCACAAAGGGATTCAAGTACAATTTTCTCCGTTGAAAAATGCCCTGCCACAAGAAGATTTATGCCGTACATCTGTGCAAGAAGATGCTCGTGGTGCTTTGCTTCACCCGTAACGAACGTATCACATCCCGCATCTGCGGCAACGGGGATATATTCACCGCCCGCACCGCCGCATACGGCAACCTTTTTAACATTTTTATTACATGCAGTAAGCCTTACACATTCATTAAGCTTATCGCGCACAAACGATGCAAAATCCTGAGCACTCTTTTCATCCGTTTCACCCATTCGCATAAGAGGTGCATTTTCCGCAACAATAGGCTGTACATCTTTTATATCAAGCACTTTACAAAGTGCATCGTTTACGCCGTCGATTGCCATATCAAGATTTGTATGACAGGACAGCACGGCTATGCCGTTTTTAATTGCATTGTAAAGCGGAGTATCTGTTTCAACACGTTTTACGGGCTTAAAAATCAGCGGATGATGTGCAACTATAAGCTTGCATCCGTTTGCAACAGCCTGTTCGATAACATCGTTTGTACAGTCAAGGCAAAGCATAACAGAATCAACTTCTTTATCAAAAGAACCCGTTATAAAACCGCTGTTATCCCATTCGCACTGTGTATTATAGGGTGCAACCGAATTTAAAAAATCGTAAACTTCCCTTACGGTCATAAGTTAAAACCTGCCTTTTCCGCTTTTTCAAGAAGCAGTTTATACTTTTCTGCCCCTCGTGTATCGTTACTCTGCAAAAGCCCCTGACAGCGTGATTTTAAAAATGAATACTGTCTTTTTATATATGCCTTATCCGTTTCGGTCAAAGGTTTTATCTTATCACCGAAAAGATAATAAAAATCGTCCCTCTGCACACATTCACCGCTGTAATATGCACTCATTACAATGTAATTTTTGCCGTCATCACAACAGGTTTTTTCTGCATCTATGTAAAATCCGTTTTCTGCAAGATACTGTCTTACGTCCTGTGAATGTGTCATAGGCTGAAGCACAAGATGCATATCCTTATGCTTTATCCATTCTGCTTTTTTAAGAATATCCGCAATAAGATTGCCGCCCATACCGCATATTATCAGTTCGTCAACATTCTTCGGTATGCTATCGAGTCCGTCTGAAAGGATAAGACGAATATACTGCTGTAAATCATATTTTTCAACAGTTTTTCTTGCATTATCAAGAGGTCCCGGGGCAATATCCGCGGCTATTGCGTCATCTGTAACCCCCGACATAACAAGAAATGCCGGCAGATACCCATGATCGGTGCCGACATCTGCTGTGATACGGCCTGCCCTTACAAAGTCGGCAGCCGTTTTCAGTCTGTTGGTGAGCTTTATCATGCCTTGTGTGCATTAAGCTTTGCAACAAGTTCATCTGCATCTACGCCGTGAACCATGCAAGCCTGCTCAATAGTTTCGTTTCTTGCGGAAGGACAGCCTAAACAATGCATACCCATTTCAAGGAAATAGGGTGCAAGAGAACGGTCAGCATCGAGAATATCACCGATTTTTGTTGTTTTTGTAATTTCCATTTTAAACACTCCTGTATATAAATTTATTTTTTTACGTTTGTTTTTGCAACAAGATATTTGGGTCTGTTTTTGACCTCTGTATATATTCTTGACAGATACTCGCCTGCTATACCGATACTCAGCAGTATAAGTCCGCCTACGATAATAACAGCATCAATAATGCCTGCAATTCCCAAACCGGCAGAAGCACCGTTAACACCTGTCAACACAAGAAGCACAACGGTATAAACAAAGCCGATAACCAATGAAAGCACACCCATATAAAGCGGGAATCTTAAAGGTGAAGATGTATAGCCGATAATGCCGTCAATAGCATATTTTAAAAGCTTAACAAGCGACCATTTTGTTTCACCTGCGGCTCTTTCGCGGTTGTGATGAGGAAACCATTTTACATTAAAGCCTACCCAACTGAAAATGCCCTTTGTAAAACGGACATTCTCATGCATAGCAAGAATGGAATCAATAACATTCCTGTTCATTATGCGGTAATCCTGAGCGCCGTCGTCAATATATGTTTCGGTAATTAAATTTACAACCTTGTAAAAGACACCCGAAAGAAAGCTCTTTAAGCCCTTTTCGCCGTCTCTGTCAACTCTTTTACAGGCGGCAACGTCATAGCCTTCTTCGTCAACTGCTTTGAGCATTTCGGGAATAAGGTCAGGTGAATGCTGCAAATCCGCATCGATAAAGCCTGCGTAATCTCCCGTACAATTTTCAAGCCCTGCAAGCATTGCTGCTTCCTTGCCGAAATTTCTTGAAAATGATATATATTTAACGCGGCTGTCTTTTGAGGCAAAATCTTCAATTATATTCTGCGTCGCATCGCGGCTGCCGTCGTTAACAAATAGCAATTCAATCTGATAATCTGTCAATGAATCCAGAACTTTTATCGTTTCGTTATAAAAAGCGGGTAAAACCTCGGATTCGTTATAACATGGAACAATAACGGAAAGTTTTTTCACTGTTTTCACTTCCTTTTCAAAATAGTATATCATATCTTTTTATTAAAATAAATAGTTTTGCTAAATTTTTATATTGACTTAATTTAATTTTAACTGTAAAATATTATTCGGTGATATTTTAATGGGATTGTTTGATAAATTAAAGAAAAAAAAGAAAAAGAAAAATGCTTCAAGAGGTCAGTTTGAAAGAATCGAGATAAACGGCAAAACTCTGCCCGTACTCAATTTTTATCTTTTCACAAACAAAGACGAAAACAAGCGTTATATGGAATTGGCGTCATTTGAAGAAATGCCTGAGCTTCACTATTCCGAGGTTACAATGGAAGTATATCTCACCACAAAAAAGCTTATTGCAACGGGAGCATTTGTTGAAGCATTCAAAAAGGGAAAATTCAAGGTTTATAAATTTGAAATACTTGAAATAAACGAATACTATATTTAAGCAGGTACTTTTTGGTATCTGCTTTTTTTTGAATGGGAACAAATAATTTAGCGTACCGCAAAATTATTGTAGTTAGGAGTTAGGAGTGATGAGTTAGGAGTTAAGGAAGCCGCAAAGCGGCTTGGATTTAAATGGTTCAAAAGGCGGAGCCTTTTCCGCAACTCCTCACTCCTCACTTCTCACTCATCACTGATAAATTATTGTTTATTTTTCTATTGACAATTGAGCAGTCATTCAACTATAATGATAATATACAGTTGAACAGTTGTTCAATCATTCAAACAACGGAGGTGCAATTATGGATATACACAAACACAGCGAAATGTGCGACTGTAATGAGGTGCATACTGAAATTGTAGACAAAGTCAAAGAAGTTATGGAAGATACAGAGGTATTGTACGCTCTTTCTGACTTTTTTAAAGTTATCAGCGACAGCACAAGAATCCGCATAATGGCGGCTCTTGACAGCGGTGAAATGTGCGTATGCGACTTATCTGCCCTGCTTGAAATGACAAAATCCGCAATTTCACATCAGCTGAAAATTCTGAAAGATGCAAAGCTTGTAAAATCAAGACGCGAGGGTAAAAACGTATTTTATTCCCTTAAAGACGACCACGTTAGGCTCATTTTTGAAATGGGCATTGAACATATAAAAGAAATTGACTGAGAGGTATTTATTATGACTAAAAAAATTAAACTTATTGACCTTTGCTGTGCAAACTGCGCCGCAAAAATTGAAGAAAAAACAGCTAAAATCGACGGTGTAAATTCTGTTACCGTCAACTTTCTTACAGAAAAAATGATTATCGACATTGACGAATCAAAAGCAGAAAGCATTTTTGCACAGATTGAAAAAATTGTTCATAAAATAGAGCCCGACGTAAAAATCGAAGGTATTTAATATGAAAAAAGATATTATCCTTTTGAGTGTTTCCGCATTTTTGCTTATAGGTGCGTTACTCGTACCCGAAGCATACGCAATTATACGGCTGATTCTGTTTATTACCGCATTCATATTAAGCGGTTTCCCCGTACTCGGAAATGCATTCAAGGGAATACTAAAAGGCAATATTTTCAACGAAAACACACTTATGGCGGTTGCGGCTATAGGTGCACTTTTCATCAAAGAATATTCCGAAGCAGTTTTTGTTATGATATTCTACCGCGTGGGTGAATTGTTTGAGAATTATGCCGTTAAAAAATCAAGAAAATCCATCAGCGAGGTTATGAATATATGCCCCGACTATGCAAACCTTGTAAAAGACGGCAAAACCGTAAAGGTTGACCCTGAAGATATTGCAATCGGCGATATTATCACCGTTGCGGCAGGCGAAAAAATACCTCTTGACGGTGTTATTCTTTCGGGCAATTCATATATTGACACCCGTGCACTTACAGGTGAATCCGTACCGCGCAGAGTGAGTGAAAATGATACTGTTTTAAGCGGCTGTATAAACTGTGAGGGCGTACTGACAATAAAAGTTACAAAAACCTTTGAGGATTCTACCGTAAGCAAAATTCTTGAGCTTGTTGAAAACGCATCCGCAAGAAAATCAACATCCGAAAAATTCATTACAAAATTCGCAAAATATTATACCCCCTGCGTGCTTATTGCGGCACTTTTGCTTGCGGTACTGCCACCGTTATTCATTGAAAACGCAACATTCGGTGATTATATTTACAGGGCGTTGTCATTTCTTGTTGTTTCCTGCCCCTGTGCGCTTGTTATCTCTGTTCCGTTAAGCTTTTTCGGCGGTATCGGAGGCGGTGCAAAAAAGGGCATACTTATAAAAGGCGGCAGTTATCTTGAAATTCTTTCAAAGGCAGACACCGCAGTATTTGACAAAACAGGCACTCTGACAAAAGGTGTATTTGAGGTTCAGCAGATAAATCCCAAAGATTGCACAGGTGAAGAGCTGTTAAAAATTGCCGCATATGCTGAAAACATATCCTCTCACCCTATTGCAAAATCAATCATATCCGCATACAGTAAAGATATTGATATTTCGCTTATCACACAAGCAAAAGAGATTGCAGGGCACGGTGTAAGTGCCGTTATTGAGGGTAAATCCGCACTCGTCGGCAACGCAAAGCTTATGCAGATGAACGACATAGATTTTACTGCTACATCGGGCGGTACTGTGATTTATATTGCTGTTGACAATATTTTCAAAGGCAGTATTGTTATTGCAGATGAAATAAAGGCAGATGCAAAAAAACTTGTTGCAAATCTTAAAAAATCGGGCATTAGCAACACGGTAATGCTTACGGGCGATATAAAAGCCACCGCAGATGAAACTGCTGCAAAAATCGGTATTGATAAAGTTTACAGCGAACTGCTGCCCGGAGATAAGGTTGAAATTTTAGAAAAGGTTATGTTACAATCAAAGGGTAAAACACTTTATGTGGGCGACGGTATAAACGATGCTCCCGTACTTGCAAGAGCAGACGTAGGTATTGCTATGGGCGCGCTCGGCTCGGACGCGGCTATTGAAGCGGCTGACATTGTAATTATGACCGACGAGCCTTCAAAAATCGTTACCGCAATAAAGACGGCTAAAAAAACTATGAATATTGCAAAGCAGAATATTATTTTTTCAATCGCGATAAAGCTTATAATTCTTGTGCTTTGCTCACTGGATATAGTTGGTATGGGCGTTGCCGTTTTTGGTGATGTGGGCGTTATGGTGCTTGCGGTACTCAACTCTTTCCGTTCATTATCAAATAAGGAGATATAGGTTATGTTATATATTGGATGTCATTTATCAGCATCAAAGGGCTTTCTTGCTATGGGCAAGCAGGCTCACGCAATAGGTGCAAACACTTTTCAGTTTTTCACACGTAATCCCAGAGGCGGTGCGGCAAAAGCTATTGATGAAGCAGATGTTAAAGCATATCTTGAATTTGCAAAGGAGCATAATTTCGGCAAAATAGTAGCGCACGCACCCTACACTCTCAACGCCTGCGGCAAAGAAGAAAGAGTAAGAGAATTTGCATTAGAGACCTTTAAAGATGATTTGCTCCGTATGGAATACGTACCCCACAACTACTATAATTTTCATCCGGGCAGTCATGTAGGTCAGGGTGAAGAAAAAGGTATTGAACTGATTGCAGACGTGCTCAATCAGGTACTTTTTTCCGAAATGACAACAACCGTTCTGCTTGAAACAATGGCAGGCAAGGGCAGTGAAATCGGCAGAAGCTTTGAGGAAATTAAAGCAATTATTGACCGTGTGGAGCTTAAAGATAAATTGGGCGTGTGTCTTGACACCTGTCATATTTCCGATGCAGGTTACGACATAATCAATCAACCCGAAGCCGTACTTGATGAATTTGACAGGGTGATAGGAATTGACAGACTTAAAGCAATCCACCTGAACGACAGCATGAACCCTATGGGCGCACATAAGGACAGACACGCAAAAATCGGCGAAGGACACATAGGCTTTGATGCACTTATGAAATTCATAAAAATGCCGCAGATTGACGGTTTGCCCATAAATCTTGAAACACCCAATGAAATCGACGGCTACGCAGAAGAAATCAGAATGATTAAAGAAGCATATTAAAAGCAAAGGGAACGCAGAAATGCGTTCCCTTTGTTTGACAAAAAATAATTTAATGTACAATTTACAATGTACAATTATTGAATCATAAAAATCGGGTTAAAGGGCGAAGCCCTTTCCACCATTGTACATTATACATTATACATTGTACATTGTTAATTAGATAAATTAATGCTTAAAGCAATCATTATAATCCTTAACCCATTTAAGCACTTTTTTACGGTTATAGTTTTTGGGCATAGCGGCTGTTACTGCCGTTGCCTTTGCAAGCTCAAGTCCCATTCTTACAACCTTTTTAAGAACGGTTTTATCATTTATAAGTCCTGTGAGCTTGATTTTTATATCTTCAAGGGACATTCCGCCGAGCATTGAAGCAAGATTTGTTGAATCAGCGCCGATTGTCATATCGTCTGCATTGAGAATACCTGTTTTGAATATATAATCAAGCTCATGTCCCTCAAGACGGGTAAGCATAAGCTTAACACAGGCAAGAGGTGCAAGACCGCTGCCTATCTTTTTATAAAATTCGGTCTGATATTTCCACAGTGTTTCTGCGCTGAAAGCGTTTTCCTTATCGGCAACAACCGCATCTGCAAGGATTCTTGCCGCCTTGAAGCTGTTTGCGATTCCCGAACCGATAATAGGTACTGTCATAAATGCGCTGTCGCCGATAGCCGCATAGCCGTCTGCAACAAGCACACCCAAAGGCTGACGCACGGGAATATTTACAAACTGACCGCCGCGCTGAATTTCTGTGCCTATACTCGGATTTGATTCGCGAAGGTTAGCCATTGTTCTGTCAACCTCGTCCATATCAAAAGGCAAAAATCTACCGATAAGCACGTCGGTATGTTCTTCTTCGGTTGCAACCCAGGTGATACCCAGCTTATTCTCATGAAGCATAAGCACCTTGAATTTATCAATATCATCAACCTCGGCAGTTTTGTTCCAGAATGCTCTGTAAACATAAAACTGCTCATAGTCAATCGACTCATTCTGAACACCCAACGATTCGGGCAAAGCTTTTCTTACGGGGGAATTCATACCGCAGGCATCTATAACCAGATCGCAGTATTCATCACCCTCTGATGTTGTAATACCAACAACTCTGTTGCCGAAAAGAATGGGGTCAACGATTTCGCAGTCAAACACAAACTTAACCCCTGCATTTTCTGCCTTTTCGATGATATAATTATAAATATCCCTGCGCTCCATCTGTATTTCAAGCTGGTCAACGGGTGTATTCTGATGCAAAGCGGTTTCCATAGCAGGTCCGTAAAATGTCATATCGTGTTTGAGGTTGTAAAGCTCCTTTTCGGGCAATTCAAGCCCCAATGCTGTAAAGCCTTTTTTGTCAAAGATATCTGTCCAGTCGTGGCCCATATTTTCTATTGAATTCTTTTCATAAACGGTTACTTCATAGCCGTTTTTTGCAAGTAACATTCCTGCGGTAATACCGCCGTGGCCGCCGCCCGCAACTATTATCTTTTTACCCATAAAAATTCTCCTCAAATCAAAGATGTTAATTTTATGTTAACACAAAAATTTTAAACATTCAATATGAACATATTAAATTATATACACTCTGTTGACACAAGTCTGAAAAAAAGGGTATAATAGATTATAATAATTTTTCGGAAGGTTTTTTTATGAATAACATTACTCAGCAAATCAAAGCAAGAAGAAGTGTCCGCACCTATGACGGAAAGGCACTTGATGAAAGTACAAAAGAGAAGCTTCTGACCTTTATGGAAGATTTCAAAAATCCTTATAACATCCCCGTTGAGTTCAAACTTCTTGATGCAGAGAAAGACGGTCTTACCTGCCCTGTTGTAAGCGGAACGGATTTATATATAGGCGGCAAAATTGCATACAGCGAAAATGCAAACGTTGCTTTCGGATATTCCTTTGAAGCGATGGTGCTTTACGCACAATCCCTGGGCGTGGGAACAGTCTGGCTGGGAGGCACAATGAACCGCCCCGCATATGAACAGGCTATGAAGCTTGCCGAAAATGAAATAATGCCCTGTGCAAGCGCATTGGGATACACTGCAAAAAAGATGTCATTAAAAGAGAGCATGATGCGAAAGGCAATAAAAGCTGATGAACGCTTACCCTTTGAAGAATTATTCTTTGACGGCTCATTTGACACTACCCTGACAAAAGAAAAAGCAGGCAAATTCAAAGAACCGCTGGAAATGGTAAGACTTGCTCCGTCAGCTGTAAACAAACAGCCATGGCGGGTTGTTGTGGCAGATAATACTGCACATTTCTACCTCAGACGCAGTAAAAAATTCTCAGGCGAAAGCAAACTTGATATGCAGATGACAGATATGGGCATTGCGCTGTGCCATTTTGAGCTGACCGCAAAAGAAAAGGGCTTGAATGTAACATTTGTGCAAGAGAATCCGAAACTTATGCTTAACGATGATACAAAATATGTTGCATCTTATACAATTAAATAAATAGCAAAAAAAATCCTGCCGAAAAGAATCGACAGGATTTTCGTTTTGATTACAATTTTTTTATTTTATATAAATTTCACGGCTGTACCGTAGGCAATAACCTCAGCCGCACCCTGCATAACAGCCGCAGATGCATAACGGATGTTAACAACCGCATCAGCACCAAGCTGTTCTGCCTCTTCAACCATTCGTTTAGTTGCAAGAGCACGGGCTTCATTCATCATCTGGTTATAAGCCTTTAATTCGCCGCCCACAAGGGTCTTAAAGCTCTGTGTAATATCTTTTCCGATATTTTTGCTTTGAATTGTGCTACCACGCACCAAACCCAACATTTCAAATTCCTTGCCTGTGATGTAATCAGTATTTACTAAGATCATCTTCTTCGCCACTCCTTATTTCTTTTATTCTTTCAATACATACATAAACAGTAACTGCCGCAAACGCAACAGGAACAATGCCCAAAAGGTATTTTAACCATCCGGTTACCAATGTAATCAAAAAACCAAAATACACAATAAAATACAGTATCAGAAACACCGTAACAATTATCGGGGCAATCAACTTTTTAAAATTTCTTTTCATAAGCATTCCCCCTTGTATATATTAATAATACCACTTTTCTTCGGTTTTTTCAAGTGTTGTTTGAGTTTTTGGCCGCTGCGTTCAATTTCGTTTTTTTACAAAAAATCACGGCGGAGCCGTGTATATCATCAATTTCATAGAAATTGCATATCATCAAAACAAAGTTTTGCATATCATCATTGCGAAAGTGAGATACAGCCTGCGGCTGATGATATACACCTACGGCGATGATATACACGCTGATGCGTGATGATATACCATTGCTTTCGCAATGGATAAAAAATAAGACGGTCAAAAGACCGTCTTATTTTTGGCGGAGAAGGAGAGACTCGAACTCTCGCGCCGGGGTTTAGCCGACCTACGCCCTTAGCAGGGGCGCCTCGTCACCAACTTGAGTACTTCTCCATTGGTAACTTTTGCAAGTTATTAAATAAAAAAAAGTGGCGGAGAGAGTGGGATTCGAACCCACGGTACCCGTAAAGGTACGACGGTTTTCAAGACCGTTCCGTTATGACCACTTCGGTATCTCTCCATAAATGCTTGATTATAATATCACAATTTGACCACTTTGTCAATACCTTTTTTGCGTTATTTTTTTACACGCATTGAAATATCAAATGCTTTTACCGAATGAGTTACGGCACCCATTGAAATAATATCCACGCCTGCCTGTGCGACTGTTCTTATATTATCAAGAGTTACGTTGCCCGAAGCCTCGGTAAGTGCTTTACCGCCGATAATATCAACAGCCTCTTTCATCTGTTCGAGTGTCATATTATCAAGCATAATAATATCTGCACCTGCATTGACTGCCTCTTTAACTTCGTCGAGAGTGCGGGTTTCGACCTCAATTTTAACGGTATGACCGATTTTTTTGCGGAGTGTTTCAACAGTTTTTGTGATTCCGCCGCCTGCATCGATATGATTATCCTTAAGCATAGCCGCATCGGAAAGGTTATAACGGTGATTATGACCGCCGCCGCAGGTTACTGCATATTTCTGAATTGCACGCAGTCCGGGAAGAGTTTTTCTTGTATCGGCAATAGATGTACCTGTACCCTCAACAGCTTTAACTGCCGCATTTGTCATGGTTGCAACACCGGACATATGCTGTAAAAGGTTAAGTGCAGTTCTCTCGCCCTCAAGCAATTTAAGTGTTTTACCGCTGAATTCGGCAATCAAGTCCCCTGCCTTAAGCTCGTCGCCGTCGTGCTTGTACAGCGTGTACTCAAACGTGTTATCAAGCAGAGAAAATACTCTCATTGCAATATCAATACCGCAAAGAACACCGTCTGCCTTTGATACAAAATATGCCTGAGTTCTGTTATCATCGCCGAAAAGATAAGCCGACGAAACGTCTATATAATTTATATCCTCTGTAATTGCCTTTTTGATAAGCTCATCAACATAAAAATCGGGAAGTATCATCTGTCATCCACCTCGTTAAGAATTATGTGTGCCGCAGTAGCCATACTTAAAATTTCGCAAAGCTCTGTTGTTATTGCAAAATTTCCGTTTTTCAGCCTGCTGAGAATGTTATCTATACGTATTCTGCCTGAACGGATTTTGCCGTTGTCGGGCAATACGAAATATCCGCGCTGAAGAATCTCTCTTATCTCTGTTTTAACGCCCTTGGGAATAGGTGCGCCGCCCTCAATTTTTTCAACGGGACTGGGATATTCACCCACCGTGGGGAATCCTGCCGCCATACAGCGTTTTATATCCTGTGCGGCTCTGCGTGAAAACACAAGAGCTTCTAAAAGTGAGTTACTTGCAAGTCTGTTTTTGCCGTGAACGCCTGTATTTGCACATTCACCTGCCGCATAAAGTCTTGGCACAGATGTTTTTGCATCTATATCCGTTTCAATTCCGCCCATAAGATAGTGCTGACAGGGGAAAATCGGGATTAAATCCTTAGTCATATCAACACCGTAGCGCATACATCCCTCATATATACCGGGAAAACGCCATTTTACAAATTCGGGGTCTTCATGGGTGATATCAAGATAAAAATTATTACTGCCTGTTCGTCTGCTTTCGAGGATAATGGACTTTGAAACCACATCTCTGGGTGCTAATTCAAGTCTTTCATCATATCTGTGCATAAAGCGTTCCTTGTGGCAGTTAAGAAGCACAGCACCCTCACCTCTTACAGATTCGCTGATAAGAAACTGCTCGCCGTTATCGGAATTAAATGCCGTGGGGTGAAACTGAATATAGCTTAAATTTTTGATTTTTGCACCAAGCTCATATGCGATTCTTATACCGTCGCCGGTAGCTGTTTTAGGGTTTGTGGTATACTTGTAAATTCTGCCGATACCGCCTGTGCAAAGGATACAGTAACTGCAGAAAACGCTGCCGATTTTGCCATCCTTGATAATATCCGCTCTGAAGCCGCTTTTAACTCTTGAAAGAGAATAAAGTGCAGTATTTGCGCTGATTTCAATATTATTATGTTTTTCGGTTTCCTTTAAAAGCTTGCGTACCATTTCCGCACCTGTGGAATCCTTATAATGCATGATTCTGCGTCTGCAATGGCCACCCTCAAGAGTTTTGTCAAGTGTTCCGTCTTCATTACGGTCAAACTCAACGCCCATATTATCCATAATATTCCTTACATCGTCGGGACCTTCACGCACAAGCACGTCAACGGCTTCAATATCGTTAGCCTGACCGCCTGCAATCATTGTATCCTGAATATGCAAATCGTAACTGTCGTCCTCTAAATCAAGAACTGCCGCAACGCCGCCCTGTGCAAGATTGCTGTTTGAAACGTTGCTCTCGTACTTTGACAGCATAAGCACACTCGTTGAATCGGCAAACTGCAGTGATGCATACATTCCCGCAACACCGCTGCCTACAACAAGCACATCATATATTTTTTTATCTGTAAGAAAGCTATCCATAAAATCACCTTATTACATAATCACCCTATTATTCAATAGTATAACACACTTTCGGAATTATTTAAATATTTTTTTAAATGAATTTTTATTGCAATAGGGTGCACAATATGGTAAAATTAAATAGGTGATAACTTTGGCTTCATTTTTTGAAATAGAAGATAAACAGGAAGTCTGTATACTCGTCAGCGTTGATACAGGCGAGTTTGATGCAGAAGCTTCCATTGATGAGCTTGAAGAACTTGCTCACACCGCAGGCGCATCGGTTTTTGCAAAGCTTATACAAAGACGCGACCGCCCCGACAATGCCACATATCTTGGCGAAGGTAAGCTTTTTGAGCTTAAAAATATATGCATTAACAACGACATTGACCTGCTGATTTTTGACGGCGAGCTTACTCCCTCTCAGCAGAGAAACATTGAAAATTACACCGACATAAGAGTAATTGACCGCACGATGCTCATTCTTGACATTTTTGCACTCAACGCAAGAACAAGCGAGGGCAAATTACAGGTTGAGCTTGCACAGCTTAAATATTCACTCCCCCGATTAGGCGGCAAAGGCACACAATTATCAAGGCTGGGCGGCGGTATAGGCACAAGAGGCCCAGGTGAATCGAAGCTTGAATCCGACAGAAGACATATTCACAGGCGCATTGACGCATTGGAAGAAAATTTAAAAAATCTGTCAAAAAGACGAAATCTTATGCGACAGAGAAGAAAGAAAAACTCCGTTACAACCGTTGCAATAGTAGGCTACACAAACGCAGGCAAGTCAACACTCCTAAACGCGCTGACCGATGCGGGCGTACTTGCAGAAAACAAGCTTTTTGCAACACTCGACCCCACATCAAGAGCACTAAAGCTCCCCGACGGCAGAAGCGTATTGCTTGTTGACACGGTAGGCTTTATTTCAAGGCTACCCCACGACCTTGTTGAAGCGTTCAAATCAACTCTTGAAGAGGTTGTTTACGCCGACCTTATACTCAACGTATGCGATGCATCCGACCCCGATTTTGAGGAGCATATTCACGTAACAAAACAGGTTATATCCGACCTCGGTGCAGGCACAAAGCCCGTTCTCACCGTTTATAACAAGTGCGACAAGAATCCCACATTAAGATTTTTCGGTGAATCGGGAAATGATGTAAGAATATCGGCTCTTCACAAAATCGGGCTTGATAAAATGCTTACAAAAATGTGCCTGATGCTCGAAAATACAAGGCGACAGGTAAAACTTCTTATTCCCTACTCCGATGGCTCAATTGCATCAAAAATACGCAAGCAGGGTGCAGTTTTACAGGAAGAATACCGCGATGACGGTCTTTTTATTGAGGCTATTTTAGACGGTGTATTTCTCAATGGCATAAAAAACTATATTCTTCCCGAAGAAGAATAATATAAAGGAGATTAAATTATGGATAAGTATTTAATTATCAATGCAGACGACTTTGGCATGTGCCACGCGCACAATGTGGCAACAATGGAGCTTTTTAAATGCGGCGGCATCACATCCTCAACAATCATGGCTCCCTGTGCATGGGCAAAAGAAGCTGTTGAGTTTGCAATCAACAATCCCCAGTACGCAATCGGGGTACATCTTACAACAACAAGCGAATGGGGCAACTACCGCTGGGCACCCGTAAACAAAGAAAACACAGCTTCTCTGCGTGATGAAGAGGGCTTTATGTGGCACGAATGTGATCAGTTTGCAAATGCGGCTGATTTACAGGAAGTATGCGGAGAAATTGTTGCTCAGGTTGAGCATCTTAAAAATTTAGGTCTTAATCCCTCTCATATCGACAACCATATGGGTTCGCTTTACGGTGTTGACACAGGCAGATTTGAGCTTCTTGTTGCGACTATTGAAATTGCAGGCAAATACGGCTTGCCTTTCAGAATGCCCACAACATTTACTGATGCTCAGTTCTCAAACGATATGCTCGACATCAAAGTTCCCCGTGAAATGATTGATGCACTTATCGGTCAGCTTGTTGAATTAGGCAAAGCTAATAGGGTTGCAATGCCCGATTTCCTTCTTCCCGGTGATTGGAACGGCCCTCAGAACGACAGCTACGAGAATTTCAGAGAGTACATATACGAGCTTTACAAAACATTCGAGCCGGGCGTAACAGAAACATACATTCATCCCGCTGTTGAATGCGATGAACTTAAAGCAATCACAGGCAGCTGGCACAGACGAGTATGGGAATACAAGCTCTTCTCTGACCCCAAAACAAAGCAGCACATTGATTCACTCGGCATTAAGCTTATCAATTACAAAGACCTTAATAAAATGAGAGGTTATTGATAATAACATATTAAATCAAAAAAAGCTATGCGACACAAAATCGCATAGCTGTTATTTTACATTATTTCAATTTCACTTTCAAAATATTGCTCCTGAAAACGGAGCATTTTTCTTATTTCGTCAGCAGATAAGTTCACACCGTCGGGGCCGACAACCCATTTATCCTCATTATCATTAAGACGGTGAACAATTGCAACAACTTTCCCCTCAAACTCTGTCAAAGGTTCGTCTACTCCGAGAATATAAACATCCTGCTCCTCGCCGTCATCGGCAAAAACACCTTCCACATATCCGTAATTTACAGGATATATATAGCCATACTCCGGATGCTTACTGCCCAAAGGTCTGTCAACAATAACTTTTACTGTTTTATCAAGCATAAATTCTACTACAAGTGCCATTTTAATTCTTTTGCAGAAATAACCGTATATTCATCAGCATTTTCACCAACACGCATATATACATTATTGATACCTGCCTGAATAATGAGTCTTGCACAAACAGGACAGGGCTTTGCACTGTGAACAGAATTATCATCGGGATTTATACCGGCTAAATATATGTCAGCACCAACAGTCAGCTCGCGCGAACAATTAAGCAACGCATTCTGTTCAGCGTGAATTGCCTTGCACAATCCGTACCCCTCACCCTGATGCATATCAAGCTCAATCCGTTCACATCTGCCCGTATCACAACAATTATCAAATCCACGGGGCGATCCGTTGTAGCCTGTTGAAATAACAACATCATTCTTTACAATAACAGCACCGTATTTCCTCTTTAAACAAGTGCTTCTGTATGCAAATGTTTCCGCCACATTCAGATATGTGTCAGTTTTTGATATTCTTTGCTTTCCGTCAGGCTTTACCATTAAAAATCCATCCTTTATTATGTATAACTAATCACCTATCCTAAGACAGGTGATTTTAGTTATACAATTACTTTATTCTTCAGTTGTTTTACTTGTTGCTTTTTCAAAAATTTCTACGACTTCGTCTGAAGGAGCTTTATCAATAAGAGAAACAACAACAGCAAGAACAAGGCAAACTACAAAGCCGGGAAGAAGTTCGTAAATACCGGTCTTTTCTGCAGCAGAAAGGCCAAGAGCGATCCATACAATTACTGTAGAGCCACCGCCGATGATACCGGCAATTGCACCTTTATATGTAAAACGTTTCCAGAAAAGAGAGAGGATAATTACCGGTCCGAATGCTGCACCGAAACCTGCCCATGCATTTTCTACAAGTCCCATAATACTTGCCGAGTTGGGGTTGATTGCAATAAAATATGCAATAACAGCAAGCACAATAACAACAATTCTGCCTACCCAAAGCACTTCTTTATCAGAAGCATTTTTTCTTACTACAGGCTTATAAATATCGCTCGTAAACGATGATGATGCAACAAGAAGCTGTGAGTCTGCTGTACTCATTGCTGCTGCCAGAATTGCAGAAAGAAGGATACCTGCAACAAAAGCGGGGAACAATTCACGAACAAGGACAATAAAAATTGTTTCCTGTGTGCCGTTTGCAATGATTTCGGGATGCATAACTCTGCCAAGATATGCAATCACAATTGCAGCACCAAGTGAAAGAATAACCCAGATAATAGCAACTGTAGCTGATTTTTTGATAAGACTTGCTTTTCTGATTGACATAAATCTTACAAGAATATGAGGCATACCGAAATATCCCAAACCCCATGCAAGACCTGAAACAATATCCTGCCAGCTTGATGCAAAAGGATTTGTTACAAACTCATTTGCAGTGCCGATAAAACCATCATTGATTGCAGCAAAGTTGAGTTCTTTTGTCAAAAGAATAACTACAGGGACGGTAATAATTGCAACAAGCATCATCAATCCCTGGAAAAAGTCAGTCCAACATACAGCTTTAAATCCGCCTGTAAAAGTATAAGCGATAATAATTGCACCGAAAATCAAAGTTGCTGTGTCTTGAGAAAGTCCGGGTATAACTGATGAAAAAAGAGTGCCGCCTGCCTTAAAACTTGAAGCAACATAAACAGTGAAAAAGACTGCAAATACAATAGCACATATTATTCTCAATGCGGGATTCTTGCTTGCAAATCTGTTTGACAGATATTCCGGAATAGTGATTGAATCATTTGCGGCTGCGGAAAAACTTCTTAATCTTTTTGCAACTAACAACCAGTTAAGAATTGTACCGAGTGCTAAACCGATACCAATCCACATTTTTCCGAAACCGAATGCAAGAATACTTCCGGGGAATCCCATCAGAAGCCATCCGCTCATATCCGATGCCTGAGCACTCATTGCAGTAACATAAGGCCCCATACTTCTTCCGCCGAGGAAATATTCTTTTGCGCCTCCGTTACTTTTTTTGTCTTTGAAAAAGAAAGCAAAACCGATACCAAGCATTAATACAAGATAAAGTACAAATGCTAAAACTTCAAAATTCATTTGAATTTCATTCCTTCCATAAAATGATGATAATCATTCTAACACATTTAATATACAATTTCAATATAATATAAGAAAATAAAATTATAGACTAAAGTATATACATATTATTATACTTTATCACATAAACCATATTTTTTTGCATAACATAAAAGGTTATAGCATAGACCGTATTCTATACTATAACCAAAACACAAAATAAACTTTATTTTTCGATAATTCTATTCATAAAGAACGGCATCATTTTAGATGCAGAATCACTGAGTGAATAATCACCGTTACAAAGACACCAATCATAAATGATCGCTCTTTCACAAAAAGCGTAATATTTCACTATTTCATTAACTGACATCGTTTTTGTAATTTCATTATTCTCTTGCCCTGCAATAACGATTTTACGAAGCAACCGATAATAAACTCGATTGTGATCAAGCAATTGTTTTTCATTTTTTGTAACAAGCTGAGTAGAATAAAGTCTTTTCATCAGTTCCAGATCAACAGTATTTTCAATCATTTCAAAAAGTTGACGGTTCAAAAACAAAAGAGTATCAACACAACTTGAATTTTCATCTATTTCAGTTGACAACTGCTCATATTTTTCATCAAAAAGATAAGCAAGTGAGCCGAGCAACGAGTCCTTACTTTCAAAATAATGATAAAAAGAGCCTTTTGATGTGCCGGATTCTTCAATTATCTCATCAACTGTAGTATTTTCATAACCGTTATCATAAAAAAGCTTCCATGCAGCTGATACAATTTTACTTTTTGTGTTTCTACCATTCTTTTTTGACATTTTACTCACCGTTTTTCATTATATATCAGTCAGAATGAAATGTCAAATTGAAAAACAGACATTCATTTCAAGCATTTTTGACAAAATAAAAAAACCGTAGAACTTAATCTACGGTTTACATAGGGTATGCACCCTCAAAACTAAACAAAGGAGAAGTGGAATAGAACCAAATGAAGAAAGGACAAGCCCTCGACCTATTAGTATTGCCAAGCTGAACGTGTCGCCACGCTTACACATGCAACCTATCAACCTCATAGTCCATGAGGGGTCTTACTAGCTTACGCTATGGGAAATCTAATCTTGGAGATGGCTTCACGCTTAGATGCTTTCAGCGTTTATCCAATCCGCACATAGCTACTCGGCCATGCCACTGGCGTGACAACCGATACACCAGAGGTGCGTCC
>JAZSLJ010000003.1:0-3087 GCA_045535305.1 Acutalibacteraceae bacterium
CCGCGAAGACCGGCTTCTTCGCCGTCTGTAATCATAGCCACAACTTCTGTATTTTTGAATTTGATGCCTGCCTCATCAAGCATTTTAAGGGCTGTAGCGGCAGCCATTGTGCCTGTGAGGTTATCGTTTGCACCGGGTACAACTCTCTTGAAATCGATAAACAGGTAAAGTGTAATCATATTAAGCAGAGTGAAGAAATGGAACAGATAACCCTTGTCATTAAGGAAATTTGCAAATGAATTTTTTGTACCCGTGAGTTCAAATATTGTTGAAACAGAAGACATAACAGCGGATGCTATCAGCGAAACGATAGTGCCTGCCATAAGCGGAGTCATCCCCCAACCCTTGCCGTAGTATGTATGACGGCATTCGTATGCAGAGTCGATATGGCCGTTGATAACAATACGCTTTTTTGTTTCCTCTGTTGCTTTTCTTGTTGCGATAAGGTTTCTGCCCGTAACTTTTTTATAAAAGACATCCATAAACTGTTTGTAAAGCAGGAATTCAAGTCCTGTAATACCCAGACTGCCCAAAGATACGGCACTTACAAGTGCATGGGGAGCAACTTTGTTTTTTGCAAGCTTGCCGAGTTTACCGAGCTTTTCGGGGTTAACATATTTCAGAACACTGCCTGCAGAGATAGCACCAATGGTCGCAACGCTTATAATTTTTGTGAAATGCTGAAAAGCCTTCCGCGCCATTTTATATTCTTCATAATGTGTTTCGTCTGCATATTTTTCAAGGTCTTTACGAAGCAACTCCATCGCATCGTATGCCTGCTGACTGGCAGATTCTCTCGGCCCGACTGTTTTTATTATTTCCGTAATTTTATCAACGGAATATTGTACATTGTCTTTTATTATCTGCTTGTCAAAATTTGCAAATTTCATTTTATTGCCGCCCCCATTTTTCTTTATAATAATAATTAAACAGAAAAAAACATAAATAGTCAACAAATTGTAGAAAAAATTTGTTGTAAATTAACAAACTCTTAACATTTTGTAAACACAAATTTGACATTTATATGAATTAATCATCGGATAAAAAGATAATGACGAATAATTTATATGATTATTTTTTTGTATATATCTTGACAAAGACCACATTTGCTATTATAATGATAAACATCTTGGGGGTATAGCTCAGCTGGGAGCGAGAAGCACTCAGAAACGCACCCCACAAAAAATTTAATAAATAAATTACTCAGTGTGCCCTTTTATGGGGGCGTAGCTCAGCTGGGAGCCCAAAGCACTCAGAAACGCACCCTCATTAAAAATTGAATATTATGCACATGGGGCATTAGCTCAGTTGGGATGAGTGCTTGACTGGCAGTCAAGAGGTCAGGGGTTCGACCCCCCTATGCTCCACCATGGAATCCGTAATCATTATGATTGCGGATTTTTTCTTGTTGTGGGGATTTATTGAAATGTTCATATACTTATGGTATAATTTAGAAAATAATTCTATGGATGTGTATCATGAGAAAGAAACTATATTCTATTATTGAGCCTGTTGGTAACGACAATAAATTAAGCAATATATATGATTTTATAATGATGACAACTATTGTTGTTAGTATAATTCCTCTTGCATTTAAAGAAACAAATGCCTTTTTTCAATGGATTGATTATATTACTGTCAGCATTTTTATTTTAGATTATCTTTTGAGATTATTAACTGCTGATTATAAACTCGAAAAATCAGTTGCTTCATTTTTTATGTATCCGCTTACCCCGATGGCAATTATTGATTTAATTTCTATTTTACCCTCAATAACGGTATTGAATAGTAGTTTTAGATTGTTAAAACTCTTTAGGTTATTAAGAACTTTGAAAGTTTTAAGAACTTTTAAATTTTTAAGATATTCTAAAAGCTTTGATATAATTTCCAATGTGTTTAAAAAACAGAAAAAGGTTTTAACTGCCGTTGCAACAATGGCTGTAGCCTATGTTTTAATATCAGCTTTAGTTATTTATAATGTTGAACCAGAATCTTTTGAAACCTTTTTTGATGCGATTTATTGGGCAACAATATCACTAACAACAGTAGGTTATGGAGATATTTACCCTGTAACAACCATTGGCAGAATTGTCACTATGATTTCATCTGTTTTTGGTATTGCTATCATAGCGTTACCATCGGGTGTTATAACAGCTGGATATCTTGAAGAGGTAAACAAAGAAAACCATCAATAACATTAACTTAAATTCATAACTCCGAGTAGCATCAACTACCCGGAGTTATTCTTTTACGCTACCTTATCAATACCAACCACAAACTGCTCAAAGTCAATATTAAACTCAACTTTAAGTTTGTATCCTCTGCTGACCTCAACCCGTTTTATCAGACAATTCACAATCATTTTCTTCTTTTCAAAGCTTGCTTCATCATAAAGCTCTGCCCAAGAAATCAGTTCATCAAAGCTGTCAGATAAGTTTTTGAGTACACTCTCACCGTCTGCAACATCTCTTTCAGCATCAGTACATAAATCAAAAAGTCTGCTGCACTCTTTCTCAGATTCTGCAATAAGCTCCGAAAGTGTATCAGCCGTAAAGGAACTCTCACCCCTGATTGCCTTAATAACTTCGGATTTCAGTATGGTAAGATTTTCAAACTCTTTATTGTAATCTGCTTTCAGCATATTCAGCCTTGCTTTTCTCACTTCGAGCTCACCAGCATAACGGAGCTTGATTATGTCACTTTTTGATACACCTTTCATTTTACTGAAAATGTCACGGACAATTTCATCAATCAAATCATCAAGAATGTGAAGTGTATAACCTGATTGACCGTCACATTCAGTTTGCTTTCTGCTTTTACCGTAGCAGGCATATCTGATACGTTTGGTAGTATCAACAGAGCCGTCTTTTCTTTTACGGTATCTTCCGCTTGTTGTAAGATTCAGCCTTGAACCACAATGCCCACAGTAAACCTTGCCAGAGATAAGTGACTTGCCTTTGGTGTTAAGGGGTACTGTGGGATTTTCTTTCTTCCTGTCTGAACGCTCTTGCATTATCATTCTTGCTCTTTCAAACTGTTCAGACGGTATTATCTGCAGTTCGGGTATAACCTCTGAACGAGCATCAC
>JAZSLJ010000036.1:0-2480 GCA_045535305.1 Acutalibacteraceae bacterium
GCAATTGAAAGTCTTTCTTTATCCTTGTATGCAATACCTATTTTACGATATGCAGGGACATCAAGTTCCTTTGCTACAATTTTATATGGAATACGGCGAAGTATAAGTTCGGGCAAAATTGCAATACCAAGACCGCCTTCAACCATCGACATAACAGCATAATCATCCCATGTGGTAAAATGCACATTGGGGATTATGTTATTTTTTTCAAATATTTCCGAAATTTCTGCTTTTGCACCCTTTTCCAAAAGCATAAAAGGATAATCACATAATGCTTTTACAGGGAATTTATTACATTCTGCAAGAGGATGGTTTTCCGGCATAACAACCAGCAATTTATCATCTTCTAAAAATTCAGTTTCAAATTCATCTGTTGTCGGTAATCTTAAAAAGCCTATATCTACTCTGCCTGTCTTTATCCATTCCTCTATTTCTGTATAATCTCCGAGCAAAAGCTCATAATCTATATTTGGATAGTCTTTTTGAAATTCCTTGATAATTTTCGGCAGCCAGTGTGTTGCAACACTTGAAAATGTACCTATGCGTATAAGCCCTGATTCAAGTCCGTTTATTGCATCAATCTGTTCTTGCAAACGGTTGTATTCATTGCATACACTTTGTGCAATAGGGAGTATTTTCATTCCATCAGATGTCAGCTTTACACCGGTTCGGTTTCTTTCCAATAACGACACATTCCATTCTTTTTCTAAGTCATTTATCATACGACTTATACCTGATTGAGAATAATTTAATATTTCTGCCGCCTTTGTAAAACTTCCGTATTCAACAGTTTTAATAAATGCTAAATATTTTTGAATGTTCATATCCATTTCATTCACCTTATATCTGTTTTTCTCATAATAACTATGAATTATATTCGTTTGTGTAATGTATAAATATATGATATACTATTATCAGAAAAAAGTCAATAACAGGTGGATTACAAAATGAAAACAGCATATTTTAAGTACATATTTTCGCTCTTGCTCTTCGGTTCTAACGGAATTGTAGCAAATTTCATTGATTTAAGCAGTTATGAAATCGTACTGCTCCGAACATTTATAGGTAGCTTATTACTCATAGTCATTTTCTTTTTTACGAGAGAAAAACTGACATTTTACAGGCACAAAAAACAATTTGCCTGTTTAGCTTTATCAGGTGTTGCTATGGGTGCAAGCTGGGTGTTTTTGTATGAAGCATATAGTCAAATCGGTGTTAGCCTTGCTTCGATCACATATTATTGCGGTCCGGTTATTGTAATGATGCTGTCCCCGATATTGTTCAAAGAGAAGTTGACTAAAACTAAAATAATCAGCTTTATTGCAGTGCTTATAGGCATATTTCTTGTAAATGATAATGTTTTCAATAATGATAAAAATATATGGGGCATTTTCTGCGGATTGATGTCTGCACTCTGCTATTCATTTATGGTTATATTCAATAAAAAAGCAAAAAATATAACAGGACTTGAAAATTCTATGTTGCAGCTTTTCATAAGCTTTATTACCGTTGCAATTTTTGTTTTCATTAAGCAAGGATATAGAATTCAAATACCTCAATCAAGTATAATTCCAATATTTATTTTAGGTTTCATAAATACAGGCATAGGCTGCTATTTTTATTTTTCATCTATCGGCAGATTACCTGTTCAAACGGTTGCAATTTGCGGATATATAGAGCCATTATCGGCAGTTGTATTTTCTGTTATATTCTTAAAAGAAATAATGCTGTCTATACAGATTATCGGAGCGATTCTGATTATAGGAGGAGCAATATATGGAGAAAATACATTCTTGAATAAGAAGGTATTGACAACCTACAAAGTGCGCGATAAAATAAAGAAAAAGTTGAAATAAATTAAAGACCTCCGTTTGCTACTTATCACACATTCGACAGATGTCGACATCAAGACAGAAATTCTGACAAAAATAGTATTGACAAGGTTTTTGAAGAAATTTAATGCAAATAATGATGTATAAAACTTCATCAAATAATTCATCATAATAATATTGACAAATTCGCATCTTTGGTATATACTAATAGTGAGGTGATGAAAATGATGAACTCTATGGAAACAACAAGAATTACAGCAACACTGCCTGTATCTTTTATTGACGAGCTGAAAGCTCTTGCAAAGTCCAATCAGATTCCTTCTGTGAATTTTGCTATTCGTCAGGCTGTTGATGATTATCTCACACAAGCAAAAAAGAAACAATATGATGCAATGATGAAAGAAGCCGCAAATGATAAAGCATTCATGAGCAGAACTTCAAAATGTGATGAAGATTTTGCTTTTGCAGATGGCGAGGTGCAAGGCGAATGGTAAACAAATGGGAAATATATTTTTGCAATCTTAATCCTACCACCGGAAGTGAACAAAGAGGAACACGACCTGTGCTTATTATATCCACGGACAGTGTGAATCATAATCTTACTGTTTCAACAGTTCTTCCTCTGTCAAGTGTAAAACCAACAGATAA
>JAZSLJ010000038.1:0-2407 GCA_045535305.1 Acutalibacteraceae bacterium
CTTCCTCTTTCTTTACAAGCTCACTTAATTTCTTTTTGAGTCTTGGTGTAATTTCAGTAGTAAGCTCTTGCGGTTCAAGATTCCCGTAGAATAATTCTTCTATTATATTTGACATTATGTATTCCTCCGTATCTGAGGAAATATATCAGAGTACGAAAGATAGAATATGCATTGCCGGAGAACCACTTATGCTATGAACATCAGCACCATATTGAGTATTCATAAGGGATTTGACCTGTGAGTGCTCAATTTTTTTGCTTAAAATAGAGTTTTGTATATAATTTAATAGTTTTTATGTATCGTCGCATTCCTTTCGGAAAGATTTGACACGACTGACTTGTTTATCATTTCAGCCCAATCGGGATACATTTTTTTGTGAAGTGCTCTTACAGCCTTTATCGCACCATTTTTCACTGTTAATGTTCGGTTTGGCGACATAATGCTCACACACATCCTGATAAGCCGTTGCAAAGGGAATTCCCTTTGCCGTGTAAACAGGCTCGGAAATAAAATCGGGATATATGGGAGTCGGCTCCCACTTTTCACGCTCAGATTCAGTAGAATATCCGTAGCGTATGGTGAAGCTCTTATCCGCAATCACAGCGATTTTATAAAGGTCACCGTCATGTATTCTGTGCCCCATTTGTGCACCTCCTATGCAGGTAAAAAGCCTGATAGAATCTTTGATGACATTATTATAAATTATTTTTTTGTTTGCGGGGTAACTTTTTTTGGGGGGCAAAAAGTATAGTATTTTTACAAAAGCGGAATTTATTTTTATAATTTAGAATTAAAACAACTTTTTATAATATTTATTAATTTTTGTTTTCATCCATAATCAAAACCTCTCTAAAAAATTTGTGTTTTACTTGAAAAAACGATAATAAAGTAATATAATAAAAAACGAAGTAGGATCAAGAAGGTGAACTTATGATTTCGAATATTATCGGTGCGGTTGTTGTGGCGGTAGTCGGTGTAGGTGTGGCATTCGTAAATTACCTCATATCGAAAACTGTTCTCGCAAAAATCCCTGATAAATATTCTGCTACAACGGTGTTGCGGCAGATAGTACAGATAGCATTTCTTGTTATTGTATATTTTATCAGTAAAAAAACGAACTACGACCCGATGTATCTTTTAGTTGGCGCTGTTTTGGGTATAACAGTACCGATGTTTATTTTTACTAAGAAGCTTCTCACCCTTAATGAAACTCTTCGCAGTAAAGAAAAGAGAAAGGAGGAAGAAGTAGATGGGTGAAAAATCCGAAGTGCTTTTCAAAATTTTTGGTTTTCTCGACGTTACAGGAGAGGTCGTAACTATGTGGATTATTCTTGCGGTTATTACAGTTCTTTCTCTTGTCGTAAAGAAAAATCTCAAGGAACGCCCGGGTAAATTTCAGAACATTATTGAAACCGGTGTTGAGTATCTTGATAATTTCTTTTCAGATACTCTCGGCAAGAAAAAAGCAAGAAAATACTTTACATTTTTATCATCGCTTTTTATCTTTATCATTTTCTCGAACTATTCAGGACTTATTCCGGGAGTAGGTCTTACAGAATATGTCAAAGCACCTACGGCGAGTCTTTCCGTAACTTTGGGTCTTGGTATCGTTACATTTGTGTTCCTCCAGATTTCGGGTATAAAACACAATACCAAGCATTATTTTAAACGTTTTGTATCACCGATGTTCTTTATGCTTCCTCTAATGCTCCTTGATGAAATAATCAAGCCTGCCTCTCTGGCGTTGAGACTTTACGGTAACATTTTCGGTGAAGAAACGGTAACAGAAGAGCTTTATCACATCCTTCCGATAGGTGCGCCTGTTGTAATGATGGCACTTTCGATTCTGTTTTGTGCCCTGCAGGCAATAGTATTTACAATGCTCGTATCTATCTATTTGGATGAAGTTACAGAATAATATTTAAAGGAGTTTTTATTATGACAGATTCAGCTATTATCGCAATTTCAGCAGCAATCGCAATCGCACTCAGTACACTCGGCCCGTCTATCGGTCAGGGTATAACAGCTAAAGCGGCCATGGAAAGTATTGCACGTCAGCCCGATGCCGCAAAGGATATCCGTTCGACTCTTATTATTTCCCTTGCACTTATGGAGGCTCTTACAATTTACGGTCTTCTGATTGCTTTTATGCTTGTTTCAAAAATCGCATAAATCAGTTCTGTTCAAGTTTCAAATAACCGCTTATCAGTTCAATCCGATTTGTCAGCGGTTACTCAAGGAGAAATATTATGAATATACAGATTTCTGTAGTAATCTGGACTGTTATTTGTTTTATGCTTCTTATGCTGATACTTAAGAACCTTCTTTTTACTCCTGTTCTCAGAATGCTTGACAGCAGAAAAGAAAAAATTGATGCCGCAAGGGAAAAGAAAGCGGAAATTGAAAG
>JAZSLJ010000015.1:0-39480 GCA_045535305.1 Acutalibacteraceae bacterium
TAAACAGGGTAAGATTGCACTTGGTGACAAAATCAATGTTGTTGTTCCCACAGGTAATTTCGGCAATATTCTTGCTGCAAACTATGCTATGAAAATGGGTCTTCCCGTTAACAGACTTATCTGTGCTTCAAACGCAAATAACGTTCTTACAGATTTCATCACATCAGGTAAGTACGACAGAAACAGAAGTTTCTTTGCTACTATTTCTCCTTCAATGGATATTCTTATTTCTTCAAATCTTGAAAGACTTATGTTTACTCTTCACGGTGAAGATGATGCTGCTGTAAGAGAACTTTACAGTTCACTCAAGGATAACGGCACATTTGAAGTTTCTGCAGAAGTTCTTGAAAAAATAAAGGCTCTCTATTCTGCAGGTTGCTGTGACGATGAAGAAACAAAGGCAACAATCAAGGAAGTTTATGACACATACAACTATCTTTGCGATACACATACAGCAGTTGCTGTCAAGGTTTGTGAGGATTACAGAAAAGAAACAGGTGATATGACACCCGTTGTTGTTGCTTCAACTGCAAGCCCCTACAAGTTCGGTGCAAGCGTTCTTTCTGCTCTTACAGGTAAGGCAGACGGCGACGAGTTTGAAATGGTTAAAGAGCTTGAAGCACTTACTCATGTTGAAGCACCTGCTCAGCTCAGTGGTCTTAAAGATAAACAGGTAAGATTTACTAATGTATGTGAAAAAGATTCTGACAGTATGAGAAAAGTTGTTTTCAATATGCTTGGTATTGGTTGACAAGAAAACGGCTTTCGCCGTATCGCGGCGACCGTTTTCGGTTCGTCCATCTCCGAGCTCGCGTAGCGGGCGTTCGGAGGGACAAATAATCTTTTTTACTTTATGGAAACGCAGTTTCCTATAAAGAAAAAAACTCAGAGGACGGTTTTTACCGCCCTCTTTGTTAAAATTAGTTGCGTACAGCGTTTTGATTAAGCTCAAAGGTTGCACATACAGTATCACCGCAAGCGCAGGCATTGTGTGTACCTACCTGAATACAACTTGCTGTACAGGTATCTGCACCTTCGTGATAAACGCAGTTCTTTGCTTCACATTTAATGTGGTTACCGTTTTTATTCATAATTTATCACCCTTGTCAGACCGTTTGGTCGCTGTATTTTTAAAGAGATTTCTCTCGTTAATATTATTTTTGTTTTTTAATGAATTATTATTTCTAAAAATTTCCTTGAAAGGTTGGGCAATATGGCATTATTCGCAATCGGTGATACTCATTTATCTTTAGGCACGGATAAGCCTATGGATATATTTCGCGGCTGGGATAATTATATTGACCGCCTTAAGAATCAATGGAACAGAGTAGTTGATGTTGACGATACTGTTGTAATTAACGGTGATATTTCATGGGCTATGCATCTGAAGGATTGTTATACAGATTTTGATTTTATAAATAATCTTAACGGCAATAAAATTATTTTAAAAGGTAATCACGATTATTGGTGGGAATCTCTTACAAAAATGAATAATTATGTCAGAGAAAATAATTTTAACACAATCAATTTTCTTTTTAATAATTCATATATTTACGGTGATTATGCAATATGCGGCACAAGAGGCTGGTTTTATGATTCACCTGAAAGTGATAAAAAGGTAATTCTGCGTGAGCGTGAAAGGCTAAGACGTTCTATTGACAGCGGTTTGGCTGACGGTAAAGAACCCATTGTTTTTTTGCATTATCCTCCTTTTATGGATGATAAAGTGTGCGAAGAAATATATTCGGTGCTGATAGAATATAAAATTAAAAGATGCTATTTCGGGCATATTCACGGCGATACCACAGACAGATTTGATAATATTGAGCGTGACGGTATTAAATTTTCGCTTATTTCTGCCGATTGGCTCAAATTTTGTCCAAAGTTAATAGAAAAATAATAAAAATATTTTATAAATTTTATAAGAATTTAAAAAAAATAGTGGAAATTTGGTAATTAATTTGCTATAATATATAAGTTAAAAACTCTCATATCATAATGAGAACGGAGGAAAACAGAAATGAGTTTAAAATCATGTGAAAAAACCGGTACAAACGAAGTTACTCTTGAAATCTCTATCAATGCAGAAACTTTCGCAGCAGCTTGTACAAAAGCGTACAATAAGCTGAAGAATCAGGTTAATGTTCCCGGTTTCAGAAAAGGTAAAGCTCCCAAAGCTTTTATCGAAAAGTATTACGGTGAAGGCGTTTTTTATGATGACGCTCTTGATATCGTATTCCCCGAAGCATACGAAGCTGCCGTAACAGAAGCAGGTATTGATATCGTATCCGATCCCTTTGATTTTGATATCAAGTCAATCGGTAAAGACGGTGTTGAACTTCTTTTCAAAGTTTACGTTAAACCCGAAGTAGAAATCGGTGAATATAAAGGTCTTAAGGCTGAAAAAGAAGCAGTGGCTGTTACAGCAGAAGAAGTTGAAGCTGAAGTTGCTCTTAAACTTGAAGATTCAGCAAGAATCGTTGACGTTGACGACAGAGCTGTTGCAAAAGGCGACATCGTAACTATCGATTACGAAGGCTTTAATGATGGCGTTGCTTTTGACGGCGGCAAGGCTGAAGAATATGATCTCGAAATCGGCGGCGGTCAGTTCATCCCCGGCTTTGAAGACCAGATTATCGGTCATAACATCGGTGAAGAATTTGATATCAACGTTACTTTCCCCGAGCAGTATCATTCAGAAGATCTTGCAGGTAAGCCCGTTGTATTCAAAATTAAGCTTCACGGTATCAAGGTTAAGGAATTACCCGAACTTGATGATGAATTCGTTAAAGACGTAAGTGAATTTGATACAGTTGCTGACTTTAAAGCAGATATCGAAAAGAAACTTCTTGAGTCAAAGCAGGCATCTGCAGATAAAGCATTTGAGTCAAAGGTTATCGATATGGTTATTGATACTGTTGTTGGTGAAATTCCCGATTGTATGATCGAAAAAGCAATCAACGATATGATCAGCGATATGGATTACAGACTTAAAATGCAGGGTCTTGATTTCAAGACATATCTTATGTATACAGGTATGGATGAAAAGGCTGTCAGAGAAACATACAGAGCTCAGGCAGAAAGAGACGTTAAGTTTATGCTTGCAATCGAAAAGATCGTTGCTGCTGAGGGACTTGAAGCTTCTGAAGAAGAAATTGAAGCTCATTATCAGAAATATGCAGACGCATACGGCATCGAACTTGAGCAGATTAAGGGTATGATCCCTGAAAAGACAGCAAGCGGTGATATCACAACTCAGAAGGCTATAGATCTTATCGTTTCAAGCGCAAAAGCTACAAAACCCAGAAAGACAGCCGCTAAGAAATCAACAAAGAAAGCTGCAGCAAAAGAGGATGCTCCCGCAGAAGAAGCATCAGAAGATACTTCTGCAGAATAATTTGAATATTATTTGATTTTTGGTTGTATAATCAAAGAGAAAATAATTTACAAAGTTTCAAAGTCTGACTCTGTCTTATGTGCAGAGTCAGCTTGTAAATTTGTTTAGGAGGTAAGTTTATTATGGCATTAGTACCTACCGTTATTGAACAGACAAACAGAGGAGAGCGCGCTTATGATATTTTCTCCCGTCTGCTTAATGACAGAATCATTGTTCTTTCTGACGAAGTTAATGATGCAACTGCAAGTCTTGTTGTTGCTCAGCTCCTTTTCCTTGAAGGTCAGGATGCAGAAAAAGACATAAGTCTTTACATTAACAGTCCCGGTGGCTCTGTTTCTGCCGGCATGGCAATTTACGATACAATGCAGTATATCAAATGTGATGTTTCAACTATTTGTATGGGTATGGCCGCATCAATGGGTGCTTTTCTTCTTTCAGCAGGTGCAAAAGGTAAGAGATATTCACTTCCCAACAGTATGATTATGATTCATCAGCCTCTCGGCGGTGCCCAGGGTCAGGCAACTGAAATTGAAATCGTTGCAAAACAGATTCTTCGTACCAAAGAAAATCTCAACAGAATCCTTGCTGAGAATACCGGCAGATCTATTGAGGAAATTTACAGAGATACTGAGCGTGATAATTATATGACTGCACAGGAAGCTCTCGATTACGGTCTTATCGATAAGGTTATTGTAAACAGATAAAAAGTATTTACAGTCGGGTAGAGACTCGTTTACCCGACTTGTATTTATAACTTGAAAAGTTAGGAGTTAGATTTTCATTGCCTAAAAATGACGATTCAAGAGAAAAAGAGGTTCGCTGTTCCTTTTGCGGCAAATCACAGGATAAAGTACGAAAGTTAATAGCCGGCCCTAACAATGTATACATTTGTGATGAATGTACAATGCTTTGTATTTCAATCATTGATGAGGATGTTTCTTTTGATACACCGCCTAAAAAGAAAAGCGGCACAATTTCAAGAAGAGCACTTCCCAAGCCCAATGAAATTAAAGCTAAGCTTGATGAGTATGTTATCGGTCAGGATAGCGCAAAGGTTGCACTTTCGGTTGCAGTATACAACCATTACAAAAGAATATATTTTTCACAGAACAGTGATGTTGACATACAAAAAAGCAACGTGCTTATGTTAGGCCCGACAGGTGTAGGTAAAACCATGCTTGCACAGACATTGGCAAAAATTCTTGACGTTCCTTTTGCTATCGCTGACGCTACAACTCTTACAGAAGCAGGCTATGTTGGTGAAGATGTTGAGAATATTCTTCTCCGTCTTATTCAGGCTGCAGATTTTGATATTGAGCGCGCAGAGGTTGGTATTATCTATGTTGATGAGATAGATAAAATATCTCGCCGTTCTGAAAACCCCTCTATCACAAGAGATGTCAGCGGCGAAGGCGTACAACAGGCTCTTCTTAAAATTCTTGAAGGCACAGTTGCAAATGTTCCTCCTCAGGGTGGAAGAAAGCATCCTCAGCAGGAGTTTATTCAGATTGACACAACAAATATTCTCTTTATTTGCGGCGGTGCATTTGACGGAATAGAAAAGATTATAGAAAAAAGAACGGGTAATACTCTTCTTGGATTTGAAGCTGCCGTTAAAACCAAAGCAGAACTTGACTATGATTATATTATGTCTCAGGTTATTCCGCAGGACCTTGTAAAATTCGGCCTTATTCCTGAACTTGTAGGCCGTGTACCCGTGCTTGCCTCACTTGAGAATCTTAACAAGGAATCGCTTGTCAGAATTCTCAGAGAGCCTAAAAATTCATTGGTTAAGCAGTATCAGCAGCTTTTTGCTATGGATAAGGTTGAACTTATTTTTGAAGATGAAGCACTTGAGTCCGTTGCTGAACTTGCACTTGAAAAGAAAACAGGTGCGAGAGGCCTCAGAGCAATTATGGAAAAGGCACTTCTTGATATTATGTATAATGTTCCGTCAGACAGCACTATTGCAAAAGTAATAATCACAAAAGAGTGTGTACTTGACGGCGCTGATCCCGAAATTGAACATGATTTATCAAGAATATCTGAAAAAAATCAAAAACCGACTGTTGCCGGTGCATAAAATAAATCCCTCTGTCATGCAGAGGGATTCTTTGTTAAATTTTTTCAAGCGGTGCAACTTTTGCCATGAGTTTTTTTGTGCCGACAGTATCAAAAGCTATTTCAAGGAGTATGTCGTTGCCCATTTTTGATGCTGAAAGCACCATTCCGACACCGAATTTTTTATGCTTTACTTTTTCACCGATTTTGTATTCAACAGCAGGAGCAGATTGTTTGCTTTGTGATGAAATGTTTGCTGTATAACCGTATTTTGGTGTTTGAGCTGTATATGAACTGTTTGTTGATGTGCTGTTAGCTGTACTGTAAGATGATTTTCCGTATGAATATGACGACTCGGGTTTTTGAACTGTTGTCAATTCTGCAGGAATTTCACTCAAAAAGCATGACGGTGGGTTGTAAGATGTCTGACCGTGAAGCATTCTTGTTTTTGCGTTTAACAGAACAAGCTTTTCTTTAGCTCTTGTAATTCCCACATATGCAAGTCTGCGTTCTTCTTCCATATCCGTATTGCTCATTAATGACTGTATTCCGGGGAAAATGCCGTTTTCCATGCCGGGTATATACACAACAGGGAACTCAAGACCTTTTGCAGAATGGAGAGTCATTAACACAACAGCATCTGAATCGTTATTGTAATTATCAATATCAGACATAAGTGCAACATCTTCAAGGAAGGCATCAAGAGTAGGTTCTTCAGGATTTTCTTCAACATAACGCTGAATGTTTGATTCCAATTCGTTTATGTTTGCAACTCTGTCAACGTATGTGTCCTGATCAAGTGCAAGATATTCAATATAACCGATTTTACTGATAAGCATTTCAAAAAGTTCAGTGGGCGATACTTTTTCTCTTGCTTCGTGCAGTTCGTCAATCATTTTTGTAAACATATTAAGCTTTGCTGCAGCTCTTGAAAGTACGGCATAATCATTTGCATTACTTATTACTTCATACAAGCTGATATTAAGTGCATCAGCAATTCTCGCGGCGTTGTTTACTGTGCTGTCGCCGATACCTCGTTTTGGCTCGTTGATTATTCTTCTGAGTCTTACAGTATCATTCGGATTGCATATAACGGACAGATAAGCAACAATATCTTTAACTTCTTTACGTTCATAGAATCTGTGTCCGCCGATAATTCTGTAGGGAATACCTGCTCTGACCAATGCGCGTTCAATGGTTGCAGATTGTGCATTCATTCTGTATAATACAGCATGGTCGCTCCAATTTCTGTTGTTTGAAGATGAATCCATTATGCTCGAAGCGATAAATGTGCCTTCTGTAATATCATCAGAAACTGTGCGAATCAGTATTTTATCACCTGCACCGTTTTCTGTCCACAGAGTTTTACCCTTACGCTCCGAATTGTTTGAAATAACAGCGTTTGCCGCATCAAGAATGTTCTGAGTTGAGCGGTAATTCTGTTCAAGCCTGATAGTTGTTGCGTTTTTGTAATGTAACTCGAATTTTAAAATGTTTTCGATTGTCGCGCCTCTGAATTTGTAAATACTCTGGTCGTCATCACCAACAACGCAAAGGTTTTTATAACCGCCGGCAAGCAGGGAAGTGAGCTTGTACTGAGCGTGGTTTGTATCCTGATACTCGTCAACCATAACGTATTTGAATTTTGCCTGATAATATTCACGAACTTCTTTATGCTCAGATAATAATTTTACTGTATTGACGATTATATCATCAAAATCCATCGCATCAGAGCTTTTAAGAAGCTCCTGATATTTTTCATATGCTCTGCCGATTATGGTTTTTCTCGGGTCAGCTTCATTTTGCTGCAGATATTCCTCAGGAGTTATCATTGAATCTTTTGCTCGGCTGATTTCACCGAGAATTGTTTTGGCGGAAATAAATTTTTCGTCAAAATTCAAAAGTCTTTGACATTCTTTTATAACTCTTTTTGAATCATCGGTATCGTATATTGTAAAATGTGATGTGTAACCTAATCTTTCACCATCGCGGCGCAAAATACGCACACAACAGGAGTGAAATGTACTTGCCCATATATTATTGCCGTTTTCTTCACCCAAAAGCTTTGAAAGACGTTCTTTAAGCTCGTTTGCGGCTTTGTTTGTAAATGTTATTGCAAGAATTTCCCACGGTTTAGGTGCATTATATGCAAGAATTCTTTTTGCTTCTGTTTTTACGGATTCATCACCGTTATAGTAACTGTTAAGCAACTCAATATCGCTATCGGTTAACGGGAATCTGAAATTATCGTTATTGTATGCGTTACCGAAATCTATAAGATATGCAATTCTGTTTACCAAAACAGTTGTTTTGCCGCTTCCTGCACCTGCAAGAATAAGAAGCGGACCGTTAACTGTTGTAACAGCTTTGAACTGCATATCATTCATTCTGGCGAATTGTTTTTCAATTATTCTGTTTCTGAGAGTTTTTGCGTCTGTAATCATTTATAATTCCTTAATTATTGTCTGTGAGTATTTCGCTGTCGAGTTTTTCAACAGCAGTTTCAAACGGGAGTCTTAATGAACCTTTGAATGCTGTAATATCACGGCATATTCTGTCATTTTCTGCTGTAATATCGGTCATAATAGCATTGAATCTTTCAGTAAATATTCTGATTGCCGATGAAATGTCAAGAACTCTTGTAAGCGTCTTTGCCGCTGCATCATCAGCGTTGCTAGAAATTGTGTTAACCCTATCGCAGGTTTCCTGCAAAAGCATATCCGCATATCTTCTTACATCAAGCATAGCAGTGCCTACAGCTTCCTGAACAGATTTATCGGATATTGCACAGCATCTTACTTTTTCTTCGTATTCAGTTCTCAGTGCATTCATCTGTGTTGTATGTAATTCTTCCGTTTCTGAAAGTTTTGCTTCGTATGTAGCTTTTATTTCAGCATTTTCTTCTTTGAGTTTTGAACTTTCGCTTTCAGCATGTGTTAATGATTCGGTAAGTTCTGCGTTTGATGCTTTTAATGCTTCAATTTGTCTGATTAATTCAGCTTTTTCAGCTTTAGCATCAGCTTCATTTTTTTTCATACTTGTGATGTACTGAATGACATCATCTTTATTAAAACCGCCGAAAGCGGCATTTCTGAAAATGTAATCTGAAGACATAATAATTCACCTTTATTTATATTTAAAATATTTTTTACATTATACCATTTTATTTGTTTTAGTTCAAGTATAAAATACATATTAAAAATATACTCATATTCTTGATTTTTGTATTTCTATGAGTTATAATTTACCTATAATCAAGGGGGTATTGTCATGAATAAAAAAATCAGTACACTTTTAAAGGTTGCCGCCGTTGCAGGTGCATCATATCTTGCAGTAGGTGAGGCTGTTTATGAGGTTGTTCTCGGTAAGAAATATACACAGTTAAAAAATGTTCGCCGTGAAATTACCGATGAGCTTTATACTTATTACGGCAAACCTGAGGAGCAGGTTGACGGTGATTCCTGGTTTGTTGCTATGCATCCTGAGGATACTGTTCTTGTAAGCTCAAAAGGTAAAACAATGCATTCAAATATTTTTATGCAGAAGGAGTATACCGACAAATGGGCTGTTATTGTTCACGGTTATACAAGCTGTCCCAGAGGAATGGCAGACCAGGCTTTTCATTTTTATAAAAAAGGCTTTAATGTATTAATGCCACATCTTGTATCATTTGGTGCAGATGAAGAAAAATACGCATCCATGGGCTACCACGATAAGGATTATGTAAAAGATTGGATTGTATATATTGCCGATAAAGACCCTGATGCAAAGATTGCCGTACTCGGTGTATCAATGGGTAGTGCAACAACAATGCTTCTTACAGGTGAACCCGACCTTCTTCCCAATGTTAAATGTGCTATTGCTGATTGCGGTTATACATCATGGTGGGAAGAAATGGGTAATGAAATGAAAACAACATATAAATCACCGATTTTCCCGTTCTTGTACGCCGCAAATACTGTATCTAAGCTCCGCGGTAATTTTGATTTTAAAGAATCTGCACCTGTAAAAGCAGTTGCTCAGTCAAAAACACCAACATTGTTCATTCACGGTGAGAAAGACAGATTTGTTCCGTTCTGGATGTTGGATAAGGTTTATAATGCCTGTGTTGCAGATAAACAAAAATTACCTGTGCCCGATGCTTATCATGCAGAATCAAATGAAGTACATCCCGAAATTTATTATCCTGCAGTATTCTCATTTGTTGAAAAATATATGTAAAGCAAATTGTTTGAGCCGTCATTTAAGACGGCTCTTTTTTTAGTTATCACTGATTCTGGCAATCTTTCCCCATGGCGGTGTTACATATGTATTATTAATAAGCCAGAGTACGGGGATATTATTTGCCGCTTCTTGCTTCGGGAACGGTGCATATCCGTCAGTCAGAATAATAATGCTTGCCGGCTGATTTTCATTCATGTGTTTGTTGACATAATCAAATATAATATCAAAGTTTGTTCCGCCGCCGCCTTTTGGTTTTATTGTTTTAAATTCATCTATATCTGTAAAGGATTTAGGTTCAATAATTGCACTGTCAAAGAAACCAAGCCAACCGCTTAATTTTCCGTCAAATTGATCTAATGCACCTTTTATTTCTGAATAGGCGGCTGTTATCATTGAATCAGACATAGAACCTGATGTATCAATCATAAAAAGTATGTTTTTAACGGTGTCTTCCGGATAATTAAAATCAGGCAGAAAGAACGGTGTTTCGGCGAATCGTTTATCGGGTGGTGAAAATGAGTAATCAACTATTTCTTCCTGAACAAACTCATTTAATATTGTTCGCCAATCTATCTGCGGATTTCTTAATTCATTAAGGATACGATCCGCGAACAGCGGCAATCTTCCGCAATTTTTACCGGATTTCTGTATGCTTATTGCTTCAGCGGCATCAATTATATGTTTAGACCATATTTCGCGATGTTCATCAGGATTTTCAATATCATCCCAATGTGAATGGTCATCCCAATTACCCTGTAAAGCGGTGCTTTTACCTGCTTTTGTGTTTGTATCCGACGAATTATTTGCATTGTTTTCGCTGTTATATGGATATAAAACTGTTCCGTTATATAAATTTGATGCACCAGATGAAATAAGCATATGATAGATTTCTTCTGCACTGTAATTATATCCCTCTGTATTGTCAGGAGCTAAGTGCATCGATTCACCGTATTTGCCGATTGTAATGCATCCTTTATTCATTCCGTTTTCTAACAGAATGTTTGAGTTTACTATTATATCTGTTGCAATATTAAACGGTGTATGAAGGTATTTTCCTTTACGCGTACAATGCTGAAGGGCAATATGCATAATTTCATGCATCATAACAAACTCAAGCTCGCTATCAGTCAGTTCATCTAAAAATTTTGCACCGAAAATAATGCTTTCACCGTCTGTGCACGCAGTCTGAACTTTATCATCGACAGAGAATTTCATATGCATAAGAAGCAGTCCGAAAAAACTATGATTCAGCAGTATTTTCATTCTTGCAATCAGCATTCTGCGTGAAAATTCATTTATTTTGCTTTCAGACAACTCCATTCAGCAATTTTCCTTTCGTAGAAATCCACTTTTTAAACTCAGGTATCATCATGAGTTTGTTTTTATAATTAGGTTCAATGCTCATATAATCTTTAAGTACAATAGTTGAAAAATCGGCAGGCATCATTGTTGCATATCTTATTGAATTAGCAATAAGAGACATTTCATCCTTATGCTCACGTGCATATGAGGTCATGGCTGATGTAATAGCATATAATACATCGGTATTTTTTGGAAAAGGCGGCATTTTTCCTTTGAATATGTCCTCAATATTCGGTAATTGTGAGTAAATTTTATCCCAAGCTCGGAATTCAATAGCGATACCGCTGCCTACAAGCCCTGAAATCAATAAAAATGCACTGTTTATATCATTATTGACGTGATTCAGAATATTACTTACCATTTCCCAGGATCTTGGGGTTGCAAATGAAAGATCCTCATTTGCGGCATCAAATGTCATAAAATAATCCTGTCTGAAAGAAAGAAATCCGATTACTTTATCATTTATACCGTTACTTATAGCCCATTTTTTCCAGGAATCAAAATCAGTTGATATTTCAATATGCAATAAGCGGTTTGCGAGCGCTTTAGGCATTTTATAAATAACTGATTTGTCGGTAGTTCTGTTACCTGCGGCAATAACTATGCAGTTGTCGGGTAATTCCCATGCACCTGTATATTCATCGTGTATTGTGTGCCTGTAACCAATATATTTTGTTGTATCAATGCTTAAAATGTGTGTTGCGAATGCATTGATAATATCTGTGGGAATCCAGGGGGAGCCGAGTGATATATATATGTCTTTAGCAGCTACTGATGATGGCAGAAATTTTTCAAGAATATCAACATTATTCTGAAAATATCCGGAATATTGGTCGTTTGCATCCTTAGCAATATTTAATTTGCGCAACAAATTACCGGAAAGATATTCTTCTGCCGTTTCCCAGCCTTTGTGTCTGCATTCGTCCCAAGTTTCGGGATTCTGATAGATTGCACCCTGTAAAGCACTGATAACGGTATCAAAATCTTTTCCGGTAATTGATGATATGTATTCAATGTCAACTTGCGCAAATTTTGTAATGGATAATAACAATGCATCTGATACAGAATCCGTGTATTCGCTGTAAAAACCGCCGTCAGGGTCTGTAATATCATCCCAATTCATTGATATTTCTGTTGAAATTGAATTAATTTTTTGCTTCATAATATTCTCCTGCATAATGAATCACACTCAAACCTGAAAATTGATTCATTACAGATAACGGAGAAACACTACAAGTCATGCTAATTGAAAGTTTTGCTGATATTTCTGTATCTGAAATTTACAATTTCTCTTTCGAGTGTATATCTTCTTAAACTTAAAATTAATCCTACTGCAATATATATACAGAGGTTAGATGAACCGCCTGCACTGAGGAATGGTAAAGTAATACCTACAACAGGAAGCAATTCAACACACATTCCGATGTTAACAATAACCTGTGCCGCAATCATAGATGCAACACCGGTGCAAAGTATATTAACGCTGCTGTCTTTGCTTTTTCTGCCGATTGATGAGATTTTAATTACAATTATTGCAAAAATGATAAGTGTAACTATACAGCCGATAAGACCGTATTCTTCACCGATTACGGAAAATACCATATCGTTTTCATTCTCGGGTACAAGACCTGCCTGCGTGTATTTGCCGTTAAAAGCGCCCATACCGAACATTCCGCCGTTACGTATTGCCTGAAGACCTTGCTCCTGCTGATACATAATGTCTGCATATTCTTCATGGTTAAAAAGGGCAAGAATTCTGTCTTTCTGAATGCTTGACATAACAAAATTCCACATTACAGGAATTGCTGCAACAACAAGTAATGCACCTAAAGCAAAATACTTTAAGTGAACATTAGCAGCAAAGAGCATTGAAACAAAGATGATAATAAAAATAAGAGCAGAACCCATATCACCAGTTACCATAACAAGAAGAATGGGAATTGCACCGTGTATGCAAAGTAAAAGAATGTTTTTTATAGAGTTGATATTATCGTGCACAGTGTCAATGTGAACACCGAATGTAATTATAAAGCCTATTTTTACAATTTCCGAAGGCTGAAAAAACAGACCCGAGCTTCCGAGCTTTATCCATGTTTTTGCATCAGGACGTTCAGGCGGGCCAACACCTACATTCGGAATAAACAGTAATAACATCATAATCAAACATGCTGCCGCAATAATCGGCCAAAGCCGCACTATAAAATTGTAGTCAATTATTGATATAATAAGTGCAATAATAATACCTGCAAAAACAGCCATAAGCATAACACGTGCATCACGGGAGAAAAGCGATTCTTCCGTGTGTGTTGCGCTTGAAACGTTCAATATTCCGAATGCTGAAACTGCCATACATAAAAACAATAAAATTTTGTCAGTTTCCTTGATAAAGTTTTTAATTTGTGATATAATGTTGCTCATAGTTATTTCATCCCTAATTTTGTTTATTTTATTATAATATTATTGTATTTTGTTTTCAAGTAAAAATATAGGTTATTTAAGGTAAAAAGGCAGTTTTGTTATGGAAAAGTTTGAATCATATTCAGAAAATGATACTTTAAGAATTGCAGAGCAATTTGCAGCATCACTCAAAGGCGGAGATGTTGTTGCTTTCCGCGGCGGAATGGGAATGGGTAAAACGGTTTTTACAAGAGGCTGTGTTCATGCTCTCGGCAACGATTCCGATGTAAGCAGTCCTACTTTTGCTATTGTAAATGATTACGGCGGTAAAATAAATCTTTATCATTTTGATATGTACAGAGTCGAAAGCTGGGACTCATTATATTCCACAGGCTTTTTTGATTATATGAATGAAAACTCCATTTTGTTTATTGAATGGAGTGAAAATATTGAGAATGTTCTTCCCGACAATACAATATTTGTTGATTTTAAAAGGGGAGAAGATGACAGTTACAGAGAAATAACAATCAGCGGAGGTGAAGGCAGATGGTAATACTTGCAATAGACAGTACAGCACCGTCAGCTTCTGCCGCAATAATAAAAGACGGTAAACTTCTTTCCGAAATGTTTTTAAATGTAGGGCTTACTCATTCCGTTACTCTTTTACCGCTTGTTAAAGGCGCCTTAGAGCTTGCAGAACTCACAGTGAATGATGTTGATGCTGTTGCAGTAAACAGCGGTCCGGGGTCTTTTACCGGAGCAAGAATCGGTGTTGCTCTTGCAAAAGGTCTTGCTCAACCAACTGACAAAAAATGTGTTCCTGTTTCAACCCTTGAATCAATAGCATTTCCGTTTTCCGACTGTGATTGTATAATCGCTTCGGTTATGGATGCAAGATGTAAACAGGTTTACGGTGCATTCTTTGATGCGAAAAACGGAAATATCACAAGACTTACAGAGGATGACGCTTTTTCATTTGATGTACTTGAAGAAAAAATATCTTCATTTAATAAAAAAGTTATTCTTTCAGGCGACGGTGCCGATGTCGCTTATGAATTTTTAAAAGATAAAGGTCTTGATGTAGCAAAAGCAAATCCTGCGCTGAGATATCAGCATGCATCATCCGTTGGATTTATTGCCGAAAAACGGCTTAATAATAATGAAAATATAGTTTCATATTCGCAGCTTGTTCCTGCATATTTAAGATTGTCGCAGGCTGAACGTGAATTGAAATTAAAAAAGGAGCAAAAAATATGAAAATTGCAATAGGTTCTGACCACGCAGGTTTCCCTCTTAAGGAGGAAATCAGAAAACATCTTGACGAAATCGGAGTTGAATATGTTGACTGCGGTGTTTACGATTCTTCGTCTGCAGATTATCCGATTCAGGCGAAAGCTACCTGTGATAAAATAGTATCAGGCGAATGTGAAAGAGGTATTCTTTGTTGCGGTACAGGTATTGGTATTTCAATGGCCGCTAATAAAGTTAAAGGGATAAGGGCTGCTTGCTGTTCGGATTATTTCAGCGCCAAGTATACAAGACTTCATAATGATGCAAATGTTCTTTGTATGGGCGCAAGAGTTATAGGTGCAGGTGCGGCACTGGAACTTGTTGATGTTTTTCTTGCAACAGAGTTTGAAGTCGGAAGACATCAGAGAAGAGTTGACCTTATAACTGATATCGAAAATATGTAATAAAAAAACAACCACCGAACTGAATCGGTGGTTAATTTTTGTTAATATACGGAAATTAAACAGCTCTTGTAACTTTGCCTGAACGAAGGCAACGGCTGCACACGTGAATTCTCTTAGGTGTGCCGTTAACAACAGCTTTAACTTTCATAACATTGGGCTTCCAGGTTCTGTTGGATCTTCTGTGTGAGTGAGATACCTTGATACCGAAAGCAACATCTTTTCCGCAGATATCACATTTTGCCATGCGGAATGCACCTCCTTTTCTGATTATGTGGGACACAGCAAACTGCATAACACCACATCTTGTAATTGAACATATTTTACGCAGTATATGATAACAGATTTTATTTGCAATTTCAAGAGCTTTTTTACAAATATTTTAAAAAAATCGTCAATTTTATTTGTTTAAAATGTTTTTTTTATTTTATATTAAAAAAATTTTAAGTATTTTAAAAATTTGCTTGCAAAATACGTAAAAATATTATATAATAGCTATCGAACATTTGTGCAATACACATTCCAGAAAGGATGAAAAATATGGCTGACAAACAAAAAGCTCTTGAAACAGCTCTTTCTCAGATTGAAAAGAAATACGGTAAAGGTGCAGTTATGCGCTTGGGTGAAGCTAACGCAATGAATGTTGAAGCTATTTCAACAGGCTCAATAACTCTTGATGCCGCAACAGGTATCGGCGGTCTTCCCAGAGGCAGAATTGTAGAAATATACGGTCCTGAATCATCAGGTAAAACAACACTTGCTCTTCATTGTGTTGCAGAAGCGCAGAAAATGGGCGGCGAAGCTGCATTTGTTGATGCTGAGCACGCTCTTGACCCCGTATATGCAGAAAAATTAGGCGTAGATGTTGATTCTTTGCTTGTTTCACAGCCTGATAACGGCGAACAGGCGCTCGAAATCACAGAAGCTCTTGCACGTTCAGGTGCTATTGACGTAATTATTGTTGACTCTGTTGCCGCACTTGTTCCCAAAGCTGAAATTGAGGGCGAAATGGGCGACTCTCATGTAGGTCTTCACGCAAGACTTATGTCTCAGGCATTACGTAAGCTTGCAGGCGCAATAGCTAAATCAAATACACTTGTTATCTTTATCAACCAGCTTCGTGAAAAGGTTGGCGTTGTTTACGGTAACCCCGAAGTTACAACAGGCGGACGTGCTCTTAAATTCTACTCAACAATTCGTATTGAAGTAAGAAAGAGTGAGCAGATAAAAGGTTCGGGTACAGAAATTCTTGGCTCAAGAACAAAGTGTAAAGTTGTTAAGAACAAAGTTGCACCTCCCTTCAAAACTGCTGATTTTGATATTATGTACGGTTGCGGTATTTCAAAAACAGGTGAGATGGTTGATATCGGTGTTGAACTCGGCATTATTAATAAGAGCGGTGCTTGGTTCTCATACGGCGATTTAAGACTCGGACAGGGTAGGGAGAATGTAAAAATTTACTTTGAGCAGAATCCTGAGTTTGCGGCTGAAATTGAAGCTAAAATCCGCGACGCACAAGCAGGTAATGCAAATAATACACCCAAAAAAGAGTCAAAAGCAGCATCTGCTTCTATAGCTAAGGCAAGACTCGATGTTGCAATTGACGATGATGACGAATGATTATAAAAACTGAACTTACTAAGGGTGGCCGCCTTGCTTTATATGCTGATGACGAATATGTGATGTCCATTGATGCGGACATCTGGTATTCTCTTGATTACAGCGACGGAGCAGAAATTGATAACGATGAGCTCGAAGAGCTGAAATCGCTTGTTAATGCAAGGCTTGCGTACGCTCAGGCAATCCGTTTTTTGACCGCTCGTTCTCATTCAGAAAACGAATTATATAAAAAATTGCTGAAGAAACACAGTCATTCCTCGGCAATTTTTGCCGTTAAAAAGTGTAAAGAATTGGGATTTCTTGATGATGCCGATTTTGCTGAACGTTATGCAAAAGAACTGTATGAAAAGAAAAAATACGGTTTATCAAGAATTAAGCAAGAACTTTTATTAAAAGGGATAGATAGAGATATAATCGATGATGTTCTTGCAACAATCGATACAGATTGCACCGAAAATATTATCAGTATTATCGAAAAAAAATACAGCGGTTGCCTTAATGATGAAAAGGGAAAACGCAGAATGATTGCAGGGCTTATGCGTTTGGGCTATTCTTACAGCGATATAAAAACAGCTCTTGCAGATTATAATTTACCGGAGGAGAATACAGATGAGTATTAATGTGGGATTTATTTCGCTCGGATGTCCTAAAAATCAGGTTGATGCCGAGCTTATGCTTGCAAAACTCCAGAATGCAGGTTTTAATATCGTTGATGTAGCCTATGAAGCCGATGTCGTTGTTGTTAACACCTGCGGTTTTATTGAAGACGCTAAAAAGGAATCAATTGAGAATATTCTTGAAATGGCTGAACTTAAAAAAGACGGCGAAATCAAGAAAATTCTTGTTACAGGCTGTCTTGCCGAAAGATATAAGAACGAGATTTTTGCTGAGCTTCCCGAGGTTGACGGTGTTATAGGACTTGGTGCAAATGGCGATATCGTTGATGCAATCAATGCGCTTATGAGTGATAATAAAGTTGAAAGTTATCCCGATAAAACTCAGATGCCGCTTTCAGGTGAGCGTTTGCTTACAACTCCTCAGCATTGGGCATATCTTAAAGTTGCAGACGGCTGTTCAAATTGCTGTACATATTGTGCTATTCCTGCAATAAGAGGCGGATTCCGTTCACGTCCCATGGAGGATATTATTGCAGAAGCTGAAAAACTCGTTTCAGACGGCACAAAAGAGCTTATTGTTATTGCACAGGATACTACAAGATACGGTCTTGACCTTTACGGAGAGTTAAAATTATCCGAATTACTCCGTCAGCTTAACAATATTGACGGTATAGAATGGATAAGACTTTTGTATTGCTATCCCGACAGAATCACAGACGAGCTTATTGACACAATGGCTGAATGTGAAAAAGTTCTGCATTATATTGATTTACCCTTACAGCACGCTGACGGTAAGATTCTTAAAGCTATGAACCGTACAGGGGACAGGGAATCTCTTACCGCACTTATTGATAAAATCAGGGATAAAATGCCCGATGTAATACTCAGAACAACATTCATTACAGGTTTCCCAGGCGAGGATGAAGAGGCATTTACTACTCTTGCTGAATTTGTTGATGATATTCAGTTTGACAGACTCGGCTGTTTTTCATATTCAGCAGAAGAAGATACTCCTGCGGCAAGTTTTAATAATCAAGTTGATGATGAAATTAAAAAACATCGTGCTGATGTCATTATGGAACAGCAGTTCGATATTTTTCAATATAAACAAAAACATCTTATCGGTGAAACACTCAGATGTATTGTAGAGGGATATGACCCTTACACAGACAGTTATTTCGGCAGAACCTGGATGGATGCTCCGGAAATTGATTCTGTTGTATATTTTACAGGAAAAGGAGATTATAATGAAGGTGATATAGTTAATGTTGAAATTTTTGACATCAATGATTATGACCTTTTAGGTGAGATTGTATAATGAATTTACCGAATAAGCTTACTATTTTAAGAATACTTTTAACACCTGTTTTTCTTTTTCTCTTTTTTGCAGAATTTATACCGCACAACCATCTGATTGCGTTAATTGTATTTATAGTTGCATCAATTACAGATGCAGTTGACGGTAAAATTGCACGCAAAAATAATATTATTACTAATTTTGGCAAGATAGCTGACCCTATTGCTGATAAAATTTTAACTACTGCTGTCCTTCTTTGCTTTATGCAAATGAACCTTTGCAGTATATGGATTGTTCTTATTGTTCTTGCAAGGGAATTTACTGTTTCTGCGATTCGTATTGTAGCCGCATCACAAGGCGAGGTAATTCCTGCAAACATTTACGGTAAAATTAAAACAGTTTTTCAAATGGTTTCATCCATCGTAATTATGTTGGCTGTTGTTATTCAAAATGAAGGAATTTTTGAATTTATACATCTTGATATAATAGCATCAGTTTTACTTTGGATAATGGCTATATTAACAGTTTTGTCCGGAATTGTTTATGTAAAAGACAGTTTAAAAGTAATTGACTTTTTTAAATAATTTTATTGGTGAAAATATGGATACTTATAAAAATATAATTAATTCCCGCCCAAAGAAGGCAGGCAGCAGTACACCTGTAGGTGCAATTTGCGGCAATAAAGACCTTGCTGTTGTATTAGGTGATGAAAATGATGATTTGCTGATACATATCGGAAAAAGTGATTTCTGGAAATTTACACCTACAGCAAGAGCTGACGGCGGCATTAAAACAGTTGGCTGTGTCAGAATCAGTAACGTTGGTCTTGATAAATACAATGTTGTTCAGCATTTCAAAAAAGGTTTAATGGAATGCCATTTTAAAAATGCGGATATTGAATTATTTGTTGCTGAAAACAACTGTATTTACATATCAGTTTCTGCTGTTGATAACGGAAATTTTCCGGAATTTGATGTTGAAATTCCGGACACAAGCGGCTCTCATAATTTTGAATGTTCGGATAAAGGAGTTAAATGGTATCTTCGCAAGTTTGACGGTGCTGATGTTGAACGCGAATCGGCAGTTTCAGTTTGCTGTCGCAGATTATCAGCTACAATCGAAAACGGTTACAGAAGGGTAGTTTTCTGTTTAAGCGTTGCTACAAATTTTGATTCTAAAGATTATATAAGCAAAAGTATTCAACTCGCTTTGGATTGTGATTATAAAAGAGATAAAAATGCCACACAACATTATTGGGAAAATTATTTTAACGCATCTATCGTATCTTTACCCGATAAACAGCTTGAAAAAGTCTATAATGCAAGTCTTTATCTGCTCGGTTGTTGTATGGGGAACAATGATTTCCCACCCGGATTATTCGGTAACTTTATCACGAATGATGATATGCCGTGGAAAAGTGATTATCATTTGAATTATAACTTTGAAGCACCGTTTTACTGTCTTTTTTCATCGAATCATGTGGAAAATGCCAAGTGTTATATTCAGCCTTTGCTTGATATGATTGACAAGGGGAAAACCTTTGCAGAGTTTTTGGGGTGTAAAGGTGTTTACTTGCCTGTAAGTATCGGGCCTAAAGCTGTTGATTATTACAGTCAGGCAGACTGTAAAGAACACGGAATACTGTTTTTAGGCCAAAAAAGTAACGCCGCATATGCAGCCGTTATACCTGTTATGTATTGGTATTCAGCATACGATAAGGAATATGCCAAAAATAAGCTGTATCCTTATATAAAAGAAGTTGCTGATTTCTGGACTGATTATCTTGTTAAAGAAAAAGGCAGATATGTAATAAAGAATGATGCTGTTCACGAAATACCTTATTACAGAGGCGAAAAATTCAGATACATCACTCATAAAAATCAGATTGAGGCCAAAAACAATATTCTGTCATTAGGTCTTGTGAAAATGGTGTTTAAATGCATCATTGATATGTCAAAAGAGTTGGATATTGACACTGAGAATATTCCTGTTTGGCAAGAAATACTTGATAATATGAGTGAATTTCCCACCTTTATCAAGAGAGGAAAAAGATGCTTCAGATATACAGAAAAGGGAATAAGTTGGAGATCGGATAACTCGGTAGGTCTACAGCATATATATCCCGCATCGCAGATAGGTCTGTCATCCGACAAAAAATTGCTCAAAATTGCACGCAATACATATTTTATAAATGACAGGCGTCTTGATGATAACGGCTCAGTTTCATATCTTCCGTGCGGCGCAAGGATTGGTGTCAATCCCCAATATTTGCTTGACGGTATGAAGAAAAATATTGAAGAATTCGGTTTATCTAATATGCTTTATGACCGTTACGGCGGATGTATTGAGCATTTAACTACAGTTCCTGCAACCGTTAATGAAATGCTTATGCAGAGTTATGAGGGAATTATCCGGATTTTCCCTTGTTGGGATAAAAATATGAATGCTTCCTTTAAAAATCTTCGTGCCGACGGTGCTTTTCTTGTTTCTGCTGAATTGATTGACAAAAATATTAAAAGTTTATCAATCAAGAGTGAATTAGGTCGCATTTGCAAAGTATATATTCCCGAAGATGTAAAAATAACTGTAACTCAGCAATCAAACGGCAAAAAAATTAAATTCAAAAAACAAGATGGCTGTATTGAATTTAAAACACAACCTGACACAACATATATTCTTATATAAAATTTGCTCCTGCGGATATTCCGTAGGAGCCGTTTTTATACTATTATTCCGCCGCCGAGCACAATATCACCATTGTAAATTACTGCCGACTGACCTTTTGTAGGTGCTCTTTGCGGTTCATCAAATTCTAAAATGACATAATCGCCGTCTTTATAAATTGTAGCATTATTTTCTTTATGACTGTATCTGATTTTTGCCGTACAGCGTATAGGTTCTTTCAGGTCAGCAATTCCGACAAAATTGAATCTTTCAAGCTTGATTGTTCTTTCATATAATTCGCTGTCCGTTGAAAGCATTACTGTATTATCGGCAACATTTTTACATTTGACATACATTCGTTGATTAAGAGCAATTTCAAGTCCTCTGCGCTGACCTACAGTATAATGAATAATGCCTTTATGTTTACCCAAAACTTTGTAATTTGTGTCAACAAAATTACCTTTTGGATATTTTTTGCCTGTTGCACGCGTAATAAAAGAGGCATATTCGCCGTCCGGAATAAAGCATATATCCTGACTGTCGCCTTTGCGTGCATTAACAAATCCGTTTTCCTCTGCGATTTTTCTTGCTTTATCCTTTGAAATATCACTTAACGGAAAAACAGTTCTTGCTATCTGCTCCTGCGTAAGAGAATACAGCACATAACTTTGGTCTTTTGTTAAATCAAGAGCTTTTTTTATGTAGTATCTGCCGCTTGATTCATTAAAGCCTGTACGTGCATAATGCCCCGTTGCAATAATATTGCAACCGTATTCATCAGCTATGTCATAAAGCAATTTAAATTTAACATATCGGTTACATTGAATACAAGGATTAGGAGTGCCGCCGTTTTCATAAGTGGTTATAAAATCATCTATAACATATTTTTTGAAATGTTCCGATGCATCAACAGCAACAAAGGGTATATTGAGTCTGTCGCAAACTGCTTTTGCATCAGCAATATCGGTATCATTTACAGATGTATCAAAACCAAAAAGACTGTCGCTTTTATCAAACATTTTGAATGTTACGCCGACACATTCATAGCCTTGCTCTTTAAGTAAATATGCAGTAACGGAGCTGTCAACTCCGCCACTCATAGCAACTAATGCTTTTTTCATAAAATTTATCCTAATTCAATCATTTTGTTAATGCAGGAAACAGCTTTTTCTATTGTATCTTCGCTCAGTACAATTTCCTCTCCGCCGTTACCTGTAATTGTGTTGTATACATCCATTATGGTAGTGAGCTTCATATCACTGCAAATCAGATTTTTAGACAAAGGGAAGAATTTTTTATCGGGACACATAATCTGAAGATGCTGTACAATGCTGTTTTCTGTACCGATGATAAATTCTTTGGCATCACTTTCTCTTGCAAAATTCATAATATCTGCAGTTGAGCCTGCAAAATCAGCAAGAGCAGTAACTTCTTTTCTGCATTCGGGGTGAACAAGAAACAGCGCATCGGGATGTTTTCTTTTAGCTTCGAGAGCTTCTTCAACGGTAATTGATGCATGAACGGGACAGCCGCCGTCAAGCAATTTTACATTTTTTTCAGGACATTTCTGTGCAACGTATGAACCAAGATTGCAGTCCGGAATAAACAGGACATTCTGCTGAGGCATATTTTTAACAATTTTAACTGCAGACGAAGATGTAACGCATACATCACAAACGGTTTTTAACTCAGTTGTCGTGTTTATGTATGCAACCACAGCATAGTCTTTGTATTCACCGTTACGAAGCTGTTGTACATATTCCTTGCTGAATTGCTCAGCCATCGGACAGCCTGCATCGGGATTCGCAAGAAATACAGTTTTATCGGGAGAAAGCAGTTTTGCAGTTTCCGCCATAAAACGAACACCGCACATAATAAGTGTTTTGTTCGGCACTTTTGATGCCTTTACGCTCAAAGCATATGAATCACCTGCAAAATCCGCAATTTCTAAAATGTCTTCGCTCTGATAGCTGTGAGCAAGAATACAAATATCGTTTTCTTTTTTTAATCTTAAAATTTCCTGTTGAATATCTTTAAGCATAAAAATCATCCTTTCGATAAGTCATTATATCATTAATTTGTGTAATCTTCAAGACTTCTGAACTCATATCCCATATTTCTTACAGTATCAATAATTTCACCCAGTCCGTGAGCATTATCACTTGATACGGCATGAAGCAGAATTACTGCACCGGGGTGAATTCTTGCAGTAACGGTATCTATCGCATACTGTGCACCTTTTTGGTTATTTATATCCCAATCCGAATATGCAAGGGACCAGAATACGCTTGTATAACCTAATGATCCTACCAAATCAAGTGCAGAATCAGAGTATTCACCTTTTGGAAATCTGAAATAATATGAAGAATATCCGAAATTAGTTCTGATATAATCATCAAAGCCTTTGATTTCTTTCATCATTTCAGTTCTTGAAAGTTCATCCATAGACGGGTGAGTGTTTGTATGATTTCCGACTATATGGCCTTCGTTAATCATTCTTGCTATTGATGTGGGGTCAGATTTCATTTCATCAACAGTGCAAAAAAATGCCGCAGGAACATTTTTTTCTTTAAGTGTGTCAAGAATCATACCTGTATAACCGTTATCATAACCCACGTCAAATGTGAGATATACCACTTTTTCCTGAGTTTTTGTATCAAGTGTTAAAGCATTAAAATCATGTTCATCAAAATATTTCTGACTGTTTACAGATATTTCATTTGCTGTTTCGTTTTTTGCAACGCCAAAACTGTGGCTGATTTTTGTTGTGGAAAGCTTTTTTGAATTGCTTGGGTCTGAAACTGAATATTCAATAGTGGGTAACGGTTCAAGACCTGTATATGTTTTATCCGTTCCTGTTTTTTTACCGTATAAAATTTTTAAATTTTCACTATCATTTGTTTGTTCTGATTTGTTTTCGGTTAATTCCTGTTCTGATGTCTGTTCCTCACGTTCATCAGCTTCACCCGTGGGGGTAAAAGATGCATTTTGATCAGACACATTCTGGTCTGTTGATCCGCATCCTGTGAGTGAAAAACACAAAACTGTTACAACAAATAATTGCAAAAACCTTTTCATAAACATCACCTTTTATATAATATCATATTTTATTATAAAATCAAATACAAATTATGTAAAGCGGAGAATTCCGCTCTTTTACATTACAGACTGAATTCCGTCAATGATGTCTGAAATAGTTTTTACTGCTTTCTCAGTCTTCTTTTTCATTAATTTTTTTGATTTGTTTGCGTTCATAGATGATGTTATAAAAGCGGCAGCTGAGCCGACAGCCATTACTGCACCTAATGTTTTTGCAGTCATTATAGTTCTTTTAGTCATAATTTATTTCAACCTTTCTTATTTGATTTCTCTTTTATGTTTGCCCTAAAGGTTAAAATTATCCCTTTTTTCTGTTGCAAATTATTGTGAATGGTGATATTATTATTGTAAACAAATTTAGGAGTATACTGTTTTGAAATATTTATATAATAAAATTTTTGAAATTAAATTTTTTAATAAACTGAGAAGCTTGCCTGTTTTATCAAAAATCCTGACATATGAGTTTATTTTATATGTTTTTTTCGGGGTATGCACAACGCTTGTTAATTTTGTTTCATTTTATTTAAGTGATAAAATTCTGGGTACTGAAAGTTTTGCGGAATTTCATATTTTCTCTAATCAGATTTTAGTAACACTTGAAGATGTTTCAACTGTTATTGCGTGGATACTTTCTGTAATATTTGCATTTATTGTAAATAAGATATGGGTTTTTGAAAGTAAGAGCTGGAAATTTTCTGTTGCGGCTCGGGAATTGATATCTTTTGTAGGAACAAGACTTACATCATTCATCGTATTTGAATTGCTCGGTTTTATGCTTGTAAGAAATTTCTTGCTTAATTATAACGTATTTGAATCCGATGTTGTAACCAAATGGGTTGCAAAATTCTCAATAGCTATTTTTGTGATTTTCTTTAACTATATAATGAGTAAAATATTTATCTTTAAGAAGGAGAAGAAAACTGAAAATGAACTTTAAAGAACTTGATTCCAACGGTATGGTTGAAGGTTTTGCGCTTGTGAAAAGTTGTGATAAAAAATCTGCAAAAAACGGTTCAACATATATTGATATGACACTTGCCGATAAAACAGGGGAGATTAACGCAAAAATCTGGGATTGGCGCGAAGGTATGTTTTTACCCGAAAGTAATTCGATTATAAAAATCAGAGGAGTTATTTCAACCTATAACGGTAATGCTCAGCTTCGTGTTGACAGAGCAAGAGTGCTCTGGGACAGCGATAATGTTAATATGTCGGATATTATTCCTTCTGCAGATTACGAAGGTAAATTTATGATGCAGTCAATCAGAAACAGAGTAAATGCTTTTGAAAATGCAGAACTTAAAACGCTTGTGTCTGCTATGCTCGATGAATACGGCGATGCTATGACCGACTGTCCTGCGGCATTCAAATTACACCACGCAATAAGAGGCGGGTTGCTGATGCATACGCTCTCAATTGTAAAAATGTGTGAATGTGTTGCATCAATTTATCCTACTGTTGATAAAGAGCTTTTGATATCGGGCGCTATTCTCCACGATATATGCAAAACACAAGAATTTGTATTATCTGATTCCGGTTTGGTTGAAGGTTATTCACCAAGAGGACAGCTCATTGGCCATCTTGTAATGGGAGCTATGGAAATTGAGCGTGTTGCAAGGGAAAATAATATAAGTAAAGAAACTGCAACACTTCTTGAACATATGCTTATTTCCCATCACGGCGAGCCGGAATTCGGCGCTGCAACAAGACCGTTATTCCTTGAAGCGGAAATATTATCCGAGCTTGACTCACTTGATGCAAACATATATGAAATTGAAAATTGTCTTGCTGATGTTGCTCCTAACGAGTTCAGCAACCGTCAATGGGCATTACATGACCGTAAGTTCTATAATCACGGCAGAAAAACTCCCGAAACAAAAGTAAATCTTGATTAATAATATTCAGAGGTAAAAAATGGATTGGACAGAAATTAAAGTAACAGTTCCTGTAGAGCGTGTGGACGATGCAGGCGCAATAGTATCAATGACAGTTCCTTACGGAATCTATATTGAAGATTACTCCGATATGGAAGATGCAGTTCTTGAAATAGCTCACATTGACCTAATTGATGAGGAGCTTCTGGAACGCGACAGAACAAAAGGTATAGTTCACGTGTATATTTCCCCCGAAGAAAATCCTGCAGAGGCTATGTCTTTTATTAAAGAGCGTCTTAATTCTGAAAACATCCCGTATGAAATTGATTCAGCAGAATGTAAAAATGCCGATTGGGAAAATAACTGGAAAAAATATTTCAAGCCAATGCCCGTAGGTGAGAAGATATTAATTCAGCCCATATGGAAGGATAGTGTTGATGCAGGCGACAGAGTTATTTTAAATCTTGAACCCGGACTTGCATTCGGTTCAGGCTCGCATGAAACAACTCGTCTTTGTCTTGCAGCTATAGAAAAACATATCAAAAACGGCTCTAAAATGCTTGATATCGGTTGCGGAAGCGGAATTTTATCTATTGCATCACTCTTACTCGGTGCAGAAAGCGCTGTGGGTGTTGATATTGATAAGCTTGCTGTAAAAACTGCTATGGATAATGCAAAAAGAAACGGTTTTGATGAAAAACAGTATACTGTACTTTGCGGTAATCTTACAGATAAAGTAAGCGGTAAATTTGATGTTATTGCCGCAAATATTGTTGCCGATGCAATTATTATGCTTTCAAAAGGCGTTGACGCTTTTATGAATGACGACAGCGTATATATTGTTTCAGGTATTATTGACATCAGGGAGCAAGAGGTTGTTTCTGCTCTTGATTCATACGGTTTCAGAATCACCCAAAGACATGAAGAGGGTGGTTGGCTCTGTTTTGAATGTATGAAAAAATAAAAAAATACAATTATATTGTTTTTAGCGCTCGCTTTTTTGCGGGCGTTGTTTTTTTGCCTTTTTTGTTAAATAAAAATCCGATAATAAATCAACATATGAATGGAACATTAACATTGTGCGGTGAAATTGTCGGAGGTGCATTATGAAAAAAATTATAAAAGTTTTTGATATAGTATTATCAATGTTTTGTACTGTTATGCTTACGCTTGTTACTGTTGGTGAGATGTATTTACCCGAAAATATCGTATATTATGACGGTCAGACAGAATCAACATTATACGATGTATATAATGTATCACAAACAAATGATAAAGCAATGAGTGTTTCAACTAACAGTACTGAAAGTACAGTTGCAGAAATCAACATACTCGGAATTATACCTGTTAAATCCGTTAATGTAAAAAACACTCATCGGAAATATGTTAATGTAAGCGGAGAGATTATCGGTATAAGACTTTATACCGACGGTTTATTGATAGTCGGTACAGAAGATGTTATAACAGATAACGGTAATGTAAACCCTGCCTTTCAATGCGGTTTACAAAAAGGTGATATGATTACCGAAATTAATGATAAAAAAGTAATGTCTGTTTCAGATTTTTCAGAAGCTATTGTAAATTCCGGCGGTAAAGCAGTTAGTGTTACTGCTGTTCGTAACAATAAAACTCTGTATTTTTCATTAACTCCCGCATTTTGCAAAACTGAACGAAAATACAGATGCGGTCTTTGGCTCAGGGATTCAACAGCAGGTATCGGAACATTGACTTTCGTTGATTCATCAACAGGTGTTTTTGCTGCATTAGGTCATTCTATATGCGACAGCGAAACACAATCTGTATTGCCCGTAGGCGACGGTGATATTCTTACTGCAACCGTAACAGGAATAACAAAAGGTGAAAAAGGTGTAACAGGTCAGCTTCTTGGAACATTTGCAGACAAAGAATTAGGTGAATTGCTTATTAATACCGATTACGGTGTATACGGCACATATTCACATAATGTTGAAACCACAGGGGAGCTTATGGCTGTTGCATCTCAGACAGAGATAAAAACAGGTGATGCACAGATAATGTGTAATATAGACGGAAACGGTGTGAAATATTACGATATTGAAATTGAAAAAATTTCATACAATACAGAAAAACAGACCCGTTCAATGGTAATAGAAATAACAGATGATGAATTGCTTGATATAACAGGCGGTATTATTCAGGGAATGTCTGGTAGCCCGATTATACAGGATGATGTGTTGGTAGGTGCAGTAACTCACGTCTTTTTGAATGACCCGACAAAGGGATATGCAATTTTTGCAGAAACAATGCTTGAAATATCGCAAAGTGTTAAATAAATAATAAAAAGCACCGGACTTAATGTATGGTGCTTTTACATATATAATTACTTTATAATGTTTTGGTGATACTTGCTAATTTTTTATCAATATGATAAAATAAAATAAATTAGGTTAAGGAGTAATTGTATGAATTATTATATCGGTGCTGATTTAGGTACATCTTCATTGAAATTATCACTTGTAAATGTAAACGGTGAAATAGAAAATACTGTTTCAAAAGGATATGACCTCTATTATCCTCAGACAGGTTGGAGTGAACAGAATCCTCAACATTGGTGGCACGCATTTATTGATGGGGTAAAAGAGCTGATTGCAGATTATGATTCCTCATCAATTTGCGGTTTGGGAATTGCAGGTCAGATGCACGGTCTTGTAATTCTTGATGAAAATGACAATGTTATACGTAATGCAATATTGTGGAATGACGGCAGAACTGATAAAGAAACCGATTATCTTAATTCTGTTGAAAAATTAGCAGATTATACAGCAAATATGGCTTTTGCCGGCTTTACGGCTCCTAAAATTTTATGGATTAAAGAAAATGAGCCTGAAAATTTTTCAAAAATCAGCAAAATAATGCTTCCTAAGGACTATATTAATTATCTGCTTACAGGTGTGCATTGTACCGATTATTCCGATGCATCGGGTTTATTGTTACTTGATGTTAAAAACAAGTGCTGGTCAAAGGAAATGCTTGAAATCTGCGGTATAACCGAGAAACAGATGCCCAAGCTGTTCGAGAGCTACGATGTTGTCGGTACAGTAAAACCCGAAATTGCTGCTCTTTTAGGCTTAACAGAAAATGTCAAAGTTGTTGCAGGTGCAGGTGATAATGCAGGTGCCGCGGTAGGCAGCGGTACTGTATCTGACGGCAAATGTAATATTTCATTAGGCACATCAGGAACGGTGTTTATTTCGTCTGAAAAATTCCCTGAATTACAAAACAAAGCTATTCACACGTTTTGTCATGCTGACGGCGGATATCATATTATGGGTTGTTTGCTTTCTGCCGCAGTTTGTAACAAATGGTTTTGTGATGATATTCTCGGAACAAATAATTATGCAGATGAGCAGGTCGCAGTAACTGACGATATGCTTGGCAATAATCACGTTTATTTCTTGCCATACCTTATGGGTGAGCGCAGTCCTATTAATGACACAAATGCAAGAGGTGCTTTTGTCGGAATGTCGCTTAATACAAAACGCATTGATATGGTGCAGGCTGTTCTTGAAGGTGTCGCTTTTGCAGTAAGAGATAATGTTGAAATAGTAAAAGATGCTGGTATTTTCATCGAAAAGAGTGGTTTGTGCGGCGGCGGTGCAAAATCTAGGCTCTGGAAAAAAATTCTTGCAAATGTACTTAATATTACACTTGAAATTCCTGTTACAGAAGAAGGGCCCAGCTACGGCGGTGCTATGCTTGCGATGGTCGGAAACAATGAATATTCTTCTGTAAAAGAATGTTCTGCTGATTTTTCAAAAGTTGCCGAAACTGTTACTCCTGATGATGAAATTGCTGAAAGATATGATAAGCAATATAAAATCTTTAAAAATTTATATCCATCATTAAAAGATTTCTATAAGACTTTATAACAAAATTATCACCCATTGGAGCAAAATCCATCGGGTGATTTTTTGTTATTATAATAAGTTAATATTGCAAACAGTTACATTTTATTGTATTATTGTTTTAGGTGAGAATTATGTATGTTTTAGGTTTTGATATAGGCGGTACAAAGTGCGCCGTAATAACTGCTGAATGGGACGGTGAAAACATTACTCTATTAAAAAAGGAGAAATGTGCAACTGATTTAAGTATCAATCCCGCCAAAATGATTGAGAAACTCATCACTATGGCGGATTCTATTATTGATAAAACTCCTGATTCAATAGGAATTTCTTGCGGCGGTCCTCTTGACAGCAAAAACGGTATAATCAAATCTCCGCCGAACTTACCCGGTTGGGATAATGTTGAAATTATAAAACAAATTAAAGAACACTACGGTGTGCAAACATATTTGCAAAATGATGCAAACGCCTGTGCTGTTGCTGAATGGAAATTCGGAGCAGGTAAAGGCAGTAAAAATATGGTGTTTTTGACCTTTGGTACAGGCTTGGGGGCAGGTCTTATTCTTGATGGAAGACTGTATACAGGTGCAAACGATAATGCAGGGGAGTTAGGACATATCCGTCTTGATAAATTCGGCCCTGTCGGCTACGGCAAAGCAGGCTCTTTTGAAGGATTCTGCAGCGGTGGAGGTATAGCTCAGCTCGGATATTTAAAAGCATTAGAAATGGCTCAAAGCGGCAAATATCCGTCATATTTCAGAAAAGGTATGACTCAATCGGATGTAACAGCAAAATCAATAGCAGATGCCGCAAATAACGGTGATGAAACAGCAATAGAAGTTTACCGTATATGTGGTGAATATCTGGGTAAAGGGCTTTCGATTGTTATTGATTTGTTGAATCCCGAAACTATTGTATTAGGCAGTATTTTTGCCAGAAGTAAGCATCTGTTATGGCCATCAACAGAACAAGAAATTAAAAATGAGGCACTTGATATTTCCGCCTCTTGTTGCAGAATTGTACCTGCCGGACTTGGCGAAAATATCGGCGATTATGCGGCAGTTGCTACCGCACTTTTATAAGGAGAATTTTTAAATGCTCAATGATTTATTAAAACGTTATCCTGCTCTTGCTTTCTGCGCGGATGATATTGAAAATGCAAAGAATCTTATTATAGATTGCTATAAAAATAAAGGTAAATTATTGCTTTGCGGTAACGGCGGCAGTTGTGCTGATTGCGACCATATTGTTGGTGAATTAATGAAAGGTTTTCTTAAAAAACGTCCGTTGTCAGCAGAAAAAAGAAATGAGATGAAAAACAAATATAATTGCATTGATGATGTAACTCTTGATAAAATGCAATGCGGATTACCTGCAATTTCATTATCATCAATTACTGCATTAAATACTGCTTTTAGTAATGATGTTGATGCTCAGCTTGTTTTTGCACAAGGATTAATGTCTTTGTCAAACGAAAATGATATTCTTATTGCAATAAGCACATCAGGAAATTCAAAAAATATTATCAGTGCCGTTGAAATTGCTTTAGGATTAGGTGTAAAGGTAATTTCTTTAACAGGTAAAACCGGCGGTAAACTTAAAGATATTTCCGACATATGTATATGTGTGCCTGAAATCGAGACTTATAAAGTACAGGAACTGCATTTGCCCGTTTACCATTATATATGTGCTGCTGTAGAGAATTATTTTTTTGATAAATAATTTTACATTTATACTATAATATATGTTTGACATTTTTATACAAAGGTGATACAATTAACTTAATATAATTATATGGAGGAAAAATCATGAAAAAAATCATTTCAGCAATTCTTGCCGGAACTCTTGCAATTTCTGCACTCGGAATTGCAGCTACTGCAGCAGAAGACGCAACACAGGTTAGCTATGAACAGCCTTTTGACAGAGGTATATTCGACTCAAGCGAAAACCGTATTCCTGCTATCATTACACTTAACGACGGCTCTGTAATGGCAGCTATGGATATGCGTTATTCCCACGGCTCCGATTCTCCCAACAATATTGATACTCTTGTTGCTGTTTCAAAAGACGGTTATACAAATTGGGAATATTCCGTTGTTAACTATTTTGATGACTACGCTCACGGTGTAACAGGAAAAGACAGTGCATCATTTATTGATAGTGCTCTTGTACAGTCAAAAGAAACAGGCAGAATTTTCCTTGTTACTGATATGTGTCCTTCTGGCGGCGGCTATAATCAGGCTCTTAAGGGAACAGGTTTTACAGAAGTTAACGGCAAACAACACCTTCTTCTTACAACAGGCAATAATTCAGACAAACTCAACACTTTTGCTTATTATGTTGGTGATTTTGCAGACGGTTTTGCTCCTGTTTGTAAGCTTGCTGATAATTCAGCTACAGAATACACCGTTGACGAAGAATACAATCTTTACAAAAACGGTGAAGCTCTTACAATGGCACAGAAAGGTGCTGAAGATGTAACAATCAAGCAGAATGTATTTTATAATGATGCTGAAATGTGTTGCTATCTTACAACGTATCTTTCAATGAGATATTCTGATGATAACGGCAAAACTTGGAGTGCAGTTCAGCTTATTGCTGCTGATGTAAAGACCGCAAGTGAAAAATTCCTCGGTATCGGCCCCGGTAGAGGTTTTGTTACAAATTATGACGGTAAGGAACGTATCATATTCTGCGTATATGACAATAACGGTATTGCAGAAAATGTAAGCACAGTTTACTCAGATGATAACGGCGAAACATGGCAGAGAGGTAAAGAAACATCTGTTAAACTTGCTCTCGGTAAGACAAGTGAAGCACAGATTGTTGCTCTTCCCGACGGTTCACTCCGTATGTATGCAAGAAATGCAGGCGATTATGTTGCTTATGCAGACAGTACAGATGGCGGTGTTTCATGGTCAATATTCAAGGCTGACCTTAATCTTAACGCAAATGGTAACTGCATGGTATCTTTCATCAATGTAGATAAGAAGATTAACGGCAAAGATGTAATTCTCGGTTCATTTGCTTCAAATCCGAATGAAAGAGCTGACGGCGTTATCAAGGTAGGTCTTGTAGGTGCAGACAATGTTGTTGAATGGATTTATACATATCACGTAAACGACACATTCTTTGCATATTCCTGCCTCACTCAGCTTGCTGACGGTAATATTGGCTATCTCTGTGAAGATGAAGCATCACATATCAGATACATGGTACTTACACTTGCTGATGACGGTACACTTTCTGAAATCAACGGTGATAATGCTGAATTTGTTGGCGAAAAGACAATATGGATTAAGATTCTTGATTTCCTTAAGTCTATTCTTCTCAAATTCTATCAGATGTTTAATCTTATCTAAATTTTTTCGGGCGACAGCTATGTCGCCCACTTTTTGAAAGGTGATATCATGAAATATAAAATTTTTGCAAATCACGCCCATATTTATCCTAAAAGCTTACGTGAAAACGGCAGTGTTGACGCGTTGCTTAGATTAATGGACGAATGTGAAATTGAAAAATGTGTTTGTTTTGCTACATTCGCAGATAAATTAAAAGAAAACGGAATTGATGAAGATACAAATGAATTTCTTGCTAAAGAGATAGCTCAGCACGATAATCTGTACGGATTCGGTGTTATTGATTTTGATTATGACAACCTTGAAGAACAGGTTGATAAAATATCATCTCTCGGCTTCTATGGTATAAAATTGCATCCGGCATATCAGGAATTCAACATAATGGGTGAACAGGCTAAAAGGGTGTATGCAGCGGCTCAGGATAAGAATTTATTTTTATCATTCCATACAGGTATTCATTGGCACAGACTTGCCGATTATCAGATGCTTTTGTATGATGATTTAGCATATAACTTTCCTTGTCTCCGTTTCAGCATGGAACATCTGGGCGGTTATCACTTCTTTAAAGAAGGTCTTGCCGTAATGGTTAATAATTCCCGTAATGATATAATTAATACATTTGCGGGCTGGACATCTATTGCTATGGCAGATAACGGACTTTATGATTATTGGAGTCTTTCCGATGATGACTTAAGAACATTGGTTCATCAAACAGGCCCTCATTGTCATATTTTTGGGCTTGATTTTCCTTTTAAACAAGCTGAACAAACAAAAAAAGCCATTGAACGTATTATTTCTCTGGATATTCCCGAAGAAGCTAAAGAAGGAATACTTGGTAAAAACCTTGCAAGGGAATTGAATATCGATTTTTAATGTATATAAAATAAAAGACCTTCCAATTATAATATTGGAGGTCTTTTTTATGTATAAATATGTAAAAGAATGTGTTTCATATTGCTTAAATAAAAATGTCGGAAAGTGTGTATTAAAATTAATGGTTGCTCGTATGATGAAATGCTGTTTTTGGCTTTATATTGCATCAGTAATATATTTATTTACTATCAACACTTCATTAACCGATAAATTTGATATTTACGTCAAGTCGATTGTCTGTACCGCTGTTACATTTATAGGTTTATTTTTATTTTACTTGTCAAAATGGTATAATATTTCGTGGAAATATTATACTGTTTCTAAAATGCAACGTTGTGAAAAAATTTATCCCACGGTAAAATTTATAACTAAGATTATAACTGTACAATTTTCAGTAACAATATTAAAAACTTTAATAGTTATTTTAACACTTTTACCGTCAACAGGTTTATCTGTTATTATATTTTTTATGCTGCAAAACGGTGTAAGCAAAATGATAGCGTTGATATGTATGATTGGTTTATTTTCGGCATTAATTACAGGGATATTTACAAGTGCAATAATTTGTAACAGGTATTATTTAGCAGAATACTGTGCAATCACAAATTATAACGGTGGGGTAGTTGACTCAATAAAATCAAGCATATATCTTATGGATTTTAAATGCATTAAACTGTTTAAATACAGAATTCATAACAGCTATCTGAAAATATTTGGCTCTATTATACCGCGATTCAAGGTTATTGCAGTTGCAAGAGAGATTTTTTATATAACAGATAAAACAACAGAGTATGCACGAAAAGCGCATACTCCTAAAAAAGCTGTTGTATTTTATTTTAAAGATATTACTGCATAGTTTCCTGTTTGACTTTATGGTCAATTACATGTCTTGAATCAAGCTCTTTTCTGATATCGTCAAGAGTGATGCCCATTTCAACCATAAGTACAAGAATGTGATATGCAAGGTCGGAGATTTCATAAATTGTTTCTTCTTTAGAATGTTTTGCAGCTCCGATTATAACTTCTGTACATTCTTCACCAACTTTTTTCATAATCTTATCAAGACCCTTTGAGAAAAGATATGTGGTGTATGAGCCTTCTTTCATTTCGGTTTTTCTGCCTTCTATGAGTTTGTAAAGCTCGTCAATGGAAAAATCATTCTGCTCATAGTTTTTGTAAAGAAGATTATAGAAGCAACTTTCACTGCCTGTGTGGCAAGCAGGGCCGTCTTTTATAACCTTAACCACAAGCGCATCAAAATCACAGTCAGCTTTGATTGAAACAATATGCTGTCTGTTTCCGCTTGTTTCCCCTTTGCGCCATAATTCCTGTCTTGAACGTGAATAGAAACAGGTCATTTTTTCTTCAAGAGTGATTTTCAAGCTTTCTTCATTCATATAAGCAACAGTCAGCACTTCACCTGTGTAAAAATCCTGCACAACTGCGGGAATCAAGCCTTTATCATCAAATTTAAGCTTTGAAATTATTTCGTTATTCATATTTACTCCTCAGATTCGCATTTCAATATTATTGGATATAAGATATTTTTTCAAATCATTTATTGCAATTTCTCCAAAGTGGAAAATTGATGCCGCAAGTCCTGCATCAACACCGGGAACAGAATCAAACAATGTTTTGAAATGTTGCATACTGCCTGCACCGCCGGAGGCAATAACGGGAACTGAAACAACATCGCATATTGCCTGTAACATTTCAATGTCAAATCCGTTTTTTACGCCGTCGGTATTAATAGAATTTACAACTATTTCTCCTGCACCGTTTGCGGTGCATTTTTTTGCCCACTCTATTGCATCAAGACCTGTGTTTTCTCTGCCGCCTTTGGCAAATATCATAAATTTGCCGTCAACTCTTTTAACGTCCATTGATAAAACGACACACTGGTCGCCGTATTTCAATGCAGCTTCTTTTACAAGAGAAGGGTTGCGTATCGCACCTGAATTGACACTTACTTTATCTGCTCCGCATTTTAATACTCGGTCAAAATCGTCAACTGTGTTAATATTTCCGCCCACAGTAAGAGGTATAAAAATATTACTTGCAACGTCTTTTAATACATCTGCAAAAAGACCTCTGCCTTCATAACTTGCTGTTATATCATAAAACACAAGCTCGTCAGCACCGCTGTCATTATAATGCTTTGCAAGCACAACAGGATCTTCAACATCCTGTATACCTTCAAAATTTACACCCTTAACAACTCTGCCGTTTCTTATATCAAGACAGGGAATAATTCTTTTAGTTATCATAACTCATCACCTGCATACGCCAGCACTTCCTTGAGGTCGAGCCTGTTTTCATAAATAGCTTTGCCGATGATTGCACCGTAGCAATCAAATGCGCAAAGAGCTTTTATATCATCCATGGAAGAAATACCGCCCGACGCAATTACATTCATATTTTCGATATTTTTAAGCTTCATATATGCATCAACATTTGTTCCTGAAAGCTTGCCGTCCTTTGATATATCTGTATAAATAACTGTTGAAACACCGTTATCGCGTAATTTTTCACAAAAATCAAAAGAGTTAACATTTGTTACATCTAACCAGCCGTTAACTGCAACCATGGAATCTTTTGCATCCACACCGACAGCAATATGCTCGCCGTATTTCTGCACCATTTCGCAAAGAAACGGAAAATTATTAATTGCGGCAGTTCCGAGAATCAATCTGTCAATTCCTGCATCGAGATATTGTTTGATTTTTTCTTCACTGCGGATTCCGCCGCCTGTTTCGATAAACAGCCCTGTGCTTTTTGCAATTTGACATATAACATTAAAATTTTCGTTACCACCGTCTTTTGCAGCACCTAAGTCAACAACGTGAAGGTGTTTTGCACCCATGGCTTCAAACATTTTGGCTGTTTCAACAGGAGAGTCGCCGTATGTCTGCATCTGATTGTAATCACCTTGTGTCAGACGTACTACTTTTCCGTCGCGAAGATCTATTGCGGGAAAAATTCTCATGCTTTCACCTCACAGAATGCCTTTAACATTTTAAGACCGACTTCACCGCTTTTTTCGGGATGAAACTGTGTTCCGAATACATTGTTATTACATACAATACCGGGTACGTTAACAAAATACTCAGAATAAGCAACAAGTGAATCCTCACAGTTTTTGCCGTAAAAAGAGTGAACGTAGTATACATAATCACCCTCATTTGTATATTTTAAAAGAGGATTGTTAGCATCTTTTATAATAAGCTTGTTCCAACCGATATGGGGTACTTTCATATTATCGGGAATGTCTTCGTTAAGAGGACAGATTTCACCTTTTATGTAACCCAGACCGCTATGCTCACCGTATTCAAAGCTTTTTTCAAAAAGCATCTGCATACCCAGACAGATACCTAATAACGGTTTGCCGTTTTTTACCTCAGCGTCAATAACAGGTATAAGACCTGTGTCAACAAGCTTCTGTTTTGCATCAGCAAAAGCACCCACACCGGGGAGTATTATTCTTTCTGCATTCTTTATATCGTCAGGATTGTTTGTAACAACAGCATCAATGCCGAGATGTTTGAGTGAGCCTGTTAAAGAAAAAAGATTGCCGACGCCGTAATTTATAATAGCTGTCATTTAAATTGTACCTTTCGTAGAGGGGATTTCGTTTTTAAATTTTTCATCAATAGCAACAGCAACTCTCAATGCTCTTGCAAGGGCTTTAAAAGCGCCCTCAATAATATGATGAGAATTTGTACCGTCAAGCTGTTTAATGTGAATATTCATTTTTGAGCATCTTGTAAAGGAATTAAAAAATTCTTCAACAAGCTCTGTATCAAAATCGCCGACTTTCTGGGCAGGAATATTCAATTCGTAATTAAGATAAGCGCGTCCGCCTATATCAACAGCACAGAGAATAAGACTTTCGTCCATAGGTAAAATTATATGACCGTATCTGTTGATTCCTTTTCCGTCGCCGATACATTCAGCAAATGCCGTTCCGAGAACAATACCTATATCTTCTGTTGTGTGATGATAATCAACATTTGTATCACCTGTACATTTGACAATAAGGTCAAATCTTGCATGCTTTGCAAAAAGAGTCAGCATATGGTCAAGAAAACCGCAACCTGTACCAATTTCTGATGTGCCGTTACCGTCAAGATTAAGTTTTAATAAAATGTCGGTTTCTGCAGTTTTTCTTGATATTGAATATTCTCTCATAAATTCAGACTCCTTTCAGTATATCGTCCGTAGCATCAATCAAAGCCTTCATCTGCTCTGATGAACCTATGGTAATACGCACATAATCTTTGATTCTTTCGTTATTAAAATGCCTTACAAGTATATTTCTTTTGCGAAGCTCAGTATAATAGGCTTCACCCGAAATTAAATTATGCTTTGTAAATATAAAATTTGTTTTAGAATCAATAGTAAAAAATCCTCTTTTTGCAAGCTCATTTACAGTATAAGCTCGGTTTTCAATAATTGCATAAATGCATTTATCAAAATACTGAGTATCAAGAACAGCCTCTTTACCTGCAATAATTGACAGTCTGTTAATGTTGTAAGGATTAAATGAAAATTTCATTTTTGCAAGGTCAGCTATAATATCAGCATTTGAAACCGCAAACCCAAGTCTTGCACCTGCAAGATTTCTTGATTTTGAGAATGTCCTTGAAACAATAAGATTGTCATATTTATCAATAAGTGAAATTGCTGATTCCGCACCGAAATCAACATATGCTTCATCAACAATTACAACTACATCCTGATTGTGGTCTAATACCTCCCTCACAAAATCAAGGTCTGCTACAAGTCCTGTCGGTGCATTCGGGTTTGGAAAAATGACACCGCCATTCGCTGCATAATAATCACTTGCAACCAACCGAAAATCATCATCCAATGCCTTTGTTTCATACGGAATACGATAAAGGTCTGCCCACACATCATAGAAACTATAGGTGATATCAGGGAAAAAGATTGGCTTATCTGAATTAAAAAATGTTAAAAATGCCATTGCTAATACGTCATCGGACCCTACACCAACAAATACCTGATCATTGGAAAGACCATGATAATTTGCAATGGTATCCA
>JAZSLJ010000044.1:0-2920 GCA_045535305.1 Acutalibacteraceae bacterium
ATGACGGAGTATTACAGGGAATAACAACATATGAGTATGATGAACTTTTGAGATTGAAATCAACAAAAGAAGAAAGAGACGGACAAGCTTACAGAGAAATAACATACAGTTATGACGATTCCGGAAACAGAAGTCAGGAAATAACGACTTTAAACGGAGCAAAAACAGTAAAAGACGTAACCGTCAGATAAACCTACGTCTACAAAATTGCTCATAAAAAGTCTATAATAGAACTATAAAAGGCAAACAGAGTCTGACGAGGTCCGAACAACTCCAACAATAATCAACCAGGGAGATCATAGCGGCTAATCAGCTCAAATGAAGTCCAAAGAGAAAAATAGACCTGATTAGAAAAAGGAGTTGACGTATGGAAGATACAACAAAAGTAATAGCCACAATAAAAAACGAAGTACAGCTACAAAAGTGGAGCGAAGAAATTCGTTCATGTACTGAAAGTGGAATGAAGGTAAAAGAATGGTGTACGTTAAATGGAGTAAATATCAAGACATATTATTACCACTTAAGAAAAGTACGAGAAAGTATATGTAAAACAGAACCGGATAAACAGATTGTAGTACCAATCAGAACAACGGATATAAAAGAACAAAATCAAGAAAATAATATTTTGATAAAAAATCACAATGTAAGTGTAAGTTTACCAATCAGCATAGACCCTAATCTCTTGATAAGATTAGCTAAGGAATTAAGCGTATGCTAAATGAATTTGCAGAAAATCTCCCTGTATATCTGATAACAGGATATACAGACATGAGAAAATCAATAGATGGTCTGGCTATGATAATACAAAGTAACCTATCACTTGATCCGTTTAATAAATCATTGTTCTTGTTTTGTGGTAAACGCTGTGACAGAATTAAAGGTCTTTTATGGGAAGGCGATGGTTTTTTGATGTTGTACAAAAGAGTTGAAAATTCAAAGTTTCAATGGCCACGAAATGAAACAGAAGCATTGCAATTAACTGCACAACAAACCCGTTGGCTTCTTGAAGGCCTGAAAATCGAGCAGCCAAGAGCAATCAAAGAAACAACACCGGGAGTCATGTATTAAAAATACATAATTTGTTCAAATAAAATATACAACTAACCTCTGAATTTATGATACAATTAGTATATCAAAATACGGAGGTTAGTTGTTATGCAATTAAATAATAAAGATATGATCATCGAAAAACAGAATAATGAATTAACAGCACTTCGTAACGAAAATGCTGTACTTAAAGATGCATTGATTGAATTACAGCAACAAATGAACTGGATGAAAAAGCAGATTTTCGGAAGCAAAAGTGAAAAATCCTGTACTTTAATGAACGATGGTGAACAACTTTCAATGTTTTCTCAAACAGATTCTGAAAAAGCAAAAGTTTCAGATAAAGAAGAAACTATAAACGTTCCTGCACATAAAAGAAAGAAAAAACGTACACATGATGACTGGATGAGCAAGCTTGAAATAGAAGAAGTAGTACACCATATAGACACTGCAGCTCTTATCTGTGATAAATGTGGCTCTGAAATGAAAGTAGTAGGAACAGAAAAAGCCTGGGATGAACTTGTATATGTTCCGGCAAAATACTATGTCAGACGTCATATGACAGAAACAGCAAAATGTCTCAACTGTGGTTCAGATGAATCACTGGATTCAATGCATGATGACATTGATAAATGTTCATTTCGTAAATCAACAGCACCATCACCATTGATTCCGCATAGTTTTTGTTCTCGTGAACTGATAGCCAACATCATTTATGATAAATACAATAATGCTGTACCATTATACAGAAAGGAAAAATCTCTTGCCAATAAAGCCATTTACCTTTTGCGTGAAACAATGTCAAACTGGGTAATTCATATGGCTGAAAACTGGGGTGTCCCAGTTGTGACAGCAATGAAAACAGAGCTTTTGAAAAGCAGTGTTATCCATGCTGATGAAACTCCGTTCAGAGTGCTTCACGAAGAAGGCAGAAAAGCAACTGCAGATTCTAAGATGTGGGTTTACTGCAATGGAAAACTTTCTGATAAAAGTATAGTGATCTTTGATTACAAGCCAACAAGAAAATCCGAACATCCTGTTAATTTTCTTAAAGGTTTTTCCGGATATCTTGTATGCGACGGATATCAAGGTTACAATGCTGTTCCGGAAGTAACCAGATGTGCATGTTTAGCTCATATCAGACGTAAGTTTCTCAAAACTCTTCCGGCTGATAAAAAACAGCAACAAACATCTGCATCAGCTAAGGTGATTGAATATATCACAAAAATATATTCAATAGAAGAAAAACTGAAAGATGTATCTCCGGAAATCAGATATGAGAAACGCCTGGCGGAAACAAAACCTCTGCTTGACGCTTTATACTCATACCTTGAATCAGTTACAACATTAAAAGGTTCTTTTAGCGAAGCTGTAAAATATACTTTAAACGAAAAGAAATATATGTACAGCTTTTTAGAATCTCCAGATGTTCCTGTTGACAATAATCGCTGTGAGAACAGTATCCGCCCCTTCACTGTCGGAAGAAAAAACTGGTTACACGCTAATACTCCATCCGGTGCTAAAGCTAATGCAATATGGTACTCCATCATTTCTACTGCCTATGCAAACGGCTTGAATGTTGAGCAGTATCTTATTGATCTGTTTTCAAATCCCGCCGGAAATATTATTCTTCCGTGGAATGAATAAGCTTTAATAGAGGCTATCCGATTTTCAATCTATCGGCTGCCTCTATTTATTATACAAGCTATTATTGAATATTGATATACACGTAAATATTAGACGCTTACTTTTTATATTATCTTTTGTAATTAGTGCCATAGTTGAACCTCCTTGTGTGATTTTAGATACAGATATATTTTACAAATATATTATACTATATTTTGTCAGGATATTCAAGAAAGGCAAAAAAATA
>JAZSLJ010000029.1:0-40553 GCA_045535305.1 Acutalibacteraceae bacterium
TGATTATAATGATATAAAGTATCGTTCAAGAAATGTTTACTCTTTCCATCGTCCTGAAACACTTAAATACATTGTATCTCAGGCGGATACGGTAAGGAATAATTTAAAATCCTTACCTGAACTTGATACAACAGGATTCAGAAAGTGTCAGATTAATGCAATTCAGAATCTTGACAAGTCTTTTGAAGCTAATAAACCAAAAGCTCTCATACAAATGGCTACCGGTGCAGGAAAGACCTTCACCGCTATTACTGCTGTCTATAGGCTTCTAAAATACGGCAAGATGAATCGTATTTTGTTTTTGGTTGATACAAAGAGCCTTGGCGAACAGGCAGAAAGAGAATTCCTTGCGTACACTCCTAACGATGACCCACGCTCATTTTCACAGTTGTATGGTGTGCGTCGTCTGAAGTCGCCTTACATACCTTCCGATGTTCAGGTATGTATCAGCACAATTCAAAGAATGTACTCTATTTTGCAGGGTGAAGACATTGATGAATCAACAGAAGAAGTTTCTTTCAATGAATTTGTCACTGCAGATCAGAAGGCACCGAAGAATGTTGTTTATAACGAAAAATATCCGCCGGAATTCTTCGATTGTATAATTGTCGATGAATGTCATCGTTCTATTTACAACGTATGGAAACAGGTTCTTGAGTATTTTGACTCATTCATTATTGGTCTTACCGCAACTCCTGATAAACGTACCTTTGCGTTTTTTGATGAAAATGTTGTAAGTGAATATCCACGTGAACAGGCTATCGTTGAGGGCGTCAATGTTGGTGAAGACATATTCCTTATCGAAACAGAAATCGGCAAAAGCGGCGGACAGATTATGAAACAGCAGATTGAATGCCGTGACCGACTTACTCGTGAGAAACGCTGGAGAGAGCTTGATGAAGATGTGGATTACAAACCTACACAGCTTGACCGGGATATTGTAAATCCGAGTCAGATTCGTGCTGTAATCCGTACTTTTAAAGAAAATCTGTTTACAACGCTGTATCCGCATCGTCATGAAGTGCCTAAGACCCTTATTTTTGCAAAGACAGACAGTCATGCAGATGATATTATTAACATTGTCCGTGAAGAATTTGGTGAGGGCAATGAATTCTGCCGTAAGGTTACCTATTCCGCCGAAAACCCTGAGGCTGTTCTCAGTGCGTTCCGTAATGACTACTATCCTCGTATTGCAGTTACAGTTGATATGATTGCAACAGGAACAGATGTCAAGCCCATTGAGTGTCTTATCTTTATGCGTGATGTTCGAAGCAAGAACTATTTTGAGCAGATGAAAGGCAGAGGCACCCGTACACTGGGCAAAGATGACCTTCAGAAAGTGTCGCCCTCAGCAACAGGCAACAAAGACCATTTTGTTATTGTAGATGCAGTTGGTGTAACTAAATCTAAAAAATCTGATACTCGTCCTCTTGAACGCAAACCAACTGTTTCTATGAAAGAACTGATGCTCAATGTTGCTCTCGGCGCGAAGGATGAGGATACCCTTACATCTCTTGCAAATCGAATTATCCGTCTTAACAGCCAGTTGACACCTTCGGAAAGAAAGACTTTTGAAGAAAAAGTCGGCACACACGCAGGCAAGGTGGCAGAAAGATTGTTGGATGCTTTTGACGGTGATATCATTTATGAAAAGGCACGTCAGATTGTTGGAAATGAACCTACACCGGTTCAGCTTGAAGAAGCAAAGAAAGAGCTGATAAAAGAGGCGGTTGCCCCATTCTATCAGCCTGAAGTGCGTGAGTTTATCGAAAATGTACGCCGTAGTCATGATCAGATTATCGACAGTGTCAATTTAGATAAAGTTCTTTTTGCCGGCTATGACACACAGCAAGAAGAGAATGCAGACAGAGTGATCAAAACTTTCAGAGAGTTTATTGAAGAAAACAAAAATGAAATCATTGCTCTTCGCATTATTTATGACCGTGCATACAGCGAGCGTGCAATGGCTATTGAAAAACTCAAGGAATTATATGAAAAGCTGAAATCAAAAGGTGTTACTGTTGAACGCCTTTGGGATTGTTATGCTATCAAAAAGCCGGAGAAAGTTAAACGCGGCACTCTCGCACAGATAACAGACCTTATTTCCATTATTCGTTTCGAGCTTGGTTACAGTGAAAAACTTACACCTTTTGCAGATAAGGTTAACTATAACTTTATGCAGTGGACACTTCGTCAGAATGCAGGTGCGGTACACTTTACTGAAGAACAGATGGAATGGCTAAGACTTATCAAAGACCATATTGCCGTTTCATTAAGTATTGAAACCGACGACCTTGACCTTAACCCCTTTGACAGCAAGGGTGGCTTAGGCAGATTCTATGAGGTTTTCGGAGATAAGTATGAAGCAATATTACAGGAAATGAATATAGAATTGGTGGCGTAAAAGGAAGCGTATAATAATGGAGAAAGAAAAAGAAAGCAAAAAGCAAAAAGTTATATATTTTTCAGAAGAAATAGATAGCAGAATTACTGGCTATGCTTTATCATTCGCTCTGATTGTGTGTGGATTGCTTCTACAGTTTTCGCCGATATATTTTGGTAATGGAACAGTAACCGCCATAGTTAAGTGGATTTTTGTTGTTATAGGTGTATTAGGTTTTGCTATCGAAGCAGGAAAAATTAAATCTGGAATAGTGGGACTTGACAATTTGTTTATGGGCTTATTATTTGTTGGCATTTGGTTTGCAATGTTTTGGTTCGGGAAACACTGGTTTTTTAATACATTAGGTTTTTTATTCTTGATTATTGGTGCCTTTCAATTTTTTCAAGGTCTACAACAGATTATCTATTCTGCAAGCAAAATACCAAAATCAAAAAAAGAAGAACAAACTAAAGAAAAAAACAGAGCAGATATACTTTTGTTTTTAACAAAACTTTTTGGTGTTATTTTGGTTATAGTTCAAATAATTAAAGCTGTCATAGATTTATCAAAATGATCTGCAGGGGTATAGAATGATTATTTATAAAAATATAGTTGATAAAATTTCTGTTTCATCAGACAAAAAAACCAAACAGAAAAACTATTTAAAACAAGGTAAACTCCCTATAATTGACCAAGGACACACCCTTATCGGTGGATATACTGATAATATTAATACATGTCTTCCGTGCGATTTACCTGTTATTGTTTTTGGTGACCATACGAGAGCAGTTAAGTATATTGACTTTAAATTTGGCGTAGGGGCAGATGGTGTTAAGGTATTGAGACCAAAGGAAGGAATTTTTCCAAAATACCTATATTACGCCACTTTATATCTTGTTTTACGATTAGAGGATAAAGGTTACGCTCGTCATTATCAACATCTTGAAAAAAAGAGTATTTATGTTCCTGATACACTTGAACAGCAACGCATTGTTGAACGAATTGAAGAAATGTTTTCTCAGCTGGATAGTGCTGTTGAAACTCTCAACAAAACAAAGCAACAACTTGCTGTTTACAGACAAGCTGTGTTGAAAGAAGCATTTTCAAACATTAAGGATACTGCAACGATTCGAGAAGTTTCAACTCTTGTTACAAGCGGTTCAAGGGGATGGGCAAAATACTATAGTAACCAAGGAGCAAAGTTCATTCGCATTGGCAATTTAACAAGAGATTCTATTGATATTGTTTTTGATGATGTTCAGTATGTTGAACTACCGGACAAAGCCGAAGGTTTGCGTTCTAAATTGCAACCTAACGATGTTTTGGTTTCCATTACTGCTGATTTGGGTAGTATTGGTCTTGTTCCACAAAATATCGGTGAGGCATATATAAATCAACATATTGCAGTTGTTAGATTCAAGAACACTGATCAAGGTAAGTTCATGGCGTGGTATTTGAAAAGCGATTATGGGCAAAAAGATTTGCTGAAAAATAAGCGTGGCGCAGGTAAACTCGGTCTTGGTCTTGATGATATTCGTGATTCAAAAGTACCTGTCGTTTCAGATGATGTAGCAGAATCAATAGTTAATATTATAGAAGCACGCATATCGGTTTGTGATAGCATAGAAAAAACTGTTGATACCGCTTTGCAACAAGCAGAAGCTATGCGTCAAAGCTTTTTGAAAAAAGCATTTGAAGGGAAGTTGTAAAAGGAAGTAAGATTATGTATATAAATAAATTGATTTATGAAAATGTAGGTCCGATAAAAAATATCACTATTGATTTTCCTTTCACGGAAGATAATAATCCGAAGCCCATTTTGTTCGTAGGAGAAAATGGCAGTGGCAAATCTACATTGTTGTCTAATATTGTTGATTCTTTTTATGAAATGGCCGGAAAAGGTTTTAATAATGCCACAGAATCAGACGGCAGAAATGGACATCAGTATTACAAAGCAATAACTCCAATAGAAATCAAAACTGGTGAAGATTATATGTTTTCATATATAGGATTTCAAGATACAGACAAATTTGCTTATTTATCTAAGTGTGGAAATATAAGTATATCTGAATTAAAAACCAAAATATCAACAGATGAAATTAACAAAATCAATTCGTCTGATAGCGTAAATTATAAACATTCGACCATCGATAAAAAAGATGTAGAAAGAATATGGAATAACAATGTAATATGTTATTTTGGGCCGGACAGATATGAAAAGCCCATATGGATGGGTAATAAGTATTATGAAATAGAAGATCTATCTCATCCGAGTGTACGAGAAAGTTGGAGTGGTAAATTAGATTCTCCCATAACAGTAAAAGGAGTTACCTCAACAAATCTTCAATGGTTATTAGATGTAATTGTAGACTCTAGGCCGGATGTAATAGGAGATGCCAACAACTTAATTCTTGCTAATGTAAGCGCATCAACTTTAGTTGAATTAAGAAAATCAAGAGAGAATCTTGAGCTGATAATGAGCAAAATTATTGGAGAAGAGGTTTCTTTTGGGCTGAATCTTAGGAATAGTGGCCAGTCGAGATTTAAAATTTTAAGAAAATCCGATGGTTCAACAATAGCACCATCATTAGCTTCTTTATCGACGGGACAAATCGCATTGTTTAATTTGTTTTCAACAATTGTAAGATATGCAGATTTTAATAAAATAACCGAAAGTATCAATTTGGAAGATATAAAAGGCATAGTGGTTATAGATGAAGTAGAGTTACATTTACACACCAAATTACAACGCGAGATTCTTCCTAATTTAATCAAACTGTTTCCAAAAGTTCAGTTCATTATTACAACACATGCACCTTTGTTTTTGTTAGGAATGCAAGAAGTGTTTGGCGAAGAAAACTATGAAATTATTGAAATGCCTAATGGAACAAAAATTGATGTTGAGCGGTTTTCTGAGTTTCAGCGTGCCTACGAGTATTTCAAAACAACACAAACTTATCAAAAAGATGCCGAAGAAGCTATTTTAAAGGTTACACCATCAACAAAAGCAATTGTAATAACTGAAGGTGCTACTGATTGGAAACATATGAAAACGGCTTATTCTTTTCTTAAGGGAAATGAGTCAAATGCTGAAATATTCAATGGTTTAGAGTTTGAATTTTTTGAATATGAGCCAGCAAATAGTAAAGTACAAGCAGAGCACAAACTTGAAATGGGTAATACTACTCTTACAAGCATCTGTGAAAACTATGCAAAGCTACCTCAAAATGTAAGATATATTTTTATAGCAGACAGAGATGTTGATTTTACTAATAAAAAAATGGGTAGTCCAACAGAGCCATATAAAAGATGGTCTCAAGATGTATATTCATTTATTATTCCAGTGCCTGATAGCAGAAAAGACACTCCTAATATATGTATAGAACATCTGTATAGCGACGATGAAATCAAAACTGATGTTGTCTGTGATGACGGTGAATTACGCAGACTGTATATGGGAAATGAGTTTGATAAACATGGTCATTCAATGAGCCTTGGTCTTTTTTGCGAAAGAAAGGATTTGTGTGGTCCAAATAAAATAAATATAATAGAAGGTTCGCAAGGCGATAAAATATTTGGTTTTGATGCAGAAGATACTAAAAATTATGCATTATCAAAAATGAAATTTTCTGAGTTTGTAAATAAGCATCCCGAAAAATTTAACTTTGATAACTTTATAGAAATTTTCAAAATAATTAAACAGATTGTTGAGGAGGAACCCCAATAATGTCTGAACAAACAACAACTATAATTTCAAAAGTATGGGGTATGTGCGGTCCTCTTCGTGATGACGGCGTTTCATACGGTGATTACCTTGAACAGCTTACATATCTCATATTCTTAAAAATGTCTGATGAATATTCTAATCCTCCATACAAGAAGGATACAGGTATTCCAAAAGGTTACACATGGACAGATATGAATACTCTCAAAGGTGCTGAGCTTGAAGAAAAGTATAAGGCTATTCTTGAAAAGCTTGGTGAACAAGGCGGTATTCTCGGAAAGATATTCAAACAGGCTACCAATAAAGTGAGCAACGCCGCAATACTTTATCGCATTGTGCAGATGATTGACAAAGAAAAGTGGGTTTCAATGTCCTCAGATGTCAAGGGTGAGATTTATGAGGGCTTGCTTCAGAAGAATGCTGAAGACGTAAAAAGCGGTGCCGGTCAGTACTTTACACCCCGTCCTCTTATCAGAGCTATGGTAAAATGTCTTCGTCCCGAACCGATGAAAACAATCGCTGACCCTTGTTGCGGTAGTGGCGGTTTCTTCCTTGCGGCACAGGAATTTCTTACAGCCCCGGGCAACTTCGTTCTTGGCAGAGAAGAAAAGGAATTTTTGAAGAACAACACTTTTTACGGCAACGAGCTTGTATCAACTACATACAAACTCTGCTTAATGAACCTTTACTTGCACAATATTGGTGATATTTACGGCAATGTTCCCGTGTCTCTCGGTGATGCTCTTCTGACAGATCCGGGATACAGAGTTGATTATGTTCTTACCAATCCGCCATTCGGTAAAAAGTCTTCTCTTACTTTCACAAATGAAGAAGGCGAACAAGAGGAAGAAGATCTTGTATATAATCGACAGGACTTCTGGACAACAAGCTCTAATAAACAGCTCAACTTTATTCAGCACATCATTACAATTATGAAGGCTACCGGTAAAGCCGCTGTTGTTGTTCCTGATAACGTGCTCTTTGAAGGCGGAGCCGGTGAAATAATACGAAAGAAACTTTTAGAAACAACTGACCTTCATACAATTCTTCGTTTGCCTACAGGTATTTTCTATAAGCCCGGTGTCAAAGCAAACGTTCTTTTCTTTGACCGCAAGCCTGCAGGTCCTGAAATTCAGACAAAAGAAGTATGGGTTTATGACTTCCGCACAAACATACACTTCACCTTGAAACAGCATCCGATGACAGATGAAGATCTTGTTGATTTCATAAAGTGTTATAATCCTGAAAATCGTCACAAGCGAACAGAAACATGGTCAGAAGAAAATCCCGACGGTCGTTGGCGCAAGTTCAAGGTTGAGGATATTTTAGCAAGGGACAAAACAAGTCTTGATATTTTCTGGATAAAAGACAAATCGCTTGCAGACTTGGACAACTTGCCTGATCCCGATGTCCTCGCATCTGATATAATTGACAATCTTGAAAGTGCATTGGATTGCTTCAAAGAACTGAAAAAGCAATTGGTGTAAATGTTAAGTTGTAAAAAGATCCGGTTTCAAACAGGATCTATTGTCCTATATAAATTTTTTCTTCAGAATGATGTAATTTTGTTTTACAATGTATCGCGTGGTTTTATGTAAATGCGGTATGTTTGGGCATTGGATTATGCAATGCGTTTTTTGAAATGAGGTGCATTACTATATCAAACAAGAAAATTCCGAATGTGATTTTACGCGATTCTGACATTATAATTAACAAAATGAATCATCCCTCGTGTGTGACATCGTTCATACGATGTGTTAATCTTGCAATAAAGCGAAACCGTACAAAATTGAATGTAATATGTAATTGTGAGAGAAAAAGTATTTTCCCGGATGCTTGTTTGCCTATTTCGGCACTAATCCAAAACTATAAACGTTTTTATGATATTGATTTCGATGTAATTATTGATGACAATAAATATTTGCAAAAATGTTGCTTTGCCTCTCCTTTAGAACCCACATCTATGGAAATAAAGCAATGCAGAAATCCTTTGGATAAAATCTTTAAATACTCTTCCAAAGGTGACAACATTGCTTTAGTGGGAGATTTAGTGCAGGCTTATATTGACTGTATACATCGAACAACTCTTTGTGAAGAAGGGGTTATTGCGGGTTTGATTTGGTGTATAAATGAGGTTATGGATAATGTCTTAGTTCACAGCAAAGAAGATTGCGGATATATAATGGCACAATACCACCGAAAGAAAAAGGTTCTTGCAATATGTGTTTATGACTGTGGTATAGGTGTGTTCGAATCTCTTTCTGAAAGTAAGCATAAGCCTGCTACTGAAATCGATGCTATAACCATGGCACTTCAAGAAGGAGTAGGTGACGGTAAAGGCCAAGGTAACGGGCTTTACGGATTGTATCAGATTGTAGATGAGAATGGCGGAAAATTAACAATTACATCCGGCAAATCATCAATTATGTTAAAAAATGGTGTTTTGGAAAAGTTTGATAACGGTGCTCTTGTTGCAGATAGTCATGCGGGAACAATTGTTGATTTTCAACTTGATTTATCTCGAAAAATTGATTTGCAGTCCGCTTTGAAAAGTTTGGATGGTTTTGACGGCTTTGATATTCGAATAGATGATATGTGGCAGGATGATAATTGGCTGAAGTATGATGTATATAAAAATTGTAGCGGTACAGGTACAAGACTAGCCGGAGAAGAATTAAGAAACGATGTTATTAATATTCTTAGGAAAACAAATGCACCAATTATTTTAGATTTTTCATCTCTTAAGGCTTGTAGTTCATCGTTTATTGATGAATTTATAGCAAAACTGATGGTTGAAATTGGATTTGTGGAATTTAACAGGTCAATCAGGATAGCGAATATGAATAAAACAGTGGCACATTTGTGTGAGCGTTCTATAGCAATGCGAATGCATCAAAGTTGGCAAGAACTTATAGATGACACAAAGAATGTTGAATAGTATCACAAAACCAAACACAATATGTTGTTAGATTCCAAAAAAACCAAAAAAATTTATTCATTTTTATGCAAAAAAAGAGTTTACTTTTCGTGAAAATATCGTATAATAATTGTAGAAATCACGTTATGTGATTTCTATGCCTGCGAAATTCGAACTTGGTTGAGGAAGTTTGAATAGAGGCCCTCGTATGGTTTTGCATGAGCCGGTTCTCAACTATGTCTTAAGGCACAAAATGCAATTTCAAAGAAAAAAGGCTTGCTTTCAGCAGGCCTTTTTATTCTTTTACTGTTTTGATTGTTTAAATTAATCCCGACGGAATCATAAGATTCTGTTGGGATTAATTCGTTTATACTATCTTATTTTACGGACTCCTTCGAACAGTAAATTCGTGATGGTCTTTTTACAATGGACATTTTTTTGCGGAAATACATTATAATTCAATTAACAGGAAACAAATAGATGCTCAAATTTGGTTTATGAATAGCTGTGTGATATTTATAGATAAGGAGTTGAAAATATGAACACTCTTAAAGACATTTTTAAAATTAATTGGTATGTCATTGCCACCACGCTGATGCTGGCAGTCTGTTCTGAAGTGCTTTGCGGTATAATGAATTACAATCTGAACCCTGACGGAATTTATGTCCGTCAGTTTTTATCAGACCTGTGTTTTAAAGGCGTTGCACTTGTTGGCGGAGTGGTTTTTTGCTATTTCTTGGGAGGGCTTTTAAATCATGAGGCTTCAGGTATAATTGCGATAATAAACATGTTTTTAACAGTAGTGTTCAGCGGGATAATTTTCTACGGCACTCAGAATTACAATATTTATCGTATATGTTTGATTATCTCTCTGTTGTCATTGTCTTTTTATTATATAAACAAATGTCTCGATTCGGTTATGCATACGGTGTTTTATTATGTAATGATGACTGCATTGGCATTTTTTTCAACAGAAGAAATAGAGTTTTTTATTGTTTTGACGGTTGCTGTTGTGACTTTTGCCACAAAGCGAATTATAGTCAGGTCAACCTTTTCTTTAATATTGAATTATGTATGGTCAGTTCTGGCTGTGATTGCAATGATTTGTATGCTGGTTGAGAAAATGGATAATTATCTTGGAATATTATATATTGAAGGTCCGAGATATCATTCTGAGGCGGCATTATTATCGTTGGAGCCTTTCGCAACAGCAAAATATTTCAGTCAGATAGCCTCAGCTCCGTCAGTATATAATCTTACAAAAATTTTCGGTTATTTCGGCAAATGTGCAGGCATTGCAGTCTGTGTTGTAATGGCGTTGTTTACTGTATCAGTTTTTATTAAATGTTTCCATACATCAGGGTTTCCAAGATCTGTCGATATTGTTGCGGCAATTGCGATTGCCGTCAGATGCTTTGCAGGCTTTTTTGAAAATTTCACAATAGTAAGTGGTTTACAGGTAAGAATTCCGATTGTTTCTGATGATATCACAGGATATTTGATTATCGGTATTCTGTTGGGAATGATGTTTGCACCTCGAAAAAGGCTGAATCTTATGCAAGGTATGTTCAAAGGGTTTTTAAAAACAACTGAATACAACGATGATTTTGAGGAGAATGATTATGTACAACATTGATCGTTTTTACGAGGTTCACAGGACGCATTTTGATATTGCATTAAAAGAGATTCAGTCGGGTAAAAAATTATCACATTGGATGTGGTATATTTTCCCTCAACTTAAAGCTTTAGGCCGCAGTTACAATTCAATTTATTACGGATTGGAAAATGTAGAGGAAGCAAAGGCTTTTTATGAAGATGATTATCTTGGCAACAATCTCAGAAAAATCTGCCATGCTTTACTGGAATGTGAATCCGATGATGCGCTTGAAGTGCTGGGATATCCTGACAATCTGAAACTTCGGTCAAGCATGACGCTTTTTTCTCTTGCCACGGAAGACAGACTCTTTGACGAAGTTATCAGAAAATTCTATGCCGAAAATCCGGACCGATTTACAGTGTTCATTCTCGAGAATGCAGAGTGATAGTTGGAAAGTTTTTTTGGCATTATCAAACAGAGGTGGAACGATGAAAAACAAAAAACTTATATTACAAATTGAAGAAGCTCTCAACAGAAAAAGATTGGTTGAATTGCAAAAGGACAAGACCGTGTTTGTTGGAACTAATTTTAAAGTAACAGAAAGAAATATTCAGGATAAAAAAGAGAAAAAATCTGAATAAACCGAACCCGAGACTCACGAAAGAGAGTCTCGGGTTCGGTTTATTATTCTTCAACAATGAAATCAGAAATGTCTGTTTCATCAGCAGGAGGATTTGGGTTTGTTCTCATTGTGTTTGTTTCAACAAAATCTTTTTTGTAGGAATAAATTGCGTGAAGTGCGTACTCCGGTTCTTCCATAAGCCAGTTGATAGTGATGAAAGCGTTGATATAATTCATTTCCGCATCGTTTATGAGATCGCAGAATTTGATGCCCTCAGCTTCAATTTCAGGCATTATATATCTTTTCGGGAACCAGTTAACAAATACTTTTAGCACTGGTTTTTGCATTTGTCTCAGATCTTTTATAGTTTCTATTGCATCAAAATCAGGATATTCAAGATCATTTATCAGATAATTCTTTATATCCTTGTATTTTACAACAAATTTAATTTTCTCAAACATATTTCGCTATCCCCCTAAGACTAATTTCTGCCGCGCCCCTTGCTTCTCTTTCTGCGTAGTTATTGTAATAACGCCTTAAATTCATCCCGGCAGGAATGTAGTTGTCAAACGCATCTCTTAATCTTTGCACTGTTTCTGCGGATGCACCTGAACCGTGGTAGGAGCTGTTGTTGATTGCTTCGTGCTGGATCTTATGTCTATGCTCGTGAATAATAGTGTCAAGATGCTCCCGGAGGTGATTTTTGCTATCGCTGCGCAGGAAATCAGCATTAATCATAATCTTATCCTCTTCAGGGACATAACCGCCACAAAGACCTGATTGATCACAGAAATATTCAACACCGCCCGTAAGTTCTACCCCGTAGAGCTCGTTAAGTCTGTCGATAATTCTGTTTGTCACTTCTTTTCTTTCCTCAAAGGTACGCATAGAAATCAGTACATCTGTAGCATTTTCACCCAACTCTTCGATTATAATTTGCCGCGTTGCATCAATCAAAGATTGTTCTTCCTGAGAGAAGTCGGTTCTTACATTTGTTTTGGCTTTTTTGATGCCGTCTCTTTCAACTTTTTCTTGAATAGCATAGCAGGTGAATGCAATAGCCGCACTTATTGCCAAAGCGAGCAAATCATCAACCAATATCATGCAATTACCCCCGTATCTTCTTTGCTAACGCTTCCTGAATGTAAGGACGCGCAAGAGAATTAATGTGTTTTTTTATTTCTTCAAATAACGCTTCGTCATAAAAGGAAAGCTCTTGGCTGCAGGGTTCCGAAACAGCCTCAATGTTTTGTCCTGATGTTTCGCCGGTGCTACAGACACCGTTCAGCTTGTTGGTGATATCTATCGTGATCTGATGAAGATTTTCATTGAATGAGGTTTTATCAAACAAAACCTCATCACTTGCCGGTGTAAAGCTTTTGGTCATAAGCTTTATATAGCAAAGAGCAATGCTTCGCATATTTTCGTTTGAATCTCCAAAAGTTCTTTCTGTGTCAAGAACAGCATCAACGGCGTCTTTGAACATATCAAAAGAAATAGTGCAGGCTTTATCGAGCTTGTCCTCGGAAAGTCTTATGAGAGCTTGTCTGACAATAGTTTTGATATCAGCACCTGTAAGGAATTTCTTTCTACCTTTTTGTATCGAAAGCTCTACCAAGATGTTAAAGTTCCACTTTTCAAAACCTTCTTCGAAAAGATGTTTGTTCTTATCAGCTGTTTTTTGAGTGTTTTTAACTATGTTTCTGTAAATATCAGCACACTCAGAAGAAGTGGGCATATAAAGAGCAAAAGCCTGATCGAATCTATCATTTCTGGTAAACTCATCCGGAAGTCCCGAAATATCGTTGGCTGTTGCAAAAATAAAACACGGAAAGTCCTTTTCCTGCATCCAGGTCAGGAACGTTGCGAACATTCGCTTAAATGTTCCTGAATCTGCATCGCCTGACGCTCCTGCACCGCTCATTCCTTTTTCTATCTCATCTACAAAAAGTACACACGGGCTGAGTGCTTCAGCGATTTTTAGCGCCTCGCGCATATTTTTTTCCGAAGAGCCCACATGGCTGCTCATAAGTGAGCCCACATCCATTTTTATCAGCGGCAAATCAAGTGCCTGGGCAGTTTTCTTGGCTGAGAGGGATTTACCTGTTCCGGGAATACCGCAGAGCAACACTCCTTTCGGGCAAGTAATACCCCAGTTTCTTCGGCTTTCATCAGCGTTGTTGACTATCTGAATGATTTTTTTCAACCAGTTACTGTAATTCGTTAAGCCGCCTATTTCAGGATCGTTGTCTTTTATTTTTACTAATTCAAGAATCTGCCCTTTTTTTAAGAGTTGGATTTTTTCATCCTCAATAATTTTAAGAATCTTTGCCTTGAAATCAGCTTCGTTCTCAAAATCATCCATTCTTCCGCCCTGTTCATAGAGTATGGCTTTGAGAGTTTGTCTGATTTTGGAACAATTAAAACCCTGAAAAGCTGTTTTAAGCAACTCCATATATTTTGGTACAATGAGATTGCAGTCATACTCATGGAAAATGCTGTTGATGGTATATTCAATTTCATCCCTGTCAGGAAGATCAACATCAACAAAAACAACATAGTTTTTTATCTCTGAAGGGTAGTCGGTGTCTGTTGAAAAAACAACAAGAAGGTCATTCTGCGGATAGTTCCGTTCAGAGGCAGGCTTTCTGCTCTTAGTGATCTGACATTCTAAATACTTGTTTAAATCAACGGATGTAGGCAACTGTCGGACGATTCTGAGTGACGGACAAACGGCTTCGGTGTTTTCTTTCAAGACATTATTGGGAGTGCCGTTGGTCCGCCTTAAACAACAGTCGCTGGCTGATAGTGTTGACTGTCTTGACACTTTAACGTATTCGTATTGCGGTGATTCCTGATAAGGCACAGGTGTCAGACAACCCGGAACAGATGTTTGAGAAAAGAAGTCGATCACAGATTGCTTGTCGATAAATTGTTCAATAAGCTCGTCCTCATCGGTTTCAATCCAGATAATCGGGTAATCTGAAGCGTACGCCCTCTCACATTTTTTAAGAATTTTATCGAGCACATTGCCTTTGCCCGAATAAGGAACATACATTCTATTCACTCCTTATCTATTATCACAGGTATATGTAAGCGCGGAAATCACATTATCAATTTCACCGTCAACGGCAGCTATTACAGCCTCTTTATTAACAAAACTATTGATTTCTTCACAGAAAGAGATGTAAACCATATTTGTGATCGAGTTTAACATGTGTTCTTGGTTTTCCTTGATGGATTCTATAAAAAGTTTTCTCGATGGTGAGGATAACGGTGTGTGATTTGCGGCGGAGTTACTAAATTCTTTTGAAAAGGCTTTTAACATATCGATGCTGAAATTATCGCGTATCTTATCACCGAAATCGTCGCCACAGGCTTTATTTACAACGTGAGCAACTGTACCAAACACTGCCAAAATTGCGTCAATGCAAAAGCCAAAAGCTCCACCCACATATTTGGCGGGTATTTGTACTGTCGGCAAAGATATATAATCAGTTAAACTAGGGATAAGTTTTTGCGTTTTTAGAGTGATTTTTCCATTCAAATCCCATAATTTAGACGAAATTTTTATTTCCGAGACACCAAGGGTTTGATAAATGTTTTCTCCGAACTCGGCGTTTGCTCTAAAGTTAAGACTTTCTTCACAGAATCCTCTCCAACTCTCGTGGTTTTCGGCGATTAGTTTACGTATAGAGTCTTCGCTGAAACAATTTTTTTCTAAATGATTCTGTATTCGCTTTTTTGCGCTACTGTATGGCGAGTATTTATCGCCCTTTTCCCTATCCCATTCCTCAAGAGCGTTACAGATATCTTCATATACTTTTGGTGCGAATGCTTTGGTTAATTCACGGAAGAGCTTTTTTAATGCTTCGTCAAAAACAATTTCATCATAAAAACGCTTCTTGAAGTCAGGTAAAAGTCTGATTGCTTCACGATCTTTTCGAATTATCTCACAAAGACCTCTGGAAACACCGTGGGAAGGGTCAAAGTCGACTGATTTGACGTCAATACCGTCGAAAACTTCTTCTGCTAGATCTTTCAGAAAATCCATACGGCTTGCTCCGCCTGCCAATACTATCTGACCGCACTCCTCGATTTCTTCTCCGAGTTCCTCTTTGGCTTTAAGCAGAAAGTTTTTACAGTGACCGTACCACGTGTTTTCACCGTATCCCGGAATCAAGAACTTTTCATACTGACTGACGCCATCGTTGCAGTCGGGTATTCCTATAACACTGTTTATAAATTCAGGGAAATCGGTTTTATCCGCAGATTCGCTGTATCTTTTGTTGTTTTTGGCATCGTAAATCTGAAAAACTCCGGAGCCGTGAGAAAAATAATTTTCCTTTTGGAGCCTGTTTCTGTAAATCTGTACCTTCAATGGTTTTCCTTTTACGATTTTACCCTCAGAATCTTTCACAACAAGGTCACTTTCTTTTACTCCGTTGTCAGCCATAAGCTTACGTGTCGCGAGGGATTCAATGTTTCCGGCACCGAGATTTATACTTAATTCCGTCAGCTTATTTGATCTGAGAGTAAAGGGGTTAAAATATGTTATGTCTGTTGTTATCGAGCCAAAATCGATGACAATAATTCCATGTCGTTCATTTTTACGGATAAATTTTTTAGCATTAATAAGTGCAGCTCTTGATTCAGGAATAATTATTACGTCATCAATTCCCGTAGCTTCGCTTATCAATCTGGCATAAAGCTTCTTTTCGTTGTCACCATTCCACATGGGGGTTGAGGGACAGCCTATCGCCAACAAAATATCAGTTTTTTTATCAAGCTCTTTTACGGTTCCGTCTTCACTTACGGGAATCAGATTTTCGTTAAAGGATAAAATGTTATTAATAAGCTCTTTAAAGAAATCCTGAACAAGTTGTAATTTTTTATAGCCGCCTGTTTTCTTTCCTGACAACAAATTCTCAGGAGAATCCTTGAAGTTGACTATATAGTCATCTGTAGCTACTGCATCAAAACCTATGAGAGGCTTGCCGTTGCAATATGAGATGACAGTAGGTATGGTTTTTTGTCCTTTTGCAGCGTTCAGGTTTTCAATATCAGTAAGTTTGCCGTCAGGAGTAAGTGCAGCGGCAGTTTCTCCGTCACCGAAATCAATACAAATTATTTTTTTATATTTGAAAATATCATCAATGTGGAATCCGTTTAAAAATTTAACACTCATTATTTTTCACTCATTTCAAAATTGTTCTAATAATCATAGCGGTTTGTGCTACTGCTTGTGCATATTTCTGAAGATCGGTTTCAGTCTTAAAGAAAGCGTATCTTTCTTCGGTAAGGATTGTTTTATCTATAGACTCAAGTACTCTTAAATATCCATTATCTTTTTCCGTTTTTCTGTATGTCCGAATATACGATTCATAATCACTGATGGTTTTTGACAGATCATCAATAATATTTTTCAGTTGAATTATGCTTAAATTAACCGAATCAGGTAACGAGTATTTTTCTGAAAATATTTTCTTGTAATCTTTCTTTTGGTGCTCAGATATTTTGCTTTTTGTTTCATCTGTTTTCCACCTGAGACTTTTAACCCAGGTTTCAAAATAATGTGTTCTTAACGTGACGATATCGTCAAAATCATATAGTTCATGCTCAGCAAAATCACACATTGAAACCAGAATGAAAAGGAGACCCGTTTGACCGTTAAAGCTATCGTGAACTATTTTTACGGGAACAATTTCTTCTTCGTATTCGCAGTAAACACGACAAGCTCTCTCCTTTAAGTTGTTGTAAATTCTTATAAAGTTTTTCAACTCAGCGGGATTGTCACCGTGTGCGGAATTGTTTTGGTTATTATCAACCGGAGATCCTTTATGTCGACTTAAGTTGTCCGGGATTTTTACTCTCGGAAGCAAGTCTTTCAACGTATCAACTTTATCTGAGAGCATCTTGCCGATATTCAGCGTAGACTTATCCATAATCAGTACACCTCAAACAAGTGGGATTTATTTTTCGGTTTTATCAAAGAATGTTACACCGTTGGTTGTTCTTACAAGGATTCCGCTGTTGTTTTCAGAATATTCGAAAGACACATCTTCGTTGGAATACTTTTTAGCGAGTTCAGCTTTTTTTCTCATTTGTTTTGCTAAAAATGAGGAATTATCAGCGGTTGTAAGCAAAGCTTCTCCGTCGGAAGTGAAATCAACAGCGATATATCCGGACAAACAATGAATTTTTTCAATGGATGAGCGTATTTCGCCTTCTTGTGTAAGAAATATGTAATCGCCGTCGTGCAATGCACAATCCACCATTTTTTCATTGAAATAATCAATGTTAATACGTGTGGCAAAGTCGGAGCCGTTTCCGAATTCTCCCAAACATAAAGCTCTGCCGGTTTCGTTGATTGCGATAAAACCGTTGTTTTCAGACATTGCAGCACAGATATAATTATCATTAATTTCAGAACACATGTTTTTATTGGCAATGTTTTGAAGAACGAATAACTCGGAGCGTAGGTTTTTGCGGTAAATACAGTCGGATTTTCCCATAAATAGTGACGGAAGAATTTTTACAAACATGCCATCGATAGTATTTACATAAACAAACTCACCATTCAAAAGGGGAAACTCGAAAATTATATGGGGACCGTCTTTGATAATAATATTAATTCGGTCTTTGCCGGTGTTAATCAACTTGCGTGTGATTATTTTAAGACTATCATCACTCTGCTGTGAGCTATTATAGGCAATGAAACATTTGTCAGAGATCAGCTCAATGGTTTCTTGTTTCATTTTTTCGCCTGCATAAAAAGTATTGTAGGTTTTTTTAATGATTTCTGTATCAATAGGATTTTCGTAAGGTGTAAGTTGTGAAAAATGGTAAACAGCAAAAATACGATATATTAATCTGTGATAAACATCGGGATTTAACCCGAGCTCATTAAGCGAATATTCAATATGTTTAAATATTTCTGCATCGTCCTCAAAAATATCGACTTCCTGATTACCGTCCTCAAAAATTCTGCGATAATGAGTGTTTATCTCTTTGTTGCCGAGATTGACAAGGTAACAATCTGTCAGCTGCAAAAAAGCACTATCTTTACGTTCAAGGTCCATCAGAATTTCGATCAAATTGAAATTTGTTTTAAGATATGTGAGGTTATGCACTTGTTTGTTTTGCAAAAACAGTTTCATATTTTGCATCCTTTCAAACCAACATTCCCCGAAGAGGATATCTTCAGGGAATGCCGAGGTTTTAGTTAAGATTTGTAACAACATGGGTATCCTGAGTTGCACCTGATAAACATACAATACCCTTTTCGATAATCTGATTAAGAAACTCAAAAATATCTGTTATAGTTTTTACTGTTGCGGGAATTACAGTTTCTTTGATATAGGCTTCTGCCTTACGGTAGATTTCTCCGAGCTTTTCTACGGATATTTCGGTACCTTTTTTAACAAACTTAAATCCGGCGTACGTCCATACTGCAAGAGTTTTGGAAGGTTTTTTTGTCATATCTATTGCTATATCGTACATAGTAGTCGCTACGACAATACCAAGAGTGGCTGCAGCAAGAACACCTATGAGCGGTGATTCGAGAAGAAGTGCAGAAAGAACGCCGGCACCGATTGCGATTGTATCAAACAGACAGTAACCGCAAAAAGTAGAAATAGCAACGGCACCTATCATATTGAATACAGCAGCAAGTGTTCCCATTGTTAAGTTGGGATTCTGTGATGCTTTTTGCTTTTCGATTTCGGCACAGTATCCAATTGTAACTTCTTCAATTGTAACATTGGGCGACAGGTTGGGCATAGAACCGTTTTTAGCAGAAATATATGCAATCATAGAACCGATAGCCTTGAGTTTTGCATCGTTGAAAATTTCTGCAGAGAATTCAATTGCCACTTCTTCGCTGGACATTAATGCCTGAATATAATTTGTGCTTATGCCGAGACTTGAGTACAACAAACCGTTGTTTTTGAGAGCTTCTGCAAGTTTACCTCTGAGTTCATCAATATCGCTTTGCTCAATATTATCACCGATACGGAGAGGTCCCTTTAATGCTAAAAATGTTTCTTCAACAGAAAAGCTGCTGTTTTCGAATTCCTTTTTTACAGAGTCGGCATTGATGGTGATTACAGTTACATAGAAATTAAGAAGGATTTCATACTGTTCTTTGATTTCTTTACCTTCAACAACAGAGGCAATCGTATCAGTGATCCATTCGTCAAAATTTTCGATAGCTTTTTGCATGTTGAGGTCAAAGTCAGATACAACTTCAATGACTCTGTCGGCAACAAGATTTGCCTGATTAAGGTTTTTGCCGGGAAGACCGGAAATATAAAGGTCAGCAAGTATTTCCTTGGTTGACTTCTCAGTGTTCTCAAGAGCCTTTTTTACCTGGGTTTCAATAGCCTTTTTGCCTACATTTGTGATTGTAAACATATTTTTATCCCCTTTTGTTTTATTGTGCCTTCAGTGTAACACTTTATGAAGAACAAAAGTACAATGTAAATGTACCATTTATAATTACAATTTCTAAGGAAATAATATTTAATAAATATTTTTTGCACCAAAAAACTCAAGAATCTCATAAATGCTTTCGGCATCATAAACTCCTCTTTTTATGCATGCAGATAAAATAATGTCGGTATTATCAATAGTGGTGATGGCGTGTCCTGCTTTTTCCATAAGTTCCTTAGCGTCTTTAAAGTTAAGTTGCAAAGCCATGATACATTTGTACACGGTTTCTTTTTTGGGTTTATAAGCTTTTTTCTTAAAATTGCTAAAAGTATTTTTCTCTATTCTTGCCGTTTTATAAAAATGAGGATCCGAATCGAAGCCACACGCATCAATATGTTTTATCAACAAGTCATAAAACGTAACGTTTTTTTTGTTGAGTGTTTCGGAAATAAAACTAAGAAATTCATCCTCTTCCGATGAATCAAAGACATTGATTATCTTTGAAAAGCTTGAATGATTCCGAGAATTAAGTTTTTCTTCTATCTCATACAGTAAAGCTTTGTCCAGAAGTATTTTACTCATTTTTATCCCTCCAGGATTGATTAATGTCAATTAAAGAAAGATGTTGTTCGATTTTGCCTTTTAATGTGCTAAAAGTAAGTATATTATATCATTGAGGTATAAAAAAAGCAATATCGATGTATTTCAGTAATTATTTATAATGATATATATGGGTTATAACGTAAATGTTGACAAATTGGTTGGGGCGATTTTGATTGTACCAAATCCCCATCCAAAACTGCCACGACCTCTTCCATCGACCTCAGATAATCCTCAAGAGGTCGTTGTCCGGCTTTTAGTGTATCACGGTAGGCATTGCTGTATTTTTTAAAGCTTGCCGTATTTGCAATCAATTTTTGTCTTTCATGTTTTAGCTGCTGAATTTTCTTGTCAGCAGCTTTTTCTTTTGCTGTTGCGGAGCAAATCATTATCAGTGAGGCAAATAATGCAATCCATCCTCTTGATGTGTGTAAAAAGTACATTGCATCGTAGTAAGACTTTTTTGCTTTTGCTCTTTCGTTGTAAGCATCGTTAAGATGCGCATCATTACTCTGCTTTAGCACGTTACGGATATACCAGAAATCTTCGCTGATTTCACGGTAAGATTCCCATAATTGCTGTCTTTCCTGCCAACTGATTTCAGGAACGGTAGCACGTTTTATCTGTTCTGTCAATGATAATGTTGTACGAGGTATATCATTATTTTCAGTGTAGTCCTGAAGAGCTGCGACCTTAAGTCTGTATCCCTCTTCATCAAGTTCAGCAAAACGTTTATCATCACAGGCATACATAAGGTAAATAACATTGTCATATACACCGCTTTCGTCATTTGCAACAGCGGTTAGTGTATCTTGTAAGGCTTGTGTTATATTGTGCTCAAATGTAGTGAGATTTGTATCAATTTGCCGGTTGATTTCATTAAGAGTCTTTTCTGCATCCGATTTATACACAACACTGCTTCTGCCGTTTTTACGGCGGCGTTGAGCCTTTTCTTCCTCGGTCATAAGATTGTAGATAGCTTTATCATACACATTACAATCATCAATATCCCAACCTCGTGAACGAAGAAACTTTGGTAACTCGACATTGAGCTGATTGAAAAATTTAAGATTGTGTTTTTCTTTTGCACACAGTCTACCGTCCTCTGTCATCGGTTCCCAAAACAAATGCGCATGAGGCCCTTGTTCGTCATAATGAATCGCAACAGAACAGACATTATCTTTACCGATGATTTTACACAGTATTTCGATACCGTCATGTAGCAGTTGTCGCTGCTGATCTTCATTTAATGTGTCCATATAGGCGGCGGGTGGTTTAAAAACAGTGACACACATTCTGACAGCATCACTACGTAAAGCTCTGCCTTTTGCATCCCTGAGATTTGAACAATGTTCGTCTGAGTAAGCAAGTAATTCTTTTGCTGATTTAAAACCGTAATATTTATTTTTGTATGATAGCTCCGGGTTTATATCCGGGTCTTGCCCGATTCGTTCTTTCAGAGCTTCTGCGGCAACAAGATAGAAGTTACCGCAATGTTTACTTTTGTTTTTACTGTTACTTAATTTCATTGATGGTATACCAACGGTCCATCCCATAAATTACAACTCCTTTACATAAGTATGTGCCCTCGTACTTATTACATAAGTAACGTTGGGCCACTTCGTGATTACTCCTCCGGAGAGGGTGGGTGCTTGCGCACAAAAATAAAAGAAGAGGAACTACTAAGAGTAAACCGACCTGAAATTACTAGTAAATTTTTTCTAATAAAATTCTAATGAAATTTTGGTTTTTGCTGAAAATCATAAGGTTGAGCAGTGGTGAGACTTTTTAAAATTAAAGTCGCTGAATCCTCGTAGAATCAAGGTTTTTGAGATGAAAGAACAACACCGAACAAACTCCGATAAAACGAAATAAACTACGCATATATTCTCTCCAAAACCGCGTGCCGAGGGTTCAAGTCCTTCTGCCCCTGCCACTAAAAAGTCCGAAAAACCTTGATTTTACAAGGGTTTCGGGCTTTTTTTATACCTAAAATCAATTTTTCCAAAATCACAATTTACCGTAAAATATCGCACATTTTCGAGTACTATGTGCCCCCCAATGTGCCCCCCGCGAAGTACCGCAAGCCCTTGTGTCATAAGGCTTTTACACATTTTTATGAATAAAAATACACCTTTTCAGGGGGCACATTTCGACCGCGTGCCCTAATTTAAGCAAAAAACAGAGCAGAAAGACCGTTAAATCTTTCTGCTCTTAAAACATGATTTCTTCTTTTTTATTTAATCAATCCGTATTTGATTTTAATACGGTCCAATTTTTTAAGCATCGGTTTTGCGGCAAGAGTGATGAATATTACCGTTGAGACTGCGTGGACGATATCCATCGGCAGACCTGTTAAATAGTGGGTTAACAGTGCCTTGAAACTTATACTCTGCGGCGAGAACATAAAAAGCGAAGCAGGATTCATAATGCCTCCGTAGATAACAACGGATGAAAATGCGCCGAACACAGCAAGGGACACACGTGTTCTGCGAAGCAAGCCTTTTCGGTGAAGAACACCTGCAAGGAAGCCGATAATGCCCATTGCGAACATCTGCCACGGTGTCCACGGCCCTTGTGAGAAAACCATATTTGAAAGAAGCATTGTAACCGCCCCCACAAAAAATCCCGTTTCACCGCCGAAGGCTATGCCCGATATAATTGCCAGTGCGAGCACGGGCTTGAACTGCGGAAGCATAAAGAAAATGCTTCGTCCTGCAATTCCGATTGCACAAAGCACAGCGATTGTGACAAGCTCCCTTGCTTTCGGTTTTCTGCCTTCAAACACAAGAACAAACGGCAACATACATTCAAGCAGAACAAGTAAAGCAACAATATTATACTGACGGTTATCGAACAGAAAAATTCCTGCCAATATCGTAACGGGAACGAGAAGCAGAATTGAAACCGCGGCAACCATTGTACGCTTGTTAAGTTTCTGCTTTTCTTTTTTTGTTTTCTTTGTAAGATGCGGTTTGTTTTCGGATACCGGCTCGCGTAGCGGTAAAATGTCGGTCGGAATATCCTTTTTCTTTTCAACCTTTCCGCTGCAGCAGGCGATAATTTCATCAACCGTTACTGCCTCGGGAATGAGGCACCTTGCCATGCGGTTGGCTGACGTGGTGTAGAAGCTGTTGCCTGAGAAAAACTCACGCGGTGTGCCTTCTGCTACAATGTTTCCGTCAAAGAACATACCGCAGCGATGAGCGTATTCGGCACAGAATGTCACATCATGGCTGACCATAAGCACGGTGACGCCCTGTTTTGTCAGTTTATTGATAATATCTGCAAATGTGGCTTTAAATTCGGCATCAAAGCTTTTTGTCGGCTCGTCTAAAAGAAGAATGTCGGGTGCAGTGAGAAGCACTTTTGCAAGTGCGGTTTTTTGCTGTTCACCGCCTGAAATATCATACGGATGACGGTCAAGAAAATCCGTAAGAGAGCACAAAGCAGCCACACGGGCAACCTGCTCATCCTTTTCTTCATCTGTGATTTTTACATTGCTGAGAGCTTCATATAAATCTTCACGCACAGTTTTCTTAACAAAAAGAGCTTGTGGATTCTGCGGAAGCATACCGACTTTGCCGTTTACTTTTACCGTACCGCGGTAAGCTTTGCGCAGACCTGCAATCACCTTGAGTGACGTTGTTTTGCCTGCTCCGTTACCGCCGAGAATTGCGTAAAATTCGCCTTTGTGTAAAGCAAGTGAAAAACCTTTGACAACATCAGGCAGGTCTTTTTCGTAGCGGAACCATATTTCGTCACAGTTAAGAATTATTTCATCTGTATAAGTGTGTACTTTTTCCTTTTCAAGAGGGAGAAGCGCTTTTTCTTTATTTCTTTCAGCAAGAAAATCACTGCCGTCGCGGACGGTGAGGGGACAGGGGAGAGCTGTCTCAACTCCTGCCCAGACTCGCATAGCGGTCGGCATCGCAAGGAACATTCCGCTGTCTTTGTCCCTGAGACGAAGGCCTACCTTTTCGGGAGTATCATCACAGACAAATTCACCCTTTTCCATAACAATTACTCTTGTTGCAAAGGGGAATGCCTCTTCAAGTCGGTGCTCGGTAAGAATAACGGTAATGCCGAGCTCACGGTTGATTTTGCCAAGCAATGCAAGAAAATCCGAGGCGGCAATGGGGTCAAGCTGTGCGGTCGGTTCATCAAGAACAAGTATCTTCGGATTCATACATATAACGGATGCAAGGCTGAGAAGCTGTTTCTGTCCGCCCGAAAGCTCTGTTATGTTTTTATGAAACCAATTCTCTATGCCGAAGAAAGCCGCAACCTCTGCAACACGGCGGCGGATTGTCGGCGTATCATAGCCGAGGCTTTCGAGCCCGAATGCGAGCTCGTGCCATACCTTGTCCGTTACAACCTGATTTTCGGGAGACTGCAGAACAAAACCGATTTTCTGCGCCTGTGTCCTCTCGTCAGCTTCCTTTAGGGGCTTACCGTCAAAAAGGATTTCGCCCTCAAGCATACCGTGAGGTGCAAGGCAGGTTTTGAAGTGACGGAGAAGTGTCGATTTACCGCAGCCTGACGGACCGCAAAGAATTATAAATTCACCCTGCGAAACAGTGAAGGAGATGTCACGGAGAGCTTTATTTTCTTGTTCGGGATAAGCGAAGCTTACATTTCTGAAACTGAAGTTTTCCATTTTCTCTCCTCCTTACAGTTTAATATCACGGGTGTGATGCAGAGTGCGAAGTGTAAAATATAGAACGGTATTGTTGCTATATCAAATGCGGTATAACTAATATCAGGGAAATATTGAAAGCTGAATGCTTTAAGCACTATTCCGACAATAAGACAAACTCCGCAGACGGAAAGCCATATAAGGGTGTATTTATCTCTTTTATCAAGGCGGTAAATCGAAAAGGTTGTTCTGCCTCTGAGGCCGTAGCCGCGGCTTTTCATACTGTCCGCCGTTTCAACTGCATTTTCAAGTGACCACGTTATCATAATTGAAAATATGAGAATTGCTGTTTTTGTCCTTTGTATGAGACTTCCTGAACTCACATCTCTGCCGATGCTTTTCTGTGCTTCGGTAACCGTCTGCATCTGCGATTTGAATTTGGGAACGAAGCGTAAAGACATACTAAGAACAAGTGACAGTGAAGGAATAACCTTGCCGAAAAGATAAATGAACTTGTCCGTTGTCATTACTCTGTTAAAGGATGAAAACCACATCAGCGTTGTTACAAGCGTTGCACCTGCGGACAATCCGTACAGAATACTTTCAAGCGTAAGCGGATTGCCGTTCGGGAAATACAACAGAGTTGTTGCACCCTGATGATTGAACAACGGGTTGATGATTGCAGTTAAAAGCACCATCGGTAAGCAAAATTTCAGGAGAAACAACATACTCTTTTTACCGTTGATGCTTACGGCATAGGCAATCGCACACACGAGTGAAACCCCCTGTGCCAACGGATGCGTCAGCACAAGAGCGAAGCCTATCACCAAGGCGAAATATATGAAATTTATAAACGGATGATATTCCGAGAATGTATCTTTCATAGCTTTCAATCCAATCAGAGCTGTTTTTTGTTGCGCTTCTTCGGCTTTTTCGGTTTGTCGGGAAGAGGCTTTGCCTCCTTGAGACCTGCCGCCTCCAATGCTCTCGGCCAGGGCCCGAGAAAGGCTTTGATACGTGAGCGGGTGAGCTCATCAAAATCATCTTTTTTGGGAAGTCTTCCGAGCTCCTCAGCCTTTTGCCGCAGAAGCTCCTGCGCCCATATTTTTTTATCTTCTGATATCAAATCTTATCACCTTACAAAACAAAAATACTCTTTCAACCTGAAAGGTCAAAAGAGTACAACAGATCAGATACGGTACGGTAACAAAACCCGGGCTCCAATAAACCCAAAGCTACCATACTGTAATAAATCGGTTGCACTCTTCTCACCAAAGTTGTGTTAAACCAAAAATATACGGCAGGTGTTCTGACTGATATGCATACGCATAAACACAGTAATGGCGGTTGCTCAGGATTCTGACCTGATTTCCCTTTTAATCTGACTTTGCAGAACCGTATTATGTTATAATTATAATTCATTTTCAAAAACTGTCAATAGTAATATCTGCACCGAGGTCGCAGGTATAACACCACACTATTTTATCGTTGTCTGACAGTTTATATTTTCCGCAACCTACTGACGGAGACTGACCGTTGACAAAATACATCCAGCCGGATAGATCTCCGTAATCTTTTTCGTAGATATTGCAGATTCCCTCTACGTACAAAGTATCCGTTGCTCCCGTTGTTTCGAGGTGGATATCCTGTTCTTTACAGATTTGCAGAAGAACATCGTAAACCGTATCATCGGCATCTATCTGAAATTCCGTTTCCTCAAGAATGATACCGTTTTCAAGAACCGCATCATTTTTTGCTTTTTTAATTGTATCACATCGTATGCTGATTGTGACTGTGCCGACTGCAACATTACCATCCGAGAAAAACTCCTTGTTTTCAATAGGTTTTGTGTTTAGAAAAATCACAATCAATATCGCGAAAACAGTGGTAAGAGCTATAATTATACTGTTTCGTTGGCTCAGCTTTTTTGCTGTCAACAATCCGATACACAGACAAACTGCAAACAGAATAATCATTAGAATTATCCATACCTTATATGTTTTGTCCGACCTATTGTTTTCTTCGTTTTCATCAGACGGTATAACAGTTTGTGCCGATGTTGTAGATATGTTTTCTGTTTTTTCTGTCTGCAAAGAGGTTTGTGCGGTTTCCTGAGATAAGGTATTTTCTGTTTTCTCTGTAATATCTGTAGTTACAGTTTCATCTTTTTTACTTGAGGGTGTTGCAGTTGCTTTCTGACTGAAAATATAAAACGGAGTTTCACTGTCCTTCATGTTCTTATATGCAACAGCAGCACAAAATGCCTGAACAGTAGCGATTGAGTCAGCCTCTTTTCCTTTCTGATGAAAATATCCTCCATCCTCCGAACGAAAAGCTTCAAGGGCATCAAAAAGATTTTTTGAGTTTTTGATAAACCTTTTATCCTTATTGATGTCAATTCCGAGTGCCGAAAGTGCGATTATAACCTGAGAAATGCTTTCGGGATTGCTTATCCCGTAACTTGAATATGTGCCGTCTGAATTCTGGCGTAATGACAAAAAATCAAGAGCTTTATCTACGGTTGTTCTCACAGTTGCATTGGTATGATATTGCGGTGCAAGTGCCTGAATTGTCATTGCAGTAACATCTGCATCGCTGTTTATTCCCGTCAGAGACCAACCGCCGTCAGCGGCCTGCAAAGAAACCAGTTCGTCAGTCAGCGACTTTACCGAATACTTTTGACAAGTGTAATTGTTGTTAAGAATATGAAGCCCGAAAATAAGACTCATTATTCCCTGCTCGCCAATAGAATTTTCAAGGATTTCTGAGATGAGAGGAGATTTTCTTTCGCCCGTTGCAATCAACGTGAGTGCAAACTTCAGGCGTGACGAAGCGGAACCGATTTCATTTGCGGAAAGATAATAATTAAGGGCTTTTGTGTATGACGTGAAATCAAAATTTCCGTAATTTCTTAAAGCTATAATGTACCATTCTGTTCCGTTATCTGTATTTTCTGTCAGATAGCCATCAATCCAAGTCTGAACAGAAGGAGATGATGTTTTTCTGAGATTGTATTCAATTATTTCTTCAATGAAGCTCTCAATTTTTGTGTTTTTTGCAGTGACAGGAAAACTTCCTGCCACCGCTAAAATTAAAACAAGAAAAAATATTAAAATCTTTTTCATTTTATGATATTATGCAAAAAGTGAAACAATAAAGTTGAAAATATTCATAAAAAACTCAACGATTGCGTTGAAAACTATTTCCAAAAATCCGTTGACATCAGCAGTGCATACGGGAGGAACGAGAGTTTTGGTTGAGGAAACAGCACTGATGATGTGTTGGCCCGCCTTGTCGATTATTATTGTTGCGTTTCCCTTTTCATCTGTCATAACACCTGTGCCCACTCCATCGACAGTGATTTCGGCACCGCTTACAGGTACGGTTACGGGATTCCAGTTTGCATCATAGCCTGCGCCGCTGAGTGTAAGTTCTATTTTGTCACCCTTGTCTGCCGTAACAGTGTACTCGCTGAAGAAACAGAATGTGTCAGAATAAAATTTTGAGTCGGCATAAACAAATGCATTCACGTAGTCACCGTTTTTAACAGTATCTGAAAGACCCCAGCAAGAAGAATTGTTTACATAGTATCCGAAATTTCCGCTTGTATCGCCCCAAAGCTTACCGAGTGAGAGACCGTAGTCCTTGTGAATATAACTGCTATAGCCTGCCTGAGCTCCGCCTTTGTAAACTGTCTCGTGCAAAGCAAAAAGAGCGTCGTTGACAGTAAAAGCACCGTCGCTATCAATATCAGTAACATTTACTTCAACCTGAGCTGCAACCAGCTCGCCTTTATCGGCAACAGAAACATAAACTGTTACGGTGTCATCCTGAGCAAAGGCGCTTACACTTATACAGCCAAGCATCATAAGAACGAAAAGTACAAGTGATAAAATTTTCTTCATTTTAAAAACTCCTTTAATATTAAAATTTTTATCAAAACAGTGGCCACTGATTTTGAACAAAAAAATACCCTTTCAACCTGAAAGGTCGAAAGAGTACAACAGATCAAACGCGGCACGTCAACAAAAACTTCGGATTGCAACAAAAAATACAACCCGCAATTTACCATACAGCGATAAATCGGTTGCACTCTTCTCACCAAAGTTGTGTTAAACCTGAAAAGACACGGCAGGTGTTCTGACTGATATGCATACGCATAAATACAGTAATGGCGGTTGCTCCGGATTTGGACCGGATTTCCCTTTTAATCTACTAAGCTGACAACTGTTCAAACCGTATCTTCTTAACTGAATATCAAATTTTGCCCATTATAGCACAGTTGCCAAGTGTTTTCAATATCAATCAGAAATAAATTTTATTTTAATTCAAGAATCGGACTATGCAGTAAAAAATGCACTAGTCCGATTTCGTTATACAAACATTTATCTAAACCAAAGATTTTAGAATTTGTTTGTTGTATAAGCTGACCTTGTCCGAGAAGACTCTTGAAGCAAATGCCGCGGCGGCACAGATAATCAGGAGTATCCATCTGAAAATCTGCCGTGTTCTGTCCTTTGATATATCTTTTTGCTTACTGAATGGTTCATTTTTTCACCTGAATATTCGAAAACACCTTATTGTGTACGGGCGTTTTATAGAATTGTATTTTTAGTCGTTATTGATTAACAGCTTACACCACAAACACAATGAAACTACAACAACAAAAATGTGCATATTGATGTTTAAGCGTGCTTGTGCTATACTGAAAAAAGAAACGGAGGTATGGTTATGAAATACGATATAGCAGCGTTTATCTGGCCGTCATACACGGGTGACGAGCCGCGCACACGCATTTTCTGGCCCGAGGGTTACGGCGAATGGCAGACCGTCAAGGCGATGACAAACAAAGGCTACGAGGGTTGCCGATGGCCCCGTATCCCGACGTGGGGATACGTCAATGAGGCGGACAGCAGGGTTATGGAAATGCAGATTGACTGTGCCGTATCACACGGTGTCAATGTGTTTATCTATGACTGGTATTGGTACGATAACCGCCCGTTTCTTGAAAACTGTCTTAATGACGGTTTCCTCAAAGCCCGTAACAATACGGATATGAAATTTATGCTTATGTGGGCAAATCACGATGCAACACATCTGTGGGACAAGCGGAATTCCGACAGAGACCTTTCGACGGTTATCTGGAGCGGAGTTGTTACGCCTGAGATTTTTTCGGATATCTGCGACAGAACGATTGAGAAATATTTTAAAAAAGAAAATTATTACTGCATTGACGGATGTCCCGTTTATATGATTTTTGATATCGATAATTTTATCCGTTCCTTCGGTACAAGTGACGAGTGCCGGAAGGGACTTGACGAATTCCGCCGTAAGACTGTCAAAGCAGGCTTCAAGGGTCTGCATTTTCAGGTTGTGCACTGGCGTGACCGTGTGTTCAGCTGGCTGAGCGACAGCGACTCTCAGAAGGGTGTTACTTCTGCTGATATGTACGATTTCCTCGGCATCGATTCCGTGACGAATTATAATTGGGGAGGCTGCGTACATTTTGATGGTGAGTATGCAGATATTACGGAGGCCTATGCGGACAAGATTGTAAGCGAATCGGAAAAGCTGAATGTTCCGTATTACCCGAACATCAGTGTCGGCTGGGATAATAATGTCAGATTTTATGACTTCGTTCCCGGCGTTGTTAAAAACAACACACCGGAGCTTTTCGAGGTTGCGTGTGAAAAAATCAAGGCCTTTGCTGACGAATCAACGAGCAAGGGCATTATGAAAGCTCCGTTTATCACGGTCAACAGCTGGAATGAGTGGACGGAGACGAGCTACCTCCAACCCGATGACCTTTACGGCTACGGCTACCTCGAAGCGATAAAGAAAGTTTTTAAAGATTGATAATAAATCACCCCGTCCGAGCTTGCATGGGCGGGGTGTGGTATTTACATCATATTCCACCAAGCGTAGGTTGTCAATTGTTGCGGTCGGAGTTATAATTAATTCAAACAATCTCAAGGAGAAAGCTATGAATACATATATCACGGGTGCAACAATCAAACGCTTGCGAGAGTCGAAAGGAAAGACTCAGCAACAGCTTGCCGAGGAAATCGGTGTCAGCAGTAAAGCTGTATCAAAATGGGAAACGGCAAAGGGTCTGCCCGATATCACGCTGATTGAGCCGCTGAGCCAGGCTCTCGGTGTTTCTGTTATGGAGCTGATGTCAGGGGATACGGTCAACAATAAAAATATTTCCGCAAATATTCTGCGATCGAAATTCTACGTCTGTCCCGTCTGCGGAAACATCATCCGCTCCACGGGTGATGCGGTTGTGAGCTGCTGCGGAATAACTCTGCCGCCGCTTGAGGCTGAGGATGTTGACGATATGCACGAAATAATAATTGAAAGGGTAGAGGACGAAAGCTTTATAACCGTCAGGCACGATATGACGAAAACGCATTTCATTTCGTTTATTGCCCACGTCACCTCGGACAGAATACAGTTTGTCAAATTCTATCCCGAGGGCAATGCCGAAACACGTATGCAGCTGCGCGGAAGAGGTTTTCTGTACATCTATTGCAACAGGCACGGGTTGATGAAAAAGAAAATATAAAAGCATCGCAAGGCGGGGTGTTCTGCCTTGCGTTTTTGCGTTATGTACACTCAGGAGATTTCAACAAATTCGGGTTTGTCGGGATATTTTTTGCACAGTTTTAATAGTGCGTTGCCTCCCTTGCCTAAAGGGAGGTGGATTTTGCAAAGCAAAAGACGGAGGGATACTTTTACAGATTTGTTGTTTTCAAAAATATCCCCCAGTCACGACTTCGTCGTGCCAGCCCCCTTTAGGCAAGGGGGCCTGAAAAACTCTCTATTAAAGAACTCTACAAACCCGAATTTGCCGACATACTTGCAGAAGGCATTTCCTGCAAAATGCTGTACGGGAAGTTTGTGCGGTGCCGCTATATACTTTATTTCGTGTCCGTATAAGGGCACGTTTTTTGTTTACAAAAACTTTTATTTTGTTTTATATCTCATTAATTTTTTCGTGCGATTATCTGTTGTGAAGAAAAGAGTATGTTGTTATAAAATATTTTTCAAAATTTACGAAAAATAATATCAAAAGGATTTGCAAAAGGCTGTAAAAGTGTTATAATAACGATATCTATACAGTTAAATGGGGTTTTGTGCTTTGAATATAGGGCAGGTCTCAGACTGATAGGTTGAATGAAAACAAAATTCAAATGCAAATTGTTTTGAAAGGGATGTTTTTATGGCAGAGAAAGATGCAAAAATGAAGCTTAATTACCCGAAGACCATACTGACAGGTTTCGGCTTCCTTGCAACATCAATCGCATGGGCAATTTATGACCCGTACATCACAAAGATTCTCAACAAGATTCTTTCCGAAAGTGCTATGATTGCCAGCTGGAGTGAGGCACTCGGCAAGGCTATTCCGTGGATCGGCAAGTTCGCCGAGGCACAGGGCGAAAGCACGGTTGCTCTCAACGGCGGTTTCACGCTCGTTCCGTTGTTCATCGGTATCATTATGACCTTCGATAACATCTTCGGTGTTATCTTCCAGCCGACATTCGGTAAGCTTTCCGACAACTGTCATTCAAAGCTCGGTAAGCGCCGTCCGTTCATCGTAGGCTGTGCTCCGATTTCGGCACTTCTTTTCACACTTATTCCTATAGTTGCGCTTAATGTTCAGGGCGAAGCAAGACTTTTCGCTACAATGGCAGTGGTTATTCTCTTCGTTTTCTCAATGTCCCTGTGGCGTGCCCCTGTTGTTGCACTTATGCCCGACCTCACACCGCCGCACCTTCGTTCCGAGGGTAACGCAGTTATCAACCTTATGGGCGGTATCGGTTCAGCGGTTGGTATGGTTGCAGGTACAATCGGTATCGCACTCTGCACACTCATCGCAGGCTACACAAACGCAGAAATCAAAGCAAACGAAACACTTTCCTTCCCGTATGTTTTCTTTATCGGTTCTCTCGTTATGATTATCGGTATGTTCGTTCTTCTCTTCTTTGTTAAGGAAGAGGATACAAGCATCCGTCTCAAGGGCGAAGCTAATCAGTACGCTGACGAAAGGGCAAAGAGAAAGGCTGAAAAGGAAGCTGCAAAGGCTCATAAGGCTGCTCTCAAAGCTGAGAAGCTTTCAGGCGCTGAGAGAAAGAGTCTCATCTTTATGCTCGGCTGTCTCTTCTTCCTCTTCTGCGGCACTAACGCTATTACAACATTCTTCTCACTTTTTGCTCAGGAAATTCTTCATATGATCACCTCCGAGGCTACCTTCATTATGCTCATCTTTGCTGTCTGCTCAGGTGTTGCAGCTATTCCTGCAGGTAAGCTCGGTAAGAAATTCGGCAGAAAAAAGACAATCCTCGGCGGTATTTCAGTTTTCCTTGCCGCATTCATCGTATTCTTCGCAGTGTTCCTTGTAATGCTCGGCGGAAAAGACCTTTCAATCAAGGATTATGTCGAGGTTAACAACGCATATATCGCAGTTAACGATCAGGTAAATGCATACAACTCTGAAATCAGCGACCTTGCAAAGGAAGAGGGCAGAGAGCTTTCAGAGGCAGAAGTTATCACAATGGATAAGTACATCGAATACAAGCAGGGCGGTACTTTTGACGGCGCTGAGTATTATGTTGAGTTCGACAAGTACTTTGCAGAAAATGCAGGTGAGGCTACAGAGACTGCTGTTATCGGTGTTGCTGAAAAGATTCTCGCTATCGACAGTGCGGACTTCGGTGCGGCTCTTAATGCAATTTCCGAATCAGTTGCAGGTATCACAAAGATTCTCCGCGTTCTTATCTATCCCGTTCTTATCCTCGGCGGTGCTGCTAATATGTTCATCACAGTTAACACCCTTCCTCTCGTTCTTGATATCGGCGGTATCGATAAGGTCGGCACATTCACAGGTTACTACTACACAGCAACCTTCTCCGCACAGATTGCGGCTCCGATTGTTTACGGTTTCATCAGAATGTTCGCAGGAACGTATATGTCGCTGTTCTATTACAGCCCGATTATGTTCGCGTTTGCGATATTCTTCCTTTTCTTCGTTAAACACGGTGAATCAAAGATTACAGACGATATGATTAAAGAAGCCAGAATGGCTGAAGATTAATAACCCGAATCCTCGGGATTGGAGGAATATACAAAATGAGTGAGGCTTTATTAAAAGTCAGAAACCTTAAGAAAAGCTACGGCAACCATCAGGTTCTCCACGGCGTTTCTTTTGACGTGCCGAAGGGCAGTATCGTTGGTCTTCTCGGACCGAACGGTTGCGGTAAATCTTCGATGATCAAGATAATTGTCGGACTTATCAACGACTATGAGGGCGAAGTTCTTATCAACGGACAGAAGCCCGGCGTTGAATCCAAGAAGGTTGTTGCATACCTTCCCGAAAGAAACTATCTTGCACCGTGGATGACACCGAAGCAGGCCATCAACTATATGGCAGATTTCTATAAAAATTTTGACAAGGCAAAAGCAATAGAAATGGCTAAGACATTTGACCTTGATATCAAGCAGAAAATCAAAACTATGTCAAAGGGTCAGCAGGAAAAATTGCAGCTTGTTCTTGTTATGTGCCGTAAGGCGGATATCTATATCCTTGACGAGCCTCTCGGCGGTGTTGACGTTGTATCGAGAGATTTCATTCTTGACACAATCCTTAAGAATCAGGCACAGGATTCAACAATTCTTCTCTCAACACACCTTATTTATGACATTGAAAAAATCCTTGACCGCGTAATTATGGTCAAGGACGGCAATGTTGCCGTTAACACTGATGTTGCAAAAATCAGAGAAAACGGAAAATCTGTTGAAGATCTTTTCAGGGAGGTGTTCCGTAATGTTTGGTAAGCTTCTTAAAAATGAATTTATTTCAACGGGAAGAATTATGGGCGTCCTCTATGCGGTCGTTCTTGTAATTATGGGATATCTTCTCGGTTCATACTACATCGGACGTAACGCGGCAGATGCTGACCCGTCAAACGGACAGCTTATCGGAATTTTCCTTCTGATGATGATTTCCTTCTGCAGCTTCTTCCTTACAACAATCGTGATGATTACCAATTTCCAGAAAACTCTTTACGGTGACCAGGGTTATCTCTCATTCACCCTCCCCGTAAAAAGCACATCGTTGCTTGCGTCAAAGGTGATTGTTTCAGCTGTGTGGTATATTGCGGCTTTCCTTTGCCTTCTCGGTACGGTTGTAATTACATTTGTTGTTGTCAAACAGGATGTTCTCGGCGAGGAAAGCTATGAGCTCATAGAGCAGATGATTCCGATGATTCTCGGCGGCAAGTCGCTGGCAACAACAATCACATCAGCACTCATTACGATGATTACAATTTTTGTCCGTTTTGCTATTGTTGCAATCGAGATTTACTTTGCAATCAGCCTTGCAAACACAAGACTTTTCCAGAAGCACTATCTCCTCTGGACAATTGTGTTCTCAGGTGCAATTATTTATATCGTTGAGGGTATTACGTCACTCATCACAAGAGATGTTGTTTTCGGTCTCTCTGTTGAAAACAATACCTACAGACTGATTACAGACTTCAAGAATATGTCACTTTACGGCACCTATGTTGACCTTGCAAGTCTCCTCATTTCTGTTGTTGCAGGTGTGGCATTCTTCTTCGCAACACGTTATGTAATGAAGAACAAGGTAAATATCAAGTAATGAGAATCGGTATTTTCGGAGGCACGTTTGACCCTCCGCATACAGGACACAAGAAATATGCTGACGAGCTGAGAGTTACGCTCTCGCTCGATAAGCTTATTGTAATTCCGACCGCAACACCTCCGCACAAGGACCGTGAAACGTCCGCGGCTGAGCACAGACTGAATATGTTAAAGCTGTTGTTCAGGGACGATGAAGGTGTTGAGGTCAGCGATACAGAAATTTCCCGCGGAGGCAGAAGCTACACTTACGAGACAGTAACTCTGCTTCACGGAATGTATCCCGACGATGAACTGATTTTCCTTGTCGGCTCTGATATGCTGTTGTCTTTCCACACGTGGCTGAATCCCGATGTGATTCTGTCACACGTGAAAATCTGTGCGGTGACCCGCAGTGATGATATTGACGAAAGCATGCTGTCGGAATATATTGAAGAATATTTTCCCGACAAAAAAGACAGATTCATTATCTGCAACTTTGACCCCGTTGAGATAAGCTCAACGCAGATACGCGAAGCGGTTAAAAACGGCGAAAATGTCGAGGGTCTTGTTGATACGCAGGTAATGGAATACATAAGAGAAAAGGAGTTATATCTTTGAACGGCTGGACTGATGAAAAAATCATTGAGCTCATAAGGTCGAAGCTGGAGCTCGGACGCTTTCAGCACAGTCTGAATGTTGCCGAGAGCGCAAGGTATCTCGCTGAAAAGTACGGCGGAGATGCGGATAAGGCATACACGGCAGGACTTCTGCACGACGTTATGAAAAATTCCTCCCCCGAGGAACAGCTGGCGGTTATAACTGAGGTGGGCATTGAGCTTCTGCCCGAGGAACGTGCAAACAGAAAACTCTGGCACGCGATTGCAGGAGCGGCTTATATCAAAAAAGTAATGGGTATTGACGACAGAGAGCTTTTTCTTGCCGTCAGATATCATACAACGGGCAGGGCAAATATGACTCTGCTTGAAAAGATAGTTTATCTTGCAGACTACATATCAGCCGAACGCGATTACAAAGACGTAGACGTTATGCGTAAGCTTTGCGACGAGTCTATGGATGAAGCGGTGCTTTATGCGTTGGAGTTTGGTATACCTGACCTTGTGAGAAGGGGAAGTGTCATTCATCCTGACAGCCTTGACCTTTACAACGAGGCAGTGATGAAAAAGCAAGGAGGAAAGAGATAATGACATCACTTGAAACAGCAAGAAATATAATTAAGATTCTTGACAACAAAAAGGCGATTGACCTTGAGCTTATTGAGACTCAGGAGCTTACAATTGTTTCAGATTATTTCATAATTGCAAGCGGTACGTCGAACACACACGTCCGTGCGCTTGCAGATGAGGTTGACGAAGAGATGAGAAAGCTCGGCGTTGAGCCCGACCATATCGAGGGCAGAGCAACAGGTTGGATTCTCCTCGATTACGGTTGTGTTCTCGTTCACGTTTTTGACCCGCAGTCAAGAGAGTATTACAACCTCGAAAGACTCTGGGGCGATGCCGCAAAGGTTGATATCTCAGACATCGTCACACCGGATTGATTATGTAAAAATAATTCGTAGGGGCGGATATTATCCGCCCGTGAATTTGCATAAATTTTAATGTTAACAGCACCACGCTGTATCAGACTCGGAGGAATATTGAAATGGGTTATGATTTTAAATCAACAGAGAAAAAATGGCAGGATAAGTGGGAAGAGGAAGGCGTTTTCCATGCGGAAGATTTTTCTGAAAAGCCGAAGTTCTATGCTCTCGTAGAGTTCCCTTATCCCAGCGGTGCAGGTATGCACGTCGGACACATCAAGGCTTATTCAGGTCTTGAGGTTGTTTCAAGAAAAAGAAGAATGCAGGGTTACAACGTAATGTTCCCGATCGGCTTTGACGCTTACGGTCTCCCGACTGAGAACTACGCTATCAAGACAGGTATCCACCCCCGTCAGGTAACCGATATGAATATCGAAAAGTTCTCAAGCCAGCTCAAGAGAGTAGGTTTCTCTTTCGACTGGACAAGAGTTGTTGATACAACACAGGAGGATTACTACAAGTGGACACAGTGGATTTTCCTCAAGATGTTCGAAAACGGTCTCGCTTTCAGAGACAAGACTCTCGTTAACTACTGCCCGTCATGCAAGGTTGTTCTTTCAAACGAGGACTCTCAGGGCGGTAAGTGCGACATCTGCCACTCAGACATCGTGCAGAAGTCAAAGGATGTATGGTACCTTCGTATCACAGAGTATGCCGACAAGCTCCTTGAAGGTCTTGAAAAAGTTGACTACCTTCCCAACGTAAAGCTTCAGCAGCAGAACTGGATCGGCAAGTCAACAGGTGCTTTCGTTGATTTCGAGGTAAAGGGCTCAGATGACGAGAAGCTCAAGGTTTATACAACACGTCCCGACACTCTTTTCGGCGTAACATTTATGGTTATGGCTCCCGAGCATCCGATGATTGACAAGTATGCTGACCGTATCGCAAATATGGCAGACATCGAAGCTTACAGAAAAGAATGCGCAAAGAAGACAGAGTTCGAGAGAACTCAGCTCGTAAAGGACAAGACAGGTGTAAGAATTGACGGTATCTCCGCAATCAACCCCGTAAACGGTAAGGAAATCCCGATTTACATATCAGACTACGTTATGATGGGTTACGGTACAGGCGCTATCATGGCTGTTCCCGCACACGATGACCGTGACTATGACTTCGCAAAGAAGTTCGGCATCGACATCATCGAGGTTATCAAGGGCGGTAACATCGAAGAGGCTGCTTATGCAGGTGAGGGCGAGCTTGTAAACTCAGAATTCCTCAACGGTATCACATCAAAGCGTGAAGCTATCGATACAATGGCTGACTATCTCCAGAAGAACGGTATCGGTGAAAAGGGTGTTCAGTACAAGATGAAGGACTGGGCATTCAACAGACAGCGTTACTGGGGCGAGCCGATTCCCATTGTTCACTGTGAAAAGTGCGGTATGGTTGCTGTTCCTTACGAAGAGCTTCCGCTCAAACTGCCTAAGGTTGAAAACTTCGAGCCGGGTTCAGACGGTGAAAGCCCGCTCGCAAAGATTGATTCATACGTTAACTGCAAGTGCCCGAAGTGCGGCGGCGATGCAAAGCGTGAGACAGATACAATGCCTCAGTGGGCAGGTTCATCATGGTACTTCCTGCGCTACATCGACCCGAACAACACAAACGCACTCGCAGATATCGAAAAGCTCAGATATTGGGGTCAGGTTGACTGGTACAACGGCGGTATGGAGCACGTTACACGTCATATGATTTACTCACGTTTCTGGCACAAGTTCCTCTATGATATCGGTGCTGTTCCGAACGATGAGCCTTATGCAAAGCGTACAGCTCAGGGTCTTATCCTTGGTCCTGACGGTGACAAGATGAGTAAGTCAAAGGGTAATGTTGTTGACCCGAATGATGTTGTTGACGAGTTCGGTGCAGACGTTCTTCGTTCATACGTTCTCTTTATGGGTGACTATGAAAAGGCTGCTCCGTGGTCAGCTTCATCAGTTAAGGGCTGCAAGAGATTCATCGACAGAACATGGGGCCTTCAGGATATCCTCACGGACGGCGACGAATACTCAAAAGAGCTTGAGTCAGCTTTCCACAAGACAATCAAAAAGGTTACTGAAGATATTGAAAATATGAAGTTCAACACAGCTATTGCCGCTTTGATGACACTCCTCAATGCAATCTATGACAAGGGTGCAATCAATAAGGCTGAGCTTAAGACCTTCGTTACACTTCTCAATCCGTTTGCTCCTCACGTTACAGAGGAAATCTGGGCACAGCAGAACTTCGGCGGTATGCTCGCTAACGGCAACTGGGTGGACTTTGACGAAGCTAAGTGTGTTGACGATGAAATCGAAATCGTTGCTCAGATCAACGGTAAGGTACGTGCAAAGCTTATGATTCCCGCTGAAATCGAGGCTGCTGATGCAATCGCCCTCGCTAAGAAGGACGAAAATGTTGCAAAGGCTATCGAAGGCAAACAGATTGTCAAGGAGCTTTACGTCAAGGGCAGACTTGTTAACATTGTTGTAAGATAACAACTGCCTTTCTCCGCAGAAATTTTGGGCAAACGCAAAAAATCTTATTGACATTCAGAAATCTGTATGTTAAAATGAGTTGTATATTAGAAAATTGCCCCTGCAAGTAGCGGAGGGAGGGAATAGAATGAGTCAGGTAAAAGTTAAGGAAGGCGAATCTTTAGATAACGCTCTCAGAAGATTTAAGAGACAGACTTCAAGAGACGGCGTTATTCAGGAAGTTCGTAAAAGAGAACACTATGAAAAGCCGTCAGTAAAGCGTAAGAAGAAGTCTGAGGCTGCTCGTAAGAGAAAGTTCAAATAATCAATTAAGTGAGTGTCTTCGGACGCTCACTTTTTTGTTTATCCGTTGACAGTAAAATTTGGATATGGTATTATTTGTACATACAGAAGCGAAAAGCTGTAAAACCGTCGATTACTTTTTTAGTCGCCACTGTAAGGGGAGATGTCACGAAGTGACAGAGGGGTTAAATTAATAAAGAAAGAATGATTAAAATGAACGCAAAGTATAACAAGATTATCACAAATGTTTTAGCACCGATTTTTAAGTGTAAGTTTTTACCTTTTATACACGTGGTAAAGCTTTTCAACAGACCGACTGAAGTTATATCTATTGCAGGCAAGGGTGTTGACACACCTGAAGACCCGATTTATATGACAGCTCACCGCGGAGTTACATCAATCGCACCCGAAAATACAATCCCTGCTTACGAAGAATCAGTAAGACTCGGTTACTACTCTGCAGAGTGTGACATTCAGCGCACAAAGGACGGCGTTTGGGTATTGCTTCATAACGATACTGTTGATAAATACTTCTGCGAGTACGGTGAAATCAAGGAAGCTACTTTTGAAGAAGCAAGAAAGTACAGTTTCAAGGGTGGCTCAAACTTCTGGGCATACGATGACCTGAAAATCCCGACACT
>JAZSLJ010000019.1:0-13948 GCA_045535305.1 Acutalibacteraceae bacterium
AAACACCGCCGTCTTTCAGCATATCATAAACCTTTTTATAACCGATTCCTTCAGGTATCCAATGAAATGCCGATGCAGAATAAATCAAGTCATATTCACCGTTAAACTCAACATCTTCAAACTTTCCCGAAACAGCAGAAAAGTTTGGATAGCTTTTAAATTTCTCACGGCAAATTTCACAAAAGTTTTCGCCGTAATCAACTGCAATAAGTTCACAACCAGTTTTAAGAAAAGGTAAAGTTGCCTGACCGCCGCCAATGCCTATTTCAACAACACGGCTTGTATTATTGATTGGTGCATAATCAAAGATAGTCCGATACAACTCATCAACATATCCTGGTCGCAGTTTTTCGTAGGTATCTGCAACAGTATCAAAAGTCCAATTCAAACTATTATTATTCATAATTATTCCTCAACAAAATCAATCAACTGTTTCAGATTGTGTATTGTCCATTCTTCGTTGTTTTCTCCGCTTCGGTCAAGATAAAAAGCAGTAAAACCTTGCTTTCTTGCACCAAAGGCTTCTTCTTTGCAATCGTCAACAAATATGCTTTCAGATGCGGTTACACCTTGTGCTTCGAGTGCAGCGTTGAAAATAATCGGACTCGGTTTTCCAGCACCGACCAACGAGCTCGCAGTAAACGATGTGAAGTATTTTGCAATACCAAGCTGTTGCAAAGTGAATTCAAGCGACGGCGATGTATCGCTGATAATTCCCATTTTGTAGCCACGGCTTTTAAAATATTCAAGCACCTCAACCGTTTCTGAAAACAAAGCTCTGTCACCGTTGCACCAAAGCTCATTCAAAAGGCAATCCGCTTTTTCTTTAACGTTTTCCTTTACACCCTCACCGACCAGAAGGTGATAGTAATATCTTCTGAAAAAATCTCGTTCGTCATCAAGCGTTTTGTACCAATGCTTTCTGCCTTCGCTTGCAAGGTGAAACAAAGCCATCATTTTATTGTAATCCAGCTCAAACGGCTTGCCGCTCCAACTGCTTATTTGTTTATCTCGCCACGCTTCTTTTTCAGCTGTGAAATATGTCAGCGTTCCATCACGGTCAAAGAATATTGCTTTGTATTGCATTGTCGAGCCTCATTTCTTATGCAGAATGTGCCATACATCATTGCCGACAAATCCGCATTTTCTGTATAGTGCTTCGGGATTTGTTTCGTTATCTACTTTACCCGAAACAGTTGCAAAATCTGCAACATCTTTCATTCTGAACAGCAGTTCGTTTACAATTAACTGTCCGATTTTCTTGCCACGGTATTCAGGTAACACTTGTATCCATTCAAGTACAAGTTCTTTTACTTCTGTGTCATAATCAGCTAAACCGCAACCGACAAAATTGCCGGTTGCTTTTTCTTTAACCATTATCCATAAGTTTTCGTTGTAAACAGGTGTTTGGGTGTAGCTTTTGATAAGTTCCTTGTTTACCGAAATATCCGTATATGAATCGTTGATTATCTGCACGATTGCTTTTATATCTTTTTGTGTTGCGGTTGTGATTTCAAAATCATCCGTTGCGATTTTGGGTATAACATTAAGGTTGTGATACAAACGAAAATATTTTTCGTCGGTGTATTTGCATAATATATCGGATGAAAAATCTCTGTTGTGAAGAATCTTCATATCTGGTGGAATTGTTATTCTTTTAGCTTTCCAATATGGAATGGATAATGTTCCGCAAGGGTTATTCAGATATTCGGTTAGTGTAATCATTTTAAACTCCAAAATAATAAAAGGCACCTCCGAAACGGAGATGCCTGCAATTCACAGAAAGATATAAATTACATCAATCGCAAACGGACAAAACGGCTCTCCGATTTTGGAAATTAAGATTCATCATCATTTTGTCCACCTGCCTTTCGGTAATTTTTTTATAATTATACGCTTCTGCATAGGGAATGTCAATATTAAGTTATTCCGCAAGCCAATCAAAGGATTTGCGTCCGCAGACTGAATGTTTGCCGTTAAAAACATCAATATGCAGTTTATCCTTTGCTCCTGCAAGTTCGTATATCCTTTTGATGTTTTTGTGTGCTGTTTCGCTTGCACCAATGGGGAAAAGCTTGTCTTTATTACCCGATTCAATAAAAAGCTCTTTAGGCGCGAGTGCCGAAGCAAAATCGTAAATTTCGCCCATCTCAAGTATTCCGGGAATGTAATTGTCGGGGCAGTGCCACATGGAAAGTATGCTGTCCCTGAAAGTGTTTACATATCCGCATATAACGGTTTTGTAAATGCTGTCGTCAAGCACCGACGCATAAAGAGCAGTAAGACCGCCGCCGGAAATTCCCATAAGGGATACCTTGTTGCTGTCAACCGAATCCATATCCCGAAGAACTTTGGCACACATAAGTGCTTGAGCGATTCTTACACTCGCCGTTGTAAGTCCGTAGGGGAGCAGATGATGTGAAAGCTCATCGCAGGAGCTTATGTAAAAAGGTTTCCATAAATCAGAGGTAAGTCTTGCTTCGCCAAAACCGAAAAGCTCGGGAGCAATAACTACACAGCCTCTTTTTACAAGCTCAACGGCAAAATTCTTCTGATAATTGTCAATGTATCTTAAATGCTTTTTGTTGCCTCTTTTTGAAATGTTGAGAATCTGCCTTACTCCGTAGCCGTGGCCGCAAAGAGCCACAACGCCGTTAGCTTTTTTGCTTAGATTCTTCGGTATAAGCACATATACGGCAGTAACCAATCCGTCGCATATTTCAAGTGAATACTTCTGCAATGTATAATCGGGATAATCAAGTGCATCTGCAGCTTTTATAAGCTCTGTTTCTGCATTAAGATTGCAGAATTTATCTATTGGAAAAAGCATTCGCGCCTTATCTTTGATTTCTTTGCCGATTGCAAGCACATCTTCCGCAGAAGATGCGTTTTTGTATGGCTCATTTTTGAGTTTGCCGTAAAGACCCGACATAAACTTATCGGGCGAATATTGGCTATTTTTCATAATCCTACCTCATAAAATCAAAAGCTGATTTTCCCCGCTTCAATAACATTTCTGCTGTCTGTACCGATATAAACAGTATAAGTATCATCAAGTACCCATTCAGCTGTTTCGGGATTGTAGAATCTGATGTCTTCAACATCAGCCGACACCTCAATAACAGCCGATTCACCTTTGTTTACGGTAACGCGCCTGAAGCCTTTAAGAAGCTTGACGGGTCTGTCAACAGCTGTGTTTTCACTGCCGACATAAAGCTGAATAATCTCATCACCGTCAAAGTCGCCTTTGTTTTTGATGTTCACGCTGACTGTGATTTTTTTGTCGTCATTTTTAAGAGAAATATCACTGATTTCAAAATCTGTATAAGAAAGACCGAACCCAAAGGGGAAATGAGGCTCTTTGCCGAGCTTATCAAAAAGTGTATAGCCGTGATAGTAGCCGTATTCAATATCTTTATTTTTTGTACCAAGATGCAGGAAGGGCGGATAATCGTCTGCTTCTTTTGCTATTGTGAAAGGCAGTTTGCCTGCAGGTGTAACATCACCGCTGAGAATATCGGCAAGAGCATTACCGCCCTCAAGTCCGCTGTAAAATGACATTATAACAGCATCTGCACAGTCAATCCAGTCCTTGATTATGTATGCACTGCCGCCCATAATGTTCACAACGAGCTTTTTGCCGAGACAGGAAAGTCCATTTATAAGCTGTACGTCTTCTTCGGGAATGTGAAGGTCAGCTCTGTCTCCGCCCGAGCCTTTCGGCTTTTTCTTTACATTACCTAAGTTTACAAGGAATTCACCCTCCTGAAGCCAGTCGCTGCCTACGCATACAAGAATGTAGTCGCAGTCTGCCGAAGCCTTTACTGCATCCTGAACGTTACATCCGTTATAAAGTGAAACATTGTTTTCGCCGAAACGGTTGCACATACCCTCGTATAGTGTTATTGCGTATGGACTGAAAACATTACTGCTTCCGTGGTCGCCTGTATTTCTTTTGTTTGCATATCTGCCTACAACTGCAATTTTTATATCAGCAGGTAAGGGTAATACGTTATCCTTATTTTTAAGAAGCACCATACCTTTTGTTGCAGTTTCTCTTGCAAGTTTTATATGCTCTTTTGAAAGAATTACGGATTCGGGCTGTTTTTTATAGGCAGGTAATGTGGATATAAGCGCTCTTAATACTCTTGCCGCGGCGGTATCAATATCCTTTTCGGTGATTTCGCCTTTTTTGAGCTTGAGTGATAAAACTGAATAACGGAAAAGATAAGGCATCTCCACATCCATACCCGATTTAAGGCTTCTTACTGCATCGTATATGCCGTAGAAAAAGTCAGATAAAGCAAAACCGTCAAATCCCCACTGCTCTCTGAGAATATCCGTAAGGAGCTTTTTGTTTTCGCAGGCGTATGTGCCGTTGACTTTATTATATGCTCCCATAATGGACATAGCACCCGCATCAATGCATTTTTTAAAGTGGGGGAGATATACCTCGTGGAGTGTTCGTTCATCGGCTATTGCATTTGCGCTGAAACGGAGATCTTCAATGCTGTTAAGAGCATAATGCTTGGGACAGGCAATTATGCCGTTGTCCTGCATAGCTTTTGTAAGAGCCGCGCCCATTCTGCCGAGCAGATAAGGGTCTTCACCGTATGTTTCCTGCGCTCTGCCCCACATGGGATTGCGAAGAAGATTTATACATACACCTGCAAAAAGGTTTGCGTCAAGAGCAGAAGCTTCCTTTGCAAAAACCTCACCTACGCGGTATTCCAGCTCATCATCGAATGCCGCACCGCGAAGCATTGAAACGGGGAAACAGGTGCATTTTTTCATAACGATACCACGGGGACCATCGGTGAATAACACAGGCGGAATACCTAATCTTTTACAGCCGCCTGCAGGGTATGCTTCTCCGTTATAAAATCTGCCTTTTGTAAGGAAATTTTTTATGGTTACGCCCATAGCGTGGCCCTGAAGCATACGGATTTTTTCTTTTACAGTCATTTCTTTAAGAAGCAGTTCGGATACTTCGTAAAGCTTTTCTTTTGTAGGTTCTGCCTTGTAAAGTTCCGTTGCTTTATTAAAATTCATCATAATCATTTCTCCTTATTGCCATAGCTTTTCAGTTTTCTTATGTCCCTGAAAAATGCGTTCTTACTGTCGAAATCAACGAATTCTATCATAACGATACCGTCAAAATTTTTACTTTTAAGCTTTTTCAGCAGAGTATCAAGGTAATATCTGTCCTTTTTTCTGAACAGCTGCTCTTTTTTTAAGTCGCGGTATGATATATGAACATTCAGAATGAAATCAAAGGTTCTGTCAATGCGGTCAAGGTCGTATTCCATACGGAAATATCTTGACTGAAAGTAGGTTTTAAAATTTTCCCTTTGCAAATCTTTCTTAAATCGTAAAATCGCATCTGTGTTATTGTTGAAGGTGTTATCGTGGCATTCGGGACATACCGTAATACCGTATTCAGCGGCAATATCACACATTTTTTTTGTGTTTTCAAGCAATACAAGGTATTCGTCGTTGTCTGTTTTTTCGCTGTCCTTTTTGCCCAGCCAGATTCTTACGGAAAAAGCACCCATAGCCTTTGCGATTTTGCAGATTGCAACCCATTTATCTTCGTCGTAGGCTGCACTGTTGAAATAGCTTCCGTAGGAGCTGATTTTTATGTTTTCTTTATCGCAGAGCACTTTTACTTTTTTTGCATCTTCAACGCTTTTTACGTGAACGTCGCCGCCCCATTCTATGTAGCCTATTCCTGATTTTTTTGCAATTTCAATAATTTCTTCTGCGCTCTTTTTTCTGAAAGTAACACTGCAAAGACCGAGTTTGAAGCTGTTCATTTTTGTGCCTCCGAAAAAGCCGCATCCATTTCAAGCTCTTTTGCTTTTCTGTACTGCTGAAGCTTTTCATCCATTTCATTTTCGTCAAATTTAAAGAAGAACATAGGAATCGCCTGCAGTATAAGTCCTATTGCGCCCATAGCGGTCAGCATAAAGAATATACCGTTGAGAAGAGTGGTGTAGTTTACACCGTCGATGATGCTTGCCTGAACGGTGGATGAGATAAGAGGTTTTGTTACATTTTCGGTGATGATTTCCATTTTTTCTGCATTATAGCCTAAAATATCGATAACCTGAAGCACAACAACATTGAAAACTGCGGCAGAAACCTTGAAAAGCAGGCCTTTAAATGAATAAACCGTAGCTTCAAGACGCTCACCCTTTTCCATTTCAACGCTGTCGGTTACATCGGCAATTATTGAAACGATAAGCACCGTACTCATGCCAACAGGGAAATTGGTGAAGAATCGGAGAACGGCGTAAAGAATAAAGCCGGGAATCGTGTTGTAAGGCACAACGTAAATACCGATTATGTACACGATAATATTTGCAGCTGCGCCGAGAACTGACATCCATATCCACAGCTGTTTCTTTGACATCTTTTTAAGCAGAGGCGGAACAAGAAGCATTGAGAGCATATATGATGCACCGCTCATTACAGAAAGAAGCGTGGGAAGAATGGCGACCGCATCAATATTGGGATTCTTGCCTACAATACCCTCAATAAAGAGGTTTATCTTATCCATAGGCAGGATTCCGATGCAGTTCCATCTTGCAAAATATGAAAGGAAAATAGCACCTATGTTGATTATACCGTTAAAAAATGCGGCAATAAGAAGCATAACAATACGCTTATCTTTAAGTATGATTTTTATATTTTTTGAAGACTTTTCTTTTTTCGGCGGAATATATACCTTTTCTTTTATGCCGAAGAAAGACCCCATCATAATTGTCGCACCTAAAACTGCAAAAATAAGTGCAGACCAAAAATAACCCATATCGGTCATATCCTTCTGACCGTTACCCAGAAGACCTGCCATTGTCCATATAAGCACTGAGGGAAGAATAGTGCCCAGAGAGCCTACTGTGTTTGAAATTGAAACAGCTTTTACTCGGGTATCTTTCTGCGGGAAAACAAGGGGAGTAAGGCTGTTGCGGGGAATTTCAATGGCTGTATACGCTGTGATGTAAAGCATGTACATAATGAGCATATACACAAAGTTACCTGCATTACCTAAGTTAGTGCCGTCCTTTGTGATAATGTTCCAGCTTTCGGGGAATCTTACGGGGAGAAAAAGCAGGGCAGTAGTAATTGCAAAAAATGCGGGAATCCACAAAATGTAAGGTCTGCATTTACCCCATTTGGTTCTTGTACGTTCAACAAGTTGTCCCATCATAGGGTCATTGACAGCATCCCATACCTTTGTACCCAGAAGAACAATAGAAACGAGTCCCATACTCAATTTGAGTACGTCTGTCATATAAAAGTTGATTACTGTATAAACGGTACAGTCAATAAAGAAAAAACCGAGTGGCAAAAGTGAAAACGCAAGAATTTCTTTGTTTGTTGCTCTTTTTATGTCGATTCTTTTGTTGCTGTTCATAATACTTCTCCTTCGCTTATTTTACTTAAATAATATTCAAAGCTTTTTTGCTCACAAGGAACGGGTGAAACCTTTAAAAACTCAACCTGACCGTCTTTTGTAAGGGTCAGATAATCTCTGTAATATGTGTTTTCTTTTACAGTTGCACCGTCTTTTTTGAAAATTGCACCGCCGCGGCTGCCTGTCAGCGGATTTTCTGAAATTATGGCTTCCAGAAGTGCTTTCATGCTTATGAGCATATCCCTGTCAAGATAGTACGCGGCAAGACTTTTGTGCTTCTGAGGGTAAGAATCAAGCACAGCTTTGATTTCACCCAGAAGAGAAACACACCCCTCGTAATCTCTTTTAAAGGATGACACCTGACTCATTTTTGTTTTGAACTGTGAATAGTCAATGTCAGAGCATTTGATAAAATTTCTATCTTTTATTTCAAAGTCGGGGTGTTTTTTTTGAGCTGAAACGGTTGATATTTTGCTTTTGATGTGCTTTGCAGCCATAAGACCGCCCACCTGAGTATCGTTGAGCGCTGAGCCACCGGGTCTTGAAAGACCGAATGTGCCTGCCGCTTCTCCGATAACATAAAGTCCTTTAATATCCGTTTCAAAATTACAATCTGTAAAAACTCCGCCGTTATTATGCTGAGCGCATATAGCTATGCGAAGCATATCTTTGCGTAAATCTATACCTTGTCTGAGATAAACGTCAATGGCTTTGCTGTTGAGTTTTGTGAGTCTTTCAATCGGCGTTTCGGCATAGCAGTCTGCGCTGACGATATAATCCCTTGCTTCATCGCAGAGTTTGTCAAAAGAAAAGCCGTGGGGATTACGGGTGTAATCGAGATAGACTTTTCTTCCGTTGAGCATCTCGTTATGTACAGCCAGATCAATTTTTGAGCTTTCTTCTGCTCTGTCAGCAGAAAAGGGCCATTGATAGCCTTTCAGGAAAACACAGCTGTATGCATTATGTATATCGTCAAAATAGTTGCAGAGAAATTCATATTCATTACCGTTGCTGTCTACGCTTACAAATCTCGGTACAACCTGCATAAAACTGCCGGATACGTTCCATCTGAAATCCACAGAAGCCATACCGTATTGCCATTGAGTGAAGTTGCACATACGTACACCTGTTTGAATAAGCACACCCGTCATACCGTGTTGGGAGAGAGGATAAACGCTGTCCTCATAAATGCAGGCAGGCGCACCTGTGGCACAGATTACGTTCTCTGCATAAATATTTTCTTCTTTGTCATTTTTGAGATTCAATACTTTGACGCCGTATGATATGCCGTCTGCTGTAAGGATTTTTGTAACCAGAAAATTATCAAGAAGCGGTGTCTGATTATTTTCAGTAACAACCATTTCAAGCTTCTCTGTCATAATTTTTGAGGTTAAAGGGCCTACAGAGGTAGCACGCAGAGTGTTGTCGTGGTCGGTTTTGTAGCCCGGGTAGCAACCGTATCTGTCAGTAGGGAAGCCCACATTGTAATCGCAAAGACGCAGAAAGCATTTACGGCTGTTTGCGGCTTCAATATACATTTTTTCGCCGTCGCAGGAGCCGCCGGAAAACATATCCGACGCCATTTTGTAAGGGCTGTCGGGAGTGATGCCGTCCATTGAGAGCTTATAATAAGTCTGCTTATCGCTTCCTGTATTTCTTGACGTGCCCGAAAGACGGTTTTCAGTAATAATTGCAATATCTTCTATGCCTTCGCGGTACAGCCAGTCAGCAGCGCTGTAAGCCGCCGCACCGCTGCCTATAATAAGGCATTTGTATATCTTTCTCATAAGCGCCTCACATTGAATCCGCCGTCGCAGTCAATAACCGTGCCTGTGCAGAAATCAAAATTGCCCTGGGCAACCGAAACAACGCATTTTGCCACATCCTGTGGCTGTCCCATTCTGTTTATAGGAGTAATACCCTCGGCAATAAGCTTTTCGTATTTTTCTTTAACTTTTGACGTCATGTCCGTTTCGATTATTCCGGGTCTTATTTCAATAACGCTTACGCCGTATTCAGCAAGTCTTGCGGCAAAAAGCTTGGTTATCATTGATATTCCTGCCTTTGAAATGCAGTATTCGCCCCTGTTTACCGAAGCTGTGTAAGCGGACATTGAAGAAATATTTACAATTCTGGACTTTTCGTTTTTTATGAGTAATGGGGTAAGCTCCTGTGTAACAAAAAAAGTGCCTTTAAGATTTATATCTGTAAGGAAATCAAAATCTTCGGGAGTTATTTCAAGAATATCTTTTCTTTCTCTCGGTGCAACGCCTGCATTGTTAACAAGCAGGTCAATTTTGCCGAAAGTAGCTTCTGCAAAGCTGAAAAGTCTTTTTCTGTCTTCTGTGTCTGAAATATCGCAGGGAACAAAAAACACCTTATTTTTATAAGCGTTTTTCAGTTTTTGGATTTCGTCGTTTTCGTTTCTTGCCGTAATAATTACGCTGTAATTGATTTTAAGCAGTTCTTCGGCAACAGCCTTGCCGATACCTCTGCTGCCTCCCGTAACAATAGCAACCATAGCTTTCTCTCCTTATTTTTTAAGAACAAACTTGTTGTAATAGGGCATATATGTTTCGCTGTCCCTGATAACACAGCCTGAAACAGTGCCTGCGCGCATAAGCTCGGAGCATTTACTGCATTTTATGCAGACTTTGCTTTTGTCAAGTGCTCCTGTTTCAAGAAAATCTTTATAAAATGTCGGATATGCAAAAGTCATTCTTCCGAAGCCTGCAAAAGCTCCGATACCTTCCGTAAGGAGCTTTTCTGCATACTGAATTGCGTTTTCACCCTCATAAGAAAGAGCTGAAACAGCAAATTTTAAATCGGGAAATGTAGCTGTAATCTCTTTTGTAACATCATAAACACGTTTCATTCCGATTTTTCCGTCTTCCGGCGATTTTACCGAATATGGACGGTTGATATGAGGTATCAGATAGGGATTGCCTATGGTGAGATTGATAAGCTCTATGCCTTTTTCACGGAGCTTTGCAATTATCTGCTTTGTTTCCGTAAGGTCAATTTCATTTTGCTCATTTACACCGAAGCCGTAGCCGTAGGGAAAACAGTCGCAGGCATTCAGTCTTGTGGTAACAAAGGCTTTGTCGCCCACGGCATTTTTTACCGCGTCAATGCAGTCAAAATAAAGTCTTGTGCGGTTTTCTAAACTGCCGCCGTAGTTTCCTTCGCGCTCAAATGCACTTAAAAATTCATTAAAAAGATAGCCGTGGCAGCATTTTATATCCATACCGTCAAAGCCTGCTTCAAGGGCAAGCTTGGCGGCTTTTGAATACATTTCGGGGATTGTTTCAAGATATTCATCCGTTGCTACGGTAAAGGGCTGGTCTTCCTTGCCCTTTTCCCAGAGCGAGTTTCTGTAAGCAACAATCGGCTCGGGAGTACTATGAGGCTTACTGTAGCGTCCGCTGTGAGTGAGCTGAACAATTATAACAGGCTCAAAGCCGTGAAGCTCTGCGGACTTTGCCTTTACCGCACTTATCAGATTTTTGAAACTGCCAACCGTATTTTCGTTTATGTAAAGCTGACGGGGATTTGCTCTGCCCTCGTTGCATACGGCAGTAGCTTCAAACCAGATAATTCCGGGCGTACCCTCGGCAAAACGCATATATCTGCGGAATGTAAGTTCATCCACAGCACCGTCGGTTGTGCCGTCGCAGCCCTCCATAGGCTGAAAAAGTATTCTGTTTTTAATATTTGTGACGTAAATATCTATAGGCATATTGAGCAAATTTTTCATTTCTTCACCTCATTTGAGTTCTGTATATAATTTACCATTTTATTAATATTATTGCAAGGGATTTTGTGAAATCAGAAGAATAAACGGCTTCTTTTTTATTTGTAAAAAAAGTGTTTGAATATAAAAATCCGAGGTTTTGCCCTCGGATTATTTATGAGTTTTACTTATTGTTACATACTAAGTAATTCAATTATTTTTTTAAATTCATCTTTTGTTTTAAATTCTTCCGTTAATGGATAATGCTCAGACATTACAATTTTTATAAATTGCGATGCTGTAGTTTCACGATATATAGTGCCATAATTATAGAATCTTTTGGCTTTTTCTGAAACGTCGGCTTTTTCGTCAAGTTCTTTTGCATATATTGCCGCTTTTTTCAGATATTCAAGTGCTTTTTCATCGTTGCCGATTTGTTGGTAAAGATGTCCTAAATATCCTAAATTATAAAGCCTGTTATAACAGTTTTTTCCGTAATTTCCGTCAGGATAAATAAGCATCAAAAGATTTTGCAAACTTTCATATTGAATGATTCTTTTTTCTGCCGAACAATTCAGACAATAACTGAAAAGTTCATTATGAATCAGGAATATCAACTCTTCAAGAGTTTTTTTATGAGTTTCATAATAATCTGTTCTGTCGAGAGCCATTATTTCTCTTGAATCACATATAGCAGGTAAAGTATTTATAATATCCTCCGCTTGTTGCAGATATTCTTCATAAACACCGTATTTACCTTCTTCGTTACAAATACAATCATATTTCCACATAAGATGTGAAATCATAATTGTTTTTGACCAGATTCTTATACTATCTTCTGTGCAATGATTCTGAATGTTATCATATATTTTTGATATTTCTTCTGATGCTTTTTTATAATCTCCGGAAAGTATTTCAGTTACAGAAAGTGTACGAAGCTTCACCTCCTGTAAAAGTTGCATATATCGCACCAAAATACGAAAATCACCGGGGAATTCTTTTACAGCTTTTTTGTATTCATTGAAAACGATTGACAAATCTTTTAGTTTCATTGTGTCGTAAAGTTCAAGATAGGCGTTAATTTTTTGCTCGTTTTGTACTTTACATATACCAAGTAAATCATCAACCGAAACATTAAAAAATGATGATATTGCAGGAAGTATCGTTATATCAGGGTATCCTTCGCCACGTTCCCATCTGCTTACACTCTGAAATGTAACACCTAAAAATTCTGCAAGAGTTTCTTGTGTAATACCTTTTTCATGCCTTAATCTTTTTATATTTTCACTAAGATAAATAGTCATTTTTTTCACCTCTTAAAAATTACGGTACCGTTTAATAATATAATAAACAACTATCACTATAAAAACAATAACATATTGCTTGAACAAAATTCAAATAATACGAGAATAATTCAATATAATTAAAAAATCCGAGGTTTTGCCTGAAATAGTAAAATGATGGTAGACACAAAAAAGTGTCTGCCATCATTTTTTATGATAAGATAAAGAAAAGGAGCTGAAAGAAATGGGAAGACCAAAAGGCGGAATAAACAGAAATCATAGCAAAGAAGAAAAATTATCATTGGTATTACGAAATTTAAGAGGTGAAACAGGCAGAGTTTTAGAAAAAGAAACTGGAATATGCCATACACAAATTCACAAATGGACAAAGCAGTATTTAGAAGGCGGAGAAGAAGCTCTCGTGAACAAAAGAAAGCCAGGCAACCCTCTTGCTAAATATCATCGCAAAAAGGAACTTACACCAATAGAGCAACTTGAATACAAAGTTGCTTTGCTAGAAAGAGAACTGTTAAAGAAAGATGCGGAGGTAGTTAGATTAAAAAAATCAATAGAACTCGAAAGGGGCGATGCCAAAAGAAAGTAATTCAACAGCTGTATGCTTGTGTTGAAAAAGAGAGTAAAAACCGTTCAGTAAAAGAACTTTGTGATATATACGAAGTTTCACGTTCGGGATATTACAAATGGTTGAAAAGAAAAGGAACATTAAACCGTTATGAAAAGCAACAGAAGGAATTAGATTACTATGTCGCAGATATACATTCTCACTATCCTTCACAAGGCTACAGAACAATAAATGATACACTCTTCAATATGTACGGTTGGGTTGTGTCAGATGTATCCGTGTGGAAATCAATGAAAAGATTAGGGATAAAAGGCTATGACAGGAAACAAAAAAGCCCTGCATCCGAAGGTGCAGAACATGACAAATATCCTAACATCCTCAACAGAAAGTTTTATTCTGATAAACCGATGCAGAAAATTGTAACAGATGTTACTTACATAAAATATAGAAACAAATGGTATTATCTTGCTTTGTATTTGGATTTGTTTAACAATGAAATTCTCGATTGGGAGTTAAGTAACACTTTTGATAATTTTCTTGTAATGAAACCTGCAAAAAGAATACTGAAAAAAGCAAAGAGCACCGGTACCCAAATCCTTTTGCACAGCGACCAGGGTGTCCAGTACTCGTCAGCAGGTTATTGCAACCTACTTAAATCTTACAACGCAATTCAAAGTATGTCAAGAGCAGGAACTCCGAGAGATAATGCTGTTATTGAATCGTTCTTTGGCAGATTCAAAGATGTTCTGCGTTCAGATTTTAAATATTGGCGATGTGATAACCTCAATGATGTTATTGCTCAAGCCATTCACTACTTTAATTACATAAAACCTTTGCGTAAACTGAATAGAAAAACGCCAGTCCAATACAGAATTGAACTGGCTGCTTAACTTATTCTTTTTTGTGTCTACAAAGTATTGACTATTTCA
>JAZSLJ010000047.1:0-25671 GCA_045535305.1 Acutalibacteraceae bacterium
CGGCTTACCAAACCACTGGCGATACGTTATAATTACGTACGGCGGGATTCGAACCCGCGTAAAGGGTGGATTAAAAGTCCACAAGAGGATTTGAACCTCATCGACCATGAGTTTTACAGACTCTCTCGATTGCCAAGCGCAAAGTCCTTCAGGCATACACTTTGGAAAATCCTCGTGCACCGAAGTGAGTTCAGACACTATCCGAAGCAACTTTACAACCATATTCTACCAATCAAAAACTGTTTTTTCACGGAAAAAAAGTTGCGAACTTGACGAAAATCAAGCTCACAACTCTTTATTTTGAATATTTTTTTGTCTTTTCAGGCGGTCTATGATAAGATTTCTGAAATTCTGCGGTTCGGTTACTTCAACAAAAGGCCCGAATGATAAAACTCTGATAACGAGTTCTGTTTCGTCAGAAGAGTCATAGAAAATCTTTATACGGTATCTTTCATCACTGATTTTTTCAGCCTCTTTTTTAAAGTGTGCAAAATGAAGCATTACTCTTTCAAGAGCATTTCTGTGGTCGAGAAGCTCCAAAGTTATGTGTTCTGTACTTTCAAGCACCTCTCGTGTGTTATCGGCAAAAGCATCACCGATAATGGTTACACTTTCTATTCCGTCAACCCTTAACATCGGTCCGTTTCTGCAGGAACGGATAAGAACTCTGAACTTGTCATCTTTTTCGGAATACTCCATTTTGTATGGGTCGCCTACAAAAATACGGAAAGTTCCCTTTGCACCGTGATAACCGATTTTAGCTTTCTTTTTGTTCCTCATCGCAAACATGAGTGTTCTGAAAACATTTATATAATTTTCATTTTCAAAATCATCGCCATCGTTATACTTGTCAAAAACAGAATAGTCACCAGGTGTAAAAAGAGGTTCCACTCCGTCAAGAAAGCTGAAATCCGCATCAAAAAGCTTCACTCTCGGGTCAAGGCTTATTGCTTTCAGCCACCGTTTTTGTAAGTCGGTTAAAGGCATAGACGGTTCATTTTTAATATGTGTGGATAAATCTCTTTTCAGCAGTTGCCACTTTTCGTCTTTGAGTGATGGTATCACCGTAAGAAAGCTTTCTGAAAAGGCTTTTTCAGTAACGATTTTCTGCATTCCTTTTTCTGTAAGCTCACCGTTCACAGCCTGACGGAGAATTTCTGCAACAGCATTATAGTAACAGCCGTAAATCTCGTGAAAGAGCATTATTCCTCACCTCCCAAGCCATAAAGACGGTACATATCCTGCAAGTCCATATTGAATCGGTTTTCGTAAAGCTTATTGGAATACTCTATGTTTTCAATTCTGCCTATAAAGGTACGAATCCAGGGATTAAGCTCACTTGAGTCATAAACATCAGCAGAGAAACGGCAAGTTCTTTCATCAATTCTCTCTACTGTACCACATCTCTTTTCTCTTAAAAGTCTGCGATAAATATATTCTTCATCCTTGCCTATATGTACAGTAAATTCAATATGTTCAAGAGGCCGTCTTTCATCACAGACAACACCCCACATGTTTTTCTGCATTAAAGAAAACTTTTCTCTTTTTTCGTCAAAGGCATTGTAAACCTCACCAATGGATATATCACTGAGGTAGTCAAGACGGTAAACTTTGTAATACTTATAAGTTGTTGAATACGAGGCAAGATATCGTCTGCCGTTCTGTACACTTATAAGCACCTTCAACGGCACTATTTCTTCTATGCGGTCATTTTGTGTACGGCGTGAGGTGTTTGTTACGGTGAGTGTCTTTTTCTGTGAAATCGCATCGAAAACCTTATAAAGAATCTCACTTTCAAGAGCGTGGGTTATGTAATGATGCTTGAAGGAAAAGTAATCATCACCCGAAAATAATTTATCAAGCAAGAAACTGCCGACTACACCGCAAAGCCCTGCTTCGCTGAAAAAGGATATAACATCACGCAGTTCAGATATGTCGGCATCTAAACATCTTGAATATAAAACCTTCTTACCTTCCTTGCGACATTGTACAAGTCCAAGTTCAAAATATTCCTTAAGCTTTTTGCGGACAGTTGACTCATCGAATACCATAGGCTCGCTGAAGCAGGAAAGGTATTCGCTGTCGATTTTATCTGTTATCTCTGAAAGTGACAAGGCAATTTTAGGTGAATGCAAAATATCAAACAGAATAAAATGCAGGGTTATATCACCGTCGGTAAAGCTTTTTGATTTGAGTACACTGTAAAGAGGATTATGTGAAACCGAACGGCTGTCTATTGAAAGAAAAACATTCTTACCCTTTTCACTCTGACGAAAACCCATATATTCACCGAGATAGCTTTCTATTCGGCGGCGCTCGTTATCATAAGAACGGGCACTCTTTTTGTCGTATTCATCTCTGCTTTTAAAGCCGTAAACATAAAACTCTCTCATATAGTCACGGATTCGCTCAAAGTTTTTGATAAGCTCTGTGTATGCCATTGGTTTCACCTCCTTTGTTGTGTTTATTATATCATAATTTGGAAATTGTTCAATATTATGAGATAAAGTATTTTGAGTCTGATTTTGTCACTATGCAAATCCCTTTATATTATAATTATAAAATTATCATATTTTTTCATAGCAAATAAAAATTTGTGCCTAAAATATGCAAAACTAATCGTATCAGAGTTAGTATAGCTGTATCAGTGTGTTCACTTTTTTCAAAAAATGTAGTATTATAAGGTCTAAAAATTTTAAGGAGACTTAATAATGCGTAAAAACTACTCAAAAGAAGATAAGCAAAAAATCATTAATCTGTGTTCCGACGGTGTATCAGTTACTGAAATATCAAAAGAATACGGACTTGCCCGAAGCACAATATACGCCTGGATAAAAGAATACAATAAAAAATCCAGACGAAAAAAGCCAATTAATATGCACGAAGTACTTCTCCTCAGACAAAAGTGCGAACAGCAGAATTTAATGATTGAAATACTGCAATCTGCATCCTGTACAATTGATGCACCTCAGAAAGAGCGGTACGAAGCAATCAAAAAACTGTCCGGAAAATATAGCACTGCCCTGCTCTGCAAAGCTTTGAATGTTCCGAAAGGCAGTTATTATAACTACATACTCAGAAATAAAAACGAAAATACAGAAGCGGCACGTCGACGTGCTGAAGTTACACCCATAATTGAAAAGATATTCAACGACAGTAAGCAGATTTTTGGTGCTTGGAAAATACATGCAATATTACAAGGCATGGGTTATCACATAAGTCCGAATACTGTCGCAGCTATTATGCACGAAAATGGTTGGTTCTCTATACGAGGCGGTGCCAAGAAGCATTACCTTCAGCTTCAAGAAAAGAAACGGAACATATTAAATCAACAATTCACAGTAAGCAAACCAAATGAGGTTTGGGTCGGTGATGTTACACAGTTTCTGTATAACGATCGAAAATATTTTATATGTGTGATTCTTGACTTGTTTGCGAGGAAGGTTGTTGGATACAGAATCTCACCATCAAACAGCACACAACTGACCAAAGGAACATTCAGAGCTGCATATGAAAGCAGGAAACCTACTAATCTGTTATTTCATAGTGATCAGGGGTGTAATTACACATCTAAAGCATATGTTTCTTATCTGAAGCAGTTGGGTGTCACTCAATCGTTTTCAAGAGCATATACACCATATGACAACTCAGTAATAGAGTCATTTTTCAAATCCTTAAAAACTGAAAGGCTATATCGCACAGATTTCCGTTCAGAACGTGAATTTAAAGAAGCTGTAAAAGATTATATTTATGACTACAATACCTCTCGACCTCATTCGAAGTTAAGATACAAAACACCCGATGAATATGAAACCGCTTACTTCGAAAAATTTGAAAATCCACATAAAAGTTAATCAATCAAACAACATAGGTTCAGATTGCTGATGTTTATTTTACTTTTTAGCTGGAAATTTGAATTATTGAGATTTAGAAATAGTATTGGATAAAACAAAAATAGTAGCTTGAAGCCACTAAAATACTGAGATAATATATATAATTTTTATCGAACACTTGAGGTTCAGATTAGATGAGATTTTTAATTTTCGATTCGCATTTTAAAAAGTTTCGATTTTGGTGTAGTATTTATGAAAATAAAAAAAGCAGCCCTAAAGCCGCTTAAAATCTATGTTTATAGAAAAGAAAAAACCCTCTATCGAACACTTAAGGTTCAGAATGGAGGGATAATTCACATGGAGGCGCCACCCAGATTTGAACTGGGGAATCGGAGTTTTGCAGACTCGTGCCTTACCACTTGGCTATAGCGCCATATTAAATTATAAAAAAATGGAGCGGATGACGAGGCTCGAACTCGCTACCTCCACCTTGGCAAGGTGGCGCTCTACCAGATGAGCTACATCCGCAAATTGGTGCCTTCGGTCGGAATCGAACCAACGACACGCGGATTTTCAGTCCGCTGCTCTACCAACTGAGCTACAAAGGCATACCGCAACAAAAAAAGTGGCGACCCGGAACGGGCTCGAACCGTCGACCTCTAGCGTGACAGGCTAGCGTTCTAACCAGCTGAACTACCGGGCCACCTCATGGTGGGAACAACAGGGCTCGAACCTGTGACCCCCTGCTTGTAAGGCAGATGCTCTCCCAGCTGAGCTATGCTCCCATTTCCTTGCGGCTTAAACAATATAACAAATATCAACTCAAAAGTCAAGTGTTTTTTTTAATTTTTTTAATTTTTTTTCAAATCTTTTTTGCTGATACCCGAATTTCCTTTATTTATAGCCGTTTTCAAGGATTACATTTTTTAAAAAATTCGCAGAATTTATCTATTGCGTCCTTTCCTGCTCCGCTTTCGGGGTAAATTACGCTGAAAACATGGTCAAGTTTTTTGCCCTCGAACTCATCATAATCAAGCAGCTTTGCAACAACGCCCGTTTTTCTTATATCCTCTGCCGCTCTCAATGTCTGAGAATGGGCAAGAAAATCGCCGCTGCTTGTTATAAGCATCGTAGGGGGCAGTTCACTCATAGGCAGAATCGAATCAAGATTCATAAACATATGGGTATCCTTGCGTTTATAATTGTCGCCCCACATTCTTCTGCAATAAACGCCCATTACGCCGTCGTCCATATAAGCAACGGGAGAAATAAGCGTAAGTGCCGTAAGTTTCATTTCGTAATCGGGAATACCGAAAACCATTCTCAGTTCGGGGCTTGACATAAGCACTGCGGAATATGCGGCAAGCTGACCGCCTGCGGAATCACCTACAAGCATTATATGCTCCATATCGCAGGGATATGCATCAGCATTTTCACTTATCCATTTTAAAGCAAAGGCCACGTCCTGCAGCTGCTCGTTAACGGTAACGTCGTCATACAGTCTGTAACTCATATTGAACACGGCAAAGCCCCTTTTTGCCATATGCATACAAAAATATTTATTAAGCTCCTTATCGCCGTACACCCAACCGCCGCCGTGAACGTCAATTATTACGGGCAGTTTGCCTGTTGTACCCTCGGGATAATACAAATCAAGCAGATGATATTTGTTGCCGTCATCAATATAAGGAATATCGTTTATCTCGGTAACACCCTCGGGCTTGGACTGTGTTGCAAGCCTTTTGTTGTCCTCAATTTCGGTATTTTTCCAGAATTTTTTAACCGCTCTTGCAAAGAGTTCCATATTTACAGCACCTTTCATAGAGTATACTGTGATTGTATCAAAAAATAATATTAAAAACAAGCACAAAAATTATTGAAAATACAAAATCAATGTGCTAATATACACCTGTAATCATATATTACTTTATATAATGGAGAAATGATATGCGTATTGTAATTGTAGGCGACGGTAAAGTAGGCGCAACACTTGTTGAGCTTCTTTCTCAGGAAGATCACGATATAGTTGTAATCGACCGTAACGCAAAGCTCATAGAACAGCTTGTAAACACCTATGACGTTATGGGTATATGCGGCAACGGCGCAAACTATGAAGTGCAAGCGGAGGCAGGCGTTGACGAAGCGAACCTGTTTATTGCCGCAACCTCATCGGACGAGCTTAACATATTAAGCTGTCTTGTGGCAAAAAAAATAGGTGCTGAGCATACCGTTGCAAGAGTAAGAAACCCTGATTATCTCAAGCAGATGCACTTTTTCAAGGAAGAATTGGGTCTTAATCTGGTTGTAAATCCCGAATTGGACGCCGCCAACGAAATTGCAAAGGTGCTTCGTTTCCCCAGCGCAATCAACATTGAAACCTTTTCAAGAGGCAACGTTGACCTTGCGGAAATAAAAATTACCGAAAACAATCCTCTTTGCGAAACTGCCGTTGCGGATATCCCCCGAATTTACAACGGCAAGGTGCTTTTCTGCGCAATACAAAGAGGAACAAACGTATATATTCCCCGCGGTGATTTCGTCATCAAAAGCGGCGATAAAATCCATATAACAGGTGCTCGCGGCGACATTATCAAGTTTATGAAAAAGCTTGGCATATACAAGCACCGCACAAAGAACATTATGATTATCGGCGGCGGCAAAATGGGCTACTATCTTGCACGTCAGCTTTGCGAAAGCGGCGGATACAACGTAAAAATCATTGAAATTGACCCTGACCGATGCAAGCATCTGAGCGAGGTACTCAGAGATGCAACAATCATCAATGCAGACGGAACGGACAGAGCCGTACTTTACGAGCAGGGGCTTGAAAATCAGGATGCATTCGTAGCCCTTACCACCATTGACGAGGAAAACATCATCTCATCAATGTACGCATCATCCTTAGGCATAAGCAAAACCGTTGCAAAGGTCAACAGAGTTTCATATCAGGTGCTTGAAAGCATCGGTATGGACAGTGCGTTCTCATCAAAGGCTATTGCGGCAAACAGAATTATCGCATACGCAAGAGCGTTGGAAAATTCGGGCGAATCAAGCGTCCAGACATTGTACAAGCTTGTAGGCGGTCAGGTTGAAGCTCTTGAATTCAAAATAACGGCAGATTTTCAGGGAATTGATATTCCGCTTAAAAATCTCAACATTCACAAAGACGTGCTTATTGCAAGCATCATAAGGCAGGGTAAGGTTATATTCCCCGACGGTAATGACCATATCGAACTGGGCGATAACGTTATCCTTGTGGCAAAAAGTAAGCAGTTAAGAAGCATAAACCAGATTTTTGAATAAGGTGTAGTTTTTTTGTTATGAATTACAAAATGGTATTAAGACTTACGGGTCGTCTGCTGACGGTTGAAGCAATAATTATGCTTATACCGCTGGCAGTATCAATCTATTTCAGCGAAGGCATTTTCCCCGTTTACCTTATAACTGCGGGCATACTGCTTGCTGTGGGTCTGATTATGGGAGTACCCAAACCCGAATCCAAGCGTATATACGCAAAAGAGGGATTTCTGATAGTATCACTCGCGTGGATTCTGATGTCGCTGTTCGGTGCGCTTCCCTTTACGCTTTCGGGCGCAATTCCGTCATACGTTGATGCATTTTTTGAAACGGTTTCGGGTTTTACAACAACAGGTGCATCAATTCTGACACAGATTCAGTCATTACCCCGCAGTATCCTGTTCTGGCGTTCCTTTACCCATTGGATAGGCGGTATGGGCGTTATAGTGTTCGTTCTTGCAGTATTGCCGCAAAAAGAAATGCAGTCAATGCACATAATGCGTGCGGAAGTTCCCGGCCCTACGGTGGGCAAGCTTGTTTCAAAAACAAGAGCAACCGCAAGAATACTTTACAAAATTTACACCGTTATGACAGTAGTAGAGATTTTTGCATTAAAGCTTTGCGGATTACCTCTTTTTGACAGCATAACAACAGCATTTGCAACGGCAGGCACGGGCGGTTATTCCGTAGTGAATTCAAGTATTGCCGCATACGATAACGTTGCCGCAGAAATAGTTATAGCGGTATTTATGTTCCTGTTCGGCATAAACTTTAACCTTTTCTATCTTTCAATATTAAAGCAGTTCAGACGCGTATTCAAAAGCGAGGAGCTGTGGGCATATGTAGGCATTATAATAGCAAGCGTTGTGCTTATAACCCTTGACATTTACCCCTTACTCGGCTCAATCGGTCAGGCACTAAGAGAATCGGGCTTTACCGTGGTATCAATAATCACCACAACGGGATTTGTAACGGCAGATTACTCAAAATGGCCCGCATTTTCACAATTCATGATAATGCTTCTGATGTTTACGGGTGCGTGTACCGGTTCAACGGGCGGCGGACTTAAAGTAGGCAGACTGATTATACTTGTAAAAGCAGGATTAAGACAGCTCAAGAGAGCCGTAAATCCTCAGAGAGTAAAATGTTTAAGGCTCGACGGTGCAGTGCTTGACGAGGAAGTAATATCAAGCACAAACTCCTATTTTCTTATTTATATGCTGATTATAGGGCTGTCAACATTTATAATTTCAATCAACGAATTTGACATTCTGACATCCCTTTCATCAGTTATAACCTGTATAAACAACGTAGGACCCGGCTTCGGCAAGGTTGGTCCTGTTGACAATTTTTCCATTTTCTCCGATTTTTCAAAAATCGTGCTGTCGGTAAATATGCTTGTAGGCAGACTGGAAATTTTCCCCATGCTTATACTCATAATGCCGTCAACGTGGAAGAAATCTGCATAAAACAATAATTCAGCCAATTAACAATGTACAATGTATAATGTACAATGAAGGAAAGGGCTTCGCCCTTTAACCCGATTTTTATGATTCAATAATTGTACATTGTAAATTGTACATTATACATTAAATTATTGTTTATAGTTTTCCAAAGTCATTTCATTGGCTTTGGAATTTTTTTGTTTAAAAATCAATTCAACTGCTAATAATCTGTGTAAAGAGTAAAATTTTCCATTGTGAGGAATAAAAATCAATCAAAGAGGTCATTTTATGAACAGACAGCGTATAATTAACGAGCCGCCTTTATACAGATTCTGCCGTCCGATTGTAACGGCGGTATTCCGTATGCTTTTCCGCCCCCGAATCATCGGCAAAGAGAATATTCCGACTGATTCCGCCGTAATTCTTGCAGGCAATCACACATCGGTTCTGGATTGTTTTATGATTATTGCGTCAACAAAGCGGAGCGTGCATTTCCTTGCAAAAAACGAGCTTTTCAAAAACTCCTTTACAAACCGTTTTTTCACTATGGCGGGGCTTATCCGCGTTTACCGCAACGGCAACGACAAAGAAGCTCTGCGATGTGCAGAGGAATACTTAAACAACGGCTGTGTAGTGGGCATTTTTCCGCAGGGTACAACAAGCAGAAATCCATTGGAGCCGTTACCCTTTAAAATCGGCGCTGTAAAAATGGCGCACGACACAAAAACAGCGGTTGTACCTTTTACGATTAACGGAAATTACCGTCTTTTCAGCAAAGGCATTGAAATCATTTTTCAAAAGCCTTACAGAATCGAAACAGACGATTTATCAGATGAAAACATTAAGCTCAAAACAAAGGTACTAAGTAAAATAAAAAATCAAGGTGATGGCAAATGAAAAACAGCAATTATACAAATCCCGTTTTAAGCTTTAAAAACAAAAATGCGCCTTACGGCTTTGACATACCCGATGTTTCTATGTTCGGTATGCTTAAAATCTGTGCGAAGGCTCATCCCGATGCACCCGCCTTTGACTATTTCGGCAAAAAATGCTCCTATTCGCGTCTTATAAAGCTGATTGAATCCGTTTCGCAGTCCTTTGATGCCATAGGCGTGAAAAAGGGCGATATTGTAACGATAATTATGCCCAACACACCCGAGGCGGTAACAAGTATTTACGCCCTTAACAGACTCGGTGCTGTTGCAAACATTATTCACCCCTTATCCGCAGAAGCTGAAATAAAAAACTACCTCAATTCGTCAGATTGCAAAACGGTTATAATACTCGACAGCTTAAGGCAAAAAATCGAAAACATCATAAACGCAACGCAGGTTAAAACGGTAATCACCGCATCCCCTGCCGAATCTCTGTCTGCAATCATGAAAGTTCTTGCTAAAATTAAAAATCGCACCAAACAAAACGACTCCTTACAGGACAGCCGCTTTATAAAATGGAGCGACTTTATAAAGCTCAGAGGTGATGCAAAGGAATATATTCCCGACAAAACGCAGGATAACCGAGCCGCAATAATTCTGCACAGCGGCGGTACTACGGGTACGCCAAAGGACATTATGCTTACAAACCGCAATTTTAACGCATTCGGTATTCAGTCTGTACTTACTCTGCGCGATGTGTCCGTAGGTGATAAAATCCTCGCAATTCTGCCCATTTTTCACGGTTTCGGTCTTGGTGTGTGCGTTCACGTGTGCTTCTGTTTCGGTGCTTGCTCGGTGCTTATTCCTCAATTTGATTCAAAAAAATTCGGCAGTATTCTCAAAAAATACAAGCCGACGATGCTTTTCGGTGTTCCCACTCTTTACGAAGCGTTAATCAAGGCAAAGGGCGTGGAAAATATGGATTTTTCATACCTCAAATACGCAGTAAGCGGCGGTGATTCGCTCCCAAAAAAGCTTGAAAACAGCGTAAACGAATTTTTAAAGAATCACAATTCTTCAATAAAAATATGCGAAGGCTACGGTATGACGGAGGGTCTTGCGGCGCTGAGCCTTTCCGTTGGGGACAGCTACAAATCGGGAACAATCGGCAAACCTCTTATCGGCAACGAAATGTGCGTAGTTGAGCCGGACACAACAAACGAACTGCCTGCGGATACAGACGGCGAGTTGTGCGTTACAGGACCTACGATTATGCTCGGTTACAGGAACAATCAGCAGGAAACGGCAAACACATTAAAACTGCACAGCGACGGCAAGCTGTGGCTTCACACCGGCGACATGGCAAGCATTGATACAGAGGGCTTTGTGCATTACAAATTAAGAATAAAAAGAATGATAATATCATCGGGCTTCAACGTATTCCCCACACAGATTGAAAACGTCATTGAACAGCTTGAGGAGGTTGAAAAATGCGTTGCTGTGGCAATCCCCCACCCATATAAAAAGGAAGTTCCCAAGGCGTATATAGTTTTAAAAGACTCAGTTGAAAAAAGTCAGCAGCTTCTTACAAAAATCCGCACTCATTGTGAAAAATCCCTTGCACATCACAGCGTGCCCTACAGCTACGAATTCGTCGATGCACTCCCGAAAACACCCTATAACAAAGTGGATTTTATCAAATTACAGAAAGATAGCGAAAAGGAAGCGGTTTCCTGATGAAGAAAAAATCAGATTTAGGCTTTTGCGCCGTAACAACCATTCTCAAACCGATTTTCAGATTATGGTACACCCCAAAAATCTACGGCAAAGAGAATATTCCAAAAAAAGGTGCGGTGGTTATAGCCTGCAACCACAAGCACATTATGGACCAATGCCTTGTTATCTGCGCCACCCGCCGTCCCATAAGCTACATGGCAAAAAGTGAGTATTTCAAAGGGCGTTTTGCGTGGTTTTTCCGTCTGACAGGCTGTATATGCGTAAACCGCAACGGCGATGACAAGCAGGCAAAACAAGAGGCAAACAAAGTGCTTGCAAAGGGCGGCGCTTTGGGGATTTTCCCCGAAGGCACCCGCAACAGAACTAATTTTCTTTTAACGGATTTTAAATACGGAGCGGCGTCCCTTGCCTGTAAAAACAACGCTCTGCTTCTGCCCGTTGCCGTTACGGGAGATTACTCATTCCGCAGTAAAACTCTTGCCGCAAGGATAGGCAAACCTTTTTCCGTACAGGGCATGACAGTTGCCGATGCAAACGATAAACTGAAAAATGAAATAATCAGTTTGATAAACGAAAATCTTGCTGACGGCTACGGCTCACTTGATGAATATGTAAAGCTACAAAAAAAAGGCTTGACAGATTAACTGCCAAGCCTTAGATTATTTATTCAATTTATTTCATGAAAGAGAAAATACTTTTTATCAGATTCATAAACATATTAAGTATTGATTTAAGTGCATTGATGATTGTATCGAATGAGAACAGAGGTGCTGCATCCTCAACATCAAGATTGCCTGTACCCTCACCCTTTGCACCGTCAAAATCGGATGTAAACTGTGAAAGCCAGCTGATCATGCCGTCGGGATATGTAAGAGTAACTGCATCGCCGTTGCCGTCAACGGTGGTCATTGAAGGATAATCGCCGTTATCTGCAGAGAACATATCATAGGTTACAGCATACCATGCGTGATGTCCGCTTGATGTTGATGAGCCGTCGGGATAAAGAGTCTTTTCAAGAGTTGAAAATCTAAGATTTGCAGGCTCGTTACTTGCCGCAATAAGTCTGTTCCATGTAGGTACAACTGAGCCGTTGTAATTAACAAGAGGATCACGCACACCTGATGTAAGCCATACGGGCATATCTGCAAGGTAAGCAATCTCACTCTCGGAAGGAGCCCATGCAGGACAGATTGGGAATGCCGCCGCAAACATTTCGGGGTATGCAACAGCCATTTTAAGTGTCATTTTACCGCCCATTGAAAAGCCGCCGATATAAATTCTGCTAAGGTCAATATTATCGGCATTCTGCGCGATAAAATCGTCAATAGCTGCTCTGAGAGGCTCAACAAGACAATCGTCCCAGAAAAGCAGTTTTTCCTCTAAGGAACGGGCTGCAAGGATATATGCACCGCCTGCACCTGTAAATCTGCTCTGGAATTCCAAACTGGTCCAATAAGCAATATCATTCTTCTCAATCTGCTTACCCTCGGATGAACCTTCGCTCATGCCGTGAAGCCAGATAACGAGAGGATATTTGCCCTCATCATCAGCTTTAACGGGTGAATAATATCTGTAGTCGATTGCGTAACCGTTTGTTTTGGGGCCTACGCCTTTTTCGAACTGTGCTTTCAGCTCCTGAAGACCTGCTTCAACAGATACACCCTCAGATGCAAATGTTGCAACGGAGAATACGCCCATTAACATAATTACCGAAAGAATTACTGCTAAAAATTTGTTAAATTTCATATTTATTCCTCCTTTTTTATAATTATATTACAAACAAAACTGTCTGTCAATCAATAATTGCAAAAAAGGAAAAATCACACTTGCCTTGCCTTTTTCATTTTATCAAAAAACTCTTTTTTTGAGTGAATCAAGCCGCTGTAAATATTATTTTCGCCTATGATGCTTTGCATACTCAATATGCCTGCATTATGGGAATCCGCACCGCCCGTTGAACCGCAGTAATCCGCAAGCACAACGGGTCTTATACCCTTTTCAAAAAAATCGGCGGCAGTCAGCAGTACGCAACATTCCGTATCAACACCTGCTATATACACACATTCGGGTTCAATGCCCGTATTCTCTTTTTTAAGCGTATCAACAACCGAATCAGAGCAGGCGGAATAAACATTTTTATACACAAAATAATCAGCATTCTCCGCAAGTCCCACAACTGTCTGCTCATTGTTACTCATCATCTCATCCCACCCCATAAACCGCGAAATGGGGCTGTCGCTGTGATTGCGGTAAACGGTGGCAATAACACAATCAAAAATATCACTGTCTATAAGCCTGTCGATTTTTTCCTTGACGGGCAAGGTGTTTTTGTTCATAAAACCGCGCTGAATATCAATAACAAATAAAAATTTTTTCATTCGGAACACCCACAAGAAAATGTTATTGAAAAACCAAGTCATTGACTTGGTTTTTGCTGTAATTATGATGTTTAAGTGTAATACTATTCAAATGATACGGGTTTTGCTTCGTTATTGGCAAATACATTGGGGCCGGGGTCTGACAGGGAAAAATACATACGGGCAGCCTTCGTTGTACCGAAATCTCTGTTTGAGCCAGAATTCTGCACCTTATTGAATGCATCACGGAACATCTGGTTATGAGCTTCCTCACGATTCAGAAGAAAATCAATGGTTTCACGAACCTTTTTATCATTTATTTGACGGTAAAGATATTCATAAACAACCTTTGCACGCTGTTCCGAGGCAATATTGCTGAGCAGATCGGCACACAGATCTCCCGTTACGGTTACATAATCAGCTGACCATGAATAACCGGAAGCATTGATAAGTCCGGGATTCAAACCGAGAAGAACGTGCGACTGAATCTGACCTGCTTCAACATTGTCGGCATTCACATCGTGTCCGTTGAGCAAATTGATGGTTTGGGCTACCATTTCCATATGACCCAGCTCTTCTGCGGCAATATCAAGAAACAGGTCTTTGATTTCTGGGTCTTTGATTCTGAAGCTCTGGGACATATATTGCATTGCGGCTTTGAGTTCACCGTTACCGCCGCCAAGCTGTTCCTGAAGTAATGCGGCATATTGAGGGTTTGGTTTTTCTACTGCAACAGGATGAAAAAGCATTTTTTCGTGTTTGAACATTTTATATTACCTCCGTTTGTTTTATATTATTTACTTTTTCCGTTTGTTGCAAAAATATGCAAAAGAAAAAATCGACAAGTCGAAAATTGTCGATTTCTTTGGAAGGATAGCACAAATCCGAACCCTTTTGAATTTTTGACCTATGAGTTTGAAGGTTTACATATTTAATCACACCTTCGGTGTGAATGTAATCAACACGAAGTGTTGTATGTAATTGTAACGAAAGTTGCGCATGTAATCAAGCCGAAGAGATACACGCTATGCGTGATAACATACGCCTGATGACGATTACATTCACCCTTGCGGGTGATTACATACCAAGCCTTCGGCTTGGATAAAAAATGACAAGTTTCTTTCGAAACTTGTCATTTTTTTGGCCCGCATGAGAGGATTTGAACCCCCGGTCTTCAGAATCGGAATCTGCTGCATTATCCTGCTGTGCTACATGCGGAAGTAAACAATAATTTAGTTAATTAACAATGTACAATGTATAATGTACAATGGTGGAAAGGGCTTCGCCCTTTAACCCGATTTTTATGATTCAATAATTGTACATTGTAAATTGTACATTAAATTATTGTTTAAACATTAAATCTGAACAGAACGATATCGCCGTCCTGCATAACGTACTCCTTACCCTCGGAGCGTACAAGGCCTTTTTCCTTAGCGGCGGTCATAGTGCCGCAAGCCATAAGGTCGTCAAAGGACACAACCTCTGCTCTGATAAAGCCTCTTTCAAAGTCTGTATGGATTTTACCTGCCGCCTGAGGAGCTTTTGTGCCTTTTTTGATTGTCCATGCTCTTACCTCGGGCTGACCTGCCGTAAGATATGACATAAGACCCAATAAATCATAGCTTTTCTGTATAAGAAGGTCAAGACCTGCTTTTTCGATGCCGAGTTCTGAAAGGAACATTTCCTTTTCTTCCTTGCCAAGCTCTGCAATCTGTGCCTCAAGCTCTGCGCAGATAGGAAGCACCTGTGCACCCTCGGTTGCCGCAAGAGCACAAACTGCCTTGTAGCCCTCATTTGATTCAATATCTGATGCAAAATCTTCTTCACTCATATTACAAGCGTAGATAACAGGCTTTGCAGTAAGAAGTGCAACGCTGTCAAGCAGAGCTTTTTCGTCTTCATCAACCTCAACGGCTCTTGCACACTTGCCCTCTTCAAATTCTGCCCTTACGCGCTTAAAAAATTCAACACCTTTTGCAAAAGACTTGTCGCCTTTCATAGCTTTTGTGTCCTTATCGATTCGTCTGTCAAGAATTTCCATATCGGAGAGGATAAGCTCGTAGTTGATTGTTTCAATATCTCTTACTGGGTCAATACTGCCGTCAACGTGAACGATATCGCCGTTTTCAAAGCATCTTACAACGTGAACGATGGCGTCAACCTCGCGTATATGAGAAAGGAACTTGTTACCAAGACCTTCACCCTGAGCCGCACCCTTTACAAGACCTGCAATATCAACGAATTCGATAACTGCGGGAGTAAATTTTTCGGGATTATACATTTCTGCAAGCTTGTCCAATCTGTAATCCGGCACAGCAACAACGCCCACATTCGGCTCGATTGTGCAGAAAGGATAGTTAGCTGACTGCGCACCTGCATTTGTAAGGGCATTGAAAAGTGTACTCTTACCTACGTTGGGAAGTCCTACTATACCTAATTTCATTATTATTCACCAATCCTTTAAAGTATACCTGTTATTTAAAATTCAGTATATTTTATCATACATTTCCGCAATTTGCAACATTTATATAATGCGGATACAAAACGGGTTATTCTGAGGGATTTTCATCCGCCCGATTCGCAGTGATACCGCTTGTTGTATCACTACATTATATGAGTTTTTGATTTGTTTGTTAAAAAATAATTTAATGTACAATGTACAATTATTGAATAATATATAAATCGGGTTAAAGGGCGAAGCCCTTTCATTCATTGTACATTGTTAATTAGATAAATTATTGTTTATATCAGCTTTCTTTTCATCATTTCCTGTGCGGCGAGCATAACGCCGATTTTGCCGCTATGGAAGTTAAGACCGCCCTGCATCCACACCGCAAAAGGCTCACGCAGAGGTGCATCTGCGGAAAGCTCGATTGATGAGCCTGATGTAAACGCACCTGCAGACATAATAACCTGATTATCATAACCGGGCATATCCCACGGCTCGGGGGTTACGTATGAATCAACGGGTGCGCCCTTTTGCAATCCCTGACAGAACGCAATAAGATTTTCGGAGTTTTCAAGGCAGATTGCCTGAATAATATCGTGGCGATCTTCATCAAATTCGGGAGTTACCTTAAAGCCGAAAAGAGTAAACAGCGACGATGCAAAAACTGCAGTTTTAAGAGCCTCGCCAACAACGTGGGGAGCGTGGAAAAGTCCCATAAAAAGGCTTCTGTTCTGACCGAGTGTTGCACCCAGCTCCGTACCAAGACCCGGTGTTGTAAGCCTGTAACCGCAAAGCTCCACAAGGTCTTTTCTGCCTGCTATATATCCGCCGCTTGCCGCCATTCCGCCTCCTGCATTTTTAATAAGAGAGCCTGCAATAAGGTCAGCGCCCACCTGTGTAGGCTCAAGCTTTTCGGTAAATTCACCGTAGCAGTTATCAACCATTACGATTGCACGTTTATTGACTCTGTGTACAATATCGCAAACCTTTTTAATCTCGTCTATAGAAATTGTGTGTCGGAGTGAATAGCCTCTTGAACGCTGAATATAAACCATTCTGACAGCATCATCTGCCGCTTCCTTTTCAATCTGTTCATAGTCAAGCTCGTCATTTTCCGTCATATCAACTTGAGCATAACGCACACCGAAATCCGCAAGAGTGCCCTGTCCTGAATTTTTGCCGTTCAGGCCGATTGTGGAATGAAGCGTATCGTAAGGTGTACCCGAAACACAAAGCATAACGTCATTTGGTCTTAATATGCCGTAAAGGCAGATTGCAAGGGTATGAGTACCGCTTGAAAGGGCACCCGAACGGATAATTGCACTTTCCGCGCCGAAAATATCAGCCGTAAGCTCGTCAAGTTTTTCTCTGCCTTTATCCGAATAGCCGTAGCCTGTTGTGGTGTTGAAATCCGTTTCATCAACGCGGTTTCTTATAAAAGCGGACAGAACCTTATGCTGATTATATTCCGTAATTTCATCAATTCCCACAAAAACGGGTTTTGCCTTTTCGAGTGCTTTTGAGCAAACGTCAAGCAGTTTTTCATCAAAATCAAAAAAATGATTATTCATATATTTCTCCTGTTTTACACAACAAGCTCCCGATGCCAAACCGACTTCGGGAGTTGATGTATTTATTTATGTATAAAAAGTCTGTCTATAATAACACCAAGACGGGTGTCAAAGAAATTCTTTTTAAGGATTTCTGCCTTTGTTTCGGGCTTTTTAACGGGTGTGTGGTCAATGAATCTTGCCATATTGCCGTCGTCGCAGATAAACGCTTGAGTCATACATATACCGCCTCTGCCCTTGAGCTGTGCTCTTACATAACAACTGATTTTGTCGCTGTGATCGCAGAGTTTTATAGTAGATGTAAGTTCACCGTCATTTTCTCTTGTAACTGATTCAATAACCTCGCCGTCTGCAACCCATTCAATAGCATTACAGTTAACACCGCTGATTGTGATTTCATCTTCACCAACGCTGATGCCGTTAACGTAAGGATACGGGCCTTCGCCTACGAAATCCTCACCCATTTCATTTTTTGCATATCTTGCAATGGGGAAGAAATGACCCTTTTCCATAGCATTACGAAGATTCCGGAGTGAATATTCGGGCAGAATAAAATCCATAAACGCTGTGTCAATTTCTCTTACTCTGTGAGCGTCGCTGTTGCCGAAGCCCCATACGTTACGCTTACCCTCGGGAATAAGTGTTTTAAGCAGACAATCCCAAAGAATTCTGTCGCTTCTGTTAGGGCCGTCGTACATATTAAGCACCTCTGTGCCAAGACAGGAGGGATATCTTCTTAAAAGGTCTGCAAAAAATCTTACGTTTTCGGGTTTTCTTGCATTTTCGGGATACTTGTACGCCATAAGCCAATCTGTAGGATGATTGATGTGTGAAAGTCCGCCGCTTTTTTCGATTTTTGCAATAGGAATTTCATAATCGTTTTCCTTGCCGCAGATACCCTCGCAGGCATCGTCTGTGAAATAGCCGTTAACGTGGTTTTTCACAAGAGTAAACATATTTGCCTCAATAGCATCGGGTACGCACATAAGACCTCTTTTCTTTGTACGTTTGCCCGCAGTTGTTTTGTATGTGCCGTCAAGAATTGCATGATACTGCTCAGTTGTGGGATGCTGACGCTTGCCGTGCCACAAATTCTGGAACAGGAAAAGAGGAATTATTGAGGGGTCCTGATCCCACTCCTTGCCGTGAATACCGTGTTCCGCCATGGCAAGAATGTCAAAATCATTATCGTAAAATCCCTCAATGATTTCAGTCATTGTGTTGTTTGCATCGGAATATGTTGAATGAGTGTGAAGATTGGTTTTGTAATGTCTTTCGTCATCACTCATAAGAGCCATAACGTCGGCATAGGGGTTTGTTATTTTATACATTTGCATTAGCCTCGCTTCTCTTTTCTGCAAGCTCTTTTACGATTCTTGCCTTTTCCTTACCGGAAATTGTGTAGAAGAACATAGGAAGTGAGCAAAGGAGCATACTTATGCCGGGAACGATTGATACAAGTGAGAACATAGCAAAGTTCTGACTTCTTGTAAGGTCTGTTGCGGCAACGATAGCATCGGAGCTGAGCATAAGTGAGGGGTCAATGTCAATAACCATATACATAACGATGATACCGCAGGTTGCGATTGCACTGCCGAACTTGTTTATAAAACCCTGACAGGCTGAACCCAGACCGTTATCTCTGAAGCCTGTTTTAAGCTCAAGATAGTCAAGACAGTCGCCTATCATAGCGTTTGAAACGCTGTTGATAACGCCCAGAGGAATACAGGAAATAAGAATAAAGGGAATACAAATGTAAAGGTTTGCTGTGTACCAGCCGATAAGAGTTGTAAAGATACTTGCAACAAAGCCTAAAAGACAGGTTGTGATAACGATTTTTTTATAATCAAATTTCTTCATAAGAGTGGGCATAAAGAGCATAGCACCGAACATACCTACAATTGCACAAACCTGGAAAATTGTTTTAACGGAGGAAATACTTGCATCGATAGCGGCTGTTCTTTCGGCAAGAGTAAGACCTTCAAGGTCGGGACCTATATAGAAGCCGTATCTTGCAACGTGGATAGCCGCAGCCTGTACCATATATCTGCCGCTTGAAAGAATACCCATTGCAACTACGCACATAAGAGGCTTACAGGTGAATATTCTCTTGATGCTGGAGGGTTCACCGGGCTGACGCACTTTAACGGGAGGAACAATTCTTTCTTTGATATGGAAATAAGAATTTGCATAAATTATTGAGCCGATGATAACAACAACCACTGCCATAATCAGATATTTTGTTTTGTTGTAAGCAATAGCATCTGATGTATCAACGATTTTAGGCAAAATAAAGCCTGCAACAAGGAAAAGAACTTCGGGCAGAGCAGAGCCTACACTGTTGAAATTCTTTGTGTAAGAAATAACATATCCTCGTTCTTCTGCATCGGGAGTCATAACATTGGGAAGACCCCAGAAAGGAACGTCTGCCATTGTGTAAAGCATACCCCAGGCAACATATACGATTGCGGAATATACCATAAGAGATGTCTGTGAAAGATTGGGGCTTAAATACATAAGCACGGTAAGCAAACCAATAGGTGCAACCGCATAAAGTATGTAAGGCTTGAGTTTGCCGAATCTGGTTGTTCTTCTGTCAACAATCATACCCCACAACGGGTCGTTGATAGCGTCCCACACACGGGCAAGCAGCATAAGCATCATAACAAACATCAGCGGAAGCTGAAGCACGTTTACGTAATAGTCGCTGATATAGCTTGACATCATAGCGTATATCATACCCTGTCCCATTGAACCGATTGCGAACATATTAAGCTCTTTTTTCGGAACTACATATTTACTTCTGTCTCTCAAAATAATCCACCCTTTCGTGTTTATGAGTGTAATTGTAGCACATATTTACATTTTAGTAAAGTAGGAATCATAAAATTTATTTTATAAATATAAACAATAATTTAATGTATAATGTACAATTTACAATGTACAATTATTGAATCATAAAAATTGGGTTAAAGGGCGAAGCCCTTTCCTTCATTGTACATTATACATTGTACATTGTTAATTGGCTAAATTATTGTTTACCTTTGTACTTTGCAAAAAAAACAGAGACGGCAAATGCCGTCCCTTAGTATGATTTATTCGTCTTCAGGCTCGATTAAGCCGTAGCCTCCGTTTTTACGTTTGTACACAAGGCAGATTGCATCGGTTGCATCGTTACGGAACATATAAAATTCGTGGCCGAGCAGATTCATCTGCAGAATTGCCTCTTCAACGCTCTGAGGCTTTACCGAAACAACTTTTGTTCTTACAATTTCAAACTCGGATTCTTCAGCAACATCCTCATCTGCAAAAAATCCGTCAAATGCATCATCACGAAGTCTTTTTTCGAGCCGTGTTTTGTTCTTGCGGATTCTGCGTACAAGGTTATCGACGCATTTGTCAAGGGCATCGTTAAGATTCTCGGCTTTTTCCTGCGCTCTGAAAACCATGCCGCCGCAATTTACGGTGATCTCAACCGACTGATAAGATTTTTCAACCGTTGCGGTAATCTTTGCATCAGCTTCTTCGGCAAAGAACTTGTCAACTTTTGCAAGTTTTTCGGCAGCTCTTTCTTTAAAAGAATCTCTCGGTGTACATTTGCGTCCTATTACGGTAATGTTCATAAACACATCCCCTTTGCTTGAAATTAAGGATAAAAAACTGATTTTCACCCTTTCCATTTTTAATATAGCACATTTTTAAGCCAAAGTAAAGATTGTTTTAGATATTTTTTATAAAATTTTACAATCAAATCATCAATTTTTAACACAATTCAACAAAGTGCATGATTTTCCGTCAAAAACAAAATTTTGCGAATCTTTCAACAAAATCGGCTTCACAGCTTGTATTTTTGTGTATTTATATAAATAAAATAAAGCAAAAATGCTTGACATAAGGGCGCTGTATAGTATATAATGTAAAATCGCAAGGGCATTTCTTGTCCTGACATCAAAATCTATTTGGCACAGTTAGTGTGCCACCTATCGAATGGGGGTATAGCGTAATGAAAAGAACATATCAGCCCAAGAAAAGACATACACAGAAGGTTCACGGTTTCCGTGCAAGAATGTCAACACGTAACGGCCGCAAGGTTCTTGCTCGCCGCAGAGCAAAGGGCAGAAAATCACTTGCTGTTTAATTAAAACTAAGCAAGGTGATTATTTTGCAGCCTATCGGGACAATTAAAACGAATAGTGATTTCCGCCGAGCCTATATGCGCGGAAAGTCTTACGCAAATCCTGCACTGGTCATTTATTTAGTTAAAAACCGTGCGGGTATTTGTCGTATTGGGATAACTACAAGCAAAAAAATTGGTAACGCAGTCCAGCGTAACAGAGCAAGGCGCGTTATCCGTGAGGCGTTCAGGCAGCTTGATACGCCCATCAAAGGCAATTACGACATTGTCTTTGTTGCAAGAACAAAAACCGTTTACAAAAAAAGTACGGAGATTTGCAGTGTGATGCAAACCTTACTTTCTCAGGCAGGAGTGCTTGCAGATGAAAAAAGCTGTTCTTAAAATCATACGTTTTTACAGAAAACGGATTTCTCCGTTATTTCCGCCAAGCTGCAGGTTTTATCCCACCTGTTCAACCTATGCCGTAACCGCAATAGAAAGGCATGGCCTTTTAAAGGGCGGTTTTCTTACCGTTAAACGGTTATTAAGATGTAATATACTGTTTCCCGGCGGCTATGATCCCGTGCCGGAGCTGAAAGAAAAGTACAGAAAAGAAAATAAAAAATAACGGATTTACCGTTGATTAAGGAATTGAAGTTATGCAATCATTTTATGACGCACTTGCAGTACCTTTCGGTTATATACTGCATTTTTTCTACGAATTTTCAGGCAACTATCTGCTTTCATTGGTATTGTTGGTTTTTATAGTAAAACTTGTCCTTTTACCTTCCTCAATCAAACAGCAGAAAAATTCCGCAAAGCAGTTAAGGCTTCAGCCCAAGCTTAACCGAATCAACCAGAAGTATTCAAACGGCGGTCAGATGACACGCGAAATGCAGATGAGAAAGCAGGAAGAAATACAGGAGCTTTACAGAAAAGAAGGCTTTAACCCCTCAACAAGCGGTTGTCTGCCTTTGCTTATCCAGTTCCCTGTTATGATCGGTCTTTACGGCGTTGTTTACACTCCTCTTTCAAAAGTATTACAGATTTCGCAGTCGCTTATTACAGAAGCCGCAAAGGCTTTAAACATCGCAACAGCAGATGCCAATACAACAAGACAGATTGAAATTGCTATTCTTAACAAGCTTTCCGAATCAAACATTCCCGAAAGTCTTGCAAAATACAGTGAAGAAATCCTTGAATTAAAGGATCAGTTTATGCTTTTCGGCAAAATTGACCTTACATTAACACCTTCTTTCAAAGACCCGAGCATTTTATGGCTTATTCCGATTGCAACATTCGTTATCGGACTTGTTACAAGCTTTGTTATGTACGCAAGACAGAAAAAGACAAACCCCGAAATGGCAAGCAACCCCTCTATGGGCTGTATGACATTTATGTCCCCTGTTATGACTGTGGCATTCACATTCATGTTCCCCGCAGGTGTTGGTGTTTACTGGATTCTTTCCAGCTTGTTCTCACTTATTCAGACTGTTATTCTTAACCAGGCATATTCACCTGAAAAAGTTATCGCAGGTTCAATGATTGACGGAACGGTTGAACGCCGCTCAAGAGAAGAATACATCAAAAAAATCAAAGATTTTACAGAAAAAAATTAAGCAACAAATTAAATCAAAAAGGTGAAAAAAATGATAAAAGAAGCTATTGCATCAGCTGCTACACTTGATGAAGCTATTGCTAAGGCTAAGGCTGCTCTCAACGCACCCGAAGAAGCTGATGTTAAATTTGATATAATCCAGAACGCACAGAAAAAAGTTTTCGGTCTTTTTGGCGGTAAGGATGCTAAGGTAAGAGCTTACTACGAAGCTAAGGACGAGCCCAAGGCTGTTGTTAAGCCTGCTGCAACAAAGGCTCCCGAAAAGAAGGCTGCTGCTCCCGAAAAAGCAGAAAAGAAAGTTGTAAAGGCTTCAATGAATGCAGAAGACGATGCAGCAATCAAAAAGTACATCGAAACAATCATCAAAGGTATGGGCGTTGAAGATGTTACAATCACATCAACAGAAGAAGACGAAGAAACCGTTTACGAGCTTACAACAAGCGAAAATCACGGTGCAATCATCGGCAGACACGGCGAAACACTTGATGCTGTTCAGTACCTTGTAAGACTTTTTGCAAACAAGAACACAAAGGGCAACAAGAAAGTTTCAATTAACATAGGCGATTACAGAGAAAAGAGAGCTGAAAGCCTTAAGGAATTTGCTACACGTTCAGCTTCTCAGGTACTCAAGTACGGCAGAAACGTTAAGCTTGACCCCATGAATCCCTACGAAAGAAGAATCATCCACACAACAATTCAGTCAATCGAGGGTGTTACATCATTCTCTGTAGGTTCAGATTCCGAAAGAAGAGTTATTATTGCTCTTGAGGAAGGCGTGCAGCCCACTCACGGCGACAGACGCAGAGGCGGCAACCGCGGCGGTAACAGAGGCGGTAAAGGTGGCTACAACAGAGGCGGCAACCGTGGCGGCAGAAGCAACAATGCTTACAAGCCAAATGTTCCCGCAGACAGAGCTCCCAAGAGCGACGTTGCAGGCTCAAGATACGGCAAAATCGAAGTTAAAAAGCCTGACGTAACAGAATAATAAAATAATCCAATGATAGGGAGACATTTCGTAAAGAATCTGTCTCCTTTTCTTTTATATAAACACAAAAGCGGCACATTCCTCACGGAGCATGCCACTATAATAAAATCATTTAATTAATTATTTCTGCCAAAAAAGAAGAAACCGTACAAAGCTATAACAAAACCTGCAAGCAATAATACTGTTGAGGCTATGGCAAAAACTAATATTTCCGAAAACAGCGGAAGCACAGCGATGCCGCACAGCATTAAAAACATTCCGAATAATATAGTTGTTATTTTATCCATTTTTTCTCACCCTCTTTTTATACTCTGCAAATTTATAAGTTTTATATATTTACTATAAATATTATATATAAGGCTCGGCACATTGTAAATACTTTTTATTTAAAAATCAAACAATATTAAAATAAATTTATATTTTCTTTACAATTTATTATCCTTATCTTAAACTGTGTTATGTAAAATGTACCTGTAAGGAGGATAATATGAAAAAATTTATTTCAATTTTTATTATTATTGCCCTTTCCGTGGGTATTGTTTTCGGCATACACAGCATTTTTGATAACAAAGTTGACGGGCATTACGTTGCAAACAATGCCGATCTGCCGGAAAATCTTATACTTGTAAATGCGTGGAATCAAATTGACGATGATTATGAGATTGATCTGATAACATTGTCTAACGGCGAAAAGGTAAGCAAAATTATGTATCCCGACCTTCAGCAAATGTTCGACGATGCACGAGCATCAGGAATAGACCCCGTTGTAACGTCGGGTTACAGAACTATGGACAAGCAACAGCAGTTATATGACGACAAGGTGAATGAATACCGAAATGCAGGCTTTTCGCAAAGAGAAGCGGAGAAAGAAGCCGAAAAATGGGTTGCTTTGCCCGGCTGCAGTGAGCATCATACGGGACTTGCGGTTGACATAAACGCCCGCGAAGGGTCAAGTGAAAAGGTGTACCAATGGCTCGCAAAGAATTGCCACAAGTACGGCTTTATTTTAAGGTATGTTGCAGACGCAACGGAAATAACAGGCATAAATTACGAGCCGTGGCATTTCAGATACGTAGGTTATGATGCGGCAGAATATATATACCAAAACGGGATAACTCTTGAAGAATATCTTGAAACAATAATTTAACAATGCAAAATTCACAATTCACAATGCACAATTGATGAAAAGGCTCCGCCTTTTAAACCATTTTATATAGAGCGAAGCGGAACAAGCCGCTTGCGGCTTCCTTAATTGTGCATTTTGCATTCTGCATTGTGCATTAAATTTAAAACAGGAGGAATTAAAATGAGCAAAACTGCTAAAACTCTGTTAGCAATATTAATCGCAGTTGCGGTTGTTATGGGTATTGCATCAAGCATTATGACATAC
>JAZSLJ010000050.1:0-4791 GCA_045535305.1 Acutalibacteraceae bacterium
CATTAATGCCGTCATCAGTATTTATAAACTCAATCAGGACCTTCATAAGCCTCGGTATCTTTTTGTAGTTAACACCCATATGCTCAATTTGACTTCCTACAATAGAAACGGTATCGTGACGGTAGAATTCACCGTCATTCAACCTGTCATCACCCTCAAGAAAATCGCCAACGGTCATCATATAGAGCTTGTGCAAATTCTCTTCCGTAATTTTATTGGAAGTATCGGCAATGAATTCCAATCCCTTTTTGATACCGAGAATTCTGCTTTCCTGATCGTTTTTCGGTGCGTATCCTTTAAGAATATTGCGAACGCTGTCACGGCTGAAATCAATGTTTTCAATAGCAGAAGTAGCCACAATTTCATCTTCGGCTGTTTTGACACCGTAATAATTGTTCCGATTTTTTAAAAGCAATTTTACCGCATTCTGACTGACCGCCGCATGGTTTTCGATGAAAACAATATTGTTTCCGTTGAAGTCCAAAATGGGCAGTTCTTTGTAATAAAGCTCGGAAAGAGTCTGCATAAACTCCGCAAAATCCCCACTGTATTTGTATTTCATTTTTTCAAGATTACAAAAATGCTTATCTTTGAGCATCTTTGAAAAAAGCTTTATATCCATAACAAGCTCCAAATTGATAGTAATTAGTATCAGTTTGTATCAATATATCATAAATTATACATTAAGTCAACCGATTTTTAAACATCAAGCCGCCCGATTGCTCGGATGGCTCTTTTTGTTCGGTCAGATTAAAACAGTTGTGTGGGGAGTTTCAGCTTTTCTTTCGGCAGGAACTGTTTGTCGAATTCTTCGGCTTGAGCCTCATCAACAAAATATCCTTTCGGCGGAGTATATTCACCGCTGATGCCGTCAAGATAACCGTTTTTCAGCTCCTTGCACAGAAAGAACGATGCGTCCGCACCTTCGGGCAAACCGTGGTAACGTATACCAAACTTGCTCGCATAAGTGAATCCGCTTTTGCCGTAAAAATTGATGTTTCCCTCAAAGCAAAGTGCTCCGCAGCCAAGCTCTGCCGCCTTTTCCAAAGAATAATCAAGCAGAATCTTGCCGTAACCTGTACCCTGCAATTCGGGAGTAATGCAAATCGGTCCCATAGTCATAATAGGGATATCACTGCCGTCATCAGCTTTGATAACCGCCCTCATAAACATATTCTGACCAATCAGCCTGCCGTCTTTTTCCATAACGAAATTCAGTTCGGGCACAAACGCTTCATCGTTCCTCAGCTGATTGAGCAAGTAATGTTCAAGACAGCCGGGACGGTAAACATTCCAGAACGCTTCTCTGACGAGAGTTTCGGTTTCGCGGTGTTCTTCTGTTCTTTCCAAACGAATGATGCAGTCATTTTTCATTGTTAAACCTCCAAAAATTGTTGACTTTCAATCACCGGAGGCTTGCGGAGAAGTATTTGCAAACCTCACGGTTTACATTACTATCTCCAAGGTGTTGTTCATTTTCAAACAGCATTCTCCAAAATTTTATTCAGGCTTTCGCCTGTAAATTCAGTATAGCATACGTGAGGATAAATAACAAGAGCAGACCGTCGGTCTGCTCTTAATGCTTATTTACGTATTAAATCTTTTACAAGTGTCGAAATCGTATCAAGCTGTTTATCATCAAGGCATTTCAAATCCTTAATAATTGCATCAAGCTTTGTAGGATTCTTTGATTCCAAATCAAAGAACTCACTCGGAGTCACACCTAAATAATCACAGATATAGAATATTCCCGGCAACGACGGAAGTGATTTTCCTGATTCTATATTGTTAATGTATCCCGGATTCTGTCCCATTGATAAACTCATATCTCGGGCAGATACGCCTTTCTTTTCTCTGAGTTGTGCAAGTCTTAATGCAAAATCTTTTTCTTCCATTACACCGTCACCGTCCTTTTATAATATTCTAACCCATATATCATGTAAAATTATTTGTTGTGAGGCTGTAATAGTATTGCAATAACGGATTATAGATGATATAATTATGTAAACAACGGAAAACAGCCAACACAGATCTTAATTGACCGCTATACACATACAATATGTTTATATGGGCTGCGCGTTTGTATTAACGCCCCGCTCGGATGCTCCTTAAGTGGAGATGCTGCAGATAGCGAGGTCATTAAGATAGCCCGACGAACATTAAAGTCCGTCGGGCATTTTTTATTAGGGTGATATTATGAAAGAACAAACCGTAACCTTTTTCGGTCACAGAGATACCCCAAAAGAAATAGAGCCAGCCTTGCGGCTGACTCTTATAGATTTGATTGAAAATAAAAATGCAACTGCGTTTTACGTCGGCAACCACGGCAATTTTGATGCTATGGTTCGCCGTCAGCTTGAGGATTTGTCAAAGACATACCCGATAAAATATTACGTTGTCCTTGCCTATATGCCAAACAAGAACGATGAACCCAACGAGCACTCAATTCTCCCCGAAGGGATAGAAACCGTTCCCCGCCGCTTCGCCATCAACTACCGCAATAAATGGATGCTTAACAAATCCGACATCGTTGTAACCTACGTTGCCCGCAATTTCGGCGGCGCGTGGGAGTTCAAACAGATGGCACAAAAGCAAGGAATTTTTCTTGTGATGTTATAGGTTAAAACTATTTGCGAAATTTAATATTGAAAAAGTTTTTATAATGTTTTGGTTAGCATAGAAATTTGCTTTTTATATTACAGTGGGATCTTAATTGACAGTGTTTTTTCGGAATGCTATTTGATTCTATTTATTTCTTCTTTTAATCTTTTAAGATGATCAATGTCACTCTTTATGTAGAAACTAGGGTGATAGACTTCTATTATTTTGTATTTTTCTGCATTAGGAACAAACTTTTCTAGATAATATTTGAGCCATTTTCCACAGCAAATTATTAAGGTTGGATTGATTTCTTCAATTTGACGTGAAATATAGCTTCCATAGTTTCTAGTATATTCGCGAATAGTTTTCCAATAGCTTTTTGAATACCCTCCGTGCTTGTTAAGATTAATAAAGCTGATTTTTCCCAGTACGTTATTACATTTATTAATATTACAGAAATCATTATTTATAATCGCGTTTGCAAGCAAGGATAATCTTTGAGAGAACATAGTTTCTGAACAAGTTTGTGAATAAACATTTCTTAACCAAAAATCATCGTCTGAAGCACAAAATTCATAGTCTGTGTCATTACCTCCGTAATTCGATTCTTTTGATATAAAAAGGATTCTTTTTTGTTGCTTTTCAAACTCTTCATAGCAAACTATACCATCATAAATAAACGACAGTTTTGACACGCTTTTTGCACCATATTTTTCGTATGACTCATCAGGTTCTTTTGCTTGAGTGGCTTTCCATTCTCTAAACAGGACTTCGCGTTTTTTCTCGTATTCGTGCACATCCATAATTGTTTATTCACCTCTGCTTATTAATTCTCCACTATAATATGAAATAACCCTTGTATCTTTTAAGTCATGTAACAATTACATATTCGTCATTGATTTATATATGTCGTATAAAAATATTGAATAATCAGTTCTCTATCGATATTTTAATTACGCCGTCAAGTTTATTTTCAAAGATTTCGTACGTTTTTTCAATATCTTTGAGTGCAAAGCGGTGGGTAATCAGCGGGGTTGTGTCAATTTTTCCTTGCTCGATGAGTGAGAGAATTTCGTCGCAGTCGCAGCCGTCAACACCGCCCGTTTTGAAAATCAGATTCTTGCCGTACATATCGGGCAGAGGAAGGCTCTGCGGTTTGTCATAGAGAGCAACAACTGTAACAATCGCATTCGGTCTTGCACATTCCCACGCGAGGCGGAAAGTATCTTCTGCACCTGCAACTTCAAGCACAACGTCTGCACCGCCGTGGTCGGAATTTTCAAGCACAAAATCCTTGCAGTTTTCAGGCTTGCAAACGAGCACATTAGGATAATGCGACTTCACAAAATCAATGCGGTTTTGGTCCTTTTCGCAGACGATGATTCTCTTCGGATTTTTTAGCATAACGCAGAGCAGAGTGCAGATACCCGTAGGACCTGCGCCAATAATCAGCACGGTATCATCGGAAGTAATCTCCGAAATGCGAGTTGCCCAGAATCCCGTCGCAAGCACGTCGCCGACAAACAAAGCCTGCTCATCGGTAACGGTATCGGGGATTTTGTTGAGCCCCATATCGGCATAAGGCACACGGACAAACTCAGTCTGTCCGCCGTCAATACGGCATCCGAGTGCCCAACCGCCGTTTTTATCGGTGCAGTTGTTTACAAATCCCTTCTTGCAGAAGAAACATTCTCCGCAGAAAGTTTCAACATTAACCGTAACTCTGTCGCCGATTTTGATATTCTTGACATCATCGCCGATGCTTTCAACAACACCGACCATCTCGTGACCGACGGTTATTCCCGGTACGGCACGGGGTACAGAGCCGTGTTTGATGTGCAAATCACTTGAGCAGATACTCGAAAGAGTTACTCTCACAATCGCATCACGGCTGTCAATTATCTCAGGCTTCGGCTTGTCTGTAAGCTCAAATTTTCCGTGTTCTTTGTATGTATAAGCTATCATATTAATACCCCGAGGTTTTAAGAGTTTTCTCGCTTTGCAGCCATTTTCATTCTTAACGGAATATAAATCGCTGCAATCAACGCCGATGCGACAAGCATAATCGGCACGGTGATATCCTCTTTGATGTAGCGTATTCCGACATTGTCAAAGAAAAAATATACGGTAAAGCACATACCGAGATATGACGGAAGTGCAATTTTCGCAAATTTTACGGGTGACATATCA
>JAZSLJ010000060.1:0-32322 GCA_045535305.1 Acutalibacteraceae bacterium
TATTTTTGCCAAAAGCCTCGCAAGGCGGCAGCCTTGCTGCGTTTTGTGGCTTCAATACGAGCAATTTTTAGTTCTTACGAAACTGCGAAGCACTTTAAAATGCGAAATAATCGTGCAAGAAAGGCGAAAATCACCGATAATGCTGACGCATATCGGTGATTTTTCAACGTATTATTGTGCGGTTAGTTCACATTTTAAAGAAAAACTTACTTACCAACAGTCGGCGTTTGGTAACTGCGTAATTTTATGGTTTTGTTTAGTTCAAAATCAAAATTCGTATGTAACTATGATTGCAACTGCTGTCAGATACAAGTAAGTTCCGTCGCTGTAATAATATTCAGCATATGCAGCTTCTTTTCCGATTTTACTGTTGATTAAATACAACATATAATATGAATAATCATCAGTTAAATAGGAGTCTGCAATAAAACCTTGCTTTTCCATAAGTTCTATGTATTTATCATAGTCTTCTGTATCCTTCATACCGGCATTGTAAAGTTTTTCTGCATTATATAAGTAGGCTATTGTCTTATTTTCAGTATCAATAATAATTTCTTCGGGTGTAACACCTGAATATACGCCAAGGTCGGGGCAGTAACTTTCTGTACCGAAATTATACTTTGCTGATGCCGATTTTGATACAGTTACGTTTATAGTGTAGGTAACACCGCTTTCTTTATTTGAGCTAAGCACAATCTTACCGCTTTTTGCGTTTTTGGGTATCATTATTTTGAGATAGTATTTGCCGTTATATTCTGTATAGCTTGTGTTGGGATAAGAACTGCTTTTAATAACCAAGCTGTCGTTGCCGTAGAAAGAATCAAGGGTAACTTCTATTACAGCTGTTGCACCGGGAGCAAGAGTGAGTTTTGACACCTCACTAATGATTTTACTGTCTGATTTTACAGGGGGACAGTAGCTCTGAACAAGCTGATTTACATTGGTTGATTTGAGATTTGCAGAAAGTTTTGTTACGAGTTCTGCTTTTGCTGCTGATGAAACAATACAGGAATCTTCTTTTACATAGTAGCCTGCATATCTGTTTACATTACATAATTTGAAATCAGCATCACCGATAAATACAGATATTGATTTGTTGTTCAGCGCATTAACAGCATCTACGAATCTTGTGTATCTTACAATTTTAGCATTTCCGAGTTCACCGTTTGCAATATCCTGAGTAATCATTAAATCCGCAACAGAACCTTTAATAACGCCTATGTTTGCACCTTTAAGTTTTTCAAGTGAATTGAATGAAGAATAATTAGAGTAATAAATGTATTGAGGATTTGTGTAATATACTGCAGTGAAAGCACCTTGACTGTTGAAATTTCTTCCGCTTGCAACTTTAGCGAGTGCAACATCACATTCATTGTTTTTTACGCTGTTGATAAGTTTATCCGCAGGCATATTGTGAAGTTTAAGTTTTAAACCGAGAGAAGCAGCAAGTTTTTCTGCTACATCAATGTCTACACCTGTTAATTTGCCGTCTTTCATATAACAGAACGGAGGATTATCAGCACAGACAGCTACATTGAGCACACCGGGTTCAATATATAGTGAATTTTGTCCGTTTGCAGACTCAAAAGTTTCAAGATCAGCAGAAACTCTTAAAATTGTACGTGCATCTCCGGCGGTAATTTCACCTGATTTGTCAACGTCTGCAGCTGCAATCTGTTCTGGAGTTAAATTTTCAAGAGATGCTGAATTTCTCAGTGTCAGTCTTGCATCTTCAGCAGTAATCATGCCGTTGTTGTCAACATCGCCAATGTCATAAGCGGCAAAAGATGTAACAGCAAGTACAACAAAAAGAAATACAGTAAACAGCATAGTTAAAATTTTGCGTTTCATATATATAACCTCCAAATATATATTTTATATAAATATAACATAATATTATAATAAATGCAAGAATTTATTGAAAATATATAAAAAATCAGCGGCTACCTTTTGGTAACCGCCTTTGTTGTTATTTTTTCATATTTCTGTCAAATGAGGGATTGTAAAGATAATAGTTTTTGCTGTCAAGTGTATCGGTCAACACTCTCATACCTTCACCGAATCTCTGATAATGAACAATTTCTCTTTCTCTGAGGAATCGTATCGGGTCAAGTACATCGGGATCGTCGATAAGACGGAGAATGTTATCGTATGTAACTCTTGCTTTTTGTTCTGCCGCAAGGTTTTCGTGAAGATCAGCAACAGGGTCGCCTTTTGTCTGAATGTAAGCCGCTGTCCAGGGCATGCCTGATGCCGCAGCCGCATATATGCCGTCTGTATGTGTTACAAAGTAAGCATCAAAACCGTTTTTCTTTATGTCTTCGCAAGAAAGATTTCTTGTAAGCTGAAAAATCATAGCACCGATCATCTCAAAATGAGCGAGTTCTTCCGTTCCGATGTCCGTAAGCAAGCCTTTAAGTTCTCCGCAAGGCATTGAATATCGCTGTGAAAGATAGCGTAATGATGCACCTAATTCGCCGTCAGGGCCCCCGTACTGGTCCATAATTATTTTTGCATAAGCAGGGTTAGGATTTTTTATGTTAACAGGATATTGTAATTTTTTCTCATATGTCCACATTTATCAGCACACTCCTTTTTCCCAGGGCCATGGATCTTTGAGCCAATCGCAACCTTCACCTGTTACAGGTGTAAGAGGTCCGTATTTGCTTTCGAATTCAGCTTTAAGCTCTGCCGCTCTTGCCGAATGTTTTTTATGCATTCTTAATGCGTTTTTATCATTGGGATGCGTGTCGAGATACAGATGCAACTCCCATGTTGCAAACTGCTCTGCGCTGTAGTTGTGCAGAAGCTTCATTTTTTCATTCATAAAACGCATCTCCCTTTAAAAGGTTTGTCGAGATCGCAGAACAAAGTTCCTCTACGAAGTGCATCAGCAGGGGAGTAATAAGAAATGTCAAGCTGAAAAGGGATATATGCCATTGTAACAGCCATATCGGCAGGCAGAAATGTACGTTCACAATCCGCTGCCTCGGTAGTAACATTGCACTTGCAATTTGTTGATGTGTTCATTGTTGTACTCCTTATTGTTTAATTGAGGACATCCTCATTACAGCTTATGCTGAAAATCTTATGTTGACACAAAAAAATAAACCCTTCCGTATTTACAGAAGGGTTCGCAGTATGTTTTTTATCTATTAAAAGTCTGTTACTCTGATAATTGATTCAGAATTAAAACCGCTGATGTTTGCAAGTTTATCTCTCAAATCGCCTTCAATTGCGGGATTTGTAACAAAAGCAAGCTCGTTTTCTAATGCATTTTCTTTTTTGAGTATTCTGATTGCACCGATTGCATCATTGATATTTTTTACAACAGATGCTTTATCGCCGTCAACAGTACCTCTTACATAAAGTGAGGTTGTCTGTGTAAGATAATCAACAACATAGTTATCCTCAGCAGCAGCCCAACCGAAATTCTTTTTCTTTTCAATATGTTTTGCAGCATCAATAACATCGGCAACAACGGCACTTGCGGTGGGGAATTTACCTGCACCACTGCCGTAGAATACTGCATCACCTACAGCATCACCGCGTACAAGCACAGCGTTGAAAACATCTTCAACACCTGCAAGCTGACTGCGATTGTTAACAAATGCAGGTCCTACTTTAACGCAGATATTACCGTTTTCTGCTTTTTCTGCAGATGCGATAAGTTTAATAACTCCACCCCATGATGCCGCATAGTCAACATCACTTAATGTTATGTTTCTTATACCTTCAGTGTGAACACTGTCGGGATAAACGTGCTTGCCGAAGCAAAGCGCCGCAAGAATACAGATTTTTCTGCAGGAGTCATGGCCGTCAACGTCTGCGGTAGGATCTTTTTCGGCATAACCAAGCTCCTGAGCATTTTTAAGTGCATCTTCAAAGGTAGCTTTTTCTGTAATCATTTTTGTTAAAATATAGTTTGTTGTGCCGTTAAGTATACCGGCAATAGCATCAATTTCGTTTGCGGCAAGGCACTGTGTAATAGGTCTGATAATAGGAATACCGCCGCCGACGCTTGCTTCAAAAAGGAAATTAACATTTTTCTCTTCAGCTATTGTAAGAAGCTCATAGCCGTACTGAGCAACAAGCTCTTTGTTTGATGTAACAACACTTTTGCCTGCAAGAAGAAGCTTTTTAACGCAATCGTAAGCAAATGTTGCGCCGCCCATTGTTTCAACAACAATCTGAACCTCAGGGTCGTTTAAAATTATATTGAAATCCTTAACAAATTTGTCTTTGTAAGGGCTGTCAGGAAAATCTCTTATATCAAGAATATATTTTAATTCCAGAGAATCCTGCATACTTTTTTTGACAATGCTGTCGTGGTTTTTATAGATAAGTTCAACAACGCCTGAGCCTACTGTGCCGAAACCCATAACCGCTACAAACATTTATATCATCTCCTTTATTTTACAAACTTAATTATTAACAATTTAAATTTTTTCAAGATTTGCAGCTGCTCTTAAAATCTTTCTGGCATCTGCTGCTGTAATATCGCCATCAGAATCTGCATCTGCCGCAGTTATCTGAATCGGTAACAAGCTTTCAAGCTGTGCAGAGTATCTGAGTGCAAGTCTTGCATCTCCTGCTGTAATTTCAGCATCACCGTCAACATCACCTTTTGAATATGTTTTGTCTTCAACAATGGCAAAAAGACCTGTTTTGTCTGTAGTGCAGAGCAAAACCTTCATTTCGGGCTCTGATTCAACAGTAGTAATAGTACCGCTTGCGTCAATATGGTAAACTTTACAATAATTTACATCCATATCTCTCGCCGGAAAATACCATTCATTAACAACGGTATTTTCATACACATTATGGTTTCTTATTATGTGAATTTCCAAAAGAGTGAATTTTGCGTTTTCTCCAAAGTAATCGGCAACGTAATTGTAAGCTGTACCGCTAATTATTTCATACGCAGATAAGGAAATATCCTTCGGATGCGGTGAATTAAAAGGTATCAGCAGAGAAACACCTGCAGAGCTTGTAATTACCGAGTATTTTGATATTTCAACCGTAACCTCATAAATGCCCGAATAAAAGCCGTTAGAAACATATTTTAACGCAAAATGTGTGGTTGTGTCAAATACAAATTCACCGCCTGTATTGTCGTTAAGTTTATTCCAGGTTTGTTGTGAATCGGTAGAATATTCGTAATATGAAACAGCGTCAAGCATGTATGGCGGTGTATTAACGGAAAGAGTCTTACTGCCGTCGCTGTTTATTGTTATGCTGACCCAATCGGGCGCGGGAATAGGATTTGAATCAGCAAAAATTCCCAATGATAAACAGCAAATAATAACCGTGATTAAAGCAACTGTAACTAATCTTTTAAGCATATTATGCTTCATAGCCGTTGGGATTGTTTTTTTGCCATCTCCAAGTGTCTTCGCACATCTGCTCAACTGTTTTTTCAGCTTTCCAGCCGAGAATATCAAATGCTTTCTGTGCGTTAGCATAGCAGTTTGCAATATCACCGTCGCGAGGTTCTACGATTTTATAGGGAACAGCAACATTGTTAACGTTTACAAATGCATTGATAAGCTCAAGAACACTTGTGCCTTTACCTGTGCCGAGATTGAAAACATCTGCACCTTTTCTGCCAAGAGCGTATGCAATAGCTTTTACGTGGCCCTTTGCAAGATCAACAACGTGGATGTAATCTCTTACGCCTGTGCCGTCGGGAGTATCGTAGCAATCGCCGAATACACTAAGGCACTCTCTTTTGCCAACTGCAACCTGAGAAATGAAAGGCATAAGGTTGTTGGGGAATGAGGGAGCTTCACCTATAAGACCGCTGATATGAGCACCAACGGGATTGAAATAACGCAGAAGAACAACACTCCATTCTGCGTCAGCTTTGCAGATATCCTGAAGAATATTCTCAATATAAAGCTTTGTTGTGCCGTAGGGGTTTGTTGTTGTACCTGTTTTCATTGTTTCAATAAAAGGTACGGGATTTTCTGCACCGTAAACGGTAGCAGATGATGAGAAAACGATTGTTTTACAGTTGTTTTCTCTCATAACCTCAAGCATTGCGACAGTACCGCCGATATTATTGTCATAATACTCAAGAGGCTTCTGACAGGATTCACCAACAGCTTTAAGACCTGCAAAGTGAATAACCGCTTCAATGTCGTGTGCTTTGAATATTTTATCAAGACCGTCTTTATCGCGGATATCACACTCGTAGTACTTAAAATCTTTGCCTGTGATTTTCTTTACTCTTTCAAGTGATTCGCTGCAGCTGTTAACATAGTTATCAATTACAACGATATCGTAACCTGATTCAAGAAGCTCAATGCAAGTGTGTGAACCGATGTAGCCTGCACCGCCGGTAATAAGAATTGACATAAAAAAACTTCCTTTCAAAAAGTGAATTATTTATTGTATAGATGATGTAAAACATCATTATAAATATTGCCCGTTATAGATAATTGCAAAACACGGTGATTTAATGTCGTATCGCATAATGTTATCTCTGAATTTAAGACCGGCACCCTGAGATATTGTTCTGTTACCAATCTGCATTGCAGATACATATCCGATATTTTCATTAACAGCATCGTCGTGCTTTAATATTTTGATCCATTCTGCCGGATTGTCAGAAAGAACTATAGATGGGTCATACCTTTGTATATATTCCTTTATGACAGAAGGAGAGTATGCCGTCGCCGTAACATATCCGGATGTATAACAATCGTAATAAGAGGCAGAATTTGTAAGATATGACATATCTTTTTTAGTGTTGCCCCATATCTGTTCGTATGTTGCGGAAATACCTGCAGAACAAGCAGAATAGTATGCATAAATAGGTTTACCCCTGTGCTGTATGTATTGACCTGCAATTTCAGCCGCAACCTGTTTTACGTCTGCTCTGCATTGTGCGTAACTGTTGACATAGGAGCAGCCGCTTACTTTGTATCCGCAGTATTTAAGGTTTGTATATGCGGCAACGGCCTGCGCTCTTAATGCATTCATATCAACGGCGTTTCCGCTTTTTGTGATACCTGCGATCTCTTTTTGTATAATTCTTGCAAGCATTTCAACCGTATCAACATCTTTACCGCCGCATTTTACCGTGGGGGGATAATGTTCTTTTATAATTGCGCAGTTTCTGTAATAATGCTGAACGATTTGTATATATGAGTAGCCTGCTCTTGCAAGACCGATAGCACCCCATTGGCTCATACCCACACCGTGCCCCCAGCCGAAGGTTACGATTACAAAGGAATCCTTGACCTGCATAACCTGTGATAAGTCGGGATATATATACATTTTTTCGTTGCTTATTACATTATAGTTCTGAGCATCGGAAACCGAAATTGTACTGCCGTCGTGAGTTATTGCGGACATCTGATTGCTTACGAGCGGAGGTTCACCTTCGGGTATAATTCCAACGGTATCTGTTACCGAACTGATTAAATTTATGAGTGCAATCTGTGCATCTGCGGCAGTTATCAAACCGTCATTGTTTGTGTCGGCTCTTTTTGCATATATGTTATCAATTCTGCTGTGCAACAACGAAGCACTGTTCATTATGTAATCAATATCTGATTGTGTAACCTCTCCGTTGCCGTCTATATCACCTGCAAGTATTACCTTTGATGACGGCGAATTTACTATGCATACAAAACATAACACAAACAGCGGAATAAATATAATAATTTTTCCTGCTTTTTTTAAAAATGAAACCAATCTGATGTTTTTCATATCTTACAAAAATAATGTTGACCCTGACATAGAGGACGCAACATATGTTGCAAAAAACACCGTTGCAAACAGAACTATGTACAGGAGAATGTGATATCCCCGTACAGCAGGCTTCGGCTTTAATGCTTTTTCGCCGCTATCATCTTCGCTGCCGATGGGTGCTGTGCGAAGCTCATAAGCGAGCATAATGAAAAATTCATTAACTATTGTGTTTAAGAAATCTTCATAGCTTTCATCGGGTATAGAGGAAATTGATCTGATTGTAGCAGTTTTTCTGTTTGATACAACTATTGTGGCGGTGTAATTGCCGTAATCGTCCTTTTCGCCTTCAAGAATTGCAGCGCCGAAACGGCATTCGTAATATTCCGCTGCCTCAACGGCAAGCTGCTGAACACTCTTTTTGTCAGCCTTTTTTTCCTCATAAGGAGCAAAGGAAATATGGTCGTTAAAACATTCAATTTTTTTGCCCGCTTTTGCAATCTGTTTGCATATCGGAGTGTTGCTGATTGCAATCTGAAGATTTGAATTGTTAAGCTGATTTTCGAGTATAGCGGCAGAATAGGCTGTTTCATAATTGTTGAAAGAGGGGAGTGTTGCACCGTAAACTCTGCTGATGTAAGGGAAAACATATTTTTTTATTGTTAAAAATGTTCTGTCTTCCGAGAATGGAAGGAAAAGGATACACTGATTTTTTGACCTTATTGCAAATCCCGAAAAAAGTCCGTCAGAAAGAGGGAATACGATAGCATTTTTCGGCATTAAAGCGTGCATCATATATCTTTCACTGTTCTGCATTCTGCTCAGAAGCTTGAGGATTTTTTCATTATGAATCATCTCAAACTTAAATGCTTTACAAATATATCGTTTTGCTTCGTGGTAAAGCATTTCGTTTGCAAGCAGAACTATCATGTTGCTTGTTTTTAATGCGGAAGCAATTTCACGCATACCGTCGGGTATATTATCATAAACACTGGGAAAATCCATTGTTTTGCCCGACAAATCGGAAAATGCATGAGTTACTACCGATTCAAGCTTTATGTGCGAGGAGTCGGAAACATCCCCGAAAATAATTGTTTTGATTTTCATTAAATTTCTCTCCTGATTAAATGAAAAACCTTATTCAGACATCCATTTGTATGCGTTTTTGTAAGGATTTGTCATGTTGTGTTCATCATACCAAATCTGAGGATATCTGATGTTTTCGTTTTCTTTCACAAGTGATGTATCCACATCAAGACTTTCACCGCTTCTTACGAGTCTGCCTATAACGGCAAGTCTGCCCATCTGGTTCTGCTTTATTTCGTATGAACAGGTAGAAAGTGTTATAAGCTTGTCATCTTTATTGATATCAACACCTGTATCGTAAAGCTTACGTTCATTAAGTGCTTCAATAAAGCCTTCAAAATTTTCTGCTGTGGGGAAATGGGCTGTAATGTAACTGAACAAATAACCGTTGTCGCCCGATGAATAACCGTTTGTAATGATTACAGCATAAACTTTAAAATAATATGTTTTATAAAGTGTGCTGTATTCAATTATGGGTGATTCTTTGAATCCGTCAACCGTATAATACTTTTCAAGCTGAGCAAATGAAAGACCGTCGGTCATATTATGACCGTAAATTATATTGTTTTTGTCAAGTGATGAGCCTGTATTGTATTTATCAAGGTACGGATTACCGTATTTGTCGTATGAACCGAAGAAATTTTTGTGAAGATAGAAGTCTTCATTAGATGAATTTCTGTCTGAGGGTTTATGCACAATAGCCGTGTCTATATTAGTATTTTTAATATAAAGCCAGCCTGCAAAATCCTGATTCTGTGCATAAATCTCCGCATACTCAATTTTCATTCCCTTGGGGAAATCTATATCGGGATATTTTTCTTTTATTGCCGCCCATTGAGCGTTTAAATCATCAGTTGCAACCTCTGTTTGCTTAAGACTTTCAAGCTCTTCAAGCTTTTGTAATTGCTTCTGATGCTCGATATAATTGTTTACAAATATACCGACACATACTATTACAACTATTGCCGAAATATTCATAGCGAGTTTACGTAAAATTTCTTTGGTTGCGTCGCCTTTCCAGGGGATAAATGATTTGAAAAATCTTTTAATTTTATCCTTTGTTGATATTTCGTAATGCTTGTGAACTCTTTTTTCTTTTTTCGGAGTATCGTCTTCTTTTTCTATACTGAATAAAGAATCATCCGATATGAGAACATCAAGTTCATTGTTATTAATTATCCCGGTCGTTGTAACGGGAGTATCGGTTTTGGCTTTTTCAACAACAGGATTTTCTTCTTTTATCGGTTCCGATTTTGTTGATGGTGTATTAACAGCTGTTAATTCTTGTTGCTTTGCAAGCTGTGCCGCCTGCATCGCCGCGTTGCGTCGTCTTTTTTCTGCTATAGATTCAGCTTCTTGCTCCTGATAAACAACTCTTCTGCCTTGCGGACCTTGCGGGCGGGACTGATAATCGTTGTAGACTACTTTTACCTCGCCGCCAAGTTTTGTTCCATCGTATACTATTCTTGATGTTCTTGCAGGATTGTTGTTTCTGGGCGGAGTATATCCTTTTTGAGAATCGGGAGCAAGCGGAGTGGTTGATGTCTTTTTTGCGGATGTGCCGAATTTTGAAGCATCAAAATCAAGACCGTATTTTTTTGAAAGTGATTCAAGCTCTGACAGTACATCTTCTGTGGTGAGGTTATCACCCGGCAGATTATTTTTATCAAAATCAGCCATATTCGTTTCTCCCTTCATGAAAATTTAACGGTTTTCAGGTTTCCATTTTGATGCATTTACATATGGGTTTTTGCCGCCGAATACATCATAATAAAGCTGCGGATAACGTACATAATCGTTCTTCTTAACAAGACTTGCATCAATTTCTTCACTTTCACCGTCTCGTATAAGTCTTGCAACAACAGCAAAGCGGGCATTTTGTGTGGCTCCGTTGCGGTCAAAGAAATATGTGCAAGTTGAAAGTGTAAGAATTTTGTCTGAGGGCTGAACATCAACACCTGTATGGATAAGACTTCTTTGCTGAAGTTCGTTATAAAAATCCATAAAGCTGTTTTCGCCCATTTCTGTAGCTATATAGTAGAACAGATAACCGTTATCGCCGCTTGTATTACCGTTTGTATAAAATGCGGCAATAATTTTCCATTTATAGTTGCCGTAAATGGAATTGTATTCAATAATCGGATTCTCTATGAAAAACTCGGGCGATGCATAATTGTGAAGTTCATCAAAAATCAAGCCGTTATCAAAGTTATGAGCATAAATAACGGTATTTTTGCTTAAATTCTTTATGTTTGAATACATATCAAGAAAAGCAACGCCGTATCTGTTGTATACATGATAATTGTCGGTTTTAAGGTAGTATGAATTGTTGCTTGCTTTGTAAACAGGCATATCAATGCTTGTACCGGGGATTGTAACCCAACCTGCAATCTGAGCATTCTGGTCATAAAGCTGCTTGAATTTTTCCTGAATACCCTCAGGGTATGAATCGGAATATACATGTTCAATATTGAAAGGCGATGATATTTCAGCACTGATTGAATCCAATATTACAGTATTGTTGTTTTCTGTCGGTTCATCTTTAAATAATCCGTAAATAAGAAAAGCACACGATGCTATAAAAATCAAAACAGTAAGGACAATAAGAACAATAGTAGCAATTTTAAAAGCATTATCGTTGTTCTTTTTTTTGTCAGGTACATCATTGCTTTTGGATTCATCTGATACTACGGGAACAACAGGTTCTTCAGTAGCTTCTGACGCAACAACATTATTCTTTTGGCTTAAATAAACAGAAGCAAAAAGATTTTCTTCCGCTGACGGAGTGTTTTCTGTGAGAGAAACATCATTTTTCTCCTTAACCTCAGTTGTACCTTTTTTGATTTTAGCAACTGTAGGTTTTATGTTTGACTGGTTTGTGGTGTTATTTTCTTCCATAATTTTACACCGCCTTTTTTTAATCGTTAAGTGCACTGCATACAAGTTCAAACGCTTGTTTTGCAGCCGTATTTCTGTTATTTTCTCTTACGTTTTCCGTGAATTTGTTTTCAAGCTTTTTTGTGGTGATTTTTCCGTCATAATAAACAGCCAACCATATAAGTCCCACAGGTTTGTCTGTTGAATCGGATGACGGACCTGCAATGCCGCTTACTGCAACCGTAATGTCTGCATCGGATAATTTCTGAACACCTGTCGCCATTTGTTTAACGGTTTCTTCACTTACTGCTCCGAAAGTATCAAGAGTCTCTTGCGAAACATTTAACAGGGAAGCCTTGATTGAATTTGCATAGGATACAACTCCGCATTCAAATACAGATGAGGCTCCGCTGACATCGGTAATAAGCTTTGCAATTAAGCCGCCTGTACATGATTCTGCAACAGCAATTTTCATTTTCTTGTCAAGTAACAGCTCGACAGTTTTTTTTGCAGCTTTTTGCATAAGCAATCATTCTTTCATTAAATATTATGATGTTTATTTTAAAGAAACACATGATATAGTATATCATAAACACAATATAAAGTACAAGTGTAAAATTAAAAAGAAATACATACAATTAAGTATTTTTTTTGTTAAGTTGCACGAATATGGAAAAAAGAATGGCTGACGACATGTTGCCGTCAGCCACAATGGAAATTTACTTATTAACCTTCACGCTTTTTTGCTGCTACAAAAGCAATACCTGCAAGCATCATTACAGCTGCTGCTGTAACACCTACAGCTGAATCGCCTGTCTGAGGAATAGAATCGGGATCTTTATCATCAGAACCGTCATCTATGTTGCCATCACAACAAGTGCAGTTTTCTCCGCAGTCACAGTCATCTCCGCACTTACAGTTGTCGGAGCAGTTACAGCTACCGTCGGGATTTGCATTGTCGCAGGGAGGTGCGTCGCATTTGCAGTCGTCTCCGCATTTGCAGTCATCTCCGCACTTGCAGTCATCATCACAGTTGCAGTTTCCGTTTTCATCGGGAGTTTCACAAGGACCTGCTGTACAGCATTCACAACAGCCGTAGTCATCACCGCAGGTACAACCTTCAGGGCAGATACAGCCAACGATGCAGTCTGCTACACCGATAAATGCATCAATAAGCTCATCGGGATCAAATACTTCAAGATAAAGCTTATTCTGAATGTCTTTCATAAGAACTTTACCGAACTTGAGCTGGTTACCGCCGACATTGTGGAAGAAACCGATTGAATAAATTTCATAATCGAACCACATACCTGAAGCTAAAGAATAAACAGCATTACCGTGTTTGTAATACATTGTGCTGTCTTTGCTTGTGTACTTGCCGTCAGTAAGAGTTGCACTCTCGTTGGGAAGACCGTCAGCCATAACAACAACATGCTTTGTAGCATTTTCTCTGCTGTACTTGTCATCGATGTCCTTAACTTTCATAAGTGCATCATACATGTTTGTGCTGCCCTTTGCAACTATACCGTCAATGATGGCGTTGAGTTCATCAATATCTGTTGAGAAAGCATATGATGAAACTGTTGTTGCGTAAGTAACGATAGCGATTCTGTTATCGCCTGCAGATTCGTTGAGCATCATTGCACAGAAATTCTTAGCTGCTTCTTTAAGCTTAGCGATGGGTGTACCGCTCATACTGCCTGAAATGTCGAGAACAAGATAAATGTCTCTGATACCGTCATCGCCTGTTCCTGTGCAGTTGCCTGAGCCTGATGCAAGTTCACAACAAGGACAGGTGCATCCGTCAACCTTTGCTGCAGATGCCATGCAAGCCATTGTTGAAACTGCGAGCATTACTGCAATAAGAACAGATACAATCTTACAAAAAGATTTTTTCATAAAAATACCTCCGAATTTGGATAAAATCAGTCATAATAATTTTGACTTATAATGAGATTATAACATAAAAAGCTGATATGTCAATATTTAGAGCTTTAAAAATAGCAAAATAAACTATGTTTTACAATCTGTTAATAATTAAAGAAAAAATAATCAAATTAGTGGTTGAAACTTGTAAGAAAAAAATATATAATAATACTGATTGAAAATAAATTAAACAGGATGGTGCAGATATGGAAAAGATTACTGTAAATATTGCAGGTACACCTTATACTCTTATGACTGATAATGATGCAGAGTATGCAATGTCTGTTGCTGCTCAGGCTGACGAAATGGTACATGATATTATTCTGAAAGGTGTTTCACCCTCACAGGCAACTGTAATTGCGCTCCTTGAATATGCTGACACGGCAGCAAAGCTCAGCGCAGAGGTTGAATCACTTAAATCTCAGATGAAAGAATATCTTGCAGATGCAGCTCAGGCAAAAGCAGAGCGTGATTTATTGAAAAGAGAGCTTGCAAAAGCTAAAAAGAATCCGGAGAACTGATATGGAAAAGCTTAAAATCAAAAAGCTGCGTGAAGGTACAATTATACCTAAAAGAGCTACCGCAGGCAGTGCAGGTATGGATCTTTATGCTTGTATTGACAGTGCAATTACAGTAAAACCTCATGAATGTGTAAAATTCCCTACGGGTATTGCAATAGCTTTGCCTTCAGCTGAATACGGAGCATTTATTTTTGCAAGAAGCGGTCTGTCCGTAAATCACGGACTTGCACCGGCTAATTGCGTCGGCGTTGTTGACAGCGATTACAGGGGCGAAATCATTGTAGGTCTTGTGAATCAGTTTGATACTCCTTATACAGTTGAACCAGGTGAACGTATTGCACAGATGTTGATTATGCCCGTATCACTTCCCGAAATTGAAGAAACGGATACTCTTGATGATACCGAGCGCGGTGCCGGCGGTTTCGGTCATTCAGGCAAAAAATAAGAGGTAATTATGTATAAAATAAATCCCAATACATATGCATCTGCGTTTGTTATTCCCGCAGATGTTGCAGACAAGCATCTTCGTATGGCGGGAAAGGCTCAGCTGAAGGTGCTTTTATGGCTTTACAGAAATCCTGCTGCAAAGTGGGATATTTCTGTTATATCAAGAGATACGGGGATTCCTGCCGATGAAATTGATGATTCAATGTTATATTGGGTAGAAGCAGGGCTTGTATTAAAAGACGGTCAGAACATAGCTCCTGTTGACAATACACCCGCATCCGATGTGTTCAGAACTCGTAATGTAACAGAAACCGTGCAAAAAACGGTTGAAACAGAACAGGAACAGCCTGTTGCGAAGCCGTCAAAACCCGTACAGGTCAAACCGTCGCACAAAGATATAGCAAGACGTATGGATGAGTCGGTTAATGTCCGTTCAATGTATACCGAAGCGCAGGAAATTTTCGGCAGAACTCTCGGTTACGATGTTCAGTCGTCATTACTTATTATGCACGACCACTACGGTCTGCCTGTTGAAGTAATTCTTATGATATGTAATTATTCAAAAACAATAGGTAAACAAGGCTCACTTTCTTACATAATGAAAATCGGTGCAGAATGGTCAGACCTCGGAATTGATACATTTGAAAAAGCATCCGATAAAATTGCAAGACTCGAAAAGTCAAACAATCTCTGGGCATCTTTCAGACAGTTTACAGGTGTGGAAAATCCCAGACCAACAGCAAAACAGACGCAGTATTTTGAAATATGGGTAAATGATTTAGGGTTTGATATTGACATGATAGCTCTTGCATATGAGAAAACTGTTGAAAAAAAAGGCAATATCAGTTTTAGCTATATGAACGGTATCCTTAAATCATGGCACGAAAGCGGACTCAAAACTCCCAATGATGTTTTCTCGGCAGAGGCTGAATTTTCGGGGCAGAGTACAAAAAAGAAATCAAAACCCGTTAAAAACGGCAGTGATGATTCCGATGATGACAGTCCGTCATACGATATTGAGCTTGCTTTAAAGCGCAGTCTTGCTCTTGACCCTACAAAAACTAAGAAAGGACAGTGATAATATGCCATACAGCGAAAAAATATACCGTCTTGCAGTTGAAAAACTTGCAGAACGCAAAGCAACGGCAGAAGAAAAAGCTTTAATAAAACACGACAGAATTGCGGCTGAATATCCTGTTATTCTTGAACTTGAAAGTAAAATGCGCCAGTCTGCATACGGCGTTATAAAAGTAATCGGAATGGGGCAGAAAACAGCCGAATATATAGAAAAACTTAAAAATGAGAATCTGCAGGCGCAGGCGGAAATCAAAGAAATTTTAATTTCCGCAGGTTACAGCGAAAATGAGTTTGACCCTGTCTATACCTGCAAAAAATGTTCAGATACAGGTTTTTATAACGGAAAACTGTGTGATTGCCATATAGAATTGCTCAAAAATCTTTCTTACGAACAGCTTTGCAAGGAATCGCCCTTAAAAATCTCAACATTTGACGATTTTGATTTGTCATATTATAAATCTGACAGCGATACTTACGAACTGATGTCAAGAAACTTTACTTTCTGCCAGAACTATGCCCAAAATTTTGATGCATCTTCAGACAGCGTGTTGATGTTCGGCAGAACAGGTCTTGGTAAAACACATCTTTCTCTTGCTGTTGCAGGTGAAGTTCTCGGTAAAGGTTATGGTGTAGTTTACGGTTCTGTTCAAAATTTGTTTTCCGCGGTTGAAAAGGAACATTTCGGCAGATCGGATAATCCCGACGGTACAACCGAAAAAATGCTTCTTGAATGTGATTTGCTTATCCTTGATGATCTTGGTGCAGAGTTTATAACGAATTTTACCGTTGCAACTTTAAATAATATTGTTACAACAAGACTTCTGACATCAAAACCCACAATAATCAGCACAAATCTTAAAATTTCAGAGCTTGATGAAAAATATTCAAAACGAATCACATCAAGAATTATCGGTGAATACAGAATTCTTACTTTTAAAGGTAAGGATATAAGACAGCAGAAATCAGGATTTTAATATGTATAATTTAACAGATATAAACACGATAAAACGCATAATGTCAAAAAACGGCTTTTCGTTTTCAAAGGCTCTGGGACAGAATTTTATCATCGACCCTGATGTATGCCCGATGATTGTTGAAAAATCAGGTATCACAGACGAAACAGGCGTTCTTGAAATCGGCCCCGGTGTAGGTGTTCTTACACAGGAAATTGCAAAAAAAGCACAAAAGGTCGTTGCTCTTGAGCTTGATACAAGGCTTATCCCTGTTCTTGAAGATACTCTTTCAGATTTTGATAATATTGAGGTTATTAATGCTGATGTTATGAAAATCGACCTAAAAAAAATCTTTGAGCAGTCGTTCACCGATTGCAAGGATATCTGTGTCTGTGCAAATTTGCCTTATTACATCACATCTCCGATAATTATGCTTCTGCTTGAAAGCAGATTGCCCATAAACACAATTACCGTTATGGTGCAAAAAGAGGCAGGTGAGAGAATTTGCGCTCTTGTAGGTTCAAGAGATGCGGGTGCAGTTTCCGTTGCTGTTAATTTTTATGCAAAAGCAGAAGAATTATTCTTCGTTCCCAGAGAATCCTTTATGCCCTCACCCAATGTTGACAGTGAGGTTATAAAGCTCACCGTAAGAAATGAGCCTGAATTTAAACCAACGGATGAAAAATTCTTTTTCAGCGTTGTAAAAGCGGCATTTTCACAGCGCAGAAAAACTGCCGCAAACGGTTTATCTTCGGGACTCGGTATTCCTAAGGATAAAATTAATGAGGCATTGACAAATGTAGCTCTTGCAACAAATGTCAGAGCTGAAAATCTTACAATGGAACAGATGTACAATCTCAGCGAAGAGCTGTATAAATTGAGGTAAAATTATGTTCGGAAAAGGTAAATTTATTGTAATTGAAGGTCTTGACGGTTCAGGTAAAACCACACAGACTAAAATTCTTGCGGCAAAGCTCCGTGATAAAGGTATAAGCGTTATAACTCACGCAGAACCCACAGGCGGTGAATACGGCAAAAAATGCCGCGAAATTCTTTCAGGTGCAAAAAAATGTACAAAGAGTGAATTGGCACTTCTTTTTACTGCTGACCGTATCGACCACAACGTTAATGATGTTGACGGCATAAATATGCATATTGAAAAAGGAGAAACGGTCCTTTGCGACAGATATTATTACTCAACACTTGCATATCAGGGTGTTGACGTCGGTATGGAATGGCTTAAAACTCTCAATTTAGGCTGTGAGGATATAAGAAAACCCGATTTGTGTATATTCCTTGATCTTACTCCCGAAAAGAGTATGGAGCGTATATATGCAAACAGATCTGCCGATCAGATTGAGATTTATGAAACACAGGATTACCTTACAAGCATAAGAAAGCGTTTCTATAACTGTCTTGATTCACTCAAAGACAGCGAAAATATTGTTGTTATAAATGCAGACGGCACAATAGAAGAAGTTGCTGAGAAAATTGAGCTTGCTGTAAATGAAATTTATTAATCGGCAAATACTGTATTGATTTTGTTTGTAAAATTTGATAATATATAAAATTATTGCTAATCCACGGAGGTTTAAAAATGGCTAAAAAGCTTTTATTAGGTAACGAAGCCGTTGCAAGAGGTCTTTATGAGGCAGGCTGTAACGTTGTTTCAAGTTATCCCGGTACACCCAGTACAGAAATTACGGAATATGCGGCTACATATGATGCTATGTATTCGGAATGGGCGCCAAATGAAAAGGTTGCCTGTGAGGTTGCTGTTGGTGCGGCTATCTCAGGTGCAAGAAGTTTCTGCGCAATGAAACACGTAGGTCTTAACGTTGCGGCAGACCCTCTTTTCACAGTGTCATACACAGGTATAAACGGCGGAATGGTTCTTGCAGTTGCAGACGACCCCGGTATGCCCTCATCACAGAATGAACAGGATTCAAGACATTATGCAGAGGCTTCAAAGGTTATGATGATTGAGCCTGCAAACTCAAAGGAATGCCTTGAATATACAAAAATGGCATTTGAGCTTTCCGAAAAGTTTGATACACCTGTTATTCTTCGTCTTACTACAAGAGTTGCTCATTCAAGAGGTCTTGCAGAAATTTCTGACAGAACAGATGTACCCCTTAAAGAGTACAAAAAAGACCCTGCAAAATACGTTATGATGCCTGCTTACGCTGTTCCTAAACACGTAGTAGTTGAAAAAAGAGTTCTTGATCAGATTGAATATGCTGAAACATCATCTCTTAACACCGTTGAATATTACGATAAAAAAATCGGCGTGATTACAGCAGGTAACTGCTATAATTACGCAAAAGAGGCTCTCGGTGAGAATGCATCATACCTTAAATTAGGTTGCGTTTATCCGCTTCCCGAAAAGCTTATTCTTGATTTTGCCGCTTCCTGCGATGAAATCTATGTTATTGAAGAGCTTGATCCCTTTATTGAAAATCATTGTAAAAAATTAGGTATCAAGGTAAAGGGTAAAGATGTATTTACTTTACAGGGTGAGTATTCACAGAGCCTTGTTGCATCTGTTATCCTCGGCAAAAAGAATGAGTTTGAATCTCTTGATGTTACAGTTCCCGGCAGACCTCCCGTACTTTGTGCAGGTTGCCCTCACAGAGGCCTTTTCTATGCTCTTAAGCAGGAGAATGTTATGGTCAGCGGCGATATCGGATGCTATACTCTCGGTGCGCTTCAGCCTTTGGGAATGATGGATACCACAATTTGTATGGGTGCTTCCGTTTCCGCACTTCACGGCAGAAATAAGGCAAATCCCGAAAATGCAAAAAAGAGTGTTGCCGTTCTCGGTGATTCAACATTTATCCATTCGGGTATTACAGGTCTTATTGACATCGCATACAATAACAGTGCATCAACAGTAATCGTGCTTGATAACTCAATTACAGGTATGACAGGTCATCAGCAGAACCCCACTACAGGTAAAAACATCAAGGGTGAGCCTGCAACTGCAGTTGATCTTAAAGCACTTGCTCACGCAGTAGGTATTAAAAGAGTTACAGTTGTTGACCCTTATAATCTTAAGGAAACAAGAGATGCAATTCACAAGGAGCTTGAGGTTGACGAGCCTTCACTTATCATTTCAAGACGTCCCTGTGCTCTCCTTAAAACAGTTAAACACAATCCTCCTCTTAAAGTTAATGCGGATAAGTGTAAGAGCTGTAAAATGTGTATGAAGATAGGCTGTCCTGCTATAAGCATGAAGGACGGCAAAGCAAGTATTGACTTTACTCAGTGTGTAGGCTGTGATGTTTGTACACAGATGTGCAAGTTTGATGCAATCGAGAAATAAGGAACGGAGGAAACTGAATATGAATACATACAGCGTAATGATTGTAGGTGTAGGCGGACAGGGTACTTTGCTCGCAAGCCGTTTGCTCGGTAACGCAGTTATCAGCGAAGGCTATGATGTTAAAGTTTCCGAGGTTCACGGAATGAGTCAGCGCGGCGGCTCTGTTATAACTTATGTAAGATTCGGTGATGAAGTAAATTCTCCTATCATCGATAAAGGCGAAGCAGACCTTATAATCGCTTTTGAACAGCTTGAAGCTGCAAGATATCTGCCGTTCCTCAAAAAAGGCGGCAAGATTATTGTAAATACACAGAAGATTGACCCCATGCCCGTTGTTATAGGTGCGGCTGAATATCCCGACGGAATTATCGATAAGCTCAGCGCAAAAGCAGAAGTTATTGCTGTTGACGCTCTTTCGCTTGCTGTTGAAGCAGGTAATTCAAAAGCTGTTAACGTTGTGCTTATGGGCGTTGTTGCAAAACACATGGACATCGATAAAGATGTATGGGTTAACGTTATCGCAAAAACCGTACCTCCTAAATTCAAGGAACTTAATCTTAAAGCCTTTGAATTAGGATATAATTCTTAATTTGTAATTCGCAATTGTGGAAAAGGCTCCGCCTTTTAATCCATTATATTGGGGTAAGGGGCAAAGCCCCTTCCTTAATTACGCATTATGCATCACGCATTATATCGGCATAGCCGACAAATTATTTTTAAAAAAGGCAGGTGGCAATATGACAGGACTGTGTGTCGGTATAGATTTCGGTACATCTAATATGACCGCTTATGTTGAAGGCAGGGGAATTGTATTTTCCCGTCCGTCTGTTGTTGCCTGCGATTCCCATACGGGCAAAATTATTGCCTACGGCGAAGAAGCACTTGCTATGACAGGCAGAACTCCCGCATCAATGAAAGTTATCAGTCCGTTCTGCGACGGCGTTGTTTCCGATATCAGCGTTACAACTCAGATGGTTAAGAATTTTATTGATGATGTCTGCCGATTAAGTGTTTTAAAGCCTAATATATTGGTAGGTGTGCCGTCCAATATCACAAGCCTTGAAAGAAAAGCAATTCTTGATGTGCTTGATGCATCAGGTGCGGGCAGAGTATGTATTATGGGACATCCTTATGCTGCGGCGCTGGGTGCTGACGTTGCTTTTTCAAAACCTAACGGAACAATGCTCATTGACATCGGCGGAGGAACTGTTGACATTGCCGTTGTTACAATGGGCAGTATTGCCGCGTCAAAAACCATAAGAATTGCGTCCGAAACCTATACTAACGATATTATAAAATATCTCCGCAGAGAAAGAGATATCGAAATAGGCTATCTTACTGCCGATTACATCAAGCGCACAATCGGCGGCGCAATTATACGTAATGAAGAAATCGCTCTTGTTGCAAAAGGACGAAATATTGTTACATCTGCGGCAATAAATTTTGAAATTACATCAACAGAGGTTTATTGGGCAATAAAAGAACACGTTGATGCTGTTCTTGCAGGCGTTAAGGAGATACTTTCTTCAATTTCTCCCGAATTATCGGCTGATATTTTTGAAAACGGCATTGTGCTTACGGGCAAAGGTGCTCTTCTTTACGGAATGGACGTTTATATTGAAAGTGCAACAGCATTACCTGTAAGAATAGCAAAAGAGCCTGCATTATGCGTTGCAAAAGGCTTGGGTAAATCTATGCACAATATTTCAAAGCTTAAAAAGAACGGCTACGAGTTTAAATACAGGGAAGAGTTGTAATTATGGATAAACATATATGGTCAGGCAGATGGATAAGTGCCGATATGACGGTTGAAGACCGTTTTGCCCCTGTTTTTAAAAAGGAATTTTATGTAAATAAAGATATTGACAGTGTTAGTGTGTATATATGCGGTCTGGGACTTTTTGAAATGAGAGTCAACGGCAATTTACCCGACGATTCTGTTCTCAATCCTGCGCATACACAGTACAGCAGTACTGTTCTTTACAGAGTATTTGATGTTACCGAGTTTGTAAAAAACGGTTATAATTGTATAACCGTTGAGCTTGGTAACAGTTTTTATAACGAAAACGGCGGTGTATGGAATTGGCAGACTGCTTCCTGGCGTTCAGCTCCCAAACTTATTGCCGATATTGTTGTAAATTATGCTGACGGTACTTATGAAACGGTATCAACCGATACATCATGGCTTGTTACTAAAAACGGTCCGACTGTTTCAAACAGTATTTACAGCGGTGAAACAATTGATGCACGAAAAACGGAAAATACGTTTTGTTGGGAGAATGCTTTGTATGCCGAAGCTCCCGAAGGTGAACTGAAAATACAGAATATGCCACCCATTCGCCGTGTTGCATCAATGAAACCCCTTAAAATCGAAAAAAACAACGGCAGTTATATAATCACAGCTCCCGAAATGACAACAGGCTGGATTGCCGTAAAAATAAATGTTCCCGAAAACACCTGTGTTACAATAACATACGGTGAAAAGCTTGATGAAAACGGCTTTGTGCCGTTAATCGGCAAAGGCGAGGGACGGGACGGTAATTGGTGGCCCGAAAGCTATATTCAACAGGATAAATTTATCAGTAACGGAAAACCATTCGTTTTTGAGCCAAAATTCAGCTATAAAGGCTTTAAATATGTTCAGATAGACAATTACATCGGTAATCTTACTGCCGATGATATAATAATTTACCGTGTTGCAAATGATGTTTCCGTAATATCGGACTTTGAATGTTCCGATGAATCGGTAAATAAGCTTCACGCTCTTGCAAAACGCACAATAATAAATAATTTTCAGGGCAAGCCTACAGATACTCCCGTATGGGAGAAAAACGGCTGGCTCGGTGATGCTTCCTGCGGACTCGAAACAATGATGTATAATTTTGATATGAGTTCATTCTTATCTTCATTTGTGGATACAATGGCGGATTGTTTCAAAGAGTTCGGTTCTGTTCCTGTAATGGTTCCGTCTGCAGCTTGGGGTGTGGAGAATTCACCTGTATGGAATACGGTGTTCGTCTTTGCGGTAAAGGCATTGTGTGATTATTGCGGTAAAATTTATTATGCAGAAAAGCTTTATCCTTCTTTGAGAGAATTTGCCCTTAACGATATTGAATACTTCAGTAATAACGGCTGGGTATGGGGTACAAGAGGACTTTCCGACTGGGTGTCTCCGTCCGGTGAAGAAAATAAAGCCTGCGGATGTATGGCGTCAGAAGGTGCTGAAATCTGCGGAACTGCATATGTTTATAAAATGTTGAAAACAATGGTGCAGATTGCTCTGATGCTCTCAAAAAATGAGGATGCCGAGGAATACGCATCTGCGGCAGAAAATATACTTTCAGCTTTTAATAAAAATTTTTATAATGCTGAAACGGGTATATATGAAACAACTTTCTGGAAACAAGAGGCAAAGAGAGATTCGCATTACAGACAGACCTCAAATCTTGTGCCTCTTGCATTTGGTATGGTTCCCGAAACAGAACGCAAAGCCGTTGCAGAAAAACTTAATGAAGATATTGTAAACCGTAATTATCATATTGATACAGGATGTATCGGCACAAAGTACATTCTTTCCGTGCTTATAAATTGCGGATATACTGACACAGCTTTTAAAGTGCTTACTCAGAAAACATATCCCTCATGGGGATTCTGGCTTGAGAATGGCTCGGATTCCGCATGGGAATCCTGGGAAACGGACACTCGCTCAAAAAATCATTATTTCCTTGCAACTTATGATGAGGCTCTCTATTCTCATTTTGCAGGCATATGCGATATTAAAAACGGATTTAAGCATTTTACCGTAAAACCCTGTCTTGATTGCCCGCTTCAATTTGTAAATTCTCATATTGATACACCAAAGGGCAGAATCGTCAGCAGTTGGAGCAAAACCGATAATGGTGTTTATGTTAAAATTACCGTACCTAAAGACAGTACGGCAAAAATCATTCTTGAATATAACGGAAAAAGAATTGAAGAACTTAAAGACAAAGGTGAATACGAGTATACACTTTCTAATTGATAATTTTAGAGAATGTATCTTTCAAAAATAAACATGACCTCTTAAACCGTTCAAGCTCGTTTTGTGTGAGTTCAAGCTCTACCACATCACTAATGCCTTCACGGTTTATTATTGCAGGAACACCTACGTATAAATCGTTTTCACCGTAAAAACCGTTAAGATATGCGGAAACGGTGATAATGCTGTTCTCATTGTTCAGTATTGCTTTTATTATTCTTACAAGTGCCATACCGATTCCGTAATAGGTGGCATTTTTGGCTTTAATAATTTCCTGTGCGGCAAATTTTACCTCGTTACCTATAATTTTTAAGTCTTCGTGCTTGCGGCATACGGATAAAATCGGCTTTGTGCCGACCATAGCCTGAGACCATGGTATCATTTCGCTGTCGCCGTGTTCACCCATTACGTATGCGTGTATATTTTTAGGCGAAATCGTAAAATAATGCCCCAGAAGGTATCGCAGTCTTGCTGTGTCAAGGCTTGTTCCGGTGCCTATAACGCGGCTTGAATCAAATCCCGAAAGGTACAGCGTGATTTGTGTCATAATATCAACAGGATTTGTTGCAATCAAAAATATTCCCGAAAATCCTGTTTTTACAACAGGTTCTATTATGCTTTCAAACACCTTGGTATTGCGTTTGAGAAGGTCAATTCTCGATTCACCCTCTTTTTGGTTTACTCCTGCCGCAATAACAATAATATCAGCATCGGCACAATGCTCATAACGTCCGTAGTAAATTTTCATTTCGGCAGGGGAGAATGCAAGTGAATGGTTTAAATCCATGGCTTCGCCTCTTGCCTTTGCTTCGTTTATGTCTATGAGTACAAGCTCATCGCAGGCATTCTGATTAAGCAGGGCATAAGCACAGCTCATTCCCACAAAACCGGTGCCGATAACGGCAACCTTTTTATTATCGTCTTTCATATAATCACCAAAAAATATTATTAGCAAAATCGGAGTTAAAATGCAGCAGAATAATGAATATGTTCAGATAACAGGCGTTGTTGAAGATGTAGTTTTTCAAAACAGCGCAAATTCTTTTACTGTCCTTGATATTTCAAGCGGCGGTGAATTTATTACTGCTGTGGGTGAACTTCCCGAAGTTAGTGCAGGCGAAAAAGTTGTGCTTACAGGCACCTGGGGTATGCATCCCTCATTCGGCAGACAGTTTAAAGTGGAACGTTTTGAACGCTATATGCCCGATACTGCGGCACAGTTCTTAAAATATCTTTCTTCGGGCGCAATTAAAGGTATTGGCCCGAAAACAGCCACATATATCGTTGAACGCTTTGGTGATAATACGTTCAATGTTATTGAAAATGAACCTGACAGACTCACTTTTATTAAAGGAATATCCAAAGACAAGGCACAGAAAATCTCTGCCGAATTTAAAAAGCAGTTTGCAGTAAGAACTGTAATTTTAGGTCTTGAAAAATACGGACTTGCACCGTCGGAATGTATCAGAATATTTAAAAAATTAGGTGTAAATGCTGTTGAAATAATAGAAGAGAATCCTTATATTTTATGCGGTGATGCACAGATAATATCCTTTGAACGTGCAGAAAAAATTGCATCAGAACTTGAAACTCCACCCGAAACCAAACACCGTCTGCGTGCGGGTATTGCACATATAGTAAGGTATAATCTTATAAACGGACATACTTGTCTGCCCGAAAAAAAGGTTGTTCCTCTTTGCTGTGAACTGCTTAATATAACAGAACAGGAAGCAATTGGCGCAATAGAAGAAATGCTGTTGAATAAAATGCTTGTAAGGTTTTTCCTCGGTGAAAAATCCTGTATAGCTCTGCCTGATGTTTATGATGCAGAGGCAAAAATTGATGAGAAAATCAAGCTTTTTATGAAATTTTCAGCATCCGAAATGGATGTAAATGACGATGAAATTACCAAAATTGAAAAAATAAACAATATTAAATATGAAGGTAAGCAAAGAGATGCAATAAAATTAGCCGCGTCAGGCTCTCTGCTTGTGCTTACAGGCGGACCGGGTACAGGTAAAACCACTACCGTTAAAGGTATAATCAGCTATTTTGAACGTAAAAATATGGATATTCTTCTTGCCGCACCCACAGGCAGAGCCGCAAAACGTATGAGCGAGCTTACAGGCTGTGATGCTAAAACCATACACCGTCTTTTAGAGGTTGAATGGTCGGACGGCGACAAAGCCACATTCAAACGCAATGCACAGAATCCGTTGTCAGCAGATGTTATCATTCTTGACGAGGTTTCAATGGTGGACATTTTTCTTTTTTCAAAATTTCTTGATGCAGTGCGTTTCGGTTGCCGAGTAATTCTTGTAGGCGACTCCGACCAGTTGCCCGCCGTCGGCGCAGGTAATGTTTTAGGTGATATTATTGCATCGGGAGTAGTCCCCGTTGTAAGATTAACCGAGATTTTCCGTCAGGCGCAGGAAAGTCTTATCGTAACCAATGCTCACAGCGTAATTGAGGGTAATATGCCTGTAATTGATTCTCACGATAATGACTTTTTCTTTATGAGCCGTGAAAATCCTCTTGCGGCGGCAAAAACCGTTGCTCAGCTTTGCATAGAAAGGCTCCCCAAGGCATACGGATATTCACCGCTTCACGATATACAGGTGCTTTGTCCCTCAAGAAAAGGCGATTGCGGCACAATAAATCTTAACAGACAGCTTCAGTCAATGCTCAATCCACCCGATGAGAAAAAGGCAGAATGTAAGGTTTCCGGCAGGCTTTTCCGCGTGGGAGATAAAGTTATGCAGATTAAGAATAATTATGATATTCCGTGGGATAAAGGCTATGAAACAGGTAACGGACTTTTTAACGGAGATATCGGTATTATTACTGAAATAAGTATAAAAAACGAAATTATGCAAATTGTATTTGATGAGGATAAAGAGGTTACATACCCTATATCAAGTGCTTCGGAATTGGAGCTTGCATATGCTGTAACCGTGCATAAAAGTCAGGGTAGTGAGTATGATGCTGTTATAATGCCTGTTGTTGACATTCCGCCGCAGCTTATGTACAGAAATCTGTTGTATACGGCAATTACAAGAGCAAAAAAATTGCTTATTATCGTAGGAAGCAGTATAAAACTTGAAAAAATGGTAGAAAATAATAAGCAGAATAAAAGATATTCAATGCTTAAAACTATGCTGAAACAATAATTTAATTTACAATTTACAATTTACAATTTACAATTATTGAATATACAAATCGGGTTAAAGGGCGAAGCCCTTTCCACCATTGTACATTATACATTGTACATTGTACATTGTTAATCAGCTAAATCATTGTTCCTCGGAGGAAAATATGACACTTGAAGAAATCAAAAACTTTTTTAAAAACGACAGGTTTGCCATGAATGTCGGATGTGAAATACAGGCTGCCGAAAACGGTCATTCAGTTGTAATAATGGATGTTAATGAAAGACATCTCAACGGTGTCGGGATAGTTCAAGGCGGTGCATTGTTCACTCTTGCAGATTTTGCCTGTGCAGTCGCCGCAAATGCTGAGGAGCCTGCATTCATTTCAGCCGACGGCACAATAAGCTATTTCAGCGCAGGTAGGGGCAAAAAGCTTATAGCCGAAGCAACCGTACTGAAAAGCGGAAAAAGCCTTGTATTCTGTGAGGCAACGATTACAAATGATGATGACAAATTGGTTGCTAAAGCAAGCTTTACAATGTGCAGGGTAAAATAATTTATAATGCACAATGCATAATGCATAATTGGTTTTGTGCAAAGATTGAATGCTACACGACGGTTATGAATTATGCATTTTTATAGTTGACATTTAATTTTTCTTGTGATAATATATTTTTAATATAATAATAGCGATGATTGGGAAGAGTAGCTTCTTGATTCTTTCAGAGAGAAGGCGGTCGGTGCGAGCCTTCAGATGATTTTTGCGAATGTCGCCCATAAGCTCCGGAAAGAACGATTTATCAAGTAGAATCCGGCGTTTCCCGCGTTAAGGGGGTTGAGTGCGGTTTATACCGAATTCAGGTGGTACCACGGAGATTATCTTCGTCCTGTTTTGTTACGGGGCGAAGTTTTTTTATTAATTCGTAATTCGTAATGCGCAATTCGTAATTGCGGAAAAGGCTTTGCCTTTTGAATCATTATTAATAGGTAAGGGCGGAGCCATTCAACAATTGAGCATTGGGCATTGTGAATTGAGAATTTTATAAATTAATTTCATTGTAAATTGTACATTGTAAATTGTTAATTGGAGGTAATTATGAGTAAGGAACTTGAAAAACAGTATAATCCTAAAAACGTTGAAGACAGGATATACAAATCCTGGCTTGACGGAAAATATTTCCACGCTGAACGTGATGAAAACAAGGATACATACACTATTGTTATCCCACCACCCAACATCACAGGTCAGCTTCATATGGGACACGCTCTCGATAACACTCTGCAGGATATTCTTATCCGTTTCAGAAGAATGCAGGGCTATGATACACTCTGGCTTCCCGGCACAGACCACGCTTCTATTGCAACTGAGGCTAAAATCGTTGAGGCTATGAAGAAAGAGGGCATCACAAAAGAGGATTTAGGCAGAGAAAGATTCCTCGAAAGAGCATGGGCATGGAAAACTCAGTATGGCGGCAGAATCGTTGAACAGCTTAAAAAACTCGGTTCATCCTGCGACTGGGACAGAGAACGTTTTACTCTTGACGAAGGCTGTAATAAGGCTGTTAATGAGGTTTTTGTACGTCTTTACGAAAAAGATTTGATTTACAGAGGCAACCGTATGGTAAACTGGTGTCCCTGCTGTAATACATCAATATCCGATGCTGAGGTTGAATACGAAGAAAAAGACGGTCATTTCTGGCATCTTCTTTATACAGTTAAGGAAACAGGCGAAAAGCTTGAGCTTGCAACTACACGTCCCGAAACAATGCTCGGCGATACTGCTGTTGCTATCAATGCAGAGGATGAAAGATATAAGCATCTTCACGGCTGTCATGTAATTCTGCCCTTGCTTAATAAAGAAATTCCCATCGTATGCGATGAACACGCTGATATGACAAAGGGTACGGGTGTTGTTAAAATCACTCCCGCTCACGACCCCAACGACTTTGAGGTAGGTCAGAGAAATCACCTTCCCATAGTACGTACATTTACTTATGACGGACGTCTTACAGGCGCAGAGGATAAGAGAATTGCCGATGAGCTTATTGCAAGCGGCAGAGCAACCGAAAATGAACCCGAGGTTCTTGATTGCGGTAAGTATGCAGGCATGACAACTCTTGAAGCGAGAAAAGCTATTCTTGCTGACCTTGAAGCAGGCGGCTATCTTAAGGAAGTTGAGCCTCGTAAACATGAGGTTGGTACTTGCTACCGTTGCCATAACACAATCGAGCCTATGGTTTCAAAGCAGTGGTTCGTTCGTATGGTTCCTCTTGCAAAGCCCGCTATTGAAGCAGTTGAAAAAGGTGAAACAAAGTTTGTTCCCGAAAGATTCACAAAGAACTATCTTAACTGGATGAACGGCACACGCGACTGGTGTATTTCCCGTCAGCTCTGGTGGGGACACAGAATCCCTGCATGGTACTGTCAGGATTGCGGCGAAACTGTTGTTTCCAAAACAGAGGTTACTGTTTGTCCCAAGTGCGGCAGTACACATCTTACACAGGATGAGGACACACTTGATACATGGTTCTCATCAGCTCTCTGGCCTTTCTCCACACTTGGCTGGCCCGAAGAAACAGCAGACCTTAAGCATTATTATCCCACAAATACACTTGTAACAGGTTACGATATCATCGGCTTCTGGGTTTCAAGAATGATTTTCTCTGCACTCGAATATACAGGCAGAGTACCTTTTGATACCGTTCTTATTCATGGTCTTGTACGTGATGCACAGGGCAGAAAGATGTCCAAATCTCTCGGCAACGGTATTGATCCCCTTGAAATTATCGAACAGTACGGTGCTGATGCATTGAGATTCACTCTTGCAACAGGTAACAGCCCCGGAAACGATATGCGTTTCTCCGACGAAAAGGTTGAAGCAAGCCGTAACTTTGCAAATAAGCTCTGGAATGCCGCAAGATTCGTTCTTATGAATCTTGATGAAAACGAGCCTGCACCTTATGTACCCGAAAATCTTGCAATCGAAGATAAATGGATTCTTTCCAAGTTCAACACTCTTGTCAGTGATGTTACATCTTCACTCGATAAGTTTGAATTAGGTCTTGCAGTGCAGAAGCTCCATGATTTTATTTGGGATATTCTTTGCGACTGCTACATTGAGCTTTGCAAAATCCGGCTTAACGGTGCTGATGCCGAAGCTAAAGCAACCTGTAAGGGCGTGCTTGTGTATGTTATGTCAAATACATTAAAGCTCCTGCATCCCTTCATGCCTTTCATCACAGAAGAAATCTGGCAGACACTTCCTCACGCAGGGGAAAGCATTATGGTTTCCGATTGGCCCGTATTCTCCGATGCTCTTGTTTTTGATAAGGACGAAGCAGAGATGGAGCGTATTATGAACGCTATCAAGGCAATCCGTAACCGCAGAGCTGAAATGAATGTTGCTCCTTCAAAGAAAGCAAAGGTTTTCGTTGCAACATCTTATAAAGATACATTTGCTATGGGTACAGAGTTCTTCAAGCGTCTTGCATCAGCATCCGATGTTGAAGTAAATGACAGCTTTGACATTGAGGGCAGTGTAAGCGTTGTTACGGCAGATGCCACAATCTATCTTCCTCTCGCTGAACTTGTTGACTTTGCCGCAGAGAAAAAACGTCTTGAAAAAGAGCTTGCAGAGGCTGAAAAGAAGCTTGGATTTATTGAAAATAAGCTTAATAATCCCGGATTCCTTGCAAAGGCACCCGAAAAGGTAATTGCACAGCAGAAAGAAGACGGCGCAAAGCTTCAGGAGAAGATTGCACTCCTTAAATCAAGTATTGAAAAGCTTGGATAAATTATAAATTACAGGCGGACTGGATGCTTCAGTCCGCTTTGTTAACCGCGGTGATAAAATGACAAACGCAGAAAATTATTTCCATTCACTTTTAACCTTCGGTATCCGTCCGGGGCTTGACAGAATAAAAATTCTGCTTGAACGCCTGGGCAATCCCGAAAAAAGCCTGCGATTTATTCACGTTGCAGGCACAAACGGCAAAGGAACGGTATGTTCGCTTATAGCGAGTGTTCTTGAATCGGCAGGGTATAAAACAGGTCTTTACACATCGCCGTATATCGTTGATTTTCGTGAAAGAATCCGTATTAACGGGGAAATGATAAGCGAAAAAGACCTTGAACATGTTACTGAAGCTGTTAAAACCGAAATTGAAAAATTAAGAAATGAAGATGTAATTATAACGGAGTTTGAAGCCGTAACAGTTGCAGCTTTTCTGCATTATAAGAATGCAGGATGTGATTTTGTTGTGCTTGAAACAGGTCTGGGCGGCAGATTCGATGCAACCAACGTTATTGAACGCCCGCTTATAAGTATAATTACTTCAATTTCGCTTGACCATGTAAACATTCTAGGCAATAACCTTGCAGAAATTGCCTATGAAAAATGCGGAATAATCAAAAATGAGTGTCCCGTTGTTACCTGTTCTTCACAGAGTGCCGAAGCATTAAAGGTTATCAGTGAGCAGAGTAAGGTACATAACAGTGAATTGTATATTGCAGATATTGCATCTTACAGTCTGATTGACGAATCAATAGAGGGCAGTACAATCAATTTTTGTTCAAGACAAGTAAAAGTACCTTTCCCCGGTGAGCATCAGCGCGAAAACTGTATTGTTGCGCTTACCGCTGTTGATATTCTTAAAAAAGAGGGTATTGCAATTTCTGAAACAGCAATAAAAAGGGGAGTAGAGAAAACAAAAAATCCCGCAAGATGCGAGATTGTTTCAAACAGACCATTTGTAATTTTTGATGGCTGTCATAACGAAGGCTCAGCAAAAGCCCTTGCCTATGTTATAAAAAAACACCTTAAAAATAAAAAAATAACTGCTGTTATGGGAATGATGGAAGATAAGGATGTAACAAAAGTCCTTTCATTGCTTTGTGATGAATTTGACAGTGTTATAACAGTTACTCCCTCTAATCCCAGAGCGATGAAAGCAGATAAGCTTGCAGAGCTTGCAAAAAAATACTGCAAAAATGTACAGAGCTTTGAAAATGAGCTTGATGGACTGAAATTTGCAGTAAATTCCCTTGGAAAAGACGGCGTATTGCTTGTCTGCGGTTCACTGTATCTGTGTTCCGATTTATATAAATATTTCAGAAAAGACCGATAAACAATAATTTAATGTACAATTTACAATTATTAAATATACAAATCGGGTTAAAGGGCAAAGCCCTTTCCACCATTGTACATTATACATTGTACATTGTTAATTAGATAAATTATTGTTTA
>JAZSLJ010000070.1:0-7095 GCA_045535305.1 Acutalibacteraceae bacterium
CCGTAATATGGCTGAATCCGAAAGCGCGGCAATATATCTTCAGGATGCAGGTTACGATATGCTTAATGCGGATAACGGTACATATGACTCATGGTACTGGGCTCCTCCTCCTATGTATGTGCCCGAAAACTGCAACCTTGATGATGTTGCACACATTAAAAAGTTTGTTGACATTCCCGTTGTTTGTGCAGGTAGAATGGACTCTGCTGTTGCTGCTGATGCTATTGCTGAAGGTAAAATTGACGGCGTGGGTGTTGCTCGTCAGTTCCTTGTTGACCCCGAATGGATCACTAAGATTATTGATGACAGACTTGAAGATATCAAGCCCTGTATTTGCTGTCATAGCGGTTGTTTCAACTTCTCATCATCAAAGGGTCATGCAAATACTCAGGACCTTAAAGATACTATGGGGCTTGCACGTTGTGCTCTTAACCCCAAAACAATGCAGTCTAAAAAATATAAGATTAAACCCGCTAAGAAGAGCAAGAAAATTGCAATTATCGGCGGCGGTATAGGCGGTATGGAAGCTGCTATCGTATGTGCACAGCGCGGACATAAGGTTTCTCTTTATGAAAAGACAGATAAGCTCGGCGGTGTATTTATTGCAGCTGCAGCTCCTTCTTTCAAGGAAAAGGACAGAGATCTTATTGCTTGGTACAACAGAGAAATCAAGAAATATCCCATTGATGTTCATTTCAATACAGAAATTAAGAATATTGAATCTCTTATGGCTGACGAGGTTATTATTGCAACAGGTTCAGTTGCTAACAGAATCCCCGTTAAAGGCGCTGCTGATTTCGGTATAGAAGCTGTTGATTACCTTCTCGGCAACAAAACAGTCGGTGATAACGTTGTTGTTGTAGGCGGCGGTCTTACAGGCTGTGAAATCGCATACGATCTCTATCTTCAGGGTAAGAACCCCACTATCATCGAAATGCAGGATGACCTTATCACAACTCCCGGTGTAGCTCTTGCAAACACAAGCTTCCTTCGCGATTTCTTTAAGACAAACAAAGTACCTGTTTATCTTGAGTCTAAGACTACAGAAATCAGAGCAGACGGTGTTACTATTGCAACTAAGGACGGTAAAACACTTGATATTCCTGCAGACAATGTAATTCTTTCTGTAGGTTACAAACCTGCTCCCGTTGCTCCCAAAGCTAAGCACGTACACATTGTAGGTGATGCAGACAAAGTCGGCAATCTCCGTACAGTAATCTGGCAGGCATGGGATGTAGCTATGAAGCTGTAATTATAAATTATATTAAGCACTTGTGTTAGCAGGTGCTTTTTTTATGAATTTATATAAAATTTTCTTATTATATTTATATTTATTTATTATATTAATATTGCATTTTTATTACAGTTTTAATATAATATAACATTATAATAAAAAATCGGAGTGATTGTTATGTTTACAGATGTAGAAATAGCTCAGGGTTGTAAAATGCTTCCTATTAAAGAGATTGCGGCAGATCTTGGCATCAGCGAAGATGAACTCGATTTATACGGTAAGTATAAAGCAAAACTTAATGATGATCTTTTCAAAAAAGTTGAGAATAACAAAAACGGTAAGCTTATTCTTGTAACGGCAATAAATCCCACTCCCGCAGGTGAAGGTAAAACAACTGTTACAGTAGGACTTGGCCAGGCTATGAAGGTTATCGGTAAAAATGCAATTATTGCATTACGTGAACCCTCACTCGGCCCTGTTTTCGGCATAAAAGGCGGTGCTGCAGGCGGTGGCTATTCACAGGTTGTACCTATGGAAGATATTAATCTTCATTTTACAGGTGATATGCACGCTATTACAGCAGCAAACAATCTTCTTTGTGCAATTATAGATAACCACATTCAGCAGGGCAACGTTCTCGGCATTGACCAGAGAAGAATTCTCTTTAAACGCTGTATGGATATGAATGACCGTTCACTCAGAAATATTGTTGTTGGTCTTGGCGGTAAGGTTTGCGGAGTACCCAGAGAAGACGGATTCAATATTACTGTTGCAAGTGAAATTATGGCTATTCTCTGTCTTGCAAAAAATCTTGCAGATTTAAAAGAAAGATTTGAGAATATTCTTGTAGCTTATACTTACAGCGGCGAGCCTGTTTATGCAAAAGATTTAGGCTGTGCAGGTGCGATGACACTTCTTATGAAAGATGCTATCAATCCCAATCTTGTTCAGACTCTTGAACACACTCCTGCAATTATCCACGGTGGTCCTTTTGCAAATATTGCTCACGGATGTAACTCCGTAAGAGCAACTTCCCTTGCACTCAAGCTTGCTGATTATACAATTACCGAAGCAGGCTTTGGTTCTGACCTGGGTGCAGAAAAGTTCCTTGATATCAAATGCCGTGCGGCTGGTCTTGAGCCCTCTTGCATCGTTCTTGTTGCAACATGCCGAGCTCTTAAATACAACGGCGGTGTTAAAAAGGAAGACACATCAAAAGAAAACCTTGATGCACTCGCAAAAGGTATTGTAAACCTTGGTGCTCATATAGAAAATATGCTTAAATACGGCGTTCCCGTTGTTGTAGCTATTAATAAATTCTATGCCGATACTGATGCAGAGCTTGAATATATTATGAATTACTGCGCAAAGATGGGTGTTAAGGCTTGTATTTCCGAAGGCTTTGCAAAAGGCGGCGAAGGTGCAGCAGAGCTTGCACAAACTGTTTGTGATACTATTGATGAATACGAAAATAAGCGTAATTTCCGTTTTATATACGATACAGAGCTTTCCATAAAAGAAAAAGTTAATGCTATTGCAAAGGAAATTTACAGAGCCGATGGCGTAATCTTTACTGCAGGTGCAGAAAAAGCTATTGCTGAAATTGAGCGTCTTGGCAGAGATAAACTCCCCATTTGTGTTGCAAAAACACAGTATTCACTTTCCGATGATATGACAAAGCTCGGCAAACCCGAAAACTTTGAAATAACAGTAAGAGATGTACGGCTTTATTCCGGTGCCGGCTTTATAACAGTACTTACAGGTGATATTCTTACAATGCCGGGACTTCCTAAAGTACCCAGCGCACTTAAAATTGATATTCATGAAGACGGAACGATTGAAGGATTGTTCTGATTAGCAGGTGATTTTTTTGTCAGGTAATTTTAATTTTCTATATAAAGACGAGTTATTAACTCTCAGATTGCGAGAACTTTACGAATCAGCAGGTTTTAAAAAGTTCACGATGAGCAAGTTTGAATCCTATGATTTTTATGCAAGAAACAAAGATTTTTTGCACGGACAGCGAATTATTACATTCTCCGACCTCAACGGTAAGCTTATGGCGTTAAAGCCTGATGTTACATTAAGCATTGTAAAAAACGCTGACGGAACTGAACGTCAGAAACTTTACTATACCGAAAATGTATACAGAGAATCAAAAGATGTGCATGAATTCAAGGAAATATCGCAGGTCGGGCTTGAAGTTCTCGGTGAAATCGATTTATATCAGACTGTTGAAATTATCGTACTTGCAATTAAAAGCCTTTTAGAAATCGATTCTGATGCAATTCTTGAGATTTCACATATGGGATATATCGAGGGATTGCTTGACTGTCTTACAGATGATGCATCATTAAGAGCTGAATTACACAAGCTCATATGCGGTAAAAATGCACATGATATTATAAAGCTTGCAAATGAAAACTCACTCCCCTTGAATCCCGTTAATACGGCAGTTAATCTTATGATAACGAAAAATTCAAATGAAGAAGTTATCAATGACGCAGTTGCAAGTGCACTTAATTCAAGAATGCAGAGTGCCGTTAATGAAATATGCAGTATATTTAATATTCTTGAATCAATAGGTCTTGCCGAACACATAAAAATTGATTTGTCTGTAACGGGTGATCCTAACTATTATAACGGTATTCTTATGCACGGTTATGTACACGGAATTCCGAGAGATGTGCTTACAGGCGGCAGATATGATATGTTGCTGACAAAAATGGGTAAAAATTGCGTAAATGCAATGGGTTTTGCTATTTATTTTGATGCGCTTGACAGGCAGTTACATAAAAAATTAAGTGATAATTTGCCCGTATACATAATTTACGATGACAAATCTGACATTAAAACCTTACTTGATTTAACTGAAAAACTAAGAAATGAAGGCAAGGTATATAATGCTGTAACGGAATTACCCAAATCAGTTTCAAATGCAAAAGTTTACAGAATAAACGGTAATACCGTTGAGGAGGAAGAAATATGATAAGTGTAGCTCTTCCTAAAGGCAGATTAGGTAATAAAGTATTTGATATTTTCGCTCGTATCGGATATGACTGCGACGAAATGCATTCAGATTCCCGTCAGCTTGTTTTTACAAGTAAAGAAAACGGCATAAGCTATTTTCTTGTAAAACCGTCGGATGTAAGTATTTATGTTGAACACGGTGCGGCTGACATCGGTATTGTCGGCAAGGATATTCTGCTTGAATATGAGCCTGACGTTTATGAATTGCTTGATTTAGGTATTGGCAAATGCAGAATGTGCGTTGCAGGTATGAACGGTTTTAAAGATAATCCCGATGTTACATTAAGAGTTGCTACAAAATTTGTAAATATAGCAAAGAATTATTTTAAAAGCATCAACCGTAATATCGAAATTATAAAACTCAACGGTTCTATTGAATTAGCACCTATTCTTGACTTATCAGACGTTATTGTTGATATTGTGGAAACGGGTACTACTCTTAAAGAGAATAATCTTGTTGTGCTTAATGAGTTTTTACCTATCAGTGCAAGACTTATTGCCAACAAAGCAAGCTATAAGTTCAAAACTGATGAAATCAACAGAATTATTACAAAATTCAGTGAGGAATTATCAAAATGATTAAAATTATTGACACTGCAGCCGTGAAAGATTTTACGGTGTTTGTGCGTGAAGATGAAAAGAAAAACGAAGAAATAGAAAAAATAGTCCAGGACATTATTGAAAATGTCAAAATAAACGGCGATAAGGCTTTGCTTGAATACTGTGAAAAGTTTGATAAGTGCAAACTTGAATCTCTCCTTGTTTCTGAAGAAGAAATTGAAGAAGCATTCAGCCTGACAGATGACTATTTTATAGAAACTCTTAAACAGGCAAGAGATAATATTACTCTTTTCCATTCAAAACAGGTAAGAAACGACTTTGTGTTAACAAAAGAGGACGGTATTGTTCTCGGTCAGAAAATTACTCCTGTTGACAGAGCAGGTCTTTACGTACCCGGCGGCACAGCTGCATATCCCAGCACTGTTCTTATGGATGCAATTCCTGCAAAAATTGCGGGCGTTAAAGAAATTGTTATGGTTACACCTCCCTCTGCAGACGGAAAAATAAATCCTGCAATTCTTACAGCGGCAAAAATCGCAGGTGTTACAAAAATATTTAAATTAGGCGGTGCACAGGCTGTTGCAGCTCTTGCATACGGAACTGAAACTGTACCGAAAGTTGATAAAATTGTAGGCCCCGGTAATATATTTGTTGCAACTGCAAAAAAACAGGTTTACGGAAAAGTAAGCATTGATATGATTGCTGGTCCCAGTGAAATTCTTGTTATTGCTGAGCCGACTTGCGACCCATCCAATGTTGCGGCTGATCTTCTTTCACAGGCTGAGCACGATAAAATGGCAAGCTCCGTTCTTATAACAACCGATATGGATTTTGCAAAAAAAGTTGCGGACGAAATTGAAAGACAGCTGAAACTCCTTCCAAGGGAAGATATTGCAAGAACATCTATTGACAACAACGGAAAGATATTTATTGTTGATTCAATTAAAACAGCTATCAAGTTAAGTAACGAGATTGCGCCCGAGCATCTTGAGGTCTGCGTTGATAATCCCTTTGAACTGCTTCCTGAAATCAAGCACGCAGGCAGTATTTTCCTTGGAAAGAATGTTCCCGAAGCTCTTGGCGATTATTTTGCAGGACCTAACCATACATTACCAACAAGCGGTACTGCAAAGTTCTCGTCTCCCCTTTCTGTTGATGATTTTATTAAAAAATCTTCATTTATTTATTATTCGGAAGATGCACTTGAAAAATGCCACGAAAGAGTTGAAGATTTCGCAAACCGCGAGGGATTACAAGCTCACGGTAAATCAATAGGAATAAGATTTAATAAATTCTAAGAAGTGTTATAAATGTCCAGATTTTTATCAAAAAGGTTCGCCCAAATAGAGCCGTATACCCCGGGTGAACAGCCCAAGGTTAACAATTTAATAAAATTAAATACAAATGAAAGTCCGTTTCCTCCGTCTCCAAAAGTAATTGACGCTTTGAATTCAGCGGAAACAAATAAACTCAATCTCTATTCTGACCCCGACACAAAAGAGGTTATTGATGCAATAGCATTTACTCTCGGCATAAAAAGCGAAAATATCATAATGGGTAACGGTTCGGATGAAATTCTTGCTTTTACATTTCAGGCTTTTTGCGACAGCGAGAATCAGCCCTGTTTTGCAGATATTACATACGGCTTTTATAAAGTATTTTGTGAGTTATACGGCCTGAAGCCGCAAATCATACCTCTCAAAGATGATTTGTCAATAAACCCTGCAGAATATTTTAATCTGAACAGACCTATTTTTATTGCCAATCCCAATGCTCCTACAGGGCTTGCATTATCTCTTGAACAGATTGAATCAATTCTTATTAACAATAAAGACAGTATTGTTCTTATTGATGAAGCATATGTTGATTTCGGCGCAGAAAGCGTTGTACCTCTTATACATAAATACAATAATCTTATTGTCACACAGACATTTTCAAAATCACGCTCTCTTGCAGGCGGCAGACTCGGCTTCGGAATTGCTTCAAAGGAGCTTATTGCGGATATGAATACGGTTAAGTATTCCACCAATCCCTACAACGTCAACAGTATGACTATGGCGGCAGGCATAGGCACTCTTCTTGATGACGGGTATATGAAGGAAAACTGTATTAAAATCGCCGAAAACAGACAGTGGACAACCGAAAAGCTCGCACAAATGGCCTTTTCCTCCACCGATTCAAAGGCAAACTTCATTTTTGCAAAGCACGAAAAAGCCGATGGAAAGGAAATATACCTGAAGCTTAAAGAAAAAGGTGTTCTTGTGCGTCAC
>JAZSLJ010000018.1:0-5431 GCA_045535305.1 Acutalibacteraceae bacterium
AAGAAGTGTATCGTCAATACTTTTCTTGATAGCAGCATCATCTTCAAGTGTTTCCCAAGTTCCAACCTCTGTCGTGATTTTTGTATAATTTTCAGTAACTTCTTTCATTTCAACATTTAAGAAGTTTTCCAAATCATCATAAACAGGATCACTGCAGCCCGTTAAGAGTGTAAATGACATAACCACCATAAGTAAAAGTGCAAAAATCTTTTTCATAATAAATTCCTCCAAATTAACTTTTTTGTCTATGTGTAAAGCCGTTTTGACAAATTATATTAATCCTTTTGAAGCTGCTCTCCAAAGGAATGTAACAATTTCAGCGCGAGTGCATGATTTTCCCGGACCAAATGTCGTTTCACTCGTTCCGTATGTAATACCATTTTCTACTGCCCATGCAATAGCTTCGTAATATTTTTCATATTTCTGCTCTTGTGTGTCTGCGAATTTGAGCGGTGTTTTGCACTCAGGACTTCCTGCCGCACACCAAATATAATACACCGACATCATACGATTGCAGGAATAGTTCGGATAAAGGGCATAATGCTCTACCATATCCTTTTTCTTTGCCCACTGAGCAGCCATATAGAAATAATCAGTTTCCTTTACATCCGCATAATTAAACATTTCATTCTCTTTTAGTATCGGACTTCCTGCTGCACGCCAAAGAAATGTAAGAATTTGTGCAGTATTGCATGTATCATCGGGCGAAAAAGTCACATCACTCGTTCCGGATGTTATGCCATTTTCAAGTGCCCATTTTACAGGCTCAAGGAAATATGAATCGGGAGCAACATCCATAAACTGAGTAGGCATAGACGTATTTCTGTTGATTACCGCACTTGGTTCTACAGCGATGTCAATATACTCCTCAGATGTAGAAAGGTTTCCGGTGATTTCTCCTTCACCTTCAAAATTAAGTATACCTTTTACATACGCACCGCCACCGGGACCGTAGCAATAATTAAGAACAATACCTGCTTCTCCTGAAATAGTGAATTTACCAGGAACTGACGCTTCATCTGACTTTTGAACATATATACCGCCGCCTGCCTGATATGCTTCATTTTCGGCAATAACACCGCCGGACATACGGAAATCACTTCCGTTAGTACACCAAACACCGCCGCCTGCTGCGGCTTTATTGAATGTAATTTCTCCGCCTGTCATATTGATAATACCGTTATCATTATTCCATATACCGCCGCCTCGTCCGTCAGGGTCATTATACGGGTCAGTAGAAGCCGTGTTTTTTGAAATATTACCGCTTTTGATTTCGAGCAATCCTTCGCCGTTATTCCATATTCCGCCACCGCATTCTGCATTATTTTCAATAATCTGACATCCGTCAAATACCACATTACCGCCATTGTTCCACAGAGCACCGCCGTACCGTGCCGCATTCTTGGTCATTGTTCCACCCTTAAGGGTAAGGTTTGCATGGTCATTGTTATAAATACCTGCACCTGCGGATGATACGTTCATATGTATCATTCCCTCATACATAATGAAGTTATATTTGGTGTCGTTATCGTTCCACACACCGCCGCCGTAAAGAGCTTCATTATCATAAATATCTCCGCCGTAAAGAGTGAAGTTGGCATTGTTATAGACACCGCCACCATAACCGCCTTTATTCTTGGTAATTACACCGCCGTACATTTTAAATGTTCCGTTATTATGGATTCCGGCACCGTATTCTGCACCACCGTTAGTAATTTTCGCATTTTCTGAACGGGTGCAATCGCAGATGCGAAGTTCGCCGCCTACATCAACATTGATTACACGCTTATCCTGATATCTCATTGCAAGTGCGTGACCGTTAAGACAAATAAAAAGTGTTTTGTCTCCGCCTACATTAAGAGTAGAATCAAGCACAACATCATTTTCAAGATATATGTGCGCCTCGCTGTTACTGTTGTATTGAATTTTACTTTTTCCATCCCATTTGCTGAATGTTACCGTTTCATGAACTGTATGGTCGCCTATCTCAATATATCCGCCGCAGTAGCAATGCTGATGTCCTGATGTGCCTGTGTCAGTATTTGATGCATTTCCGCCTGCACTATTGTCTGTTGCCGCGAAGGTATAGTAAACAACAGCCTGTGTTTTATCTTCTGAAATATCTTTAAGTTTTGCAATTTTACCATTTACTTTTACGGTGTCCTCAACATACTTTATATACTTTGTGTCCTTGTGTTCATCTAAAAGACGAACTGTGACATACACAGTATATTTTGTGTCACTTTTGAACAAGCCATTTTCATCTAATTCGCCTTTCCATTCCACATTAACAACCTTTGTGCTGGCAGTTTTAGGAACGGATGCATTGTAGTCAGGTTTGTTTCCCGCTTTTGGTTCTTCTACCGTAACATTGAAAATGTTTACAGGTGATTTTGCAGATGCTGATACGCAAAAGACACTTATAAGCATACATAAGCATAAAATGATACTTACTAACTTTTTCATATTACATCTCCTTTTATTTACCTTATTTGGATTTCATCCGTTTTGCATATTCCATAACCTGCTGTTTTCTCTTTTTGGAAAGCTCTGTCGCAAGACATTTGGGGCATCTTGTGAGTGATTTAGAACGGCTTCTTAATTGTGTCTGCCACGAATGACCTTTTTCACACTTCCACCAAACAGGAACGGAACTGCTCGGACTGACTGTTTCGGGAGTAAAGGGCAAATTTTTTTCTTTATCCCACTCGTCTAACAAATACTGTTTCTTCTCTTTTTCGCAGAACTCTTTCAGAGTCAAATTTATCACCATCCATGTCTTGTATATATTCAGCTTATTAACTTCTTTTATCTATAATTGTTTTAAGCTTACCTGTCCTCTGATTATATTCAAGGTCTGACATTTTACACCATACAATTTCAGGCTTTGATACATCTTCTGCATCCACAGCATCTTTAAGAAGCGGTCTTTGAGTGTAGAGAGCGTTTACAAAAGCTTCTTTTTCCACATTTTCAGGATCGGAAACTGCAATCTTAAATGTAAACTTATCTTTCATATCGTGTGTTACAATAATCTGATACGCATCATAACCGATTGATGCAATATTAAGCACATCTGCAATATCCTGTGGTGAAATCGAAACATATCCTGCTTTTGCAGCTGTTTGTGCTCTGCCAAGCAGTCTGAATTTTCTGTCAGGCACACCTTCAGGCTGTGTGTATTCTCCCATGTCACCGCAAGGATAACGAAGAAGAGGTATCAGGGTTTTGAAAAGTGATGTAATATATATTTCACCCGGGCGGTTCATTTCTGTAATAACTTCTCCTGTGTCCGGGTCAATGATTTCCATAAGTGTAAGATCGCTCATTACATGATGTTCGTTATATCCGCAATCGGTGGCATAATAACCGATTGGACCGCCGTCATTAGAAGCAAAAAACACTGAGCGGAAATCAAGGTCACGTCCGAATGTTTTACAAACTCTTTCTCTCTGATCGGGATAGAAGGTTTCTCCGGCAAAGTAAATTGTATCAACATTAAAGCCGGTAAGATTGTGCTCGTCTATATAGGCTGCAATCTGCGTGATGATAGACGGCAAGCCTGCTATACAGTTTATCTGATGGTCGAGGATAGTTTCTGCCATATCGCTGATTGCACCATTGCCCGAAATGTTATACATTATGGTTTTTGCAGGTGAAAAATAGAGCATACTGTATGTATATAAAAAGCTTGCATACATTCCGCCTGCATAAAAGAGATTGGCTACCTTATCTCCATTAGTAAGTCCGCCTTTTGGAAGAAGAGCACCGCAAGCTTCGCACATACCCTGCCATTCTTCAGCGGTATATAATGAATATTTGGGATCTCCCGTAGTACCTCCGCTTTTAAATACCTGTCCGTCGGTTTGTTTTGCAGTTGCTACCTTGCCACCGTGCTTATCGCAGTTATTCCAGAAATCCTTCTGGTCAATAAGCGGAAGCTGTTCCAAGGTTGCATCTTCGGGAATATCCTTATAGAGTTCCTTATAATAAGGCGAATTTTCTCTTGCAAACTTAATAATTTCCCGGGGTGTATAGGTTTTATAGCTCATAATTATTTTTCCTCCTTACCGCATTTTACTATATTAACAATGTCACTTCTTAACTCTTCAAATTCCCCTACAAGCACAAGCTTATCATAGTCCATCTTGTCTCCCAAAAGCATCTGCATAATAATGTAATCTCCGTTTTCAGCACCGGGGATGATACCAGAGAGAGAAAAGTCACATTTTTTTGCTATCTCATAGGCATAAGCACAGCTCTTGGAATTAAGACGAAGAACAAGCTCAATCATTTCACTCTTTTTCTTTATAGCATCCATGACAGCCTGTCTGAATTCCTCTTCAAGATCATCTCCAGCCCTGCGAACAATGATTTTCGACATTTTAAGGGCTGTGCTTGTTTCAGCAGACATTTCTGTAAAATCATCTTTTTCGTTACTTTGACACAACTCATATTTCATACCAAGTCTTTTATATATTTTATCAGTAAAATCCTTGATTTCTTCCGGTGCATAAATCTTACTATAAGCATCTTTATCAAGGATTTTTACGCTTACACTAAGTCCGAGTCTTTCACCGTCTTTATTATATTCACTTTCGATTTCAGGGTTTATATAAGACATTAAAAGCGATGTTGCAGTATAACCCGCTCTTAAAAATGCCTTTTGTGACATTGGATGAAACGTAACCGGCTGACCCATCAACGCGCGGAATCCATGTTCTTTTCCAATTTTATCGCAATAGTCCATAAATTTTGCAAATAAACCAAGTCCCCGGAATTCTTTTTTGACAACTACTGTGGAAACTTCAGGCATATTTTTATACAAATCAGAAAAAGCAAGTAAAAAATGTCCGGCTGTCTGACCGTGATCATTCACAGCTAAAAATGACATTATTTCTTTGTTTTTAATAAGCGCCATAAATGAATTTACATAATAAAGTCTTTCATAAGAGTATGAATAGCCGTATTCAGCATAAATGCAGCGAATAGCTTCAATGACATCCGCCTCGGTTACAACAGGACGAATTGTTATGTTTGTATCGAGTATGGCAGTTTCCGCATATGGTTCAGGCTCTACGAAGTTAAGAGGATTAAGAATCTTTTTACGCACAAAAACTCTTTGTCCCTCAAAGCCAAGCTTTTCCATACCAATTTCGTCAACATAAAGGCTAATCATATAATTACGCAAGTCTTTTTTGTTTTCAGCAATTTCACTTTTATCAAAAGAAAAATCCTGCCATCCCGGTATGCCTTTATCTCTGACTGAAATTTCAAAGAAATCACCCACAATATAAAGTTCAACAAATATCTCACCTTTAGAGCCGGGATAGGAATTTTCGATTCTTTGTTTTAATACTTCAAGTGCTACAAACCTGATTTGCTGATATCTGCTTGCATCAATAGATGTGTGCCTTTGTACCAATGAATC
>JAZSLJ010000045.1:0-2684 GCA_045535305.1 Acutalibacteraceae bacterium
ATCCAACCTATATGAGTGTTTGAGGTTGCATAATCAAAGGCGTTGAGTGCTATCGGGTCATCGAACGTACGGAACCTGCCATTGCTGATAACAAATCCGTCGCCCCACCCCAGATGAACACCGTCTTTATTTCCTGTTATATATAAATCATTGAGGATAATGTTTTTAAATGCACTTACCTGAATTGCGTAATCCTTTTCAAGCAATCCATGACACTCAAAACCGTCAATTGTTAAATTTTCAACATAAATCATTGCAACCTGTGCACGCAGTCCCACAATCCGACTGTTTACACCAAAGTCATTGCTTTCGATACCGTTACATTCAAGGTGCAACCCGATAATTTCAATGTTACGGTTATATTCACCCTTAAGTGCACCTTTATTAATGAAAGCATTACCATTGATGCCGCTCACACTTGCTTCGCGCCTGAGAATCACACCTTCACCGAATACAAGTTTTGTATTATCACCGATTTCAATCTGCTCGGAAATTTCATAAACACCGGGAACAGTAACCTGAATTACTCCACCCTTATCAACTGCTTTCTGAAAAGCTTCTGAATTTTTATATGGGTTGTTTTCAGGCAAAAAACCATATTCATTAGCATCAATCATAGCTTTCATCCCTACAAATTCTTATTTGTTGAGATTATTATATCATATCTGAATCACAGAATTCAATCTCCCGAAACAAAAACTGCCCTCTTAAGAGAGCAGTTGAAAATCTGTCGGGCAAATTGGAATTTGTTTACTTGTTATACTTATTCTTCAAAACCCTTGCAACAATGAAAATTATAATACTTGGCACGATGAATTCAACTGCTCTAACAATAACAAAAGTATAAAACGGTGCTGAGTTAAGTACAGTATCATATTTAAAATAGTCCACACCTAATCTAATGCAGAAACCCAAAATTAAGAAAGCACATACCAAATATAAAAACTTATAAACATTTTGCTTTTTCATATAATCACACTCCTTTGTCTAATCATACTCCTTTGTCAAATTGGAATTTTATTTACTATTTTTTTAATTTCTTTACAGTTGAAAATCCTAAAACAGGAAGTGCAATTATTTCTATCAGCCCTAAAATTCTTACTGCAATATCAGGAAGCTCCAATCCAATAACATTAGCTCCTACCAGTATAAATGTTGCAACACCTATTATAAGCAAGCTTATTGACCACATTGCATTGATTTTTTTTGAACCCATTTTCTTGCCTCCACAAATTCTTATTTATCGAATTGATTATACCATACTCACAGAACAGATTTCAATCTGTCGGCAGACAAAAAACTGCCCTCTTAAGAGAGCAGTAAAAATGTTCAGTTTGGGAAATTGGAATTTGTTGTTCTGTACAAAGCGGGTATCATACTGAATACACACTCAAAGAACTGATGACACTGCGGACAGAAGTCTTGGAAAAAAGATAAAATACGTTGCCAGAATGCAGTGAACGAGTCGCACATATCTTTTATAAAACGCTCAAATTCTGTAAGTCTGTTGTTCTCGTCATAACCGTTTTTATCTTTATATACACGGACATAATCAATAAGCCATTCTATAGGATAGACATTATCAGGTTCATCCCAACCGCTGAAATCAGAATTGATATACATAGACAGAATCATACACATTCTGTATTGGGGTGATTCTATGGTCTTAGCCACTTCTTTTCCGTCCACATAAAATGTTATCCCTTCAGGTCTCCAGTCCATAGCATAGGTGTGGAATTCGTTTACATAATCCATCGGGTCGCCATCCAATTCAACTTTGCTTGCCCATTCGTCAAGATCGGGATCATCCCATGCATGAACCTTGGGTTCAAACACTCCCGGAGATTTAAAAAAGGTTTCCAATACGTCTATTTCACCATTCTGCCGAGAACCTGTTCCGTCGGGACGGGCATCATCCTGTGCACCTATAAGCCACCAAGATGCGTATCCGCCGCCTTTGGTGTCAGGCATTTTCATTCGTATCTCAAAGTAGCCGTACTGTGTGGCATATCCTTCATAAGGCTCAACTTTCATCTGCTGACAACCGCCGGGATGCAGATGATTCTTTTCCCATGTCTGAATACCGTTGGCTATCCATAAAAGGTTGTCGGGATCTGTCGAGCCCGGCTGACCGCCGAAATAATCAGGTGAATCTTTTGTGATAAACAGATTCAGATAACCATTCTCAATTTTATACCTTGCAGAGGAGCCTTCTGTGTTGGTAGTACAGTGAGGCAGATATTGTGGTAGCCAGTATTCTGTATTTAAATTGCCATCATTAAATTCAGTACTGAAATCAAGTACATAGCCTTCTTTTTCAGGAACACTGTTTTCGGCAGATGCTCCTAACGGCAAGCCGACCAGCATAGTTAAAACAAGCAACAAAGCCATGCTTTTTCTGAACATAGTTTGCCATCCTTTCGTACAAATTCTTATTTATCGAGATGATTATATCGTACACAATCTGAGTTTACAATTGGGTGCTGTTCTCTGACAAAGTTTATAATGATTTATTTCCAAGGTACAATTGTTCTTTTCTTAACGTTTCACCGTTGCTGTCCGTGAAAACAATTTCAATATTTTTATCATTAAAAATATAACCGCAGCCTGCAAAATAAACAGGCTTCTTCTTTTTAATTGTACTGCCGATTACAACGGGGCAGATGCTGCCGTTGGTGTTCCAA
>JAZSLJ010000064.1:0-46166 GCA_045535305.1 Acutalibacteraceae bacterium
CCTCTAATAGCTTCATATCCTCTTCACGAGACTTATACGGATTATTAAAATTCGGAAGAATTTTTCCTACAGGCATATTTACGATTTCTGTAGTTGCGGGTTTGGTTTCTTCTGTTTTATCAAACAGGGTGTTAATAAAATTATCTTCAATATTCATTTAATTACCTCTCTTTTTTGATTTCTATATTTTTGTTGGGTTTCTCTTTTCGGACAGTTTTCAGCACATCCGAGATAAATGCTTGTACTTTTTCGGGCATAAGCCTCAATGCCTCAAGGTACGGTGCACAAATTTGTTCAAGCTCGTGCAGTCTTTCACTCAAACGGTTTATTCTGCTTTGCAAATCCCGAATCCTGCTTTGAAGCTTTTTGTTTTCTCGTTCAAGGTCATAAATCTTACTCCTTGCCGCAACGGACTGCTTTGCCATAGAACTCAGGTCATTGAAATCTTCACTTGAAATTGTGACTTTACCCGTAAGTGTTTTCTTGCCCATACCGTCAATTTCATGAAATGTTTTATGCACGGTCTGAATTTCATCATATCGGATTTCTTCTGTCTGTAATCGTTCCTTGATTTCCTCAAGCCTCTTTTTATCCTGCTGTATCTCATATTGCAGACAAGACAGATGTTCAGCCGTACTGCCTTTTTCGCCACGGAGAAAATCATTAAAACCGGCTCTTTGCATATGGTTGAAGAAATCATCCTGTAAAATACTGTAAGAGGGAATCAGCACTGGCTTGCCTTTTTCGTTGAATATGACATTACCGTTTTCATCTACCGCCTGAGGTGACTTCCACTTCTTTGAATGGCTAATCTGATTGACGGTTTCTTTCACAGTACCTACAAGAGATTTATCCTTGCACCGCTTTGTCCAAAGAATTTGCTTTTCCACGACGGGCAGAGCAACAATATGCATATGATAGTGATACACGGGTTTTTCGTACTGTTCTGTGAGAGCAATATTCAGTTCATCTGCGTGCATTACGGCAGAGATGATGTTCTGTTCACCGTACAGGGCAACTGCAAATCTGTAGGCTTCTTCATAGAACTCTTTTGCATATTCATAACCGCCGTGAGTTTCAAAGTAGTCTGTGTTTACATCGAATATCATTTCATCAAAGACCTTTGCATCAGACTTCAGACCTCGCATACAGACCTTCTTTTCGGCTATTAGTTTATTCAGTTGTTCGTTGTAGGTCAGTTCACCGCAATTCTTGAAATGAACATTCATATCACACCGAGCAGTATCAACATTCATATTTGCATAAGACTCATTTTTTCTTTCGTTGTGCCTTTCACATTTACCGATTGTGCTTTGTGTATGAGTGACAACTCTTGCTACACTGTAATTTTTCTTTGACATAGGTTCTTCCTCCTTTCTGCATTACTGCTTTATTTGTTCCGCACTTTTCCAAAGTACGTAACCCACTATGACACTTTCACGCCTTCACCGTGCAAAGATGTCAGTGGGCTCTGCGAGGCTCATAAACTAAAATTTATCGCTTTTCAAGGGAGCGACAAACTTTAGTTGCGGCATATACCGCAGACGAGCTTCGCTATGTAGGGTGGCTGTAGTATCCTTTATCCCAAGATGCATTTGTGGGGGCAGTTATTATATAAAGAAATTGCCCCTAAAGTTAATGGGAATAAGCCACCTAAAATTGTTCCTGTTTTCTGAAATGTTTTTTAGAAAACAAAAAAGCCGTCACATAGACAGCACAAATAGCGGGAAGACATTTCATCCTCTCGCATAGTTTGCACTGAAACTATGTAACGGCTTAAACTTTAAGCTCCATTTGTCCGTATGTTACTGACCGGATGTCGGACTACACCTTCTTCGGTCAGATAATATGTGTGGCATAAAGCCAATAAGTAAGAAATATGTGTTTCAGTTTGTATTCAGTTGTAGGGTAAATACATTATTTACCAATTCATTATTATATAGAACATTTGTTTACTTGTCAAGAACTTTCTCGAAAAAGAAAATATGGTGTCAGTTTTTGCCGACACCACAAAACTAATTATTATACATAAAAGTTAATTTTTAATACTATTGAAGCCAACTCACGTCTAACATGAGTTGGCTTTTGTATATTCATCAATCTTTCTTGTAGAGTGATTTACTTACAATAATACTGAATTATTGTAAGGTGAAAATACGGGATAACTAATAATTATCTTTTAAAAATGGAGGAAAAAATGAATTATTTTAATAACGTAGAAAAAATCAAAAAATCTATTATGGAACAGGAAAAGTTATTTGATGAAACATTAATACTTAATCCTGTGGAAAATCTTCCAAACCCAGAAATATTGAAACCTTGCTCTTCTTTTATGCATGGTTTATATAATACCGACTCTTTAAGAACTCCTAGTCAAAAAATCGATACCAAAATTCAGTTTAGTGGAAGAACTCAAATCGCAGAAGAAATTAACGAGATATACTGTGACTGGGCAAAATTACTTAAAGCAGAAAAATTATCGATGCGTTATTTATCAGGATTACATGCACATATTGTAATTCTTATGTCAATTTCAGAAATTGGTCAAAGAATTATGGCTTTGCCTGAAAAAGCAGGAGGACACTTGTCAAGTTATGCCATTATCAAAAGATTGGGATTAGAAGTTAAAGACATTCCATATGACAGTTCAAACAAATGCATAGATCGCAAAAAATGTATAGAGGAAATAGAAGCATTCAAACCGGATATCATATTTGTAGATAGAAGTGAAGGGTTGGTTTATGAAGATTTTTCTTGGTTGGGAAGCATAGAAACTCAGTTCCCTTGTTACAAAATATTCGATGCATCACAGTATTTAACAAACATTATTTGTCAAGATTATATCAATCCTTTTGATATGGGGTTTGATTTAATTCTTTCTACAATGCATAAGAATCTCCCGGGACCTCAACGAGCTTTGGTTTGTTCAAAAAAGGATGATGAAATGTGGAAACGATTAAAATCTGGGACAAGCACCTATGTATCTAACATGCATGTCTTTTCAATTTATTCCGCAGGCTTGTTACTTGAAGATATGGATAAGCTCAAGTATCTGTCAAAAAATATGCTTATCAATGCAAGTTTGTTAGATTCAGAACTACAAAAAAGAGGATTGCCTGTTGTGAGTAGAAACTGCAATAATTTAAATCCTCCAACACATCACTGCTGGGTATGCTTTGATGATAAAAAAACTTCTTTTGAATTGTTTGATAATTTAGAGAGAATCGGATTAATGACGAACTATAGACTTCTTCCATACGATTTAGGTTATGGACTAAGGTTAGGTTTATCTGGAGCAACACAAAGTGGCTTGAAAGAAAAAGATATTCCAGAACTGGCAAACATAATAGCCCAAGCATACAATTCGGGATATAGCACCACCTTATTTAAGGAAACAAAGGAATGGATAAAAACTATAAAGAAACAGGTTGATACATATGATTGATAATTGTGTTGCTATATTTACAAAGCCACAAACCATAGAGTTTATTAAGCAAAAATTACCTTATCCCCAAGATGATTATATTTGTGTGAAATTTGAATATTGTGCAATTTGTGGTGGAGACTACTCTACTTTTATAGGAAGACGTACCGATTATCCGTATTCATTAGGTCATGAGTTTATTGGGAGAGTATTCTCTGTGGGTAAAGATGTAACTGAATTTGATGTTGGAGATTATGTGGTTTCAGATTTAAATTATCGTTGCGGTGAATGTGTTTATTGTAGAAATTCACAATCGCATTTGTGTGAAAAAAACAGCATAGCCAGTTTTTCTAATAGGGCATTCGCTTTATATGGTAATATTCACACTAAATACTTATATAAAATCCCGAAATTTTCTTGGCTACCAAGAGCTTGTCTTATTGAACCTCTTTCGTGTGTTATACATGCTTGCAATTCAATAAAATGTACATCGGGAATGAACATTCTCATTTCTGGCGGTGGTGGAATAGGTTCTTTGTTTTGTTTCTATTTATCGCGCATTATAAGAGATGTTAACATAGTTGTTTGTGAACCAAACAAAAACAAACTAAACTTACTCAAACAGTCTTTTGACATTTCTGAATACGATAAAAATTCATCCACAGAATTTGATTGGATTATTGATTGCTCTAACAGTATATCGGGTCTAGAATTTTGTTTAAATGTTTGTTCAAAAGGCGGGAAGTTGTGCGTAATGAGTCATTTGTATGGATTAAATACTTCCTTTGTTTACAACACAATATGTGAAAAAGAAATCAATTGTAAATTTCCATTAAGAAATGGAAACTCAGAAAATATGAGACAAGCAATAACTTATATTAATAATTATTGGGAGGATAAAGATGATAATCTAATCGGAATATATAATGATTTGACAGAAGCTTTTAATAATAAGAATAACAGCCCATTTTGCAAACAAGTTATTAAGGTTTCACATTTACTTATTATTTGAAATATTTGTGATAAATTGTCTATAGATGCTGACCGTATTCTCATAATCTAACCACTCGAAACGATTTTTAAGGCTTTCTATTTTATCGTTATCATTATTCATAATTGCAAGAGGTAATTCAAAATAGCCATACACATTATTGTCTTTTATTAAATCAACTATTTTTTTCTCAACATAGTCAGGCACATATCCACTTTTACTGTACTCATAATATGCTTTTGCCATATATGCAAATAATTCTCCAGATTGATATCCATCTTCCACATTAAGCTTTATACTGTCTGCTATATACTTTTTGGCAGCTTTGTAATTTTTTTTCGTTATACAGGCTATTGCTAAAGAATATAAAACTTTTGCTTTGTTTTTTATGTTGAACGGGATTGACATATGTCGCAAAATATTTTTTGCATACTTTATAAATCCTATTGTTGGGAAATAACATTGTGTTTCACAAATATTAGCATCTATATATTCCTGGAACACAATATTTTCTTCAATTTGTGATAATAGTGTTGTGTATGTTTTTTCGGCCAACTCCAGACTCATATTAAATCTATATATATGACCTAGAGCTCTATTGACAGAATAAAAATCTTCTTTAGTCAAATAATTATTATTTAGTAAAACTAGTATTTCTTTTGCTTTCAAAAAATCACCAGACATTATATAATAATCTGCTAAATATATTTTTATTTTATTATAATACCACTCTGCCTTTACAGTTTCATCGTCATGATTATCAATACTATCTAACCATGTTTTAAACTCATCATATTTGCCTGATAAAGATTTTGCATAATAGAGAATTGATTCGAAAGATAATTTGTGCTTTCCAAATTGTTCTGTATTACTAATTTCTTCAAGTATTCTTATTGTTTCCAGTGTGTTTCTTTTTTCATAGACTTTTGCATAAACCAACTGACAGACATTTTTCATTTTACATGGTTTCACATCGTTTGGAACCTTGGGTTCAAAATGTATTTTCCAAGAAGATAGGGTAAAAAAAACATCTAATAATCTTTCAACTATGCCAGTTTCTAACGGTAAGTTTTCCTTTGATAGACGATATTCTAATTCTATTGCTATGTTTATTGCGTTTTGAAAAAGAATTGATAAGGTTATACCTTTGTCCTTCTCAAAAATACTATCTCTTCTATAACAGATATAGTCTAAATACGAATTAAACAAATCACACATTTCAAAAGTTTTTCGACTCTTTTGAACATCTATACAAAAGACATCATGAAGTTTTACCAAATCTGTATTTTTTTCTTTGGATACATAATTTATTAGATTGCTCTCAATTATATTTTCGTATTCATAGGTTGACACATTGATTGTTCTGCTTTTAGCTAAATGAATAAAAATCTCTCTATTGAAAACTTTTATTGTCGCTAAATCAAGAACTACTTTTCTGTATTCAGGTTTTAAATGACTAACAAAATTTTGCACTAATTTATGTCTATCCGAAAACAATGCTTTATCAACGATATTCTCTTCACTTATATCACACTCATTTTCATAGACATCTAAAGCTAGATTAATATATATAGGAATACATTGAGTGCTTTTTAAGATGGTTTCAACCAAATCAGGTCTTTCTACTATAGTTTCTTCCAATAAAATTCTAGCATCTTTTTCGGGGTAACAATCAAGTAAAGAGGGAACAAATATTGAATTGGTCTTCCAATGTAATTTTTCTCGTCCTGTTATAATGAAAAGTCCAAAACTAATAATATCAATTAAATGTTTTAACCATTCTTCAGATTCTGAATAAGGATTACTTTCTTGATAGGAGTCAAATATAAATAGTGGCAACTCTATTGAATGATCAAGAATTTTTCGCTTAATTTCAAGTCCTAATAATTGAGGTAAAATTTCCAAAAGTTTATTTGGCGATGAATAAGTTATCATTTTAAAGGGAGTTGAATATAAAAGCTTTGGAACTATTCTTATAGCATCATTTATAAAGTCTCTTATGGTACTGAACGAAATAATAGTAGGTATTTTTATACCCTTAATTTTTTCACAACCATCACAAGCGTCTAGAATTAAGTCCATTATAGAACCAAAAAAAGAACTGTTAAAATAATTCATAAACTCTTCGTTTATTAATGTTGGATTTGTCATTTCCCAATATCTTAATAAGGCATAGTCAAAAAAAGGACAAGTACCATTAATTTCTTTTCGAATCTTATATAAATTTGTGATTATATTGCTTCTTTCGCTTATTTCAAAAGAAACAAAAAAAGCAGGTTCAGGCGAAATTCGACTTATGAATTCTTTTACTAATCGACTTTTCCCTATTCCTCCAATACCGTGAATAGAAATGATTTTAAAATAATCGTCACTTTTGTCATTTAATTCTGTATATGAATCCATTAATAAAGACATTATTTCTGAACGGTCAGTAAAAGTTCTTATTTTTTCTTCGTTCAAAAGAGAACATAGTTCTTTATAATGATTGTTTTCCATAATTCTCACACTCATTTTATTGTTATCAGGCATTATACTGATAATTATTAGTTATCCCGTATTTTCACCTTACAATAATTCAGTATTATTGTAAGTTTATATAACTCTCCCCGAAATTCTGTTAAAATGATTTTGTGAACACATTTTCAAAATTTCGAGGAGTGATCAAATGAGATGTATAAAAACAGCAAGTGATGAATTTATACAAGTCATCCAATCAACAAAAAACTTATCCGATAAAACGATAACAGCTTATCGGTCGGATTTAAAAGATTTTCAGGTGTTTCTGCAAGACAATGAGCTTGACGACGCAGTTATCCTGAAATATGTGCAAGTATTATCCAAAGAACGAGAACTCAAAGATAACACAATTTGCCGAAAGTTAATTACGCTGAAAATGTTTTTCAGTTTTCTTTATGAGCAAGGTTATACTGATGTAAACTACTATCAGAATCATCATTTCCGTTACAAGAAAGAACGTAGACTTCCAAAAACATTAGCCATCAAAGATACAGCAAAATTGCTCACGTATTTAAAAATTAGTGTCGAAAAAGAAACGACTGTTTTTGATTCTTGGAAAAATTACCGTAACCTTGCGTTAATCGATATATTAATCAGCACCGGTATAAGAATCGCTGAGGCTTCAAATATATCGCTTAGTGATGTGATTTTTTCTGAACGAACAATTCTCATTCACGGTAAAGGGCGAAAACAGAGACTCATTTATATATCCTGTAATGATACTTGGAATAATCTTATACGGTGGCTGAAAATTCGCAGAAGCAGACCAACAAATACAGACAAGATATTTGTAAACCGCTTTGGTGAACAGCTAAGCATACATGGTATTGAATATATCTACAATACAACTAAAAAAGCATGTGAAATTAACGAAAAATCAACACCACATTACTTGCGACATACATTTGCTACAAATCTTCTTGCAAATGGTGCTGATTTGCGTTCAGTTCAAGAGATTCTTGGTCATAGCAGTGTTGCTACGACTGAAATCTACACCGAAGTAACAACCAAGCGAAAGAAACAAGTATTAAACAAATATAATTACAGAAACAAATTATAATAAAAATATTACTATATATATAGTCAAAAAATTAAAAATGTAACACTTTTTTCAACATTTTTCGCTTTTATTTATATAATTTATGGCAAGCAACTATACCAATGCTTGCCTTAAATTAAATAACACAAATAGACAAAACAATTTTAACAAACATCAATTTAATATCTTTACATTTCAAATCATTTTTGCTTTCATTTTAACTCTATCACAAATTCTTGAAACAATTTGCTTATCAAGATCACAAGTCATATCTACATCTGAATTATTCAATCTTTCGATTTCCTCTTGATTAAGCTCTGAAAACAATTTTTTCAATTTATTAATAATCAAAAAATGCTCCTTTTAATTAGTCATTTGATTTATTCATAGACACAAATACATTATTAAGCCGACTTTATAATTATTTCAGTTTCTTTACCGTTGAACACACACCCCAATCTTGTTTCATTTGGGATGTAATAGTATATTTTCCCTTCCGATACTGTCCAATAATCCGATTTTATATCGCAAATTTTAACGACCGAATCGAAATTTACAAGAAAAATCGTTCCGTTGTTATCACTTAAATAGATTTTCTCATTGTCACATTTTATGTTTTTCGGAGCAAAATCACACACTTTCGTATCTTTTTTCCCCTCATAATCGGTTTCATACAATTTCGAGTTATAAACATAATAAATACTTTCATTTGTTATATAAAAATCATCAATTATTATATTTAATACGTATTCAAAGGTTTTATCAGTTTTATTGAATCTGATAAGTTCTCCGAAAAAATTAATAAAGAAAATATACTCATTTGTTTCGGCAATTTTATCCATATCGTTATAAATTCCGTATTCTTCCTCTTTGTCGAATTCTGAAAGATACTCCCTTGTTTGTTTCGCCGAATGTACACCTGTCGTATTCACCCAAAAACTGCCGGCATTCATATAAGAATAAACATCCTTACTGTCTAAAACAATACCTAAAATATTATGAATACCTAAAAAGCCGGAGGTATCGTTTACGGAATTTTCGCTTTTCAGTTTGACTTTTTCGTATGTATCAAGATTAATTGAATAATATGTTCTGCCGCCGGTCTGCTCCACACAGGTATAGACCAAATTGTTTTCTTTTGCACCTAATAAAAACGGTAATTTCTTTTTTGCATCAAATGCAGAATCTGCAAGGATATGGTAATCTGTCAAATCCTTTCTGCAAACAATGTGTGTATCAGGAACCACAAACACCGCAATATAATCCTTCAGCACAATAAACGGTGTTGCTTCCCCTCTGCCGAAGTAATTATATATACCGATATCGGGCATTTCAGGTATAGTGGAGACAAAAAACAAAAGACAACCTGAAAAGATTACAATCACAGACAAAATAAAGCACAGAAATTTCTTCATTTAACGCACCGCCTTTCTTTTGACCCAAAGTAATCTGTTTATTACACACAGCAAGAAAAGTAATACAAACATCCCTGAAAAGTACAATATCAGTTGCATTGGTGTAAATGATTTTACTGCTGTATCTCCGGCAAGAGTAGTTGTGATACTGCTGCTTTCCGACATGGAAAAATAACCGTTTCCCGAAAGGAGTGACGACGGAAGGGGTAGCATATATTTTTCCCAGACATCCGTCAGTATGTAGCCCGGTATATATACAGATATAACTCCTGCAAAAATGGCATAAAGTGAGGAACGACACAACTGCCCTATCAGCATTGTAAGAAGTGCGAGATAAATATAACCCCCTGTCTTGATCAGGCAGATATAAAAATACCCTTCGAAAAGTGTCAGATTCCACGGTGAAAAAGAAAAAATTCCTGAAAAGTTAAGAGGATTATTAAAACCGTCAAGGTTAAAAAACACACTTGCGATTACAAATCTGCCGGCAAAAACAAAAGCTGAAAAAACAAAAGAAATCAATATTGCAGTAATGATCTGAACCGATATTAAAAATGCTTTACCTTTTTTTAATGTATATTTGAGCTGATTTGTACCCGTTTCATCATCGTAAACAGTCAGTGCGATAACCATCATAACCACGGAAATCACAAGAAGAAAATCGATACCGCCGTAGCCGAAAAGCACATCCCATATATGTGAATCAGCAAGGCTTATGCCGGAATTCACGGCATTGTAATATGATGACACAAAGTTAAAAAATCCCTCTTCACCCTTTGTATCTTCCCGTATTTTTTTTAGACCGGATTTGTATTCATCCAGAGTGATTTTTCCTTCGAGGTATTCGCTTCTTATTTCATTTTTAAGAGCATCCGACCGTCGTGTTGTTTCAATAAGGTGTTCTATTTTTTCTCTTTTTTCCTGAGTCAGCTCACCGCCGTATTCGTTCATATATTGATTGTAAACGTTGAGAGAAGCAGCATCCATAACCGTGCTTTTCTTAAATGACGAAAAAGCCCCTACGGATTCAAGCAGGAGAACAGCAACAAACAAAACGATAAGTTTTCTTTTTATGAAAATCTTGTAAAGTTCATTAAAAAATATTTTCATTTTGCCTTCCTCCGTGAATTTGCATTATTAAGAAGGCATACCGTAACAGACAGTGCAATTGCAAGAAAAATCGAGCCTATAATTACAATGACATACTTAAATACAGGTGCACCGATAATATTAATCACATTGAATTCTGCAAACAGATTTCTGTTCGTAAGCAGATTTACCGGATTTATAATATTTATGTAATCGAGCATTTGTGAGCTGTAAGCACTCATAAACATAAGAAGCAGAATAACTATAAAATCTGCCGCAAACACCATATAACTTTTATCGAAAACCGATGAAAGCACGGATGATATAAGTGAAAATATGATGAATCCGAAAATTTTAATTGTACAGGTCAAAAGCAAAAATCCGCATACGGATATATTAAGAGGTGTATATTCAAAAGATGATATGGCGTAAACAGGAGAAAATATACCTCTGAGCCTTAAGCAATAAAGAAACATAAGAAAATCACATACAAAAAACACTATGCTTACAAAAAGTGTATAAAACACTGCAGCCGTTTGCTTTGCAACACTTAATTTTATTCTGCCGTTTTTACTGCTTCGGATAACAGACAGCATACCCATTTCCTTTTCACCTGAAAAAAGCGAAGCAGTGCCTAGAAAAATAATCATCAAAATCAAAAAGGATGAAAAATCATAGGAGAAATATGTGCCGAAGGCTTCCGTGTTATAGAAACTGTCAATATTTCGTTCAGAATAAGTCTTTTCAACAAGCAAGGCTTCCTTAAAAAGATAATCATTATCCGCATTTTTTAAAACGGTTTTTTGCATATCATTTATTTCGAGCAATTCATCAATTTTGTTGCCGTATTGATATGCATTTTTCATTTTTACAAGCATTTCTTCGGTAATTTGCAAATCGCCGTCAGCGTTAATGTAATAGTACTCAATGGGGGTACCCGTTTCGGCTGAAATCAACAACTCGTTTTTATAATCAAGCAATATGTTGATTCTTTCCTGGGTTAACTCACCTTCGGCAAGCTTATATATCTGCCATGTCGCTTCGCTATACTCTCTGTTATAACTTTTATGATACCTGTCATATGTGCTGTAAATATTAAAAGCGTTTGCACAAAGAAGTATCAGGATAACGATAAACAAAAATCTTCTTGTGAAAATTTTTTTCAATTCATAACGGAACAGGTTTTTCATAACGTTACCTCACCGGCATGGTAAAGAAAAACATCTTCAAGCGTGGGCGTTGCCTGCTTTGCATACTTACCCGGCTGTTTGTCGGACACAATTCTGACTATGTATTTATCTTCGGTCTTGTGAATATTACTTACCTTATAACGGGTTACAACCTTATCAACATACTCACTCGGAACAGCTGCACGCCAGACGCAGTTTTTGATTTCATTGCATAAATTTTCGGGAGTGTCATTTCGGCAAACTTCACCCTTGTGCAATAAAATAACTCTGTTTGCTATGTATTCGATATCCGTCACAATATGAGTCGCAAGAATAACTGTTCTGTTTTCCGCTATTGATGAAATCAGATTTCTGAGTCTTATTCGCTCGGTAGGGTCAAGACCTGCGGTAGGCTCATCAAGAATAAGGATTTCAGGGTCATTAAGGAGTGCCTGTGCAATGCCGATTCTTTGAAGCATACCACCTGAAAAAGCACCGAGCTTCATGTCTTTTGATTCGGTTAAATTTACAAGTGACAGTAATTCATCTGTTTTTGTATTTACATTCTTTTTTATACCCTTTAATGCCGCAATGTATTCAAGAAATTCACGGGCAGTATAGTTTTTATAAAACTTCGGTGTCTGCGGCATATATCCGAGAGCATCAAGATAACCTGATTTTTTGTCCCGAATATCCATTCCGTTGTAAAGCACTTGACCGCTTGTCTGTGCAAGCGATGTTACCATAATATTAAGCAGAGTTGACTTGCCTGCACCATTTTCACCGAGCAAGCCGTAAATACCGTTTTCGAGCGTAAGAGAAACTTTCTTCAATGCTTCCTTTTTGCCGTAATTTTTGACAACGTTTTTTATTTCAATGCTCATTTTGATACCTTCAACGTGTAAATATCGGATTGAGTCAAATCCTTACCCATTGCACCGTTTTCAGTTAAATTATAATATGTTACGCAAATATTGCTCCATTCATCAAGGTTTTGTGTGTCAAGCTTTATTTCAACATCAGTTTGTTTACCGGCATTTACAGGTACATCGGCATAATATTTGCCGTCAAAAACAGGCATAATCTTACCGTTCACATAAACACTTATACGCTGAGTCGTGTTATAATCAATACCGCCGAGAGTTATATAAATCGGACAGTCTGCCGTTCTGTCTGCCTTTATCAAAAAACTCTGTTCTGTCCAGCTTGTTGAATCATCATGCCAAACTGCCGAATTAAAATCATTATAAATAAGGGATGCCGTGATATTGTTTTCCTCGCTTTTATAGGAAAACAGTTCACCAATCAGAGGATTGTATGTGTTGACCTTTACCTGAGAATAATTTTTGCAAACATCATCTGTTAAATTTACGGCATCCACATTCATTCTGACCGAAGCATAGCCTGTCAATGCAAAATAAACAGTTGAAAAATCATAATATTCACTTTCAGATTTAATCCTTGCATCGGGATTCATAATTGACAGGGCATGCAGCAGCACCGTATCACCTGCCTTACCTGTGTTCGGCTTGACAGTTACCTTGTATATATGTGCAGTACCTTTATCAATAGTAACAGTGTGAAGCTTATTATAGTCAGATACAGTGCCGTTCCTTTCAATTTTGCAATCCTGCAATATTCCGTCAATCATAACACCAAGGGCAAAGTCTTCTGCTGTATTACCCACAGCAACCTGATAATAAAACTCAATTTCACCGCCGTTGTATTCTTCCAATGTAAACGAATCAGGGTCATCAAGGGAATTAAAAACAGCAAAGCCCTGTGCAGGTATTTCAAGCTCAGCAAGCATATCCTCCATAGGTCTGTCTTGGTTACCTTCTGCGGAATCCAAACTATCTACTAAATCATCAATATTGACAACAGATTGTTTTTCTGCATCAAAGTTAAGCGTTGAATTTTCATCTCCGGTGCCGTTTTGCTTTACGTCAGAACAGCCTGCAAAAAGGATCACCATGACCAAAATTATCGCAATTAATTTACTCTTTTTCATATAAATAACCGCCCTTGTAAATTCAATATAAAAAACACTTATCAACAACCAAAACCGAATCAGGCAATAGAATATTACCTGATTCAGCTGAAGTTGCATTACATTATAAGTAAACACATAAAAATACAAGTACCACTTTAATTTGCATATTTCTGACTACTTTAAAATGAGATTAATCAGAAAAATGTAGATTTATATGTGCAAAACTTATGAATATGTATTTGTGTTTGCTTGAGCTGTATATGTTTTTGAAGAAGATTTTGCAACGATTGCACCATTAGTCCTTATGCTTCCGTTAACAGCATTCGACTTAAGAACATAGACACCTTTTGGTGCACTTGTCGTATTTGAATAACTGCCCGATAAAGCACTTTTATATATTCCGTTTATATAAGTTGACATTGTTATTGTTTTATAATACAGAGCACTTCCAGAACAACCTACTAATGCGATTTTTGTATTTGTTGTACCTACTTTTGTTCCACAAATTGATATGCCAAGGAATTGCAGATCGCTTGAAATACCGGTTGAAGAAAGACCTACAACCGAGTATCCCAATTCACTTAAATCATAAATCTCAGAGGATGTCGTACGAGTACATGATACTGTTTCAGCAAAAGATGTTAACGAGAATGATGACATAACAGCAAACAAGCAGATAAATAATGCGGTACATTTTATTGCAATACTTTTTTTCTTCATAAAAATTATCTCCTTTTTAATTTATAATTTGATTAATATTAACATTCATCTAATGAACCACATTGGAATCACGTCCTTAATCAATTTTAGTGTCTGGTCTAAATAACATCAAAATAATAGATTATTTTTTACTTCAAAGTTTTGGGCTTTTCTACAATAATGAATTTTAACTCTTAATTAAAATGCTCGAAATAAAGAGGATTCAAATATTTATTCTTTTAAAATTTGTAGAAAAAACTTCTTTATTTATGAAAAACTTTATTCATCATTCACAAATTAACATAATCATAATAAAATATCAACGGATGATGCATTTTCGTTGATTTTTTCTTCCTGTTCGTGCTAAATGAACAATTACTATAACATAAAAAACAAAAACCTTGCAAAATGAAACAAAATTAAAATATAATTATAAAAGCATCTTCACTTAAATTTTATATTTTTTAATTTTATATCAACATACAATCTTTGCCTTAATCTTCTAAATCGTTTTTATAGATTTAATTTTATATTAAAATAGTTATAATTATTTTGATTTACTTTTAAACCTCATTTTGTTATAATAAAACTATCATTTAGATTGAGGTGACCAAAATGAAGATATGCATTTGCGATGATGACAAAAACATTCATAGCATATTAACATCATATCTCAAAAAATTTATACCTAAAAACATATCAGTTACAATTAAAAATTTTTATTCTGCAGAAAATCTATTGCTTTCATACAAAAATGATAATAATGCTTTTGATCTCATTTTTTTAGATATCGAAATGGGTCACACAAACGGAATTGAAGCCGCCGAATTAATTAAACAAAAATCGTCAAAAACAATAATTGTTTTTATATCAAATTTTCCGCATTATGTTTTTGAATCCTTCAGGGTGGAACCGTTACATTTTTTAGTTAAACCCATTTCAGAAGAAGATTTTACACAAGTATTACAACGTGCAATTAACAAATACAGAAATCTTCATTCTTCAATAATGCTTAAATGGCAAAGTGAACGCTATGTAATAAAAATCGATAGCATAAAATATATAGAAGGATACAAACGACACATTGCAGTGTTTACTGATAACGGAGAATATGAAGCAATTGGGAAAATACCCGAATTATTAGAATTATTAAGCCCATACGATTTCATACAAACTCATCAAGGATTTATAGTCAATATGGATTACATTCAACGCTTTGACAAATCAGATGTTGTTTTATTTGATGATACCAGAGTTATGCTTAGTGTCCGAAGAAGGACTGATGCATTACGAGCTTTTGATACATACTTAAAACAAAGGAAGTGGTAATTTTTGATAATCTCATTTATTCATCTTGTTAGTATCATTTTAGAGTTTTTAATTTCGATTAGCTTATACAGAAAAATTAGCATTAACAAGAAATCTACAATTACTGCATCGGTAATTTTTATTTTTGCATTTATCATTCAATGCATAAACAATTTTTATTTTCTTGGCAAATCCCAGTTTGTAATGTTAGTTTCTATTTTTTCATTATTTTTACTATCATTTATTTATAATATTCAGTTAACATCCAGAATATGGGCAAGCCTATTGCTGTTTATCATTGGTGCCTTATCAGAATTTACAATTGCATTTTTTTCCACAACAATTTTCGATGTGGATACTTCATATACTCAATCAGACCCTATTTTATTAGCTTTATGCACCATAGCTGCAAAATTCTTATCATACATAATCACCCATATGCTCAAATTTAATAAAAATGCAAAAAACATTTTTCCATTTAACATATCATTTAGTTTTCTTCCACTACCACTCGCTACTTTGCTGATTGTTATTCTGCTCTACAGTTGTTGTTATGAGATTGAACAAAACATATTTAGAATCACAGCACTTATTTCGTCTTTGCTTCTCATTGGTGCCAATTTTTTCATGCTTGAATTAATCGCAAAAAACAATGAACATTCAATTACAAAAGCTCAACTATCTTTTTCAAAAAAGCAAATATTGCAACAGGCACATCATTATGAAGAACTTTATCGATGGCAAAATGATTTAAAAAAATTTAGACACGATATTAAAAATCAACAGCTATGCATACTAGGACTGATTCAAAGTGGTGAAAATGAAAAGGCTATAATCACCATAAAAAAAGGTCTCGACATTATTAATGAGCCTGAAAAATTGTTAAATAGTGGGAACCCTGTTCTCGATTCAATTATTTACTCAAAACTTGAAACTGCCAAAAATCATAAAATACAAATAACATCAAATATCAAATTGAATGAATTTATAAACATCGATTCGGTAGAACTCGGAATTATTATTGGCAATGCATTAGATAATGCAATAGAAGCTGCAACTCAAATTCCGGATAATTCTGATATAAATAAATGTATACATATACAAGTCTTGTCCGTTGCAGGTTCAATATCTATAGAAGTAACAAATTCCGTTCAATATAATATCGAAACTCAAAATCTCATATCAACAAAAAATGATAACGAATTTCACGGAATGGGCATTAAAATTATGAGAGCTTTGGTTGAAAAATATAACGGAGATTTATATTTTTCCTGCGAAAACAACTTATTCAAAACAAACATTATCATTTCCAATGTGCCACTATGACACATTGGAACTTTTTTTTAACGATTTGGAATCTTTTATTGAAATACACATTAAGGAGATATAAACTTTTCTTATACCTTTTGTACAGGAGCGCAACAAATGATCTATAAAGTTATTTCAAAAAAAATTGTTTCAAATTTAATAACAAAACAATATGTTGATCTAGATGACAAGGAAATATATGAGTACTGTTTTGAAATTTGTATAGCAACTGTTGTAAGCATTATAACACTTCTGTGTATAGCGATAGTTATAAATTCAGTACTTCCTTCAGTTTTATTTTTATTCTCCTTCATTATGTGCAGAATGTGTTTTGGGGGGTATCATGCTAAAACACATTCTAAATGTTTTTTAGCAACAATAATTAATTATTTATTCTTCATTATTGCTTTAAATACGTTATTACAAATAAATTCATTTTTAATTTTTGTTGTACTAAATATACTATCTGTTATTTCTGTTCACATTTTCGCCCCTGTAGAAAATGAAAACAATCCGTTATCATCTGTGCATAAAAAGAAATTAAAACAATTATCTTACCTTGTTGCATACAGCATTTTTTTATTATCTACAATACTATTTTTTATCAAATCAATACCTGATTTGATTCCATATAGCTTGCTAATCGGCTTGCTTTCTGCTGCCGTTGCAATGCTAATAGGCAAATTAGAGAATCACTGTTCAGAAAGGAGGAAAAAAAATGAAGAAAAAAACATCTAAAGTATTATCAACACTTGTTTCAACGGTCTTAGCTGTTGGTACCACATCTGTAAACTCACCTAGCTTGGCAATCTATCATCAGCCGGCCATACCTGAGAAAATACTGAAGCAAAAAAAATATTAATCAACCAAAAAAAATGCTGTAGAAATAAAAAAACTGTAAGCTTATCATTGATAAGCTTACAGTTTTTTTACAGTTACAAACAACTAGTCAATTCCAAACATTGAATCTATTGTTCTATAAAAAGTTGAAGATATGTTTATCAAATTAAACACAGTTGGCCACATCTTACCTCTTTCTAAATGCAAATAATAATCCATATCCACTTGTAACAACAATGAAATTTCAGAAATTTCCATTAATTGTGAACACCGAAAGTCTTGCAGATTTGTTGAAAAATTTTTCAACAAATCTGCAAGAATGTTTTTAACAACCCTATAATTTATTTTAACACAATCAAACGTACAATATCTACTCATATTGTATTCTAAAGTGGCAAGTTGTTACATTTGAGAAATATTTAAAAGCTTTTTTATTGACTCCTTGTAAAGGATTGTTTCAAAACTATATTTATCAAAAACAAGTAAATCAATTGATATGTCATACATTATTGATAGTAAAACTAATATTTCTACGGGTAAAACAAGATTACCATTTTCATATCGTCTATATTTATAACTGCTTATATTTAACAAAGATGATACCTGTGTTTCAGATAAGCCCAATTGCATACGAACTTCTTTTATTTTACTATGCATACTTACATCCCCTTATTTTTATTATATTATTTTCTTGTTCTATATGTCAAGTTTGATATTGTACACATTTTATAATATCAAAATCACCATATTCTATAGGTATGAACTAATTGTGCAATAGTTCAAATTTGCTTATTAGGATGATTTTTATACCAAATAGTATAGGTAGTATTATTCGCGCAAAACGAAAAGAACTAAAATTAACACAAGCTCAATTGGCAGAACTTATCGGTTCTGATGAGTATTATATAAGTGCAATTTAAACAGGTAAACGCAACCCCGGAAGCAAATTTTTAGTATCACTCTCAAATTCTCTTTCAATTTCCATTGATTCACTGTTGGGCATAAGTTTTACACGAACAGTTTTCAGATTTATAGATAAAACTACAAAAATTAAAACCTTGTGACAGAGAACTTCTTATTGATGTTTTTAATCAACTTGCAGACTGTTTATTGACAAACATATGATATGTTAAAGCATATTTTTATTCAATCAATTTATTAAAACTGTTTCATTAAAGTGCAAAAATGAAAATTCATCTTTGCACTTTATTTTTTTAATACACATTATAAAACAACAAAGCATTAACTCTTACACCATTATGAATCACTTCATAATGAAGATGTGATTCTGTTGAATATCCGGTTGAACCGCAATCTGCAATTACTTGTCCTTGCTTTACTGTCTGTCCAACAGACACATGAAGAGCAGAACAATGGGCGTATAAAGTGAAATAAGTGTCATCGTGTTTAATCTTTACCTAATATCCGTAGGAATTATGCCAAGTTGCAGTTACTACAACACCGTCTGCAGCAGCAAGAATAAGTGTGCCAAGAGGAGCCGCTATATCTGTACCGCCGTGAGTTTTAACTTCACTCGAAATCGGGTCAACACGAGTACCGAACCGAGAAGAAATATATTGGTCATTTTCAAACGGCCAAGCAAACATATCAGTTCCCACGAAAGAACTAGGGACCGCCATAAATTTTGTGTAAAAGTGAATAAAAGAACTCCATTCAAGCAATAAAGAAAGTATAGAACTTAAAGCTTAAAAGGAGTAATTTTTATGACAAAAAACAGCATCAAAAAAGCTTTTTTCTATCAGCATAAAGATGATGAGAAATTTCAAAGCAGAATCGATTATATATTAAATAACAATCGAAAGTACTTGATTCTTTTGGAATTCAAAATTCTGCATATAAAGTTATTCCATATGGTAACCAGTAAACTGTTTTTATCAAGATATAAAAAAGTAAATTTTCCTATTGTTACTTATGATGAACTCAAACAAATCTTGAAGCAAGATATTGATGAATAAAAATATTTTTTTGAAATATGTTTTTCTATCAAACTTTTTTATTTTTTAAAATTGTAATATACTCAAATAAATAAACAGTTGAGATAATAATGGTTGCAGATAAAGATAGCAGAAAGATTTAATCTCTCTGCTATCTTTATCTGTTAGATATAAATCAATTCGCTACTTACAATTTCTATTGCTTTTGCCTCAATATTCTGCATACAGCATACCCATTCCGTCTGTTTTTCTTCTTTCAGTTGCTCTGATACACCTTCAGCATCTTTAATTTGATTAACAAGAGTATCAAACATCTGCTGTGCCTGCGCTTCTACCTCGGCACAGTACTGATACAGTTTGCCTTGGGTAAGTAATGAGTTAAAAAGGTACACACTTATGTTTTTCAAGATAATCCTTATGTAATATTCCCCATTTACCAAGACAGATGGTTGATTCTTCGGGTGGTAATATCAGGTTTGGAATTATATAATCACCAATCTGACGATATTGGATTGCGTTTTTGTTTGACATAAAAAGTCCTCCTTTAAATTTTGTACTTTCATTGTACAAATTAAAGAAGGATTTGTCTAATGTGCAAATATAAGAAAAAGAGAGAAGCCGAAACTTCTCTCTGATTTTCTGCCTTGCAACGCCCATAAGTTAGTATTTTGAAATTACTGCCTTATGTGGCGTCAGCAAAACCGAGACCTCTTTTTGTTTGAATTTAGCCTTGCGCCATATCGCCGACCATTATCATAAATGCGCCGAGCTGTGCGCCGAATTCGGGTGCACCGTCCATGATAAGCTTACCTGATCTTGTGGATTCAAGCATATCGTCGGTGCTCATAAGTATACCTAATGCGCTGTCAAGGTTGTTGAAACGCATTGTAAAGAAAGGCAACGCTCTTTTATATGTACCTCTGCCGGCTCTTGTCTTACCTGCCTTAACACGGATGTAAGCGGAAACAGTAGGCTCATTGTCAACTGCCCATGCATAAACACGGTCGGGGCTTTTCTTTGCCCAATCGTGAACTTCCTCGTGTCCGTTTTTGTTAAGCTGGCTGATACCACTTGAAAGCAGATAGAAATAGCACTTAACCATAAGTCTTTTGTCTTCTTCTGCCTCGGGGGGAGTTTTTGCTGAAAGGAGTGAGGACATTTTGAGCAATGCCATAAGGAATGCAACAAATGCACCTGTGTGTTTAAGCACACCTTTCATCTTGGGCAGAGTTGAAGGACCCATTTTGCCTTTGAAAAAGGCGTTCATCGCTTCAACTGATTGGAATTCAAGCTCAACCATAGGCTTTGGCTCGATTTTTTCTGTATGAATTACCCATTCGTCAGAGTTAACCTGAAAATGTGTAGCATATTTTCCGCCGGGTGCATCAGGGTCAAGTGCACTGACCTGATATATACAGTGAACGGATTTGAATTTTTTTGCAAGAGAGGGCGTATCTGCAACGATTACCTTTAAAAGGGGCAGTACGGCATTCATGAATATTTTATTGGTTAAAAATTCTTCTCTTGAAGCCATTTTAAAACCTCCTTATACCTCGTCGTCCCAGTTGTCGTCTTCTTCGAAGTCCATCTTCATTGTTTCTCTAACAGCGTTGATGATACCGTTTGAGTCAATGCCGACATAGTTCATGATATCCTCATGCAGACCGATAGGAGCAAACTTATCAGGATGACCGAGCTTTTTGAATGCACAGCCTTTACCTGCTTCAGCCATAACCTCAGCAACAGCAGAGCCGAGACCGCCGATAACGTTGTGGTCTTCAACTGTGATGATACGGCGAGTATCCATAACCGCTTTGATGATAGCTTCGCGGTCGATGGGCTTGATTGTGTGCATATCAAGAACACGGATCTTAAGACCGTCGTTCTTGTCAAGGAATTCAGCAGCTTCCCAAGCCTGGAATACGCAGGAGCCTGTTGCGATGATAGTAAGGTCTGTACCTTCGTGAACGGTAACAGCTTTGCCAAGCTCGAAGCCGTAGTCTGAGCTCTTGTAAAGTACGCGGTCGAAGCCTCTGTTGATACGGATGTAGAAAGGACCGGGTGTTTCATAAGCCGCCATAACTGCGTTGTATGTTTCAACACCGTCAGCGGGGCAGATAACTGTAAGATTGGGGATTGAGCGAACCAGAGCAAGGTCGCAGATAGCGTGGTGAGTAGAACCTGCCTGACCGAAAGATGTACCTGAATGTGTAGCAATAACTTTTGCGTTTACGTTCTGGTAGCAAAGGTCTGTGTGGAGCTGGTCAGCTGAACGGAATGATGCGAACTGTGAGAATGTGGAAAGGAAAGGTACAAGACCTGCTTTTGCCATACCCGCAGCTATACCGAACATATTCTGTTCTGCAATACCTACGTTAAAGAATCTGTCGGGGAACTTTTTCATAAATTCGCCGATTTTTGTTGATTTTGCAAGGTCGGCTGTAAGTGCAACAACTTCGGGATGTGCTTCGCCCAGTTCTACGAGAGCCTGACCGTAAATTTCAGCTGTTGAAAGTGATGTTGAATCTATTGCTGTGTAGGTTAATCCGCCTGCCATATCATTAACCCTCCTTTTCTACTCTTGCGAGTCTCTTCTGATAGTGTTTTTCAAGGCTATCCTTAGCAAGTGCGTACTTGCTGTCGTCAATAGCGCCGTAGTGCCATGTGTAATCGTCTTCCATAAAGTCGATACCGCAGCCCTTGATTGTGTCAAGAATAATCATATAGGGCTTGTCGGATGTGTTTGCAAGAGCCTTGTCGATAGCTTCGCAGATTTCTTTCATATTGTTACCGTCAACGACAAGAACCTCAAAGCCGAAGGATGCCCATTTGTCTGTAAGAGGTTCAAGGCGCATAACATCTTCTGTTCTGCCGTCGATCATACACTTGTTACGGTCAACGAATGAAATCATATTTGTTGTTTTGTAGTGAGCTGCTGACATAGCTGCTTCCCAGTTGGAGCCTTCATCACATTCGCCGTCGCCGAGAAGAACGTAAGTCTTGAAATCCTTGCCGCGAACCTTTGCAGCAAGAGCTGTACCTACTGCGATAGACATACCGTGGCCGAGAGAGCCTGTTGATGCGTCAACACCAACAACCTTGTTTGAGTCAAGGTGAATACCCATTGTGGAGTTGGAAAGATTGAATGTTTTAAGCAATTCCTTGTCGTTAAAGCCAAGGTCGCAAAGGATGGGAGCGTATGCAACGCCTACGTGGCCTTTGGAGAGAATGAATCTGTCTCTGTCCTCCCAGTTGGCATTGTTGACGTCAATATTCATGTACTTATAGTAAAGTACAGTCATAACATCAATGGCGCTCATACCGCCGCCGATGTGTGCGCTTCCTGCCCATGTTGTTGTGTCAAGAATGAGCATACGAAGCTCGTGCGCCTTTTTTTCAAGTTCGAGCCATTCAGCTTTTGAAAGTGGCATAGTTTTTCCTCCGTTCATTATTATAATTTACAATGTACAATTTACAATGTACAATTATTTATTAAGTCCGTTTGCAGTTACGGCTATATCCCGATTTTGTATGTAATCAAATTGAAATTTTTTTTAGAGGTACCCACTTATCAAAATGCCTCGGGATGGCGTTTTTTAACTGCTTTGAATGCTTCGTCTGCAACCTCGCAGGTGTATTTGATGTCATCCTCTGTGAGTGAAGCGTTGATAAAGTGGTTGTGATGGCTTGTGATGAATATGCCTCTGCTTACCATTTCCTGTACCCAATCCTGATGCAGGAACAGGCTGTCGTCGTTAGCGATTCTCAGGTAGAACAGGGCAGGTTCACCTGAAACAACAAGGTCAAAGCCGTTGTTTTCTGCCGCCGCTTTAAGACCTGTTGTAAGCTTTGTTCCCAATTCTCTGAAAAGTTTGGGGGTATCGAGCTTTTTCATCTTTTCGATACAAGCTATACCTGCCGCAAAGGGTACTGCGCTCATCCAATAACTTCCTGTGTATGAAAGACCGCTCATTGCGCTCTTGAGGAAGTCCTTACCGCAAAGACAGGATACGTTCCAGCCGTTTGCAAGAGCTTTACAGAAGCAGATAAGGTCAGCTTCAAAGCCATAGTAGTGGTCAGAGCCTGCAAGGTCAAGTCTGAAGCCTGCACGAACGTCGTCTACGATAAGAACGATGCCCTTTTCCGTACAGAGCTTTCTTACCTTCTGCCAATAGCCTGCTTCGGGTGTTTCGTTGTCAAGGAAATTGCCGTGCATATAGGGTGTTGCGATGAATGCCGCAATTTCGCCCTCGTTTTCAGCAATAAGCTTTTCAAGTGCGGGAATATCGTTGAAATCAACGTAAAGGTTGTTTGCAACGTCTTCGGGAAGAACGCCGGGATAGTCCAGCTTCTGTGTCCACATTGAAACGCCGTGATAGAAACCGTTTACGAAAATGATTTTTTTCTTGTGAGTGTGATAACGGGCGCACATAATAGCTGCCTGTGTTGTATCGTTACCGTTCTTTGCAAAGAATGCCCAGTCAGCAGATGCAACGGTGTCAACCATAAGCTCTGCAAACTCAACCATCTTGTAAGAGGGTGTTGTTGTACAGTTTGCAACGGCTGCCTGTGCGATTGCCGCCGCATTAACGTCGGGGTCGTTATAACCTAAAACGTTGGGGCCGTAAGCACACATATAGTCAAGGTATTTGTTGCCGTCAACGTCCCAGAAATAGGAGCCTTCTGCCTTTTCTGCAAAACAGGGCCATGACGTTGGGGGAATCCAAAGACCTTCAGCAGGGCCTAAATGACCGTAAATACCCGAGGGGATAACGTCTACGGCTCTTTTGAACCATTCCTGACTCTTTTTGTGTTCGTAATAAACATTGTCTTTTTTAGCTTTTTTAGTTGCCATTTGTTACCCCTCCTTTAAGCAAGATAAAGACCTACAAGGTCAAGTATTCTGTTCATGTTGTCAATCATCGAGATCATACCGCCCATAGCGATAGCGCCCTCGCCTACGCAGGCAACGGAGTTAACGTTACCGTCAAACAAATCTCTTGCAAGCTTCATACTGCTGAACTCCATAATTGCTCTGGGCTTGTCGCAAGCCTTTTTAACTGTGAGCAAGCGGTGATTTCTTACGCTGATGGTTGATTTGGGGCCGTCTTTGATTGAAAGAAGAATGTCGCCGTCAACCATATGATGTGCGGAGAATTTGCCGATTTCGTCGTTGTTGCCTATCTGAGCAATAGCAACGGAAATTACATAGAACATAAGTGATGTGCTTATGTTGAAGAATCTTTCGTCCATAAGGTCTTCGGGTTCGGGACGGAGATATCTTGTAAGTAAATCGGTGAGCTTTATAAAGTCTTTTAAAAGAAAACCGATGTGTGTAAATCCCTTTGAGGGAATGGGTGTAACGGTACCGTCAATCATACCGTTGAACTTTTCGCATGATGAGAAGGGGAGCTTGATGTCGCAAGGACCTAAGCCGTCTTCCATTCTGCATCTGCCGTTTTTGAAAGTAATGGTTGCACAGGGGCCGTCTTTTACCTCAAAGCCGATTGTAAGTGCTTTTTTGTTGGTAAGTAATGCTCTTGCATCTTCGTCAAGTGCGCAAAGATTTTCAAGTGCGCCGAATATTGCATACATATTGATGTAAGCGAGCGTTTTAGCATCTGTCAAAAAAATTCCTCCTTTTACAGAAAGGTATACTTCTGCTTATATTCATATTAATAATACCAAAAACGGCAAATCAAGTCAACAAAATTACCCGAATGGCGGCTTTATCCTTTTGTAGAAATTAAAGATGAAAGTTTGTTTATTTTACACAAAAAACAATATTATTTAAGGTCTTAAATCACGAAAAAAGACAAATGCGGTGTTATTGCATTAATTCGATAAAAAATATATAATAAAGACGTAATGTTTTTAAAGGCGGAGAATGTATGAGTGAAAAGTGCTTTGTTGCAAAGGAATTCGGCGAATTGACAAATGCCGAGGTGTACGAAATTTTAAAGGCGCGGGCAGAGGTGTTTATAATTGAGCAGAAGATATATTATCAGGACTGCGATGACGTTGATTATGACAGTCTGCACTGTTTTATTAAAGAAGACAATAGGGTCGTAGCATATTTAAGAGCATACTATAAGGATAACGATAAAACCACGGTAAAAGTGGGCAGAGTGCTTACCGTAACACGCGGAATCGGACTTGGCAGGGAATTGCTTAAAAAAAGCATACCTGCAATCAAAAGCAGAATGAAATGCAGTAAAATATGTATGGATGCACAGAAGCACGCCGAGGGATTTTATGAAAAGCTGGGATTCAAAACCGTTTCGGGCGAATTTTTAGAAGAGGGCGTAGTACATGTTGAAATGGAAATGGATATATAACAAAAAAACGGCAATTTTCGGCGGAAAATTGTCGTTTAATTTATGTATAAGGGAATGAAAAGATGTTTCACAAATCCCGAAAGTTTTTTGGTGGACCCGAAGAGGATTGAACTCTCGACCTTTCGGATGCGAACCGAACACTCTCCCAGCTGAGCTACGGGCCCTTTTTGACAAAAACATTATATTACTCATGCAAAGTATTGTCAAGAATCGAATCACATATTGTTTATTGAGTGCAAACTGTACGCTGATTTTAGTCATCCGTATCAAAGGGATTTTCGGTTTCCATTCTTTTGCGCAGCTGAGTGAGTATTTTTGTTTCGATACGGGAAACGTAGGAGCGTGAAATGTTAAGCAGCTGTGCGATTTCCTGCTGTGTGCGGGGCTCGTTTCCGTCAAGACCGTATCTGAGTATTATTATTGTTTTGTCGCGGGGATTTTTTATTTCGTTTACGAATTTACGCACCTGACGGCATTGTATTGCAGTGTCGATTTCTTCAAAAACGGTGTCGCCTGTGCTGAGCGTATCTGCAAGAGTGAGGGGATTGCCCTCGTTATCCGTTTCGATAGGGTCGCTCATGGAAATATCCATAGCGGTTTTTTTTATGCTGCGGAAATACATAAGAATTTCATTTTCGATGCATCTTGCGGCGTAGGTTGCAATCCGCGTGCCCTTTTCGCTGTTGAAGCTGTTGATGCCTTTTATAAGTCCCATCGTGCCGATGGAAATAAGGTCATCCTGGTCGCTGTAATTTGAGTAATATTTTTTGATGATATGCACCACAAGACGCAAATTATGCTCTATGAGCAGATTTTTTGCCTGAATATCGCCCGCCTGAGCCTTTGCGATAGCATCGGCTTCTTCTTTTTTTGTAAGGGGCTTTGGAAAATAGCTTGAATTGCCGATGTGCAAAGCGAAGAAAATAATATCCTTAAAAAAATTTGCCAAAGCGTAAAAATCCATAAAAATCACCTCTGTTAATCTTATGAAACCGCAGATTTGCTTTTGCAAGTCCGTAAAGGGAAAACAGGTATTTTTATGAATAAAAATGTAATGACATTGTATTGACATTATTGCTGAAATTGGTTATACTGTCATTGAGGAGATGATTAATATGTCAGAAAATATTTCTGTTGCAAATATGCCTAAAACAACTACATTTCAAATGCGAATCAATCCCGATGTCAAGGAGCGTGTTGAAAGCATTTATGCAGGTTGCGGAATGACATTGACGGATGCAATCAATATTTTTATACAGCAGTCCATTAATGCTGAAGGTATGCCGTTGATTGTTACGCAGAACAGCAAGGAAGCAATAAGAGAACAAGCTATTGCAATTCTTATGAGTGAACTTAAAAAAGGTGAAGCTTCAGTTAAAAGCGAAAAAGATTGGATTTCGGAAGATGATATTCTTTCTGAGTTCGGTGCTGATGTATGAAAATAATTTACACTCCGCAGGCGCGTGAGGATTTAAGAGATATCAGAAATTATATTGCAGATGTGCTTAAAAATCCCGTTGCATCAAAGAATATGGTTGCAAAAATTTTAAAAACTGCTCATATTCTTTCAGATCAACCCAATTCAGGTATCAGTCTGAGTGAAAAAACAGGCAGAGAAACAGATTACCGCTGTATTATAAGCGGTAATTACGGCATTTTTTATCTTGTAATGAATGATAATATACAGATTATGCGAATACTTGACTTAAGAACTGATTATATGCGAATTATCTTTTCTTAAAAAGTATGTTGTGCCACTCCATCGTTACGGTGGGGTGTTTTTTTGTATGAAAAAAGGATGCAAAAAACTTATGTTTTCGCATCCCTTTGATTTAATTTGATTTCAGAAGCTCCATGCACTTATCCACGCATTGTTCTGCGGTGAGATTTGTGCAATCGAGGGTGATGTCCGCATATTTTTTATAAAGCGGCTTACGTTCTGCGTAAAGCTCTGCTATGGTGTTACCGTTAGGCATGGCAACACCTCTTGTCTGAATATTGCCAAGGCGTTTTTCAAGCTCTGTTACGGGCAGTTCAAGATACACAACAATGCCGTTTTCTTTAAGCTTTTTCATGGCTTCCTCGCCGTACACCGCGCTTCCGCCCGTTGCTATAACGCTGTTTGTAAAATCGCAATCGGCAATAACATCATTCTCGATTTTAAGAAAACCCGCTGTACCTTCTTTTTCGATTATTTCGCAAAGGCTCATTGAGTGTCTGCTCTGAATGATAAGGTCGGTGTCAGTGAACGAGAAAAGCATTGATTTTGCAAGCAGTACGCCTATTGTGCTTTTGCCTGCACCGGGCATACCGATTAATACTATGTTTTTCATATCTGCTCCTCGTATTTTTCAACGTCAAACCAGAATTCAACGCCGTTTTCGTGGTTGATTACGCCGTATTCCTGATTGTGAAGCTTCTGTATAGCGGCAACGATTGCAAGTCCCAGACCGAATCTGCCCTGTGAACGGGACATAGCCTTGTCTGCTCTGTAAAAGCTGTCCCATATATGGTCAATATCCTTGGGAGCTATGGGGGTACCGCTGTTGAAAATGCTTACTCTGTAACGGTTGTTGTCAATAAGACGGGCAGATGCCCTTATAACCATATCACCACTTACGTGGGATACAGCGTTGGACATATAGTTGTTCACAACGGTGGGAATTATAAAGCTGTCGCCGTAGGCAATAAGATTTTTGTCTATCTCGTTAATTGCGGTGATGCCTTTTTCTTTAATAATTTCGTTGTTACGGTCAAACCAGCTGTCTATAACATCGCACAGATTGAAGGCTTCGCTGGTAATCTGATATTCGCCCGATTCGTACTTGATGATTTCAAGCAGTTTCATAACAAGACTGTTCATTCTGTCCGTTTCGGAAATGATTGTGTCGCAATATTTCATCGCCGTTTCGGGGTCGGATTCAAGGAATACTTTAAGACCCTCCGCATACCCCTGAATAATGGCTATGGGAGTTTTCATTTCGTGTGAAACGCCGGAGATAAATACCTGCCTTAATTGGTCTATGGTTTTTTCCTGCTCTATATCGTCCTGCAGTTTTTTGTTTTTCTGCTGCAAGTCAACGAGGGCAACCTCAAGGGATTCGCTCATTTCATTGATGCTGTCGGACAATTCGGAAATTTCTAAAATATTATTCGGCTCACATTTCTGGCTGAAATCGAGCTTTGACATATTTTTTGTAATACGGCTCATTTCTTCAAGAGGTTTTGTTGTCTGCTTGACGAACTTTGACGTAATGATCAGAGCCGCTATAAGCATCATCAACGCTATTGACGAAATAAATATAATGGTGATTTTTGTGTTAAGGTCAACGGCGGATTTAAGCTTGAACAGCTTGATTGTAATGCCCGATTCGGTGTACCACGTGCCTACAAGATATGTTGCGTTTCTCTGAGATGATGTCTTGTCCTCGCTCAGATTGAATTCGTTGAACGGTGTTGAGCCAAGGTCGGTTGTAACGGTGTAGTTCTTTTTTTCCGTATCGGGAATTATAATTGTGTTTCTGTCGTAGGGCGGAACGGACATTTCACCCTTGTATGAGGTGGAATAAACGAAGCTTTCGCCTTTTGAATAAATCTCTATGTTTACCTCGTATTCACGCTCTACATTGTCCAGAAGAGTTATAAAATTCTTGTCGCCGTTGAGGTAGGCTTCTTCAATCTCTCTTTCGGCAAAAAACATTCTTACTGCCGCATATCCAAGGTTTATCCAGTCAAGACCTGCGTATGTTGTAATAATGATTGCGGCAAGAACAAAGGCAAGAATCAATGAAATGGAGCGTGTGAGCTTACGGCTTAACTGAATCTGATTGTTCTTACTCTTTTTTTTGATTTTATCAGCCATAATTACTCGCTTTCTATCTTATAGCCTGCGCCGTAAATGGTTTTTATGTAAGTTGCGCCCCATTCGCCTAATTTTGTACGCAGTCTTGCAACGTGGGAGTCAACGGTTCTTGTATCACCGTCAAAATCGAAGCCCCAGATGTCGTCAAGGAGCTGTTCCCTGGAGAAAACTCTGCCTGGGGTTGACATGAATTTGTAAAGAATACTGTACTCTTTGAGTGTGAGCATTATTGATTTACCGTTAAGGTACACCTCATGGGCTTCGGTGTTGAGCTTTAATTCGCCGAGCTGTAAAGTACCTATTGCATTATTCTGTGCGTTACGCTTGAGAAGCACCTCAACTCTTTTCATAAGAACGGAGGGTCTGCAGGGTTTTGTAACGTAATCGTCTGCGCCTGCCTCAAAACCTGTAAGCTCGTCAAACTCCTGGCTTCTTGCCGTGAGCATTATAACGGGAACGTTAGAGGTCTGTCTTATTGTTCTGCAAACCTCCCAGCCGTCGATTTTAGGCATCATAATATCAAGAATTACAAGAGCTATGTCGGGATTTTCTTTAAATACCTCCAACGCCTGTTCGCCGTCGGATGCGGAAAGCGGTTCGTAGCCTTCGCGGCGGAGAAAATCGCAAACAAGGTTTATGATGAGTTCTTCATCGTCTGCAACAAGAATTTTTTTCATACCGATCCCCTCTTTTTTTTTATTCAGAATTTGTTTATCCTGTTAAACAGCTGTGTACGCTGTAACGCTTTTATAAAAACAGTGCCTATCAATACGCACATCACCAACTGACCTGCCGAAACCTCAAGCGCCGATATAAAGAACAGTGCGGGAGTTCTGTCGCCTAAATACCATATTTCAAGACCGATGATAAGACCGTTGAACAGTACGGGCGGCAGAGTTGCGGGAACGGGTATGCCTTTGACTGTTACGTTACGGAGCTTGTAGGTGCATACTGCCGCAAGAAGTGTTGCAACAGAGCCGCAGATGATGTCTATGACTCCGAAAGGGCTTGACAGGTTTGCAATAATACAGCCGATTACAAGACCGGGTATTGCGGCGGGAGTGAAAACGGGCAGAACGGTCAGTATTTCAGATAATCTGAACTGAATTGCGTTGTAAGCCAGCCCCAATGAGTTGGAAACGTAGGTGAGTGCAACGTAAAGTGCCGCAATAACGGCTGCCTGCGTGATGTACAGAGTAGATTTTTTGTTCATTTGTCATTCTTCTTTCCGTAGTTTTGTTTTTGGTCAGGATGGTTCCGAACTGACCGCAGATAACTGCACTTATATATTAACAAACTGTGAAGAAATTGTCAAGAAACAATAATTTAGTCAATTAACAATGTACAATGTATAATGTACAATGGTGGAAAGGGCTTTGCCCTTTAACCCGATTTTATGATTCAATAATTGTACATTGTACATTAAATTATTGTTTACTCTCCCTTTTTAGTTTTCGTCGGGTCAAGATTAAGCGAGCGTTGCAAAGCCTTTTCAATATCGTAAGACGGCTCGTCGGACTGTTTTTTCGGTGTATAATTGCGGGCAAAAACATACAGATGCCCTATATGCCCCTTTTGGTATCGGCTGTCGCCCGTTGCGATTTTGTCCGACAGCTCCTCGATAATTTCCTGTGCGATAAGAGGGTAGCGTTTAATGAAATTCTCATATTCATAATCGGTAAGTAAAACGTTATTGTGCCTGCCGTGAGCGCGTGTTTCCTGCACACACTCTTGCAATATATCATTCTTATCATTCTTACAATATATAGGTGTTGTTAGGGATTTGTTATCCTTTTGTGAGGCAGTTGCTACCGAGTTGTTATTTGAATTGTTAGCTGACTGATATTTATCGTAATTTTTCAGCTGTATTACTGAGATATTTGCAATTTTTCGTATTGTTATTTCACCTGTTGATTTTAAATGGTTAAGTGCAGTTCTTATGTTTTGTCTGCTCAGTTTCAGTTGTGTTGCAAGATAATCAACACTTGCCAATGCTTCACCCCGATGAATGATTTTGCCGTGGATTCGGTTGTCTTTTCTGTTTGCAATAAGTAACAGATGCATAAACACTCTGAATGTGTTGGGGTCGTCGTACCATTCCCAATCGAGCATACTGTAATAAAGTTTAATATATAATTTTTTGCGTATATCCGCACTTGCATTTAAATCTTTGTCCATATGATTCCTCCTTTAAGAGAACAAATGTTTCCTGTATTATATTGTAAGAAGAATCATAAAGTTGTCAAGGCTTTTTTGATTTTGATTGAGTAAAAGAGCGCCTTATTGTACATAAAACCCTGCCGACGGGATGCAGATTATGCCGTTGGGATTTAATGTACAATGTACAATTATTGAGTCATAAAAATCGGGTTAAAGGGCGAAGCTCTTTCCACCATTGTACATTATACATTGTACATTGTTAATTAGATAAATTACTGTTTTTCACTACATTACCAAAATAATTGTCCGTTCTTCGTTGCGAATTATTGATTATTTTAATTGACAATATGGGGAGGATGATGTATAATTAAATCACAAATTAAGACTTTTACATGACTGACGGAACTTGCGGAGCACCGCATTGGAGTGTAAAAGCGATAATGCCGACCGTCTGGGCAAGTCAGTTATGTACTGATTTGCCCTTTTGTTGTTTTTTAGGAGGTATACAGGTTATGGAACATACAAATTGGAACGGATTTAATAAAGGTGTATGGCAGGACGAAATTAATGTCCGCGATTTTATACAGACAAACTATAAAGAGTACACAGGCGATGACAGCTTCCTTGCAGGCGCAACGGAGCGTACAAAAGGCCTTATGAAGCAGGTTGAGGAGCTTTTTGCTCTTGAACGCAGATTCGGCGGCGTGCTTGAAATTGACACAGCAACCGTATCTTCACTTACAAGCTATTCTCCCGGATATATCGACAAGGACAACGAAATAATTGTAGGTATGCAGACTAACAGACCTCTTAAAAGAGGTGTAAACCCCTTTGGCGGTATGCGAATGGTGCGTCAGGCTTGTGAGGCTTACGGTTACAAGCTCAGCGAGAAGATTGAGGAAGAATTCCGTTACCGCACCACTCATAACGACGGCGTTTTCCGCGCTTATACCGACGAAATGAGAAAAGCTCGTAAGTGCCACGTTATCACAGGTCTGCCCGATGCTTACGGCAGAGGCAGAATCATCGGCGACTATCGCAGAGTTGCTCTTTACGGTATTGACCGTCTTGTTGAAATAAAGAAAGCAGACAAAGCAAAGCTTTCCGACGGTGTTTTTGATGCTGACAGAATAAGACTCGACGAGGAGCTTCACAAGCAGATTGCATTCCTCGGCTATATGAAAGATATGGCTGCTATGTACGGCTACGATATCAGCCAGCCTGCATCCGATACACGCGAGGCTGTTCAGTGGACATATTTTGCTTATCTTGCAGCTATTAAAGAGCAGAACGGTGCAGCTATGTCTTTGGGCAGAGTAAGCACATTCTTTGATATATATATTGAAAGAGATATTGCAAACGGAACTCTTACAGAGGAGAGCGCACAGGAGATTATTGACGATTTCGTTATAAAGCTCCGTATTGCAAGGCATCTCCGCACTCCCGAATACAACGAGCTTTTCGGCGGTGATCCCATGTGGATAACAGAAGCAGTAGGCGGTATGGGTGAGGACGGCAGAACTCTTGTTACAAAAAGCAGTTTCCGTATTCTTAACACTCTTTACACCTTAGGCCCTGCTCCCGAGCCGAATCTTACGGTTTTATGGTCAAATTCATTACCCGAGGGCTTTAAAAAGTTCTGTGCCGAGGTTTCAATTAAAACTGACTCAATCCAGTATGAAAATGACGATATTATGCGTCCCGTTTACGGTGATGATTACGCTATTGCCTGCTGTGTTTCCGCTATGAAGGTGGGCAAGCAGATGCAGTTCTTCGGCGCAAGATGTAACCTTGCAAAGCTGTTGCTTATTGCAATCAACGGCGGTTACGACACCACAAGCGGTATGAATATAGGCCCGCAGATGCCCGTTATGGATGCAGACAAGCTTGACTTTGACTCTGTTATGGAGCGTTTTGATATCTATATCAACTGGCTGAGCAGACTTTACGTCAACACAATGAACATCATTCACTATATGCACGATAAGTACGCTTACGAAAAATCACAGATGGCTCTGCACGATACAGAGGTTGAGCGTTTTATGGCGTTCGGTATTGCAGGACTTTCTGTTGTGGCTGATTCACTCAGCGCAATTAAATTTGCCGATGTAAAGCCCGTGCTTAACGAAAACGGCTACATCACAAATTTTGACACAACAGGCAGTTTCCCCAAATACGGCAACGATGATGACCGCGTTGACCTTATTGCAAAGGTCCTTGCACACCGCGTTATCACAGAGCTTCGCAAAACTCCCACTTACCGTGATGCAATCCACACACTTTCCGTACTTACAATCACATCAAACGTTATGTACGGTAAAAATACGGGTGCAACACCCGACGGCAGAAAGGCTTGCGCTCCATTTGCACCCGGTGCAAATCCCATGCATAACAGAGAGGAAAACGGCGCTCTTGCATCGCTCAATTCAGTTGCAAAAATCAGCTATGACGATTGCCGCGACGGTATTTCAAACACATTCTCAATCACTCCCGATGCTCTGGGCAAAACACCTGAGGGCAGGGTAGATAACCTTGTTTCGATTCTCGACGGCTATTTTGCAAAGAATGCTCATCATATCAATATTAATGTAATGAACAGAGAATTGCTTATGAAGGCTTACGAAAACCCCGAAGATTATCCCAACCTTACTATAAGAGTTTCGGGTTATGCGGTTAATTTCAACAAGCTCTCACGCGAGCAGCAGCGTGAGGTTATAAGCCGTACCTTCCACGAAAGCGTATGATAAAAGGAAGAGTACATTCAATTCAGTCATTAGGAACGGTAGACGGCCCCGGCGTGCGCTTTGTAGTGTTCACGCAGGGGTGTTGTCTTAGGTGTAAATGCTGTCATAACCCCGACACATGGGATATGAACGGCGGCACTGAATATACCCCCGATGAAATACTGAAAAAAGCTCTGCGTTGCCGTGAATATTTCGGCAAAGAGGGCGGTATAACAGTTTCGGGCGGAGAGCCGCTTTTGCAGGCTGATTTTGTAAAGGAGCTTTTTGTTCTTTGCCGTAATGAGGGCATAAACACCTGCCTTGATACATCGGGCTGTATACTCAATGATGCTATTAAGGAGCTTTTGGATTATACCGACCGCGTTCTGCTTGATTTTAAGTACACATCAGATGACCTTTATAAAGCCAATGTTGGCTGTTCGATGTCTGCGGCAGAGGTATTTCTTAATTATCTGAACAGAAAAAATATCCCCACTACGTTAAGGCAGGTTATCATTCCCACCCTTAACGATAATGAGGATAATATTTTAAAATTAAAGGATATTAAGAAAAAATATCCTTGTGTTGATAATATCGAGCTTCTGCCCTTTAAAAAGATATGTCAGGTGAAATACGACAGTATGGGCATTGAGTTCCCGTTTAAGGATATTGATGAACCCACAAGGGAAATGATGGAGAAGATGAACGCTGTTTTGGTAAATTAACAATGTACAATGTATAATGTACAATGGAGGAAAGGGCGTTGCCCTTTAACCCGATTTATATGATTAATAATTGTAAATTGTATATTAAATTATTGTTATATACACAACAATAACGTCGCAACAATTCCTGTCCCAAGACCTATCCATTGTCTTGCGGACAGTTTTTCTTTAAAGAAAACAAGTGATGATGCGGTAACAAGTATAAGTCCGCCGCCGTTTACGACGGGGAAGAAGATTGCACTTTCCACCACGCCCGAAAGGTAAAGGTTAATCATATTGTTAAGGGCAATTCCCACGCCTGCAAGTGCAAAAATAAGGCAGATAATCCATATTGACGGCTTTTTGTCAAAAAGAGTGTCCTTTTTTGCGGTGATAAGATTTACCGTGGAGAAAATGAAAGAGCAGACAAACGCAATTATAAGGAACATTGTAAGCTCATTTTTGTAATCGGAGCTCTGATGTACCTTTTGCATTATGCCCACACCGCCGCAACAGATGCAGGAAATAATACTTAATACAAACCAACGGACAGATTTCTTTTTCTGTTCGTTTTCTTCTTTTTTAACCGACAGAATCAGGCACACAACCATAAGTGCTATGCCGAAAATCTGCGTAATTCTGATTTTTTCATCGAAAAACATCATTCCCGAAAGGGCGGTTATAACCGTTGACATTGATATTATAACCGATGTATACGACCAAGGGCCTACGCTTAATGCGGCAGAGTTGGTTACCTGCTGTAATGCGGTGATAATGCCGAAAATGATTGCCATAATAATTGTAAAAGGCGATGCGGAGAAGTTTCCGCCCGAAAGTATGAGTAGAGTTACACCGCATACAAGGCTTGAAATCGCGTTGAACAGGTGATATCCCGTAACTGACGAAGATATGTTTTTACTGTAATATGTGCGTACAAGACCGCCTGTAAGATTTGCCGCCAGCGTTATAATAAACAGTAATAAAACGGGTATTTGCTCCATATTAATCAATTTACTGCGGTTATTTCATAAAATACTACCGCGTGAGGGTCAAGTGTGATACTCAGTTTAATTTTGCCGTCTGTAACTGTCATTTCGCTTGTTGACGAAGTAAGCTGTGAACATTCTTTATACTTTGCATAAAGCTCATTCAGATAGAGTTCTCTTGCTTTTTCGTCGGTAAGTGTTATGGTTGAATCAATCTGCGGGTCATCGGGGGACCAGGAGAAGCAATCGTCTGTTATACCGTAGGTTTCTCTGTCCTTGAGCCATTCGTCAAAGTAATTGCAGTCATCATCTATAACATAGGTTGTAACATTTACCTTTTTACCCTCGAATTCGGGTGCGGATATTACAAAATCAAGCTCTGCTTCATTTTTGTAGTTCAGCTTGTTTTTAAAGTTGTATGCCATAATTCTGAGAGTATCTGTCTGCTCGTCGTAAGCGGAAACAGCGTCAACATCAGCACCTAAGATGAAGCCTTTGTTCTTCTCGGTTGAAACAATAGCTGAATTTTCAAATTCAGATGCAAGCTTTGCAACGTGATAGCTAACTGTGGGGTATCCGCTTAAAAGACCGCCCGAAAGATAACCCCATGAGGAGAAATAATTGATGTCATTTGTCATCATCTGTTTGTAAAGTCTTGCATCGTAAGATGCCTGATAGGTGTAGCCGCACATTCTTGTAAGCAACTCGTCGCTATCGGTTCCGCTTGTTGTTCCGCAGAGAATTCTGCCCTCGTCAATGCCGTAGATAAGATTATCAAGACCGTAGCTCTCGGCTGTTTTACGCAAATATTCAATGGTTTCAGGCAGAGTGTAGCCCTTGGTGAATTTCCCCGGAGTGCTGTCGTAGAACGATGCTGAAAGGTAGCACAGTCTTGTGCCCTGTTTGCCTGTTTTGTAGTTAGTGCCCTTTGCACAATGCTCAATAAAAATTGATTCGTCCCAAAGACCTTCCGTAACGGTCATTGAGTGCGCACCTACGAAAATATCCTCACCGATAGCGTCAATAAGTGCCTGAACGGTGTAATCGTAGAGCTTGCAGTAAGCCTCTGCGCTCTTCTGAGGGTCTTCATCAACAGACATAAACCAAGCCTGATTTTCATATTCGGTCATAACGCCGAAACGCCATGAAAGAACCTCCTCTTTGCCGAACTCGTCAACAAGAGCCTGTGCAAGAGCGTATATATAGTTATAATAAACATCATAATCATCGGGGGGATAGGGATTCATTCCGAAACCGTGGTCAGTCCTTGCGGCAGATGAATATTTAAGGGGTACTCCGCCTAATTTGAGCATAGGCTTTGCACCCAGATTAAGCACACCGCGGCAGTTGTTGATTAAAAGTGAAAAATCGTAGTCGGTAAGATTGGTTGTGTCCATGGGGTCAACAAACAAATCCCTTGTTTCTGTTCCGCCGGAGCATTGCATAAGCTGAATGTAGTCAACAAATTCAAAAATGTTGTATTCCTCGCTTGCTGTTGCGTTTACAAATGGATTGCCCTCGATTGACCAGATATTCACGTTACTTGCAACATTTGATAAAGTGTTGCCTTTTTCTGCTGTGTTAACAGTAAATGAATAATCGTTCATGGAGCTGATCATAGTGCTGACAAATGTAATGATTGAAATTATCATACATACAAGAATTTTTAAAAGTTTCATAATAATCACCATGTATAAATTTAGCACAGCAGGTTTTGTTTGTCAATCCGTTGACAGCAAACCATACAAATGTTATTCTTTAATAGGGTGAAAAGTATGAAAAAAGTTATTGTTGTTTCAAAAACACATCTTGATTTAGGCTTTACTGATTATGCTGAAAATATCAGAAAAAAATATATAGAAGATTTTATTCCCGGTGCGGTAAGCCTTGCCAAGCAGGTCAATACCGAAGACTGCAAGGAGTTTATATGGACAACAGGCTCGTGGATTCTGAAAGAGGCTCTTGCGGATTTTGATGAAAACAGAAGAAACAGCCTTGTTGAAGCCATAAAAAGAGGGGATATTGCATCTCATGCCTTTCCGTTCACAACCCATACCGAGCTGTTGGATACAGATACTCTTGAATACGGACTCAATATCGTTGATGAAATTGACAAGATAAGCGGCAGAAAAACCGTTGCCGCTAAAATGACGGATGTTCCCGGTCATACAAAAGGACTCGTAACGCTTCTTTCAAAAAAAGGAATAAAACTGCTTCATATAGGTGTAAACGGTTCGTCTGCCGTTCCCGAGGTTCCCGAATGCTTCCTCTGGAAAAACGGGGAGTCAGAGGTTGTTGTTATTTATTCGGGCGGTTACGGCGGAGCTTTTGAGTGTGAATACACCGAGGAATTGCTTTATCTTGACCATACCGTTGACAATCGCGGTGCTCCCTCACCCGAAAAGCTGAAGGCTCATATGGATGAAATCCGCAAGCAGTACGAGGGTTATACGGTTGTTGCAGGCACTCTTGACGATTATGCCGAAATTATATGGAATGTGCGCCACAAACTGCCTGTTATTGAAGCTGAAATCGGCGATACGTGGATTCACGGCGCGGCATCCGACCCCTTTAAAACTGCCGCCTTGCAGGAGCTTATGGGGCTGAAATCAAAATGGCTTGCCGACGGTTCAATGGTAAAAAACAGCGAAGAATATACTGCCTTTTCCGACGGATTGCTTTGTATTGCAGAGCATACCTGGGGTGTTGATAATAAAATGTTCCTGTCCGATTACGAGAATTATCTTAAAAAGGATTTTGTTAAGGCAAGAAAAAGAGATAACGTTGTGATGAATCACCCTATGCGTGATTATCCCCAGAATATGCTTGTGCTTGAGCGCAGAAAAACAGGGGAATATCACGAAGGCTCATACAGTGCTATTGAGAAAAGCTGGGCAGAGCAGAGAATGTATATAGATAAGGCTCTTTCAGCTCTTACCGATGAACACAAAAAAGAGGCTCTTTCGGCTGTTGCAAAACTTAAACCGCAAAATCCCGTTGAAATACAGAACGCAGAGCCGTACAGCGGCGCAGTTGCTTTCGGTGATTGGGTGATTGAGCTGAACAGCTTCGGCGGTATAGGATATTTAAGCTGTAAGGAAAATGAGATTATATGCTCCAACAACAAGCCTGTTATTGAGTACCGTTCCTACGGCAAAAAGGATTATGATTTCTGGTTTGCCAATTATTCAAGAGATCTTGACAAAGTGGGTGATTGGGCATACGGTGATTTCGGCAGACCCTTGCTCGGCTATGTACAAGGGCAGTACCTCGAAGGCAGATTTTTCTATAAATTGCATCTGTCGGTTGTGAAGAAAACCGATGCGGGTGTTCAGATAGTTGCCGTATTGAAATGTGATGATGTGCTTAATAAAGAACTCGGCGCACCCGAAACGGTACAGATTATTTATAATCTTTGCCACACGGGTCTTAATATAAATGTGTCATGGTTCGGCAAGGATGCAAACAGATTGACCGAAGCAATTTTTATGCATATATACCCTGTTGCAGGGGAGCTGACGCTCGAAAAGCTGGGTGAAAATGTAAATCCTGCAGATGTGGTTTCCAAAGGCTCAAGAAATCTTCACGCAGTTAAAAAAGCTTTGCTCAGAACAGAAAACGGTGAGTATAAATTCATAAACCGTCATTCACCGCTTATTTCGGTCGGCAAAGGTAAGATTCTTGAGTTTGACAACAAATATGAAAATCACGCAATCGACGGCATAGCTTATGTTCTTTATAATAATGTATGGGGAACAAATTTCCCTCTTTGGTATGAGGACAACGCAAGTTTCATTTTTACAATAAAATAATTTATGGAACAAACAGAAAAAGCACCCCGGTAAAAGGAGTGCTTTTTTTTGAAAACTAACAAATCCATTATATCAGATTTTTATGGCAAAGTCAATAGTAAATACTGTAATGTTATACAAAATCTGCGAGTTATACAAATAAATTTAGTTAACTTTGTACAAAATTGCATATTGAAAAGTGAAAAAATGTATGCTATTATATAGACACAGAGAGGTGATACCAATGAACAGGTAAAGCTCCTGAAAGGTTCATAAAAACTCAGAGCAAAGTTGATAAAAAAGAAAAAGTAAACTTAAAAAAGTAAAAGTAAAAAAGTTGAATCCAAAGTAAAAGTTAAAAATAATAATAAGATTTGATTGAAAAAAAGAAAGCCTGAGTAAGAACCTGAAAAGCTGATGCAACTTCAAAAAAAGCAAACCACGCGCAGGAAAAACCCACTTTAGGGAAAGAAAGAAAAAATACGCGTTAAAGGCAGAGCAGAAAAGTTTGAAGAAGCATTAATTCTGAGAAAGAGAGGTATACAAAAAGATGTTAGATATCAAGAGTGAACAGAAGTAACCCTTGACTGAAATTTCCGATGGTGGAACGGTCAAGGGTTACTTCTTTTTTTATGTTTTTTTAAAATTTTCTGATAATATAATTATCGGTGCGCTTGCCCATGGATGACACAGGCTGGTGTTCCATTTTTTTTCTTTGCCCCAGGCTTCAAAACAGGCAGTTGCTCCTTCATTAACCATATTCATCCAGGAATTTTCGTCTTTCGATGTAATAAAGTCAAGTGCAATATCCTTTTTGCCGTAGTTGCAAAGTCCTTGCAGTACAAAGAACGAGAAATATACGCCACAGCAAAGCCTTTTTTGCTTTATCAGCTCAATAATGGGCTTTGCTTGTTCGCCGTCAACCATATTGAAAAACAACGGCAACGCATTGGCATGAAGTGAGCTGTGATTGCTTTTTTCACAGTCTGTAAACAGTCCGTTCTCTTTCATAAATGCCTTTATATAGCTGTTTCTGACTCTTTCGCAGTTGTGTATTTTGTCAAGCCCTAAAATAGCTCGGATTTCATCGGTAAATTTAAGCGCACCGAAATAATACGCGTTGATTACCGCGTGGCAGCCGTTGCCGATAGGCTTTGTAAGCTCAAAATCGTAATTATCCCTTAAATTGTCGGGCCAGTCAACAAGATTCCATTTTGCCTTCACACCGTCAAGCAGACCGTCTGACCTCTCGTACTGCTTAAAGAATGTAAGCATATCTTCCGCAACGCTCAACAAGTCTTTCAATGGTTGAATATCACCGCTGAGCTGATAATATTTGAAAAGCTGATAGGGGTAGAGCAGACTGTAATCTGCAATTTCCTGCATAAAAGAGCTTGAGGAAACAGCCATAAGACCTTTGCAGATTTTTGCGCTGTAAGCAAAATCGTAAAGAGCTTTTTTAAAAAGCCTTGTATCTCCCGTGATGTATGAATGTGATATTGCAGTAACCGTTAAATCGCCCAGATATTGACCCTTTTCCCTTGACGGACAGTCAAGAAAGCTCTCCTGCGATGCGATTATAACCGCATTTTCGCATATATCCCACACCTTTTTAAGCTTTTCATCTGTAGTAAAGAATTCCTTTTTGTTGTGGTCAGGGTAGTGCCTTACAACTGCCGTAAGCATTTCGGGTGCGAATGAGGGTTCGTCTGTTTTTACAAGCACATATCTGAATGCTTTGTAGTCAAAATTTTCTATAATATCCGCCTTGCCGGAAAGAGTCCACACCTCGCGGTATTCTACGTTGCAACGCATTTTGTAGCGTGGCAGACCGTCTGTGTCAAGCTCTTCTGCACAGAACAGCTCTACGGTGTTGCCCTCTTTGCCCTGTATTTCAAGGCGCAGACCGCCCACAATCTCTTTGCCGAAATCAATAATATATTTGTTCCCGCTGATTTTCTCGGTATTTTTCCATTTTATTGAGTACACGCTCACACAGGGGATAGGTGATTTTTTCAGCGTGTGGTCGTCGTTTGTATTTATGACAGCACTTTGCCATTTGCTATCGTCAAAATCAATGTCAGTCCAGCCGTGAAGCGCCTTTCGCATATCGATATTTTCCGTATATTGGGTATCGTAGCCGATTGGCTCGGCGTTTTCGTCAAAGCTTTCATCATAGGTGTATTTCCATGATTCGTCGGTTGAAATAATCGCCTTGCCGTTCTCGTAAATACAGGCGCAAAGCCCCGTTCTGTTATCGCCGCTTTGCCACACACGGTTTATAAGCCCCTGATAATAGGTGTGTACCGCAATAACGTTTTTGCCCTCGGTGATGTAATCGGTAATGTCAACGGTGTTGTAATAATGGGCAAAATGGTAACAGGGTGCAGGCCCCTGACACACAAATGCACCGTTGATGTACACCTTGCAGTAATCATCGGCAGTAAAATCCAGCGTGTATCTGCCGTTGATTTTTGAAATTGTGAATTCCTTGCGGTAAAGAATATGTCTGTTAAAATATGCGGAGTCCTCAATGCTTACAGCCTCATGCTCTTTATGATAAACATTTATGGTCGTAAGATTAATAAATTCCTCGGGACAGATCCAATTCATAAAACAACCTCTCACTTTGCCGACTTTTTCTTTTTAAGTACGGCATTGTATGCTTTGTTGAATATAACGCTCAGTATTACCGAAATAACAAGGATTGCAAGATAAATCAAAGCTCTGTCGCGGTATGCAAATTCGTCCGATGTGCGTATGTCGGGTTTGTAATACAGCATTACATTATAAAGCATAACATGAATCATATATATTTCAAGCGATAACGTACCGAAAAATGTAAGCACTTTTTTTGCGGGTTTTATTATAAATTTCACGTTGCTCAACGCTTCGAGTACAAACACAACCGCAAAGCAAATAAAAAATGCACCAAACAGACCCAGATACCTGTGGAATATCATATCATTTGATTTTATAACAAAGCTGATGATAAGTTTTAACGGAATATAGCTGAAAAACAGTATGTAATCCTGAATTTTGAATTTCTGCTTTTCCTTTACAGCCTTGCCAAGATAACAACCTATAAGGAAAACGGGGATTCTTGTAAGAAAAACCTCGGAATTGGTGTATGTGTCAGGTGTGTATGCCTTTATAAATAATACAACTGCAACCGCAACAAGAACCATAACGGCAAAGTTATCTTTGCTTTTTTTTGGTGTAACAGAGTACAGAACGTTATAAATAACCGGATATACGGCATACATAATCATAATAAACGATACATACCATATGTCTGTTTCTCCAAGGGTCAGCAGATTTCCGCTTTTTACAAGAATTAAAGAAAGCCCCGATGCGTTATAAAGAAAATCAAGTATACTGAAATCTGCAATTAAGTATTTCCATATCCAATAAAACAAACCGATTATAAGGTACGGTACAAGAGTTCTTTCACATCTTTTTTTTATGAATGAGCCGTAATGGTTGTTCTTGCTGAAAGAAAAATACAGGCACATTCCCGATAATAACAGAAATATATCAACACCATAGTTGAGATGCTTTATTACTGTATTATGTATTATTTGCGGTAATACAAAAGCTACCTGACTGTGAAATATCATTATCATAATGGTTGCTGCGCCGTAAAGCTCCGTTCTGTATTTGCTGAACAGCCCCCAGTTTAAATTTTCTTTCACAAAAAATCACCTCATGTAAGATTTTACATTTTAATGCCTTTGATGTCAATAAAAAAATCGGAGCCGTTATAGACCCCAACATAATACAGTATAGCAAATATAAAATCAAAAGTCAATACGAAATAAGTAAAAGTGTATAAAATCTGCGTGTTGAATAAAAATATTTAGTCAATATTGTACAATATTACATCTTGAAAAGCCATAAAATATGTGATATTATATAGACACAGAAGAGGTGATACCGATGTACAAGTAATAAGGCTCATTAAAATAAAAAAATTAATGAGCAGAAAAGATGTAAATTCCGAAAATATGAAAGTCGGGGCAAACAGTAAATCTCACTTTACGAGATATTATATATAAAAAATTCAACTTAAGTCGCGAAAAGATTATAAGTAAGAAAAAGCATCAAAAAATCAAAGAAAGCGCAGGTATACAAAATGATGTTAGATAATAAAAGTGAATGGAAGTAACCCTTGACCGAGGATTCAGAGATGAAAGGTCAAGGGTTACTTCTTTTTTGTTGTATGTAACTTTTTGCAAACACTCTTTACAAAACAAAAAGTTTGTGATAATATTATTAAACAGTTCAGCAGCTGTATGGAATAATTGTACATTGTACATTGTAAATTGTAAATTATATAATACGCGGATATGGTGGAATTGGCAGACACGCAAGATTTAGGATCTTGTGCAGTGATGCGTGCAGGTTCAAGTCCTGTTATCCGCACCAAAGCTCCAGGTCTTCGGACTTGGAGCTTTTTTATCCATTATTTTCGTGATGATTATACAATGCTTTGCATTAAATTTTTCGGATTTATACCGTTGTAAAAAAGATATATATATGCTATAATCATTCGGTAAAAAATCAGCGGTGCTGTTAGTTCTATAAAAAACAGAATGAAAGGTGATATTTTTTGAAAAAGAAATTACAGGTTGCAAATATCGGTATGAAATTCGGTATGTGCCATGTGGAAGGCGCATTGAATTGCAAAGATGCGGAAATTGCTTTAATCTGCGACAGCAATGAAGAAAATCTCCGTTTTGCAGGTGAAAGATATAACATTCCCGAAGAAAAACGCACAACGGATTATATGGACATTGTGAAAAACAAGGATATTGATGTTGTTACCGTTGCAATTCCCGATCAAATGCATAAAAAGGTTTCCTGCGATTTGCTCAGAGCAGGTAAGCACGTGCTTTGCGAAAAGCCTCTTGCTTTAACAAGGGAAGATATTGAAGAAATTGTTAAAGTGGCAGAAGAATCAGATGCAAAATTTATGGTAGGTCAGATTTGTCGCTTTACTCCAGCGTTTGAAAAAGCAAAAGAAATTATTGAAGCAGGTACTTTAGGTGAGCTTTATTTTATTGAATCAGAATACGCTCACGATTATATGTTAATTCAGGAGCCTTGGAGATGTGACCCGCTTCGTCACGGTGTTATAGGCGGTGGCTGTCACGCAATTGACTTAATAAGATGGCTTGCAGGTGACCCACAGGAGGTTTTCGCTTACGGTACTCATAGACTTTTACCACATGTTACTTATGATGACGCAACAGTTGCAATTATGAAATTCGGTAAAGATGTTATGGGTAAGGTTTTTGTGTCAACAGGCTGTAAACGTGACTACACAATGCGTACCTGCATTTACGGAACAAAAGGTACACTTATCTGCGATAACACTTCACCTACAATGACACTTTTCACAACAGATGAAACAGAAACTACAAAACCTGCAGAAATTATTGATGTTGAAGTGAACAACCATAATGCCGCAAAGGAATTCAAGGTGTTTGCAGAGGCAATTATCGAAGATAAACCTGTGCTTACAGATGCACGTGAGGGTGCAAAAACAGTTGCAGTATGTCTTGCAATTATTGAATCTTCAAAAACAGGTGTGCCTGTAAAACCTGATTATAATTTCTGAAACGAATAAAAGTTTTCACAAAAAGCAGAAAAAGAAACCCCGTAGTCTTACGGGGTTTTACTTGTTTTAAGGTTTATTTTATATGTTCAAGAGTTTTATCAACAGCCTTTTCGATGTCCGCTGTACCGACACCGAAAATTGAGGTGTGGATTTTTCCGTTAATCGGTTTTGTCCAGTAACTGTCAATGCAATCAATTCCGCCACGCATACCGAGAATTGAGCCCACAGTTGC
>JAZSLJ010000033.1:0-2017 GCA_045535305.1 Acutalibacteraceae bacterium
TAATGAGTTTGGAGTGTTGGTTATGGATATAATCTCCGATGAACAAAAAGACAAAACCTGCCAGGCGACCCTGGCAGGTTTTTCTCTTCGTCAACAGCTGTTGTGGGCAAGCGAGTTCGTGAAATTAAAGTTGTGTTTTTATTATGGAAAGCAACCATTGTAACTGAAAATAAAGTATCTTTGCTACAAGCGAAATAAGATAAAAAAATGAAAATAGAAGAAGCCATACTCTACTGCCTTGCAAGCCAGAGCCGACGAACGAGCGAGAGCAGAATCAAGCTTGCTTGTATTGTGCCGAGCGAGAAGGAGGAAGACGAAGTCAGCCGAGGCATGCGGACGGAGCAGATAGCGGAGATGATAAACCGCAACCACCTGCATATCCGTAAGGATGGACAACCCGTTACGTCCAATCAGGTGTATGCGGTAATTTGTCGCTACCCCTCGATGTTTGTCAAGGCGGAGGGGCGGATAATGTTGATGATATAATAGACAATTATGCTAGCATACATAGAAAAAGAAATGAAGGAAGAATGTTTGATATGTAGTGCTCCATTGAAGTATTTGGAAAAGGAAATCCTCATGGAGTGTGCTATTTGCCATAAGAAGGAAGATAGCAAGACCTGTTGCGAACAAGGACATTACGTCTGCAACGAGTGTCACACAAAGGGTATAGATGCCATTTACAAGCTTTGCCTTGACGAAACCTCCAAGAATCCGATAGAGATTATGGAGAAAATGATGGTGATGCCCTTCTGTCACATGCACGGACCCGAACATCATGTGATGGTAGGAGCCGCTTTGCTGACAGCCTACCACAATGCCGGAGGCAACATCGTACTTCCTGATGCATTGGTGGAACTGATGAAGCGAGGCAAGCAGGTTCCAGGTGGGGCTTGTGGCTTTTGGGGAGCCTGTGGAGCGGGATTGAGTTCAGGTATGTTCGTTTCTGTCATTTCGCACTCCACACCCTTGACTATCGAACCTTTTGCTTTGTCGCACAAGATGTCGGCTGCATCGTTAGGTAAGATTGCCGAGGTGGGTGGTCCACGATGCTGCAAGCGCGATTCCTATCTGTCCATTCAGGCAGCCATTGATTTCGTGGAAACGAATTTCGGTGTATCCATGGATAAATCTTCCGTAGTGTGCAGACATTTCGGCAAGAATAACCAATGCATCCGAATGCGTTGTCCTTTCTTTCCGAAGAATCAGGAAAAAGGTAAGGGGATAAATCCAATAGGGAAAATAATGAGGATAATGTGAAAATCGCAATTTTATTAACGGCTATATAATGCATAAAGTATGTTGCAAACACCAAATAAAACGCAAAAAAGGTTGTATGCATACAACCATATTAAAAACATTTATATTGCATAAAAAAGTACATATTTTATGCAATACAAGTTATGAATTGAATAAAAACGTTTCTAAAACAGTCAAAATTTGAACAGAAATAGTAATACAAACTCCTTTTCTGTTCAAATTTTGACTATACAAACAAATGCATCATTGAACTGTATTTGTTAGTTATTTTATTGAATATTCAAATTATAAGCAATCGGCTATTACCTATTTTCCGATGCAACATGTAGAACTATTTAATTATGAGAGTTTTACGCTTAAAACGGTAGAAAACCTTTTTCATCTTCTAGGCGGTAGAAAAAATCGCCATTTTTGCCGTTCCAACGTTCGTTCTCTTGAGTCATGGAAAAACCGAGTTCTCCATCCAGAAGTTCACCTCTTTTTCTAAGTGCAAAGGTACAATTTTTATTGCGTATTATCGCCAACTGTTGTCAACTAAATGAAACCAAACTGATGTTTTCTTGTGAAAAATATGTTATAATCCGCCAAATCGCAATATTTTTCATAGATTTGGCGCGTTATATAAAGTTTTTGTCTTATTTTTGCGTAAACAAAACTCATTAGTTATGATAATCGGTAGAAAAGAAGAGCAGAAAATATTGCTTTCAGCGGCAGAATCTGAGTATTCAGAATTAATAGCTGTCTATGGTCGTAGACG
>JAZSLJ010000010.1:0-5885 GCA_045535305.1 Acutalibacteraceae bacterium
TTATTATGTTTAAATATTCTGATTATATTTACGAAATCTATAAGGAAAAAAGTTTTACAAAGGCGGCTAAAAATCTCTTCATTTCTCAACCTGCACTTAGTGCAACTGTAAAAAAACTTGAAGAAGAATTGCAAATACAACTTTTTGACCGTTCTACATCACCTCTGACACTAACAACCGAAGGGGAAGCATATATTAAAGCCATAGAAGAAATATTTAATATAAAAAAAGAATATGAAAACTACATAATTGATGTATCGAATTTAAATGTGGGAAGCATTTCTATAAGCGGTGCAAACTTTATATCTTCATATGTTGTCCCTAAAATTATAGTACCTTTTTCCAAAAAATATCCTATGATTAATATTGAGCTTCTAGAATCAAACTCTAAAACTCTTATACAAGAACTCATAAATGAAAATATAGATCTTTTGATCGATTATAACCTTGATGAAAAGTTAATTGATTCATGCCCGTTGTTTAATGAAACAATCCTTTTATGTGTGCCAAAACATCTTGATATAAATTCTAAATTAACAAATTTTTCATTAAATAGTGAAGATATAATAATTCATAAACATTTTTCAGACGATATAAAGAAAATCACAGTAGAGCACTTTAAAAACGAAAGTTTTCTTATGTTAAAAAGCGGCAACAGCATGAATTATCACGGATTCAAAATATGCCACGAAGCCGGCTTCACACCTGAAACAACTATCTATTTTGACCAACTTATGACTTCGTATAATATGTCGGCTGCGGGACTGGGTATATGTTTTGTAACAGATACATTAGTCAAAGAAGTAGCTCCAAACAATGACCTGTTATTCTATAAAATTGATAGTCAATACGCAAAAAGAACTGTCTTTCTTTTATATAAGAAGAAAAGATATCTCAATAGAATTATAAAAGAATTTATAAATACCGCTTCAAATGTTTATAAAAGTAAGCATATATAATTTGGGATATAAAAAAACTCTCTCAGGATTCGAATCCTGCCCTAATCTTACCCATAAAAATAAGCCCACATTGGTGGGCTTATTTTTATGGGAGGGCCAAACGGTTTGGATGCCAGTTCCTTTGTTAAATAGCCACCTTATTCAACCTTCATCATCCTGTATCCAACGCCTATATGCGTCTGAATATACTGCGGTGATTCCGGAAGCTTTTCAATCTTTTTTCTGAGTGTTGTCATAAACACCCGAAGGGAGCCTATATCCGTTTCCCAGGCGCTACCCCAAATTTTCTCTGCAATGAATTTATGTGTAAGCACCTTTCCTACATTTTGCGACAACACACAAAGCAGCTTATATTCTGTCGGGGTAAGGTGCATTTCCTCATTATCAAGGTAGGCACAGCCTGCTGCATAATCAATTTTAAGCTTTCCGTTTGTAAAAATTGATTCTGATGTTGCAGTTTGATTTTGATAGCTTAATCTTCTTTGTGTAACTCTTAGCCTTGCAAGAAGCTCTTCAACAGAGAACGGTTTTGTCAAATAATCGTCAGCACCGCAGTCTAATGCCTCTATTTTATCTGCATCCTCACTTCTTGCACTAATGACAATAATCGGCATATTAGACCAAGAACGAATCTTCTTTATAACTTCAATCCCATCAATGTCCGGCAGACCTAAATCAAGTAAAACAACATCGGGATTGTGTGAAGATGCCTGCATAACAGCATCATTTCCGTCTTTCGCAGTTAAGAATTTATATTCGTGAGCCTTTAATGTTGTTGAAATTAAATTGCGTATAGGCATATCATCTTCAACTACCAAAACTGTTATTGCTTTATTCATTTATATCAACCTCCTTTATCGGCAGGGTAAATGTAAACACAGCACCATGCGGAGTATTGTCAGATACAGTAATTTCTCCGCCGTGTGCCGATATAATTGTTTTACACAGAGCCAACCCTAAACCAAGACTTCTTCTGCTGTCAGCAATTCTATTTGCTCCGGTATAGAACATCTCAAATACTTTTTCTTTAGCATCATCAGCAATTCCGTTTCCGTTATCGGCAATACTTACTGAAAGGATTTTATCATATTTCTGTGTACTTATTGTGATTTCCGATCCATTCGGTGTATATTTTATCGCATTATCAACGATATTTATAATTACCTGAACGATAAGCCTTGCATCTACATCCACAAGCAGTATATCTTCATTTTCGCATACCGTTATTTTATGTTCAACACCGCGTTTGTTAATGTGATTTAATGCCTCTGATATGATTTCATCTATAAGCTCTGCAGACTTATTCAGCTTCATATTACCATCCTCAAGTCTTGTAACCGACAGTAAGTTCTCAACAAGATTTGTAAGCCATACAGAGTCGTTATATATGTCTGTATAAATTTGATGTTTTGTATCCTCATCAAAGATTTCACCGTTTGAAATAAGGTTATCCGCATTGCCCGATATGGATGTAAGCGGTGTTCTTAAATCGTGAGATATTGCACGAAGTAAGTTAGCTCTCATTTTCTCGTTTTTTGCAAGCAGTTCAGATTCTTCTTTTTCACGAGCAATCTTCTTATTTTCAAGAGAAATTGCACATTCTCCTAAAATGGAAAGAAGAATACTGCTTTCAAATGAATCAAGAGCATTCTCGTTTATGTGTATTCCGACAACACCGTAGATTTTATCATTTACTCGGATTGCATAATACAAAAACATTGACCGAGGGAATATATCCGTTGTTGCTCCTGCCTGATGATTATTTTTAAGTACCCACTGTGCAACCTCTTTTTCATCAACAATTATATCTCTGATTTCATCTTCATCACCGTCCGACAAGAAGATGTTTGCATCACCAATATCTTCGTCAGATACAGGATAAATAACAATATCCCGTTTCAAGAGCTTCATTAACTGATGTGCTGTAATATAAACAACATCGTTTTTAGTGTCTGCACGCTGCAGAAGCTGATTTGTATCAAAGAGTATTTTTGTTCTATATGCCGCTTGTGCAGATTTTTTCGCATGATCCTTCAGTTTTATTGCAAGTGTGCTTGTAATAAATGCTGAGATAAACATAATTGCAAATGTAGCAGGATATCCTTTTTCATAGGCCTTTATGGTGAAGTATGGTTCTGTAAAAAAGAAATTAAAAAGAATAACACTGACAAGCGATGATGCAAGAGGATATACTCTGAACTTTGTAAGTATTGATATAAGCAAAACCGCAAGAATATATACAGTAATTATATTAGCTTCCGTAAATCCCAGTCCAAAAAACAAATAACCAAGTAATGTTGCCCCGATGAGCAAGCCTACACTTATCATAAGATCTCGTACAGAAAAATTGAAGCCTTCAAGAGCTTTTTCTTTTGGTGCTTTATACCTTGTAACTTCAACACCATCAGGAATAATGTGTATATCAATATTCGGAGCATGAGCTATCAGTTTTTCTGTCAGAGTGGGTTTTCTGATAAGATGCCTTTTTACAGCAGCACTTCTGCCGATGACTATTTTCGTAACGCCCGAAAGTCTTGCAAACTCTGCAATTTGATACGGTACGTCGTCCCCTGATACCGTTTCAACCTTTGCCCCAAGCTGGCGGGCAAGCTTCATATTTTGTTTAAGTCTTTTTTTATTCGTTTCATCAAGAGATGCAAAACCCGGCGTTTCTTTATAAAGTGCGGTAAAGTTTCCACTGAAGGCATCAGCCATTTTAGCTGCTGTCCGTATAATTTTTGAATTTGAAGGCGCAGATGATAAGCACACCAATATATGTTCATCTGCTTCTGCATTATTTTGCAAATTCATTCAAACCACCTCCAATGATATTATTTTATCATATTATCAAATTTTTCTCAATGTATAACCGGCATTTTCTCCGTTTTGCATTATTGTTTTTTAACTTTATTCGTCATCATAGTTAAAACCCTTGTAATTCTCGTCAAAGAATTCATCGATTTTTCCGACAACAAAATATCCGCCTATCATATACGCAATGACTGTTATCAATAAAATAATATCACGCATATCATCATCTCCCAACTTAGCTTACGGGATATTTTTGCTATATGCGAAAACATTTCTGGATGTCCTTCAGTTCTCCAAGTACAAGCATTGTTTCATCCGCTTTCAAAACGGTGTCGGGAAGAATTGTAAGACTCATCCTGCCGTCCTGTTTTATAGCCATAATGTTTATCCCAAATTTTTTACGAATATCTATTTGACCTATTGTTTTTCCAACCCATTCCTCCGGTGTCGTTACCTCAAAGATTGCAAACCTTTCATCAATTTCTATAAAATCAAGAATATGGTCTGCACTGTAACGGATTGCTGCCCAGGAAGCGACCTGCTTTTCAGGGTATATAATCTGATCTGCACCGTTACGCAGCAAGAACCTTGCGTGTCTGTCTCTTGATGCTCTTGATATAACTACCTTTGCACCAAGTTCTTTAAGAAACGAAGTTGTTTCCAGCGAGCTTTGAAAATCATTCCCAATAGCCACAATACACAAGTCATAATTATTAACTCCGAGTGATTTAAGAAAATCCTCGTTTGTTGAGTCGCCGATTTGTGCATTGGTCACATAAGGCAGTACAGCATCAACTCTTTCTTCTATTTTATCTATTGCCATAACCTCATGATTAAGCTCATTTAATTTCTGAGCCATGTGTCTGCCAAAACGCCCAAGCCCTATAAGTAATATAGATTTCATTTAAAATTCCTCCTTAACCTACAGTGATTCTTTCCTGTGGTTTCTTTGATATATTGTGTTGTTTGTTAGATAATGCTGCAAATATAAGTGTAAGTCCGCCTACTCTTCCAAAGAACATAAGACCTATTAAAACGATTCTTGATACCGTTCCGAGAGAAGGTGTAATTCCAAGGGTAAGACCGACTGTTCCTATTGCCGAAGCCGATTCAAACAAACAAGCCATCAACGGAAGATTTTCAATTCCGCTTATGATAAGACCGCCCGTAAGGAACAAGACAAGATACATCAAAAGTATTGCTGCTGCATTCTTCAGTGTTGCATCTGCAATTCTTCTGCCAAAGCACTCAACATCATCTTTCTTTCTGAATACTGATATTGCAGAAAATATGAGTACTGCTGCTGTTGTTGTTTTCATACCGCCTGCTGTTGATCCGGGTGAACCGCCAATCAGCATTAGTATAATTGTAATCACCTGACCAATTCCCGTTAAGCTTGCCAGATCTGCTGTATTAAATCCTGCTGTTCTCGGCGTTACCGACTGAAACATTGAATTTAATATTCTTTCGTTTAGCGGCAATTCATTAAACTCTGCAAAGTAAAAATATACAGCAGGCGCAATGATCAAAAAGAGTGTGGCTGATAATACAACCTTTGTCTGCACACGATATTTCTTTATATGGTGCTTGTTTGTCTTTACATCTTCCCATACAAGAAAACCAATACCACCTATGATGATAAGAAGCATTATAACTGCATTTATTAAAGGCTGTGCAGAATATGATGTAAGGGATGAGAACGGAGCCTTTGTTCCCATCAGGTCAAAACCTGCGTTACAAAACGCTGATACAGAATGGAATATGCCGAGCCAAATTCCCTTTATACCAAACTCTCTGCAAAATATTGTTGAAAGAAGTATCGCACCTATAAGCTCAATTAAGAAGGTCGTTTTTAATATAAAGCCCGTAAGTTTTACAATTCCGCCGACCTTTGGTGCTGATATTGCATCCTGCAAGGTACTTCTTTGCATAAGTCCGATTTTTCTTCCGGCAAGCATCGCCATTGCCACAGACAGAGTTACAATTCCAAGACCACCAATCTGTATCATCAAAAGAATAACAAATTGTCCAAACATCGACCAATGCGTTGCTGTATCATGCACTACAAGACCTGTTACACACACTGCAGATGTTGATGTAAACAAAGCATCTGAA
>JAZSLJ010000058.1:0-28437 GCA_045535305.1 Acutalibacteraceae bacterium
CCCTCTGATAGGCAGGTTACTCACGCGTTACTCACCCGTCCGCCACTAACGTCGGAGAGCAAGCTCTCCTCTGTTCGTTCGACTTGCATGTGTTAGGCACGCCGCCAGCGTTCGTCCTGTGCCAGCATCAAACTCTCTAAAAATTGTATCTCAACAGCTTCCGCTGTTCAAATCATTTTTAGAGCAATCTAATTCGCTCTTACGTCATTTGCTGACTTTTTTAACTCTGTGTTTTCCAGAATTTCTGTCGCAAGTTTTCTTAAACTTACAAAAATTTCAGGGTTCCTTTTCTATCTCGTCGTTGTTTAATTTTCAAGGTTCAAATGCTCTCGAGTTCGTTTTTGTTGTGTGTCTCTCTCGAGCGCTTGATAATAATATCACACCGTTTTGCAAAAGTCAACACTTTTTTTAAGTTTTTTTCAACTTCCATTAAACGGCGCCGTGTGTTCATATCTCTCTTTTCTTAACAAATGGCTATTCTGCGTGGGTTTGCAGAAATCAAAATATTTTTAGATTTTTTTGATTTGTTTAAAAATTTATTAAAATTAGTGTGATTATATGACTTTTGCTTTAAATATTCCCTTTTTATCACACATTTTGTAAGCAATTTCAAAATCCAGATTGCCGATTTTCATATCGGGTAAAATATCATTAAGCGGAACAAGCACAAAGCCGCGTTCACTCATTCTCGGATGAGGAATCGTCAACTCGGGAGAGCTCAATTCCGCATCATTATATAAAAGAACATCAATATCGATAATTCTCGGTGCATTTTTAAAAGGACGCTCCCTGCCGAATGCCGCCTCTATACCAAGACACGCGCCGAGGAATCCGTTGGGGCTCAGTTCGGTTTTTACCGAAGCGCAGATATTATAAAAATTATCCTGCTCGGTGTATCCCCATGGAGCAGTTTCGTAAACTGCAGAAACAGCATCAACATTTGTATTTGGAAGATGATTTATTGCATCAAGAGCATCATTTATGTTTTTGATCTTATCACCAATATTTGTTCCTATACTTATATATACAATATTCATTATCTTTCCCTCTTGATTGCGACGGCAACATAACCGAAATCCGCTTTTATGGGTGCTTCGGGTTTTTTGAGAGTAATTTCAACCTTTTCTATTTTATCGAACGTATCAAGAATAGCATCTGCAACAACTTGAGCCGCTTTTTCTATCAGATCATACTTTTCAGCTACAAAAACCTTTTTGACAAGCTTAATAATCTGTGCATAACTGACGGTATCATCAACATTATCCGACTGACAGGGCTTTTTTAAATCAGTTTTGCATATAATATCAAGGATGAAATTCTGTCCTTCAATCTTTTCTTCAGGATTGACACCATGATAGGCATATAATTTAAGGTCTTTTATGATAATTTTATCCATATATAGTATTCCCCTTTATAATATACTATTATATATAGCGATTGTTTGGCGCGTTTCTTCCACATCGTGTACGCGAAGAATATCACTGCCCTTCATAAGTGCAATCAGGTCGGCAGCCAATGTTCCCGATAATCTGTCGGCAGGATTTGAAACATCCGTCAGTTCACCGATAAATCTTTTTCGGGAAAGTGCCGTAAGAAATGCAATATCGGGTATGATTAATTTTTCAAGATTTTTAAGAAGCTCAACATTATCGGCGATAGTTTTTGCAAAGCCGAAGCCCGCATCAAAACAAATATGATCCTTTTCAATTCCGAAAGACATACACTTATCAAGAATATAATCAAAAAAATCCTTTACTGCCGCAACAACACCATTGGGATAATTTATTATACTTCCCGAGGGGACTCCTGCCGTATGAGTAATGATCCAGCCTGCATCGTACCGTTTTACGATTTGAGCCATTGATTCATTAAAAACTCCGCTTACATCATTGATGATACACACGCCGTTTTCAAGCGCAAACTCTGCCGTTTCAGGATTTACCGTATCTACGGAAACAACAAGCTCTTTAATTTTCGACGTTTCAGACAGAATGGGAGCAAGACGTACCATTTCTTCCTGTGCGGTAATGGGTTTGCTGTCAGGTCTTGTGGACATAGCACCGATATCAATAATATGCGCACCCTGCATAAGCATCTCTTTAATTTTTAAAATTGCCGCCTGCGGGGAAACAAATTTACCGCCGTCGGAAAATGAATCGGGTGTAACATTGAGAATGCCCATTATTACACCTTTACCATCAAGCTTAAATTTTTTATCTCTGCACACAAATTCTTTCATATTAATCAACCGTTATCTTGTTTCTGTTTTGTTCAAGTGTTTTTTCGCCGATACCCGACACTAAGGTAAATTCTTCAACAGAATTGAAATTTCCGTTTTCTCTGCGATAATCTATAATTGCCTGCGCCTTCTTTTCACCTATTCCGCTTAATGCGGTAAGCTCCTCAAGAGTAGCAGTATTGATATTTATAAGAGTTGACTTATTTTCCTCAACCGTAGTGTTCTGCGAAGCAGTAGTTGTATCATTTACACTGTCGGAATTTTCAGATTGATAATCACTTGACGGTTTTTCATTCACAATTACCTTTTCCGCATCATCATTATCTGATTTATCTGCAAAATTATCCTCTGCTATCTGTTCATTCACAGACGGATTCAACAATGCATCGTATTTTGTATAAAGCTTGAGACACACAACGAGATTTGCAACAGCTACCGCAAGGATAAGAAGCATAGTTATTATACTTATGCTTTCCGTTACCGATTTTTTGCGGCGGATATTTTCTGTTTTATTTTCCGCATCCGGCACATCAACGTTTTCAAAAAATTCGTATTCGTCATTCATAATGCTATCTCCGTATAAAGTATAATAATAATTATATTACATTATACTACTGTTTTCAACATTTTTTTCTTGACAAAAAAGAACTTTGGTATAAAATATACATTAAGAAAAGGAGCTGTTTATTTTGGGTTTTAAAGAAATTTCAATCAACGAATTAAACGTAAATCCCGTAACAATGTTTTCTGAAGGCTGGGCATTACTCACCGCAGGCGACAGAAACGATTTTAACTCCATGACCGTTTCGTGGGGTGCTATGGGTGAAATCTGGGGCAAACATTCAATGTTTGTTTTTGTAAGACCGCAGAGATTCACACACGATTACTGCGAAAAGAGTGATTTATTCACCGTAAGCTGTTTTAACGGCAAATGCAAAAAAGAGCTTGGATTTTTCGGTTCAAAAAGCGGCAGAGATTACGACAAATACAAAGAAACAGGTCTTACCGCTGCATTTGATGAGGATTTTGCATACTGCGATGACGCGGACATTATATTCCATTGCAAGAAAACTGCAAAAACAGGACTTATGCCCGAGCATTTCTATTCTGAGGATATAAACGACTGCTATGCTTCAAAGGATTATCACGATATTTATGTTGGTGAAATAGTTAAAATTCTTGTTAAAGAATGAGTCTTTTTAAGAAAGCAAAAAAAATTAAAAAAAATTAAAAAAAAGTATTGACATTTGCAAAAAAAGTGCTATAATAACTCTCGTGCTCAGGAGATAACACTTCTGAAAGTGAATATCCGGTGTCTTTGGCGCAGAGGTTCCACCTGTTCCCATCCCGAACACAGTAGTTAAGCTCTGCAGTGCCGAAAATACTTGGCTGGAAGCGGCCCGGGAAGATAGGGCGATGCCGGAACTTAATTCAACTGCCCAAAAGGGCGGTTGTTTTTTTGCCGTTCAGGACAATCGGACTTATCCGGTTGTCCTTATTTTTTTAATGGAGAGTGCTTTTATGCTGATTAAGGGTTTACAAAAGCTGACATTGCTTGACTATCCCGGCAAGGTTGCCTGCACTGTTTTTACAGGCGGATGCAATTTCCGTTGTCCGTTCTGCCATAACGCATCACTTGTTACCCACATAGACTCGGAAACTATCAACGAAGAGGACCTTTTCAGTTTTTTAAATAAGCGCGTGGGAATTCTCGAGGGTGTTTGCATCACAGGCGGTGAGCCTACCCTTCAGCCCGATATTGAAGATTTTATTAAAAAAATCAAAGATCTGGGATATGCCGTAAAGCTTGACACAAACGGTTACCGTCCCGACATATTAAAAAGTCTTTGCGAAAAAGGACTTATTGATTATGTTGCCATGGATATAAAAAATTCTCCGCTGAAATATGCATTGACCGCAGGCATTGACGACCTTGATTTTGCAAAAATAGAAGAAAGTGCAGCATTTCTGCTGGGCGGTGATGTTGATTTTGAATTCAGAACAACCGTTGTAAAGGAATTACATGAAAAAAGTGATTTTGCACAAATCGGAAAATGGCTCAAAAGTGATGCAAAATACTTTTTACAGTCATTTATCGACTCAGGCGACACTATAGAATCGGGGCTTAATCCACATAGCGATGAAGATTTGGGTATGTTTTTAACAGTTTTAAAAGAATATATACCAAATGTACAGATAAGAGGATAATTAATTCAAGATGTTGTATGTGCAATTTACACAAATTACAACATCTTGTATTTTTTTTGTTGACAAACCGCTATTTATATACTATACTCATATATGCACGATTACGGCAATAATTTAAATATTAAACAATAAAAAGAACAGGAGAGGGAAAAATGTACACGGTAATTAAGCGCGACGGTAAAATTGCAGATTTTAATTTGCAAAAAATTTCAGACGCTATCAAAATGGCGTTTGATGCACTCGAAAAAGAATACAACGATGACGTTATCGACTTCCTTGCACTCAAGGTTACTGCTGATTTCCAGTCAAAAATAAAGGATCATCAGATAGCTGTTGAGGATATTCAGGACAGTGTTGAGTCAGTTCTCATTCAGGCAGGTTATGCAGATGTATCAAAGGCATACATGCTTTACCGCCGTCAGAGAGAAAAAATGCGTAATATGCAGTCCACAATTCTTGACTACAAAGAGATTGTTGACAGCTACGTTAAGGTTACAGACTGGCGAGTTAAGGAGAATTCAACTGTTACATATTCTGTAGGCGGTCTTATTCTTAACAACTCAGGTGCAATCACAGCAAACTACTGGCTTTCTGAAATTTACGACGATGAAATCGCAAATGCACACAGAAATGCAGATATCCACATTCACGACCTTTCAATGCTTACAGGTTACTGTGCAGGTTGGTCTCTCAAACAGCTTATTCAGGAAGGTCTTGGCGGCGTAACAGGCAAAATCACATCTGCACCCGCAAAACACCTTGCAACACTTTGTAACCAGATGGTTAACTTCCTCGGTATTATGCAGAACGAATGGGCAGGCGCACAGGCTTTCTCCTCATTCGACACATACCTTGCTCCCTTTGTTAAGGCTGACAATCTTACTTATGATCAGACCAAAAAGTGCATTGAATCCTTTATCTACGGTGTAAATACTCCTTCAAGATGGGGTACACAGGCTCCTTTCTCAAATATCACACTTGACTGGACCGTACCCAACGACCTTGCAGAGCTTAACGCTATCGTTGGCGGCAAGGAAATGGATTTCAAATACAAAGACTGTAAAGCAGAAATGGATATGATTAACAAAGCCTTTATCGAAACAATGATTGAAGGCGATGCTAACGGCAGAGGCTTCCAGTATCCTATCCCCACATATTCAATCACAAGCGATTTTGACTGGTCAGAAACAGAAAACAACCGTTTACTCTTTGAAATGACATCAAAATACGGTACTCCCTACTTCTCAAACTACATCAACAGCGATATGGCTCCCAGCGATGTAAGAAGTATGTGCTGCCGTCTTCGTCTTGACCTGAGAGAGCTTCGTAAAAAGTCCGGCGGTTTCTTCGGCAGCGGCGAAAGCACAGGTTCAGTTGGTGTTGTTACAATCAATATGCCCAGAATCGCATTCCTTGCAAAGGATAAGGCAGATTTCTACAAGCGTCTTGAAAGAATGCTTGACATCTCCGCCCGTTCACTCAAAATTAAGCGCGATGTTATAACAAAACTTCTTGACGAAGGTCTTTACCCCTACACAAAGCGTTATCTCGGCACATTCAGCAACCACTTCTCCACAATCGGTCTTGTTGGTATGAACGAGGTTGGTCTTAACGCAAATTGGCTCAGAAAAGATATGACTCACGCCGAAACACAGGAATTCACAAAGGAAGTTCTTAACTTTATGAGAGATAAGCTTTCCGATTATCAGGAAGCTTACGGCGACCTTTACAACCTTGAAGCAACTCCCGCTGAATCCACAAGCTTCCGTCTTGCAAAGCACGATATCAAGCACTACCCCGATATCATCACAGCATCAGACGAAACACAGGGCGGCACTCCCTACTACACCAACTCATCACATCTTCCCGTTGGTTACACAGACGATATTTTTGCTGCTCTTGACATTCAGGACGATTTGCAGACTCTTTACACATCGGGTACTGTTTTCCACGCATTCTTGGGCGAAAAGCTTCCCTCATGGAAGAGCGCAGCTTCACTTATCCGCAAGATTGCAGAAAACTACAAGCTCCCCTACTACACACTTTCTCCCACATATTCGGTATGTAAAAACCACGGCTATATTGCAGGCGAGGTTTATGAATGTCCCGAATGCGGCGAGAAAACAGAGGTTTACAGCCGTATAACAGGCTACTACCGTCCCATTCAGAACTGGAACGACGGTAAAACTCAGGAGTACAAGGACAGAAAGGTTTATTCACCCGAAAAGTTTGAAAATGTAACTCCCAACTCAAGAGCAACCGGAACAACTGAAGCTGTTACAGAAGATGTTGCAGATGAAGACAAGGTTATACTTTTCGCAACCTCAACTTGCCCCAACTGCAAAATGGCTGTTCATTTCCTCAAAAAAGCAGGCATTGAATTTGAAGAAGTTTTTGCAAACGACCATCCCGAGCTTGCAAAGAAATTTGACGTTAAACAGGCTCCCACACTCGTTGTAATTTCAGGCAATAAGATTGAAAAGATCACAAACCTTTCAAACATCAGAGCATTTACCGAACAGGTTGCTAAACAGGTGTAAAAAATGTACGATATTGTTATAATCGGAGCAGGCCCTGCAGGTCTTACGGCGGCAATCTATGCTCGCAGGGCAGAAAAATCCGTTATTGTATTAGAAAAATCAACCTTCGGCGGGCAGATTACTCACTCGCCGAGAGTTGAAAATTATCCGGGATTTATACAGATGTCCGGCACGGAATTTGCCGACAAGCTTACAGAGCAGGCACTCTCACAAGGTGCAGAAATTGAGCTTGACACCGCAAAGGAAATCAAAGGCGAACCGGGTAATTACACCGTAATTGGTGATTACGGCGAATACAATGCAAAGGCTGTTATTATTGCAGGCGGCTCTGCCCACAGAAAATTAGAGCTTCCCAATGAGGATAATTTTGTAGGCGAAGGCATTTCCTACTGTGCAGTATGCGACGGTGCTTTTTACAAAGGCAAAAACGTTGCAATAGTAGGCGGCGGCAACTCTGCATTACAGGAAGCAGTTATGCTCAGCGACATCTGCGAAAGCGTTACGGTTATTCAGAATCTATCATTCCTTACAGGAGAAGAAAAGCTGATTAAGGATATTGAAAACCGAAACAATGTTAAGGTTATCTATTCAAGCATTGTAAAAGAGATTCTCGGTGATGCACAGTTCAAAGGTATCGTCATTGAAAACACCGAAACAAACGAAAAAACAGAGCTTTTGCTTGACGGCGTATTTGTTGCAATCGGTCAGAAACCCGAAAACGAGCCCTTTGCAAATATCGTTGCTCTTAATGATTACGGATACATCAAAGCAGATGAAACCTGTATACCCGAAAACAGTCCGAAAGGCATTTTTACCGCAGGCGACTGCAGAACAAAATCTGTCCGTCAGGTTGCAACAGCAATCGCAGACGGCGCAGTTGCAGCAATCTCCGCTTGCAGATTTGTAGATTCAATATAAAAGTTAACACCCGAAGCTAACGCCTCGGGTGTTTTTTCAGTCTATAAGGTTTTCCCTGTCAAAAAGCGGAGAATCAAAAAAATCCTTCAATGTAATTTCAAGTCCCTCACATATCTCATATATAATACGCATTTTCATACTCGGAAAACTGCAATTAATAATTGTGCTTAATGTGGACTGCGGAACACCGCTTTTCATTGAAAGCTGATACTGCGACAAATTCATTTGTTTGCACAGTTCGCATATTCTTTTTGAAACAGCTTCATTCAAATGCATATAATCACCTATACTTCATTTACTTGATAACAGTATAGATTTTTTTATTGCAAAAATGCTTCGGGTACTTGATATTTTACAAATAAACAATTATAATAATTCCGAGGTGATATTATGAATTGTGCTAACAAATTTTGTATTTATTGGTCAAATGAAAAATGCATTTTAGATTCAGTTTCGCTCAACTTTATGGGGATGTGCGAAGATTGTATATATGTAAACATATCAGAAAATTCTCTTGCAACATACCGAAAAACATTATTGAACAAAATTGATAACTATTAAAACTTTTGAATGCCTATAGTCAAACAAAAAAAATGCATCGTCGAAGCGATGCATTAAATTTTAAATTTTTATCCTTTTCTCTTTTTCATTTCTGCGGGGTCTGCCTCATACACCTCGGTAATTTCGGGCATTTTGGCAACATCACGCATTACTGTATTAAAAGGTATACCCTTGGGAATACGCAGATAATATCTGAATTTGTATTCCTTTACACCGTCGTCTTTTCTGCTTTCACTTTCGTTATCGTTAAGTATGCAGTCAAAAGCGGTAACGACTATCTGTTTTCGGTCGAAATAGTCCTCAAGAGTGGGTAATGCATTCTGCCTGTCGTTTGAAATAACCTCAATGTAACGGTTGCCTCTGTGTTTGATAAATCTACGCTCAATTCCTTTAAGTATACCTGTTGTAAACAGAATTGCAAGCATTGCAACAACAATAATTCTGAAATAGCCCATACCGATGGCAAGCCCCATACATCCGCTTATCCATACTGTCGCGGCGGTTGTGATACCGGTAACAACAGAGCCGTCCTTTGATTTGATAATAGCACCCGCACCGATAAAACCGATACCGGAAACAACGCCCGATGCAATTCTGGACATATCAACCTTTGAAGATGCATCAAGAGCTTCGTTACCCATAAGTGAATAACACATTTCTGCTGAAATCATAGTTGTTATTGCCGCACCAAGACACACAAGAGCGTGAGTTTTCATTCCGGCGGGATGATTTGACAGCTCTCGTTCAATACCGATAGAAATACCGATAAGTACGGACACCGCAACTCGAATTACAACATCAATCCAAGAAAGCTCACCGCTGAACAGATTAAAAATATAATCCATTTTATTTCCTCCTTATTTTTCTTTAAAAGCTATAACAGGAACACCTATTCCTATAAAAAGACCTACTAACTTTACAGCCATAATGTACAGATTGCCCACAACTGCAAAACTGCCTGTAAGAACGGGAACGGCAACTGCAAGTGCGCCAAGTCCCGAAAGTGCAAAAATTATCAAAGGCAACGCATTTATGCAGGCTGTAAGGTAATAAGAATTCTTAATAAGTTCTTCAACAGAAGATATTTTACCGTCGGTAAACACCTGAGCCGGCAGAGTGTTTTCCGATTTTGAATTTTTATCCTTGAAATATGCAGTTTCGGTTTCGTTCAGCCTTACAACCGTACCTTTATTCAATCTGCACTTTTTCTCTATAAACTCTGCGGATATATTCGGGTCGCAGGAGTAGAATATTATGTTAAGATTCTTTTTTGCAAGATACTTAAAGAATTTTGCAACGCTTCTTTTTACATGATAGCTTACAATAAGCAACATACTGAATTCGCCGTTTACCGAAAGGTACAAAAGCTTTCTGCTGCCTGTGATATACTTACCGTCAAAGTCCTCATCGGGAATACAAACGTGATTCTCCGTTAAAAATTCCTTTGTACCCAAAAGGATTTTTTTGCCATTATAAATTGCGGCAACACCTTTATCGGTTAAAATATAATCATCAGCAACAGGAATTTCATCTTCACTTTGCTCAATAATACTTTTCATTATTTCATAAAGAGGCATATCGGCACTGTTCATTACAGCCGCACAGCAAAGAGATACCTTACGAGGGTCTGTACTGCCGAAAAACTTAGCACCGTGAATACAGCAGGAAGATGCTTCAATAATATCGCAATCGTTAAAAACTACTGCTTTTGTTTGAGCCACATCCTGAGCAGATTTATATGAAATAATGCTTGAACGTTTTTTTGCAAGCTTTTTGTTTGACAAAAGAAGCAAAACCGCGGCACAAAGAGTGTATGAAACAGGAATACAGCATATTACCACCGCATCAAATACGGTAACTGCCAATGCAAAGCTGCCGCTTTTGATTCCCGCCGCAATACTGAGTATAAGAGCGAACACAAAGCCGAAAATGAACATTATATTCCCTGCAAAGGGGGCAGGAATGGCATTATCAAGCTTTTTTATAAGCCCTGTTGCGAAATCTGTTTTTACGCTGTAACGAATCTGTTTATCATCATCCGACTTGGATTTTACCGCCCCTTCAATACCGCTTTCCGAAAGAGGCTTGAAAAGAGAAACACCCTTTTCTGAATCAAACATCTTTACGGCAGAATACATATTATCAGTCAAAAGCATTTTGGGTACGGTAACAAACATCAGCATAAAAATTGCCGAAGGAGCTAATCCGTAAACAAAATTGTCCGAAGATGCAATCGCGGCAACAAACGTCTGGATAAGAGATAACGCGTAAATTACCACCGAGCCGAAGCTGTAAGAAAGTTTCAGCTTTAATATATCTTTTATGCCGTCTGCAAGCTCTTTTATGCATACCGCACCCGAAATTACAAGAAAAATTATTAAAAGCGGAAGCAAATTTGCCGTTGTTTCGGGTTTTGAAGCAATAAGAGAAACAACACCCGATGCAATACCTGCAACAAGCAGAACAAAAGTCTTTATAAAATCAATAAACTGTGTTTTTCTGAGTTTTTTCAATGTTTCGGACACATCCGATTTTGAATTCATTTCAAAATGCGGCTCGGAATCCTTCAATCCCGCATTATTTATGGTTTCAAAAATGCGTTTTGCTCTGTGCTTTTTGTCAAGTGAACCGACAGAGGAATTATCCGCAAGAGATTCCGACTCGGGCATCTGCGGAGAATGAGATGTAACGATTTCTGATTCATCAATATCAAAAACAGCAGGCTGCTGTTCATTTTTCTTATGTTTTTTTTCTTTTTTCCTTATTCTGCCTTTGCCTTTTTTATCATCGTCGGGGAATTTAAAAAGAGGAGAAAAGGCAGGAAATGCAAGCTGACTGTCGGGCGCCATACCTGCGTCATCTGCCGCAGTTCTTGCAATAGCTCTTAATTTTTCGGACTTGCCGAATGTTACGCCTGATTCACTGCGCATTGTTCTGTATGCAAGCTCAAAGGCATTTTCTTCATTACTGATTTTTGATTCAACAGGAACGACGATTTCCTCAACGCTGTCCGCTGAAGATACAAGATCTGCCATAGTCTGTTGACCGGGAACGGATGCATCATCAAAACCGCCCTGAGCAACAATACCGTCGGTTTGTTCAAGCTCGGGCATTTCAGGTTTTAGCGCAAAACGGTCGTTATAATCAGTACCTCTGAAGCCTGTATCGTCTGATACTACCCTACCTGTACGCTTTGTAAAAATCTGATGCTCTGCGGCAGGATTTGTGGTAGTGCGGGGATTGATTTCACCGCATCTTGCAGATGTAAATTCATCAGCATTTACGCGCGTTTTTTTAGGCTCGGGAACGGTTTTTGTAACACGTCTTCTTAAATCAGGCCCGAATTGGGACACAAACGCATCGTACTCTGACTGCTGACTGCGTCTTGCCGAAGCATCTGCCGATGCCTGAGTTATATTCTTTTTTGATTTTCCGCTGACTTTTCTTTCAGCCATTTTTTCATCACCGTAAATTCAGAAAATTATTTTCTGGTTTTTGATGCCTCAAACATAAGGATACTTGCCGCAACAGAGGCATTAAGAGAATTTATTTTGCCTTTCATGGGGATTGAAACCACGATATCGGCAGATTCCTTTACAAGTCTGCCTACGCCTTTACCTTCTGAGCCTACAATAATTGCAATAGCTCCTGACATATCGGTTTCATAATAGGGTTTGCCGTCCATATCTGCGGCATAAACCCATACGCCCCTTTTCTTCATTTCTTCAATAGCAACACTCAGATTTGTTACCCTTGCAACGGGCATATATTCAAGTGCACCTGCCGAGGATTTACCTACCGTATAGCCAAGGCCTGTGCTCCTTCTTGAAGGAATAACAACGCCGTGTGCACCTGCCGCCTCAGCACTTCTGATAACGGCACCCAGATTATGAGGGTCTTCAAGTCCGTCGCAGATAATTATAAAGGGCTGCTCATTTTTACTTGCGGCATTTTCAAAAATATCGTCAAGCGTTGAGTATTCCTTTGCCGCGGCGATAAGGATAACACCCTGATGGTTGCTGTGTCCGCACATAAAGTCGAGCTTTTTGATATCAACCTCTTTAACGGGAATTTTTTTCTCAATGCATTGTGCAACGAGAGGTGCAACCGCACCTTTTTTATCTCCGCGCTGAACCATAAGACATTCTGCAGGTCTGTCAGCCTTCAAAGCTTCTCTTACGGCGTTCCTGCCGATTATAAGGTCATCGCGCTCAACTCTTTCGGGCTTTGCGGCTTTTTCCTGTTTGTCTGCTCTGTCGGGTCTTTCTGCTCTGTCTGTTCTGTCGTGAGCAGGTCTTTTTTTGTATTTATCGTTTTTGTAATCCATATAATGCCTCATAAAAATTTAATTATTATATAATAGATTATTATACTATTTTTACAAATGTAATGCAATAGCAGAACCGCAAAAAATATAACATCGCAGTTCCCTTTTTATTTGACAATTTATCTTTTTAAACGATGAAAAAAGCTATCCATACTATGACACTTTTTTTATACATTCTGTTTTATAATGACTATTGAAAGCAAAATCGCTAAAATGCGTTTTATTCAAACCGACAGTATCGGTTTTGTATGATTAATAAACAGGTGGATTAAAAAATGTATAAAACACGGAATTTGAAAAACATAATAAACAACGAACAACTGATTAAATATACTGCAGTTTCACTTTTAAAAAACGGTCTGGCGGCATTGGGCGGATTTTTTGCATCCTCTGCAACGGTTACCGAGCTTGCACCTTTCGGAGCATCACTCTGCGGTGCAATATATCCCCAATACATACCCGCCTGCGCTCTGGGTTGTGTGGCAGGCTATTTTTACACATACGGTGCAACTGTGCTTACTTTACGCTATATTGCGGCGGCGGCAATAGCAGGCATACTCTCATATGTATTCAAAAGGAATTTTCAAAAAAATTATCAGCGTTGGTTCAGTGCCGCATCAACATTTATTTCGATTTTTTCAACAGGACTTATAATCAGCTTATCAATAACCCTTTCGGCAGAAGAGATTATTATTTATGCTTTGGAAGCAGCTGTTGCGGCGGCGGCAGCATGGTTTTTTGACAGATTTCTGCACATCGACAGCTCAAAAAGATTTGCCGCACGGCTCACAGGCAGTGAAACTGCGGCAATATTGGTATTTTTTGCCGTTATTTTGCTTGCACTTGACAGCTTCCCTGTTTTTAATTTTTCTTTAGCCGTAATATTCGGTTCATACACAGTGCTTATATGCGCAACCTACGGCGGTGATAAATACGGCGCATTATCGGGCATTATTGCGGGACTTGTGCTGGGGTTATCGGGCAACGGAGATTTTATAACAGGCGGCATATCATTAGGCGGTCTGCTCAGCTCGATTTTCAGCAAACGCAACAGATTCACAGCATCCGTCATATTTATTTTGTCCGTTTCTATAACGGCAATTTCAACCGACGATTGGGTAAGTGCAACCTACATAATATACGATGTGGGAATTGCCTGTCTGCTGTTTATCATCACGCCTAAAAATATCAAAAACATATACTCTGCCGTGTTTTCACTCTCTGCAGAAGGTGTTTATCTTGAAGGGCAAAGAAATGTGCTTAAAATGAGACTTCATACCGCATCCGAAGGAATGGGTGAGGTTGCACAGGCAGTCAAAGCCATCGGCGGCATATACAGAAAAAGAATCATTCCCGACAAAAACAAAATTTACGAAAATGTGTGCGCAAACGTCTGTAAAGAATGTGAAAAATATAAAACCTGCTACGGCATAAATATGCGTTCAACACAGACCGCTTTTGAAAAAATTACAGAATCGATGAAGCATTATGAAACGGGAGATGTAACCGTACCCGAATATTTTGCAAAATCCTGCATCAATACGGATGCAGTAGTTAAAAATCTGCAGTCATCTTTTGAAAAATACAGAAACGTAATGCGAGAAATATCAAAAACAGGCGAAACCGTCAACATCGTTTCCGACCAGTATTCGGGTGTTTCGGATTTTCTTGCAGAGATGTCCAACACAATCGATTCGTGCGAAGAATACAACTCAGCCCTTTCCGAGCTTGCAAATGAACTGCTTAAAAACGATATGGATTTGCCGCCCCTCAGTTGCGGAGTATTCAGGACTGCGGAAAATCATATTTATTGCGAAATATGCTTTGCATCACATATAAAATTCAACGGCAATATGATTGCAAAAAATCTCGGCGATGCATTTGAAAAACATTTTGAATCCCCCGTAATCCATAAGCTTTCTGACGGGACCGTTCGTATATGTATGTGTGAAAAGACAAAATATAAGGTTAATTTCGGTTCGCATCAGATAAGTGCCGACAGCACAGGCTGGTGCGGTGATACCTTTGACAGCTTTTTTGACGGCAAAGGCAATTTCTATATGCTCCTGAGCGACGGTATGGGTACAGGCAAAAGGGCGGCGGCAGATTCCGTTATGTGTTGTTCCCTTACTGCGGGTATGCTCCGTTCCGGTTTCTCCGCAGATGCAATTCTTAAAATGATAAATGCGGCAATGCTTGTGCGGTCAGGCGAGGAATCTATAGCAACGCTGGATATTGCGATGGTTAATCTTTACAGCGGTACAGTCCGATTTTTCAAAGCGGGCGCAGGCTTTTCCATAGCTATGCGTAAGATAAAAATGCTTAAAATAGAAAAACCCTCTTTGCCCGTAGGTATACTGCGTCAGATTGCATTTGAAAAAATTGATTTACAGCTTTTTGACGGCGACACATTAGTGCTTATGACAGACGGTGTTACACAAGAGGCAGTTACAATGTGGCGTGAAATTTTAAAATCGGCTACAGATTACGACGGTAATGAGCTTGCAGACAAGCTTGCAAAAACCGCACATCTGAATATGCCTCAGAATGAATATGATGACATAACGGTTGTAACCGCAACGATAGTTTTGAATGAAGAATAAATTATAATTTAGCCAATTAACAATGTACAATGTATAATGTACAATTGAGGAAAGGGCTTCGCCCTTTAACCCGATTTTTATGATTCAATAATTGTACATTGTAAATTGTACATTGTACATTAAATTATTGTTTGCATATTTCCTTATTTCTCTTGCAATAATTACTTAATAGTTATATAATACTATATTGGATATATTTGTAGTTATACAAGGAGAAAAAATATGCTTGAATTAAAAAATGTCAGTTTTTCTGTCAATGACGGTGAATCGAAACTTGATATTATAAACAATGTTTCGCTCACAATCCCCGACGGAAAATTTATAGTTATAACAGGCCCTAACGGCGGTGGCAAATCTACCCTTGCAAGGCTGATTATGGGTATTGAAAAACCTACATCGGGTCAGATTTTGCTCAACGGTGTTGATATTTCCGACATGACCGTTACAGAAAGAGCAAAAATGGGTATCGGCTACGCTTTTCAGCAGCCGCCCAGATTTAAAGGCCTTACAGTAAGAGGTCTTTTAAGTCTTGCTCACGGCAAAGACCTGCCCGAAGACCAATGCTGTTCTTATCTTACAAAAGTAGGTTTATGCTCCAAAGACTATCTCAACCGAGAGGTTGACACTTCCCTTTCGGGCGGTGAGGTTAAAAGAATTGAAATTGCAACTCTTATGGCAAGAGAGCTTAATGTTGCAATTTATGATGAGCCCGAGGCGGGTATTGACCTGTGGAGCTTCACAATGCTTGTTGACAGCTTCAGAGCAATTATGGCAAACCGCAAGGAAAGCATTGTAATCATTTCTCATCAGGAGAGAATTATGCAGCTTGCAGACGAAATTGTCGTTATCGCAGACGGCTTTATTAAAAATCAAGGTCCTAAAGATGAAATATTCCCCCGTCTTATGAGTGAATTTGATGAGGGCTGCTCGTTCAGAGGAAAAGAGGTATAATATGGAAAAAATTGATCTTTCTATGCTTCAAAAAATCGCTGACATCGGCTCTGTACCCTCTGTTGGCGCATATAACATAAGAAAAAACGGCTTAGGTGTTGAACGCAAGTCAACAGAAACCGTTGAAATCGTTTCAAAAACAGATAAACCGGGAATAGATATTAAAATCAAGCCCGGTGCAAAGGCTGAAAAAGTGCATATTCCCGTAATCATTACAGAGGAAGGCGTTAACGACACGGTTTACAACGATTTTTACATCGGTGAAGGCGCAGACGTTGAAATCGTAGCAGGATGCGGCATTCATAACTCAGGTTGTCAGTCAAGTGAACACGACGGTATTCACAGATTTTTCATCGGCAAAAACGCAAGGGTTAAATATGTTGAAAAGCACTACGGCGAAGGCGAAGGCACAGGTCAGCGTATTCTCAACCCCACAACACAGGTTTTTATGGAAGAAAACTCCTACTGCGAAATGGAAATGGTACAGATTGAGGGTGTTGATTCAACCATCCGCGACACTGATGTACACATGGAAGCAGGCGCAAAATATGTTGTTGTTGAAAAGCTTATGACACACGGCAAGCAGAGAGCTGAATCCAACATGATTATCAATCTTAACGGCAAAGATGCCTCCGCGCAGATAATTTCCCGTTCAGTTGCAAAAGATGATTCTGAGCAGATTTTTAAGCCTACCGCTGTTGGTAATGCAGACTGCAAAGCTCACGTTCAATGCGACTCAATCATTATGGACAATGCAAAAATCAGCTCCGTACCTGCAATCACCGCAAACAATGCGGATGCACAGATTGTTCACGAAGCCGCAATCGGCAGAATCAACAACGACCAGCTTCTTAAACTTATGACATTCGGTATGACAGAAGAAGAAGCTGAAAACATAATAGTTCAAGGATTTCTTGCATAAGGAGAGATAAAAATGCCCTTTATTGACTCAAAAATCACCGTTAAACTTACGGAAGAAAAGAAAGAAACACTCAAAACAAAGCTCGGCGCAACAATGCCTATCATTCATAAAGCTGAAACATATCTTATGGTTGGCATAAATGACAATTACGACCTGTGGATGGGCGGTAGCAAGCTTGAAAAAGGTGCATATGTTTCTGTAAGCCTTCTCGGCAGCGCATCTTCAGCCGACTACGAAAAAATGACCGCCGCAATATGCGACATATTCGAGCAGGAGTTGGATATTCCCGGTTCTGCGGTGTATGTAACGTATCACCCCGTTGATGATTGGGGCTGGAACGGCAGAAACTTTTAATTGAATAAAAATTATCTCCCGAGCGAATCGGGAGAATTTTTTTGCTGTATTCATTTCATATGCAAACAAAACCCCCGAAGCAGAGCTTCGGGGGAAAACTTATTTAATTAAAGTTTATTTAATCAGTTCTTACCAGTGTGCTTCACCACATTCGCAGTACTCAAATTCGTTCATACCGAAAAGTCTGCGGAAGAAGTTAGCAATCTTGAAGAAGAATCTGATGAAGCTGCTGTTGCTATGACAGTTACAATCACAGTCATCCTTAGAGCTTTCTACGTCAACGCCGCCGAATTCTTTAAGAATTGAGCTGAGGAAGTTACCAACCTTTTCAACGCTGCTGTCTTCGCTTTCCTCAAAGAGGTCTACAAGAGCATTCCAAGACTCACCATAGTTGCCGTAAAGAGTATCAAGACCGTTAGCAGCATTATTAAGACCGTAGAAGATGTAGTAAAGTACTGCCATTGAACCGCTTGTTGCGGGCTCTACATTAAGACCCTTAACAATAAGTTTAATAAGTGTTGCGCCACTGTTTGCAGCTTCTTCACTTTCTGCGTTGCCTTCGATAAGAGCAATAACTGCATCTGCGTTATTGTCTGTTGCAAGCCAATCAACTGCAAGTCTGATAAGAACAGTGATCATATCAGCGAACTGATTTTCACCTGCGTAAGCCATCTTGTAGTAGGTTTCGCCGTTAGCAGATGTGTATGAGTAAACCTTACCCATTGTAAGCTCTGCAACGAAATCAACGATAAGAGGCTCAACATCAAGACCTGTTGATTCTTCAATAGCTTCACATGCCATATTTACGATGTAATCAAAGTTGTACATAGCAAGGTCAACACCAAGAAGAGACATGAGGTCAGGAGCACCGAGAATAGGCTCAAGTGCTGCAAGAACTGTATCAACTGTATTGATGATATTCTTTACAGCTGTATCAAGACCGTTTGAGTTGATGAAGTAAATGATTTCGGGAAGCATTGCAAAGATCTCATTTACAGGATCTGCAAGGATAACATCTACTCTGTCAAGAAGAGGCTCAATGATTGCACCAATCTTATCTTCGTTGCTGAGAGCCTTGAACTCGTCGGGAGTCATCATTTCACAACCGAGAGCTTCGAAGATAGGAATAATACCGTAAGCATAACCAGCTGAGCCGGGGATTGTGATAACATCGTTGCCTTCAATGTTGTAGAAGAAGCTGAGATCTTCTTCACAAAGGAGTACATCAAGAAGAGGTACTACGGGAGCGAGCATCTGTTCAAGAGCTGCGATGAAGGAATCTCTGTTACCATCCTCAACAGTAACTTCCATTGTTTCCCAAGATGCAATGCTTGTGCCGATTGCGCTATCAACGATATTGATAGCCTGCTTGCCGATTTCAGCATATTCACCGAAGAGATCAGGAAGGCTCTTGAGAAGATCCATGAGCATATCTGCTGTTTCCTGTGTATAAAGGTTGCCTTCAAGGAGTGTATCAAGGAGATCATCCAATGATCTGATTTCAACACCATTGATTTCAAGACCGATAAGACCAAGAATATTGGTTACGAAAGGTATAAGATTATCTGCAATGTATTCAGCCTTATCACGTGTCCAGATGTTGTTGTAAGCAACGGAATATTTTACAGATGTATTTGTTGCATTGAACACATGATCTGTGTCTGCATACTCAGTGAACATCCAATCATATTCCTGCATTGCCTTAGATTCTGTAATCTCAAAGAGGTCAATAATTGCACCGTATGTTTCTTCACCGAGAATAGGAGCAAAGAATTCTTCGTTGCATACAAGAATGTCAAGTGCAAGAGAAAGAATGATTGTAAGCATATCGCTTGCAGATTCTTCATCTGTGTAAGCTATTCTGTAAGCGTAGTCGCCGTTTGCAGATACGAACTGTGAAAGCTCACCGATGTAGAATGTCTTAATGAGAGCTATATGCTTTTCACTCATTTTGATACCGTTATCTTCTGCGAGCTTGAGAAGTGTATCCATTGTGATATCTGTAATATCGAAGCCGATCTGCTCAGCAAGAAGACCGCCGATAGAAATATCATCAACGATGGGTGAAAGTTCTGCAAGGATTGCATTTACGGGAGCAAGAAGGTTGTTAACGCTTGACTTGACACCGTTTGCATTGATGAAGTAAATAAGGTTGGGAAGAAGCTCAAATACTTCGTCGATAGGAGCTGCAAGTACATCGTCTACAAAGTTAAGAAGAGAATCAACGATTCCAACTACTGCTTCGCCAACATTGTATGTCTTTGTAGCTTCGTCACAGAAGGCTTTTGCGGGCTGCATTTCAAGACCGAGAGCTTCAAGAATGGGTACAAGACCCTTTGCGTAGCCTTCGCCACCGTTGAGAGTGATGAGGCTCTTATAAGTGTAGTTGCCTTCAGCATCTTTTTCGGAGTCTGTGAAGAATTCATAGCTATCACCGAAGAAGAGCCATGCAAGAAGTGAGTTTGCGGGTTCAAGAACAGCCTGAAGACCAGCAAGGAATACATTCTTCTTGTCAGCTTCAGCTGCTGCGTCAACGCCCCAATCGTATGTGCATACATACTCGCCTGTTGCTTCGTCAATTTCACAGAATGTGAACCATGTTGAAATGTTTGTATCAACAACAACATCAACAAGCTCGAAGAGTGTTGCGTCAAGGTCAGCAAGAAGATTTACAAGGAGTTCAACAACTGCTTTGAGGTTAGCGTCTGTGTAAACCTTACCGTTAAGCAAGCCATTGATAAGAGTTGAAAGTGTTTCGCCTTCTTCAAGAGTTGAAGCAAGAACAAGGTCGAGGATTTCATCAAGGGCATCGTAAACAGCGTCTGCTGTATCTTTTGTCCAGTTGTTACCGTAACCAAGGTATACTATTGTATGAGTGGGAAGCTTTATATCGAATTCTTCATCTTCACCAAACATGTAACCCCAGTCAGGCTGGTCGTATTCGTAAACAATACCTTCAATAAGGTTGAGAACTGTTGCAACGATTTCACCAATCTGGTCATTACCTGTCTTTTCACCAATGAAGCCGAAGAGTGCCTGTGCATTTGTCTTGCTTGCATCTGCTGCGGGCTCGTCAAGACAGTCAATAAGTGTTGAAATGATGATTGTGAGTGCATCTGCTGCATCAATATCTTCATTGCAAAGACCCTTAAGACCGATTGTTGCGAATGAGCTCTCTACAAGATTTGTGCCAAGGAGCTCATCAGCAATCTTAAGAAGGCTTGTAAGAGTAAGGTTATCAATTGTTACTGTAACAACAATATCGTCTGTGCCTTCGTATGTGCCGAGAACAAGATCAAGGAGCTTATCAGTATCAGGCTTTTCACCGTTGATAAGATCAGAAAGAAGTACAGAAAGAACTGTATTTACATCCACATTGAGGAGAGGTCTTACTGTATCAACAAGAGCAAGTACGGGCATAAGAAGGTTGTTGATAACAACTGAAAGTCCGTTGCTTTCGATGAAGCGGAACAAGTCAGCTACAAGGTTAACTGCGATTTCTGCAAGGTTATCTGCTGCAAGAGTAGCATCAAGCCATGCAAATACAGCATCAACAACAGTGTTAAGAGCACCCATAGGATCAGCTGCAAAATCAACTGCGGGAACGTCAACACCGAGTGTTTCAAGAAGGAGACCGAGTGATGCATCAAATGCACCTGCGTAACCCTTAAGTTCAACTACGCCGAACAAGCCGAGATCTTCACCGCCGAAGAGGAATGCAACTGCGGGAGCGAAGGGAGCGAGAAGTGCGCAAAGATTATCAATAAATGCATCTTTGTCGCCGTCTGCCATGCCGTTCCATACAATGTTGCCTTCTTCATCAGCAACAGCTGTTACGCCGAGAACGGGTGTTTCGGGAGCTGTTAATGTGTCATCAAAGAGATATCCGAAGTCATTTGCCCATGCTGTGATGTCAACACCAAGCTGACCAACAAGGATATCGTTAAGGATTGCAGGAATATCACCGATACCTGCGAGTTTTTCAACAAGAGTTGTAATTGTCTCATTTGTGAATGCATCAGCAAAGAGACCGTCAACTTTTTCCTGAAGGAATGCAGTGATATCAGTTATTTCAGAGCCTGTCATTTCAAGAATTGTAGCAACGATATTCAATGCATTATTAATAATATACTGTGATTCGGACTTAGTCCAATCGTTTGCATAGTGCAGGTAAACGATAGATTCGTCTGCACCTGCAGGAGCTGAGAGCTCCTTGAGTTCGTACTCAACAGGATTGAAGAGTTCAACAAGAGCTGCGATAACATCGTCAGGATTATTTTCGACTGAATCGAAAACTTTATTAAGAACTGTGCCGAGAGTACCTTCAAGGTCAAGAGATGAATTACCAACAAGACCAATGATAGTATTGAGGAAGTCGGCATTAAGAGCGCTTACAATGTAGTCGAGAAGGAAGAAGAAAACGTCTGCCTTATCAGCTGTAAGGCTGGTCTTGCTGTTCCACTTTGCACATTCAATAAGACCTGTCTGGTCGATGTCGGGAAGATCGAGTTCAACTTCGAGTTTTTCGAAGAGGAAATCAAGAAGAGAATTGATATTGCTGATGTCAATACCAACAAGATCCTTAAGAGTTGCTGCACCTGCGATGTCAGCAATACCCATCTGATCGCCGAATACTTCAAAGCTCAGTGCGCCGCCAAGGAAGTTAAGCAACGTACCGAAAAGACCGCCTGCATTGGAGCCTGCAATACCGAGCTTAACTGAGAAGTCAAGAACGATACTGCCGAGGAATGAATCAATGAAGTCTGTTGAAAGAATGTATGCGAGTGAGGGAAGAATGCCGAGAATTGTATCAAGGGGATTTGTTACAACCTTATCAAGAAGTCCGAAGATAGGATCAAGAATAGCCTTAGCATAATCAATACCCTTTGATGATGTGGTCAGATTAGCGTTAGCTTCAAGACCGAGAAGACCGAAGAGAGGCTGTAAGAGATTTGCATAAAGGTTCAGAGGCTGAACTGACAAGCTGAGGGTTGCGTAGAATTCGGCATTATCAATATTAACAATAGAGATAGCAGAAATAGAACCGTAACCTACACCTGCGGGAGAATTAGCAGAGCCGAGAGTCTTGCTGAATGCCTGGTTAAGGAAAAGTGTGGGAAGAAGAGCACCTACGGAATCAAGAACACCGCCGAGAACCTTAACGAATGAATCCTTATCTGTGATACCCCAATCAAGGTTAAGATTGTATGTGAAGGTTTCTGTTTCTATATCAAGCTCACCAAGAGAGGTCCAGGTCTTTCCTGCATCCTTCAAAAGCTTATAAGTTTCGCTGGAGGTTGTAAGAACGCCTGAATTAACAAGGCTGTCTGCCAATGTTGTGGGGAATACATAAAGTCCGGCACCTGCAAGAAGAGTGGGGAAATCCTGCTGGATTCTTTCCTGACCTTCTTTTGTTGTATCGCCGATATATACGTCAATACCGCCACTGATAGCATCAACAAGAGAAGCAAGGTCAACATAACCGATTGCACCGGGGTTCTGAGGAGGTACACCGTTGGGGTTAACATCTTCACTGTTAAGAAGAGCACCGATCTCATTATTGAGAAGGTCTTCAATCATGGGGAAGAGCATACCAACAACCATATTGATAAGGTCGTTATTGAAGAGAAGATCGCCGAGCATACCGTAGAGGTAATCGCCGAGACCTACTGCATTACCGTCTGCATCTTCAAGACCAACAAGAGCACCGAAATCATCTGAAGCAAGGAATTTGTCAAGCTTAACGATTGTATCATTGAGCTTTGTTTCTGTTACTTCGTAAGCTTCTGTCTTTACAAGGTCTTCATCATAAACATCACGAACAACGTAAACGCCGTTTTCGTCAAGTTCAACTTTCTGGAAGCCGCTTGTATTGATCTTATTAACAAATGCATTGTATGCATTGATAACAGCAGAAACATCTGAATAAAGAGCCTGGTCAGCTGTACTTACCCAACCGTTATCTGCACAAAGCTGATAAAGAGCCTGGTCAAAGTTCTTAACAGCAGAGCCGATGATAACAAGGTTATCGAAGCTAACGTTAGCTGACATATCTTTGTAGCCGGCAGCGATTGCGAGCTGAGAGCTGTTTCTTGCTGTGAGTTCAGTTCTCATAGCTGTTGTGCCAATGCTTGTAACAGCATTCTGAATAAGAGTGGGTGAACCGCCTTCGCCGATTGTTACGGAGAAGAGAGGATTAACAACAGCTGCACCGTATTTTGCAACCTGCTCGTCATAAACAACTTTCAGAGCATCAAGATTTGCCTGGTAATCTGAATACATTGCCATAACATCAGCTGTTGCCATATCACTGTAGTTACCGAAGAGGAGAGGTGTATAGTAATCATACTGTACCTGGAAAGCTTTTTCAGTATCTTCAGGAGCTCTTGCTTTAAGAGTTGCCTTAACTGAATCAATGAGGTTGTTAAGGTTGTTTACTGTGCTTGCCATTACTGAGCTAACAGCATTAGCGTCTGCAGCATCAATAGTACCCTTGTAACCGTTGAGCTTATTTAAGATAGTCTTAAGAACAGCGATATCTGTAGTATTAAGATCTGTGCTACCGTAAGCAGCAAGGTCAGCATCAACAGTTGCTTTAAGGCCGGGAAGTGTGATAAGATCCATAGCCTTCTTCATATCTTTAAGATAATCTTTTGCTGCTGCGAGGTCAAAGTCTGCATATTCAGCTTTTGTAGAAATATAATCAAAGACTTCGGAGCCAAATCCCTTAATTACATTATAAGCTGAGTTAGCAGGAGCATAGATAGCTGCCATTTCATCGTAATTTGAGCTATCGTAAGCTGTACCTACCTTATCAAGAAGGATATCGATAGCGGGCATTGCAAGATTAATCTGCATTGCCTTGAGAAGATCACGGAAATACTGATTGTAGCTACCAAAGAACTTCTCAACTTTGTCGAATGTATACTTGTCTATCATTGCCTGATAAGGAGCATAGTTCTCGTTGTAGATAGCTTCGAGTTCAGCTGCGGGAAGAGCGATCATTTCATCGAATGTCATTGAAAGATCTGCAGAAGCAAGAGTTTCCTCAAATGCCTTGAGTTCTTCAATAGAAACAATGTTCTTGATCTCTGTTCTCTTTAAAGATGAGAAATAGTTCCATCTGTAACCGTAGCAATGATATCTGGTTTTTTCGCATCCGCTTTCGATATATGTTTCTTCCGTATCAAGACATGCCTGATCCTGAACCATTGAATATGTAAATGTTACACCCTGAAGGAGAGATACGGGAATCTCATCAATGGAATCATAATCCTCAAGCAGAGAGTTAGCTGTTGTATAAACCTTTACAACCTTCTGGCTTTTTTCTGTGGGGATTTCGTTATAAACCCATTTATGATCACAACCGTCACATTCTCCACCATATGCAGGAGTAACTAACTCGATACCAGAAATAATATCTCCGGGGGGATCGAGAATGTACTGCAATGCAGTGTACTTGTCGCCGGAAGTGAAGCCTGTGTTTGCTGCTACAGCTGCCAACAAACCTGCTGTAGAGTTTTTCTCAGATGTAGATGCATTACCTGCTCTGAGAGACATTGCATAAGCATAAATCTCATCAGCTGCTGTTACTACATCAGCATCACCTTTATAGACGTACTCATTATTAGCTACATTACCGTTGTAAACGATCTCATGAGCAACATCATCGGTGAGCGCGTCTTTTACCGCCTGAAGAGTTCCTGATGCGGCTGCAGCAGTAATCGACAAACCGGTAAGACACACTGAGCATGCACTGAATATCATTAATAATGATAAAAATACGCTCAGTGATTTCTTTGCGATTTTCATAGAAAATCATTTCCTTTCTAAAATATAATCTATTCGCCCGAAACACCTTTTTGCTCCAAAAAAGGGTATGTGCCTAAAAAAGATATAAACAGGCATAATAATAGCATGTAAATTATAACATTATTCATTTTGAATTACAACAGTTTTTGTAAATTTTGTGAACTACTGTACATTTTTGTTTAAATAGTCCAAAAACTCTGCATCTTTTTCTACACAAAAGAAATATATATAGTATTCAGAGCAACAATAAACCACAAAAAACGGCTTTGTAAAGCAAAAAAGCATTACAGTACCGTACAACATGTAAAGAAATTTACTTGTCAATTTTATAAAAAATCAGCCGAATTACATCGACTGATTTTAACTATTTATTATATTATTTATTTTATTTAAACAAATTACCGATAGAAGAAAAATCTCCGCCTAAAATACCGCCTATTGCACCGATATAATCTTCAACCTTGCCTGTTGTTGAATTTATTGTGCCTGTTGTGGGTTCTTCCATGGGTTTTTCGTTTTTATCAGTTGAATCTTCAAGCTGTTTTTTTGCTTCTTCATCAGCTGCTGTCTGATAAGCAAGAAGAATAATCAACAGGTCATCAATATGATTCTTCACAGATTCATCCATTTCATACTGTGTGATACCCAGAAGCTCCTCTGTTGTGGGCAATTCTTCAAGCATTGCAGAGGCTCTTAACACAAGTCTTGCATCACCTGCGGTAAGCACTCCGTTACCGTCAACATCACAATAAGGCACAGCTGTTTCGGAAATGGTTTCAAGACCTGCCGCCGCACGCAGAATGAGTCTTGCATCGGATGAATTTACTTTGCCGTCGCTGTCTGCATCGCCTACATATCTCAAATCGTGCTCAAAGTCGCTGTACTCGGTAGTAACCGTATAAATAATGCCCTCTTTTTCAAAATCCACATCAAAATAAGGCATTACGGTGGAATATGTGCCGTCTTCCTGCTGGAAAAGGAAGGTTATTCCCATGTGTGTGGTATATGATTCGATGTTTCCGCGTCTGCCTACGGAACATTCAACATAACAGCCCGTATATTTGAGCTTCACATTTATATTGAGTGATGTTGTGCCCAATTCAATAGTTGCAAAATCCTTATCCGCGTACTCCGTATCCGTACCGAAAACATTTGCAAGACCGGATCTTGACAATGCACCCTCAACGTCCTTGAGGTCAATATGTATTCTGTATCTGCCCGATGAATAGATTGAAACTGTGTAATCCTCAATATCTTCAGTTGCAATACGGGTTACATAATCTTTACCCTTAACGGAAATGTTATTCACAACATCATTTCCTGCTTCAAAATACTCTATAACCGTATTACCTTCGGAATTATAGCCGTCAAGAACACCTGCAAAAATATCCTTTGTGCCGATGATTGACTCAACAAGACCTGTTACAACGCCAAGACCGCCCTGCAGGCTCTCTGAAATCTCTTTATCCATAGTTGCGGTTGTGGTTTTTACAAAAGAGGGGTTGCCCTTTTTCAACTCATTTACAGTAACATTAAAAAGCTCTGCAACGCTTTCTGCCGCACCGGGATCAATCTCAACAGAAACATTTTCATCCTCAACATCTTCGTCTGGACCCGAATCGCCCGAGCCTGTGAATTTATCCTTAAGATTGTTTACCAATTTATCAATAACGGATTCCTTATTGCTCTCCTCTTTAATCATATCCGAAATCCATGAACCGAAATTGATTGAACCGCTTGTGCCGGAACCGTTAAGTATCCCCATAAGATCGCTCAAAACATTGTCAGCGGCAAGTGCAGGCACCATACATCCGAATGCTAAGCAAACACAAAGTATTACAGACACTGCCGATGCAAAAATTCTTTTTTTCATTTATTTCATCCTCCAATAGAATATACCAATTTTATAATATCACACACAAAGTTCAATGTCAAATCCAAATTATTCTGTTTTTGCTGAATAAAGCATATATCCTTTGTACAAAATATTAGCAGTACATTATGAAGGGATGTTTTATATGAACAACGAAAAGGAAACTGCACAGCAGAAAATTAAAAAATATTCAATAGCAATCTGTTCGGTTATGCTGATTATTGCAATTATGGCGGTTGCACGGATGACATCGGAAGATATTGCAGAAAATACCACCACAACTGCTCCTGTCGATGAAAATGTTGAAGCAGAAATCAACAATATCCCCGACGACAGATACGATGCAACAATAATTGTGCCTGCAACGGAAATCACAACCGTTACCACCACAGAACCAACAACAGAAAGCATCACACAAGAGGATAATGCCCCCGCATCATATATTCTGCCTCTGGGTACGGATATAGGCAAGGATTACAGTATGGGTATACCCGTTTATAATGCAATTATGGGCGACTGGAGAACACATGACGGTGTGGATTTCAACGGCAATTACGGAGATGCGGTAAAGTCTATTGCGGACGGCAGAATTGCAAGCATTGAAGAAGATGCGGTTATGGGATCTGTTGTAACAATCAATCACGGCGGCGATGTTGTATCAAGCTATTACGGCGTTATTGCAAGCGACAGCATCGCAAAGGGCATGTCCGTCAAGCAGGGCGACAAAATCGGCACTCTCGGCACAATCCCCTGTGAATCCGATGCAGAATATCCGCACATCCATCTGGAAATAAGAGTTGACGGAGAAATATCCGACCCTCTTGAGGTTATGGGGTACTATGAACAATAATTTATCGCTGTGCGATAAATTATTGTAGTGATATACGCACCTGAGGTGCGTGTGATATATTGCAAAGCAATGTGATATATAACCTTGACGGTTATGTGATATATTTACCTGCGGTAAATGTGTCGGAATGGCTTTGCTCTTACCCATTATAATCCAAGCCGCAAAGCGGCTTCCTCAACAATTTGCCATCGGCAAATTATATCACATTTGTGAAACAAATATATCACATCCGTCGCAGACGGATATATCACATTTTTCCAAAGGAAAAATATATCACTA
>JAZSLJ010000091.1:0-126961 GCA_045535305.1 Acutalibacteraceae bacterium
GCTTACAGGTATTACTGTACAGATTGATGTACTTTCCATCTCTCGTCCTTCTTTCAAGATATGATAATGATTTGCAGGGTGTCCGATATACCAAGGTATCGCAATCGGACTTTTACGGTACTCATCAGGAGTAACAGAAAATCTTTTTGCAAAAGACCTTGTATAGCCTTCGTGAGAAGTGAAATGGCTGTCTAAAGCTACATCAAGCACATTATCATCTGTGTTAATCAGCTTTTCTGCACTTTTGCTTAACACAACAGCATTCACATACTCATAAAGAGTTATCTGCAAGAATTTATGAAACAATCTGTCAAGCTGACGGCGGGAATATCCTATAGCATCGCATATACTCTCTATGCTGAAATCAACATCGTTATGATGTAACTTTATATATTCTTGTGTAACAACAACTATTTCCAAATCGTTCATATAGCACCCTTGAAATATGATAACAATAAACCAATACTTTTTCTTGATTTATATGGACAAATTCACTTTTTAAATATTAGATGATGAAAAAATGAAATATTTTTATATTTATCAATATTACAGGTTTGCATTTCAAGTTCGAGCATATTCATATACCATTCATCGGTATATTTTATTTTATCGTTAGTTGAAAGAGCAAAGAAAGTTCTTATACCAAATATATTCTCACATGCAAGACCGTTGGTTTCCGCAAAATCAAAAAGAATTTTGTTGTCATATGTTCCTCTTTTTCCAAAAAGGTTGTTTCCATTGTCCGCATCACTATTCAGTAATTGAAGCGCAGCATCAGGTGTATCATCAAAAACAGCATATGCTAAAATTCTGCCGGGAAGATTATGCTTTACGATAGATAAAACTCCGTCATAGTTAAGAAATTTTACCAATTCCTGTAATATTTCATCAGCATTCTGAACATACTCCAAAACATTGTGACAAATAACTACATCAAAACTGTTTTTATAAAGTTTATTCAAATCATCTCGAGTTGTAATGAGACTGTAATCGCCGTCAACCCGTTTTTCAAACATTTCGGGGTTGGGTTCATATGCAATTACATTATGATGCTTTGCATAGTGGCTTGCTGTAACACAAAAACCTGCACCATAATCCAATATGTTTAACTTTTTATCCGTCGTAAAATCCAACTGACGGAATATCATATCATAAAACAATTTGCCCCGAGGCTGTTCAATTAAGTTTCTGTAATCATCAATAGAATTTGGCATTATTTCGCCTCCTCAATAAAAAGCTCAAATCTTTTTCCGTCTTTGTAAATGATACCGTCTGTAACGGTGATTTTTAATATTATGGTATTTACATCATTTTCGTTTGTGTGACCGTTATCATACCACGATGCAAACGCTTCTCGTAATTTACCAGCTAAATCCTTGTTCTCTTCATTACAGATATAGCCTAAACTTTCAGCTTTGCCGTGCCCTGAAAACCATTCGCCACAGATTGCGACAACGGGATTTTTTCGGATGTGCTTCATTTTGTTTGTTGAATTGTGGGTTATGGTATAAAATGCACCGTCAATATAGATAGTATCAATTGTTCTCACCCACGGAACTCCACAATTATCAACAGTTGCAATTGAGATAAGAGAATCTGTACTGAATCGTTCTTTCAATATGTTTTCAAAATCTTTGTTCATATTAATCACTTTCCAAAAATCTAATGTTTCTAATTGTTGCTGTTTAAATAATTCTTGTAGCAATTAAAGAATATGTTCCAGGTTTTAATTTCATTTGATACAGCTCTATCTTGTTTTCTTCACAGGCTTTTTTTAAGTCAGATTTTAACTTTTCCGACACTCGGCAACCCATGTAAATTCGTTTCGGTAAAGTAAACCTTTTTGCATAGCCATCACAAATTAAATCATCTTTGATTTCGGCTATTCGCCACTCTTTTTCACTCTGCCAATCACAAGATTTAGTAAATGCAAAAGTTAAAACATTCTGTACATCTTCGTTGATATTATTTGTGTAAATTTTATAGCTATAATCGTTTGTATAAAAAACAGGAATACATCCAAATGCTACAGAATCTTTTACATTATCAAAAGCGTACTCAGCACAGAAACCGGTATGATTTTTTGCATAATGAGCCCACATTGCCAAAGAATACAAGTTTTCTGTTTCTGTAAAACAGGAAACATACACTGAATCTCTTCTTTTAGCACAGTACTGCTTTAACTCTGAGAATGCTTGTCCTTCATTATTTAAGATAAATTGTTTATAAAGTTCAGAATGAACAATCTCTTCTGTATGTAATGGACCAACTAAAAAAGAAAGAATCTGTTTTGACATATCATCTTCTAATTTATGATAATCAATATTTATAACACAGTCTAAAGGGTCATTAAAATGTTTTGGAGATGATAACCATATCGTATTATTACTGATGTTTTCTAAAGAAAAATTTTTTCCATCAGGCAAATATTCAGCGGAAAAGAACTTAATTAAAGTTTTTGGTGCAACTTCATTCCATAACCTGTCAAGTTCTTTTTCATCAGCATTTATATATGCATTATGAAAATTTTTTATTTCGCTGTTTTCCATATTTATCCTTCAAAACTTTTAAAGATTAAAACAATAAACAAACATTGTTTTTCAGATTCCGTAAAAGTACCTTTTTATATTCTCAGCATCAGGACAATTAATTTCATCGATTGCCCTGATTACTTCACCAGCATCATATTCAACATCGATTATTTGCACTTCGATACTATTGTTATCTATATTCACAATGCCTGCCCGTGCGATATTTTTATCAACTCCGGGACAACCGAGCGAACCGACATTTATATAAAACTTATTGCCCTTGCAGATGTTTCTGCAATGATTATGACCGTATAAAACGAAGTCACTATTATCATTATCAAACATTTCATCCAAATCATCTGCAGACGGATTTTTCTTACCGCCCTTATAATGACCGTCATAGTCCATACAGTAATGTACAACTGTCAACATGTAACCTTCACAATTGAAACTTGTTTGATACGGTAAACCTCTGAGAAAATCAACTGATTCTTTTGACAATAAACCGTGTTCCCATTTGTGATGTTTCATTTCCTCATAACCCATATTTTCTTCATTGGGATACTCAGTCGGCATTTCATCAAGCAGGTATTTTTCATGATTTCCACGGACTGCAATGAGATTTGGAATCTGCATCAGATATTGAACTGTTTCTTCGGGATATGGTCCGATTCCAATTATATCTCCGCAACAAACAATCTTATCGCATCCTGACTGTTGTAATTTTTCGATAACAACTTTAAGTGCTGTAACATTGTTATGTATATCGGTAATTACTCCCAGTTTCATTGAATCCACCTGCTTTCTGTATGTAAAGATTTCTCAAATGTAATTATAGCACTTTTTATTAAGGAATTCAATATAACAACTGCCCTCACGGATGTGAGGGCAGAAGGGCTGAAAAATATATTATTAAAGAGTAATCCAAAATCTCTTCAAATTGTATTTTCTGTCTTGTTCATATACGGTGGATTCATAAACACCACCATTGTTAAGTATTGTTTTTTCGCTTCCGATATTGCTAACAATACAAGAAATAAGAATTTTTTCAAGACCGATTTCTTTGCAATAAGGAAGAACAGCGCTCAACATTGATGTTGCATAACCTTTTCTTCTTTCGTCAGGTTTTATTGAATACCCGATATGACCACCAAACTCTGAAAGCCAATCATTGAAATAATGACGAACCTGTATCATACCCACAAGTCGATTATCAGCCTTGCGGATGTAGAAAAATTGCGTTGACAAAACCCACCCGTCAGGAAGTGTTTCGGGCGATGTGTATTTTTTGCACTCCGAAATATATGTAAGCGAATCCTCGCATCTGCGAAGAGGACCGCAACCATCCATTGAGGAATCGGTATCCAGAAAAGCCTGTTTATATTCAGCAATCTGCTCTGCATATTCTTCACTTGGCTCAATCAAGAAGAAATCTCCTGCATCTATTTTAATCATGTTTTTGTCACCTTATTGTATACTTTGAAATATATTCTTCAATGGCCGGTAAATTAGGCTTAAAAATGTTAATAGGCAAATCGGAGATATCAAAAAACTTTAAGTTTTCTACTTCTCCCGGCTGACATTTCAATTCGCCATCGTAGTTTTTGCAGATATAAACAATATCAATGTTAGAAACTTCATCACCATTGGGATAAATGTTGTGCATATCTTTGCCTGAAAAAACACCTAAAAGAGTTATTTCTTTAGCAATTAAGCCTGTTTCTTCATACAATTCTCTTTTTGCAGTATCTTCAACGTTTTCGTCTATTTCTACCGAGCCGCCGGCGTAACCCCAAGTGTTATTATCACTGCGTAATTGAAGCAAAATGCGACCGCATTCATCAACCACAATAACACTTGCACCAACTTGTAATAGTGGTATATGACCGACAAGTTTTCTTAAACTCATTATATAGCCCATATTTTCACCTTTGGTTAAAAAATTGTTTTATATCCGACATCATTTCCTCATGCTGTTTGCAAAACAGCTTAGGAGTGTTGTTAATCGGGAAATATTTAAGTTCGAGTGTTTCGGTATTATCGCAAAATAGTTCACCACCGATAACAGAAAGTTCATATGCTATGCATACACTTTGATATTTATCACCATTCGGACAGATTGCATCGATATCTGTATAAACACCGATAAGTCGTCCAACCTTAACATCCAAACCGGTTTCTTCTTTAACTTCTCTGATGGCAGCCATTTCAGGTGTTTCTCCTAATTCAAGAGCACCGCCGGGAAATCCCCACATATTGCAATCGCCTCGACGTTGCAACAACACTTCACCTTGTTCATTGAATATACAACCGCCTGCGTGAACTAATATAATCTTATCGTGACCGACTTTTCTGCGAATCCATTGTATGTAATTCTTCTGATTCTTTAATTTATTAAACACTACTATACATCCCTTAAGAATTTATATGATTCATTATATCATACTCATGTAGAAAACTCAATAAGCCAACTGCCCATACAGATGTGAGGGCAGATATATGATGATTTATAATTAATCAATATTAAATATTTAGAACCATAGGTAATGGTCGGCAACTACTGATGCTCGATTGTGACCAAGATTCTGTGAACATTTAAGAAGGGCTAATCTATCATAACAGATGTGTTTCTTGTCATCACGGCAATGGTAGGCTGTGCGAACATCGGTAAAGCCTTTCTTTATTGTGCCATCGGGATTGTAATATTGCAGAACTTCAGATTTATCGGTGTAAGTGGCTACTAATCTGTTATGGTATAAAATCAGTCTTTCGTTTTTATAGTCGTTTCTGTTTCGGGCGTATTTTTCATAAACTGATTTTGCATATTCAGCCCTCAATGAGTGAATGTCAATGTCGGGTATTTTATCAAAAACATTCTTTTGTTCAGCTTTTTGCATTGTATCAACAACAAATGCAATATCTTCTGCAGAACCGATGATTTCTGAAAGTCTTTTTCGACCGCCTTTACCATTCTTGACAAAAATATAGTATTTACCGTCTTTCATTTGCAAGCAATCGCCTCGTAGGGCGGTTATTTCTCTTCGGCGCAATCCGGTGCATCGGCAAAATCTGATAAAATCATTATTTTTGCCTGCTTTATATCTTCCGTCTCGCTCTACTGCGAGACGGCTTCTTGTGATGTTTTTTCTCACGCGGGGTGGAGTGGGAATGAATTCCTTTGTGCTGCAGTGAAAAAGCTTTGCGAGAGCAGAACCCTGCAGCTTGATTGTGTAGGCAGAATAGTTTTTGTCGATATTGTATTTGAGATACTCATTGACATACTGTCTGCAGTCTGCCAGATTTTTTGCTTTATGTTGACTTTTGCAGTAAACAGCAAAAGCAATACACTGTTGTTGGTATGAATCAAAAGTTCCGTAGGAATATATTTTATCTGCAGTTTCTCCAGTTACTTTGTCAACATGTTTACTTTGGCCGATAGCAAGCATGCTGCGAAGTTCTTCATCAACCTGTTGCTTAAGACTCTTTTTATTTTTATGACCCATTTTCAGCACCCCTTCATATAAAAGATAGTATGTTAAAATTATCACCCACATTTTTTCGGAAGAGTTATGGTTCTCTTATCTTTCTGACCTTGTTTTGTTAATTTTTTTGCTCCTTTCTTTCCATATCATCTTTTACATCATTCTAATTATGTTGCATTCTTCTCTTGTATAAAATAAAAAATCCCGACAAAAGCGGGATTCCGTATACGGTTTTCGCTGTTATCCGTTTATTCGGAGGAAAAATCCCCGAATAACCGTCAAACAAGAAAAGCCGGTGTGATTTAAAATCACGCCGACTTTTTATCTTATTTATATGTGCTCAGCAATATGCCAGAACAGCTTCAATGTTGTCCATTATAAAATGTTGTGCTGATAAGTTATACAGCACTGTTTTGTACATACCGTATCTGCCTTGTTTTGTTGAAACGAAAATACCGATTTCTTCGCCTGTTTCGGTCGGGAACTTTTTCATTTTGCCTTCTTCATCAGGCTTTTCAACAAGAACACCTATATCCATGAGCCAAGCAGCCACATTTTTGTAGGAAAGTTTTTTCATTCTTTCTGTGTCGATAAGTGCATTTAAACGGTTGACTATTTCACTCAATGAAATAGGGGCTTCGGAATATTGAAAATTTACCAAAGCTTCATCTGAAATGTTAAATGGTACTAATTTTGCTTTTGGCTGACGAGGTGTTGCAATTCCGTTTTCTATTACATTTTTCAATATATCGGAAACATAAAACAGGCATCTTGAAATGCGGACATTGTTTATAACATCTGTTTCTGCCGCAGGTGTGTCATCAATGGGATTTATGCCATTTGCAAGTTTGTCAATATACATTTGGGCTCGTTGCATTTTTTCAATTTCTGTCATAATATATCCTCACTTTTTTATTCCCCGAAAATTGTATCAAGGTTGTCTTTCAGAATCTCAATGCCTCTTTCGGTAATACCTGTATAGTATTTGTATGTCGTTTCAATTTTTCTGTGGCCGAGGCGGTTGCAGAGAAGGTGAATTGGTGTATTCAGGTCTGCAAGTAAGCTTGCACCGGTATGTCTGAGCCAGTGGAATTTAAATTCCATTTTGCCTTTATCTCTTATTTCCTGTGCCCAGTATTTGAAGCTATGGAAAGTCTGAAATTCAGCTGTTGTGGTTGTGTGAATAAAATCTGTAAGATGCAGTTTTTTATAGATATGACCTCGGCCGTCTTCCCAAGGAACAGTAACATTCTTTTGTTCAAACAAAATAGGTTTGTTTTTTATCGCCTTATCAAGATTTTTTTTATGTTCAACAAGATGATTATACACACGGTCTGTCATATGTATTTTTCTTTTTGCTTTTGATGTTTTCAGAGGACCGCAAGTGAAAATTCCATCTGTTCTCAGCATCTGTTTTTCAACACTAATCATTCGGTTTTCAAAATCGATGTTATCCCATGTGAGACCGTAAACTTCAGCTATTCGCAATTGCATTTCAAGACCGAGCAGCATAGCAAGTTCAGCATTTGAATCTTTAACAATAGCTCTGATTATTTTAACTTCATTTTCAGTAAAAACTCGGACATCCTCTTCTTCATCATCAATTCTTCTTTTTGGCATAGCCATTTTTGTACCGGGATTAACACAAAGTTTATTATACGTCTCCGTGCTTATCAGATTTCTGTTGTTTGCCTGATTTACAATCAGATAGAAAAATTTCAAAAATGACTCTATATATGAGTATTGCAGGTCTGTATTATTATATTTGTTGCTGAGAAAGTCCTGAATATCCTGAACTGCCAATTCAGAAACATTGGTATCGCCAAAAACTTCCTTAATATGGTTTTTATAAACACTTTTTTGTTTTGTAATTGTGCTTTGAGCTTTATCAAGAGCTGAATTACGAAGATAGTAATTGAATATCTCATCAACAGTTACTTTTTTCTTGGGGATTTTTTTATTTTCTAACTCGATTTCATAAAGTTCTTTTGCTCTTGCTCTTTCTACAGCACTTTTTGAAGTGAATGGTTTTCCTGTGTCCTTATCTGTCTTTCGTGTGGTATCATATCTCTTTCCGTTTCTTTTAACAGAAATTCTGTACACATAACTTTTTTCATCAAGTTTGTAAATACCTACTCCCACTTTATTGTCAGGAGTTAACTCTGTTTTTGCCACTTTTACCCCTCCTTGAGCTTTGTCCGGCTTGCGTTTTATAGTCCGATTACGCGTATATGTCCCGGCGTTTACACTTTTATTATATAAAAAAATAGTGTGTTTGTCAATGTGTTTTATCTAAAGAATGGCTATACTGCGTCAAAATCCATGACAAGGCAAGACACGGCAGAGCTTTGGAAGGCTTCCTTAAGAGATATTTCGGCTGATAAAAAACTAAAATCAAACATTTTTATGGAGGGAACGGTTTTGCCGTTCCCTCTTTTTCGTGCCTGTATCTTTTGCGAGTTATGCTGTCATTTTTTTTGGAGGTCCAAAAGCAAAAGAATGTGTTTTTTAAATAAATCTTTATTTCTTCATGAATGTATGTTATATTATTTTTACAAACTGAAAATGAGGTGTGTATGTTGTACAAAGAGCTTGAAAGACGCAATCTGCCCCCGCTTAAAAGCAGGGAAGAAATGAAAGAAATTATGCAGCGTGAGGTATACGGTTATCTGCCCGATGTTCCGTACGATTGGAGTGTATCCGAAGCAACAGTTATTGACGACAGGTATTGTTGCGGTGAGGTTGCTTTTACTTATGTTAATATGACAATAGAAATCAACGGCAAAAGCCATACTTTCAGAGTTGACAGGCTTTTGCACACCGATGGCAAAAAACGTCCGTTGGTTATTATAAATAATTTTCATCCTATGGAAAAATCACACTATTTCCCCCGAGAGGAAATGTCGGAATATAATGTGGATTACCTGCTTTTCTGCTATACTGATATTTCTTCCGATGACGGCGATTTTACAACGGGAATTGCACCTTTGCTTCTGCCCGAAGGACAGGTAAATGATTATACCGGCGGCAAAATTGCAATCTGGGCATGGGCAGCTATGCGAGTGCTTGATTACGGACTGACTTTGCCTGGAACAGATGAAAACAATGTTGCAATAGCAGGTCATTCAAGGCTCGGCAAAACAGCTTTATATACTGCTATGACGGATGAGCGTTTTAAGTTCGCTTTTTCCAATGCGGCAGGCTGTGCAGGCGATTCACTTGCCCACGGCAGTACGGGTGTTGAGTTTGCCCATATTAACAGGGATTTGAAAAAACGTGGCGAGAATATTGCAGACATTGTTGAGAGATTTCCCTATTGGTTTTGTAAAAATTATTTTAAATATGCAAAAGATAATATTTCCGATGTATTCGACCAGCATTATCTGATTGCGGCTATTGCTCCCAGATATGTAATTGTAGGCTCATGTGATATGGATGTCTGGGCAGACCCTCAATCTCAGCAGATGTGCTGTCTTGCGGCGTCGGAAATGTGGGAAAATGACGGTCTTATCGGTTGCGACAGATATCTTGAAGCAGGTGAAGCCTTGCTTGACGGCCATGTGGGATATTTCAAGATTCATTCCAAACACTTTTTCTCGCGCCACAGCTGGAAAAGATTGATTGAATTTGTAGAAAAACATAAAACAGAATGAGTGGTTAAAATGGAAACAATAGAACAAATCAGTAAAACATATACAGCACCGTACAAAGAGGCTCGCACTTCATGCCGTGCCATTGTAGTTAAGGATAATAAAATTCTGTTATCGCATGAATCAAAAACAGGGTTTTATATGTCCCCCGGCGGCAGTCTTGAAGAGGGCGAAACTTTTGAAGAATGCGTTATCCGTGAGCTTATGGAAGAAACAGGCTTTAAGGTGAAACCCATAAGACCCTTTGTTACCGTAAACGAATACTGTTATGACATTTTATATATAAGCCGTTATTTTATCTGCGAAATTGTAGGGGAGGGCGAGCGCGCCTTAACCGAAACTGAGGTTTATAAAGGTATGGTTCCCAAATGGGTAGAGCTTGAAGATGCTGTTGATATTTTCGGCACATATAAAAAGCATACACCCGATAAGGAAAGTCTTTATCTGCGTGAATATACGGTAATTAACAAATATATTGAATCTGAAAAATAAAATGCAAAGGACTGCTTCACTGATTTGGTGAAACAGTCCTTTTTTATGTATCAAAGAAATTTTTTAATCGTTTTTATTAATTCTTCTTTTATAATCTGATGTCCTGCTGCAGTTGGATGAACGCCGTCAACGCTCCAATATCTTGTATCGCCGTCTGCACAGACCTCATCAAATATATTTTGAAGCGGTACGAATTCAAGCTTGTATTTTTCTGCAATCCGTTTTGATGCGGCGGCGCGGTCTTTAACCTCATAGCTGAACTGTTCCCACATTTCTGCTGTGGCAGTACCGTTCAAAACAAAAGGCTCTATAATTATGATTTTTATGTGTGGCAAAGCCTCTTTTACTTCATCAATAAGCATGGAGTAAATCTTTTCAAATTTATCTGTATCCACACCGCATTTCATTGTCAGCTCATGGGCAACATCGTTTACGCCTATAAGGATTGACATAAAATCGGGTTTAAGATTGATTATATCTTCTTTGATTCTGGCGTAAACGTCGGTGATTCTGTCGCCGCTTACACCTCTGTTGATGAATCGGAGTTTTTCTTTACTGTTTTTCATAAAATCGGATGCCACAAGCAGAGCATAACCGCAGCCTAATCCAAAATTGTCTTCGTTTTCATCGTCTCTGCCGGCATCTGTTATTGAATCGCCTTGAAACAAAAAATTCAGCATATGAATACCTCTTTTAATGGAATACTATATAATTTTACCATACTTTATTGCTTTTTGCAACAATAGGCGGATGCATATTATAATTGCTGTATTTTAATTATTTTTTTGTCAAAAATGTTGTCATGGGAAATTTGCACATAACAGTTGTTAAAAAACTGACAAAATTTTCACACGAAATATTACTTTTTGCTTGCATTTAAATTTTATTCGGGTATAATGTATAGTGGGTTGAATTTGAAACAGTTAAAACTCACAGGAGGTAAATATATGAAAGTTCAGTTCACAGAAACTATTCTGCGCGACGCACAGCAGTCATTGATTGCTACAAGAATGCCCTTTGAAACATTCAAGCCCGTTCTTGAAAAGCTCAATAAGGCGGGTTATTATTCACTTGAATGCTGGGGCGGCGCAACATTTGACTCATGTCTTCGTTATCTTAATGAAGATCCGTGGGAAAGACTCAGAAAAATCAAGGCTGCTTGTCCCGACACAAAGCTTCAGATGCTTTTAAGAGGTCAGAATCTTCTCGGATATAAGCACTATCCCGATGATGTTGTTCGTATGTTCGTAAGAAAGAGCGTTGAAAACGGTATTGATGTTATCAGAATTTTCGATGCACTTAACGACCTTAGAAACATTCAGGTTGCAGTTGACGAAACAATCAAAGCAGGTGCAATCGCATCAGGTACAATCTGCTACACCACAAGCCCTGTTCACACTCTTGAAAAGTTTGTTGAAATTGCAAAAGAGCTTGAAAATATGGGTGTACAGACAATCTGTATCAAGGATATGGCAGGCGTTATGAGCCCCAAAGAGGCTTACGACCTTGTTAAGGCTATCAAGGCAGAGGTTAAGCTTCCTCTCGTTCTTCACACACACTCCACAACAGGTCTTGGCTTTATGACACTTCTCAAGGCTGTTGAGGCAGGCGCAGATATTATTGATACTGCACTTTCAAGCATGTCAGGCGGAACAAGCCAGCCTGCAACAGAAACAATGGCATATGTTCTTCGTCAGTACGGCTACGATGTATCTCTTGACGACAAGCTCCTTATGGAAATCAATAAGCATTTCAAAGGCTACAGAGCAGAATGTCTTGATTCAAAGCTTCTTAATCCCGTTGTTATGGCAACAGATACAGACGCTCTTAACTATCAGATCCCCGGCGGTATGCTTTCAAACCTTGTTGCACAGCTTACTGCTATGAATAAGCTTGATAAACTCGAGGACGTTCTTGCAGAAACTCCCAGAGTAAGAGCAGACCTCGGTTATCCGCCCCTTGTTACACCTCTTAGCCAGATGGTTGGTGTACAGGCAACAAAGAATGTTCTTGACGGTGAACGTTATAAGAATATTGCTAAGGAAATTCAGGGTTATATCAAGGGTGAATACGGCAGAGCTCCCGGCGAAATTAAGCCCGAGCTTATCACAAAGGTTCTTGGCGACGAACAGCCCATTACCTGCCGTTTTGCAGACACTCTTTCTGACGGTATTCCCGCCGCAAGAGAGTATCTCGGTGATAAGGCAACCTGTGATGAGGATGTGCTTTCATACATCGCATTCCCTCAGCAGGCAGAAGCTTTCTTTGAAAAGAGAGCAGACCTTAAAAAGCGCACATTCAGTTTTTCAATTAAGAAAGTTTGAGGTGAGCTTACAGTATGACATCAGCACTGTTTGAAATGCAGATGGGTTGGGGCGAAACACTTAAAACCGCTGTTGTAGGTTTTATGATTGTTCTTGCTATTCTTGCTGTTATTGCTGTTCTTATTCTTCTTATTTCAAAAGTATTCAGCATTATCAGCGGTAATGTTTCAAAAACAAAAGAAGAAACAGCCGTTGCTCCCGTAGTTAAAACGGAAGCTCCCGCAGCACCTGTTGCCGTTACAGCTCCTGTTACAGTACCCGTACAGGCTATGCCCGGTTATCTTCATCTTGAAAATGTTGACGAGCCCACAGCCGCAACAATTATGGCTATCGTAAGCCATCAGACAGGTACACCCCTTAACCGTCTTGCATTCAGTTCAATAAAGCTTTTACGTGAAGAGCTTGTTCTTGAAAATACCGATGATCAGACAGCCGCAATTATTATGGCTATTGTAAGCGATCAGACAGGTATACCCCTTAACCGTCTTGCATTCAGTTCAATTAAATTGTTAGAGGAGAATTAATCATGAAATACATTGTTACATTAAACGGTAAAAATTACGAAGTAAATGTTGAAGAAACAGAAGCAATCATTGAGTCTGTTACAGATGTTCCTGTTGCAGTTGCTCCTGTAGCTGCTCCTGTTGCACCCGTTGCAGCTCCCGTAGCTGCTGCTCCCGCAGCACCCGTTGCAGAGGCTGCTCCTGCAGCACCTGCTGCTCCCGCAGTTGCAGGCGACGGCGAAAAAGTTGTTGCTCCCATGCCCGGCAATATTGTTGATGTTAAGGTTTCAGTTGGACAGGCTGTTAAAAAAGGCGATGTAATGCTCGTTCTCGAAGCTATGAAGATGGAAAACGAAATCGTTGCTCCAGTTGACGGAACAGTTAAGCAGATTCTTGTTCAGAAGGGCAACACTGTTGATACAGATGAAGTTCTTGCAGTTATCTGAGAAAGGACTAAAAATAAATGAGTATTATTGAAGTTTTAATTGGCTTGTGGGAGTCCTCAGGACTCGGTGCATTGTTTTCAGGCGCCGCAAGCTGGAGAAACCTTGTAATGATGCTTGTGGCATTTGTGTTCCTTTATCTTGCAATAGCAAAGAAATTTGAACCGTTGCTGCTTGTACCTATTGCATTCGGTATTCTTCTTGCAAACCTTCCCGGCTCGGAAATAATGCTTGACTCAGTCGGACTTACAGACCCCGCTACAATGGATGCCATTGAATCCGGTGCAGTTGATCCCGGACATTGGTACGATTCGGGTGTTTTAAGACTGTTGTATACAGGTGTTAAGAGCAGTATTTTCCCCTGCCTTATCTTTATGGGTGTTGGTGCGATGACTGATTTCGGTCCTCTGCTTTCAAACCCCATCAGCCTTCTTTTAGGTGCGGCTGCACAGCTTGGTATTTATGTTGCATTTATTATTGCTATCGTTCTCGGCTTCTCACCCGAGCAGGCTGCATCAATTTCAATCATCGGCGGTGCAGACGGTCCTACGGCTATCTTCCTTACAGGTAAGCTCGCTCCCGAATTACTTGCTCCTATTGCTGTTGCGGCATATTCTTATATGGCTCTTATTCCTATTATTCAGCCTCCTCTTATGAAGATGCTTACAACAAAAAAAGAGCGTTCCGTAAAGATGACACAGCTTCGCAAGGTTACAAAAACAGAAAAAATCATTTTCCCCGTTGTTGTTCTTGTAATTACTGCTCTTATACTTCCCAGCGTTATTCCGCTTCTGGGTATGTTTATGCTCGGTAATCTTCTTAAAGAATGTGCTGTTACAGACAGACTTTCGGATACCGCACAGAATGCTCTTATGAATATTGTTACAATTCTTCTTGGTGTTTGTGTAGGTGCTACTGCAAACGGCGATACATTCCTTACAGGAAACACTCTTAAAATTGTTCTTCTCGGACTTGTTGCATTTGCGTTCTCAACAGTTGGAGGTACACTCCTCGGCAAGCTTCTTTATGTGCTTACTAAGGGTAAGATTAATCCTCTTATCGGTGCGGCAGGCGTTTCTGCTGTTCCTATGGCTGCCCGTGTTGCACAGAAGGTCGGTTCTGAAACAGATCCCACAAACTTCCTTCTTATGCACGCTATGGGCCCCAACGTTGCAGGTGTTATCGGCTCTGCAGTTGCGGCAGGTTATCTTCTTACACTTTTCAGCTAAATAATGTATAAATATATATTCTTTGACCTTGACGGTACTCTTACAAATTCGGAAGAAGGCATAATCAGAAGTCTTGAATATGCCTTTGATGAATTGGGACTTGAAAGACCGCCTTATGAATTACTTAAAAAATTCATCGGGCCGCCTCTCGTGGTGTCATTCCGCGATTATATGAGTTTTGACGAGGAACTCACCGCAAAGGCTATCGAAAAATACCGTGAAAGATATGTTGTAACGGGAATTTTTGAAAACGCACCTTATGACGGCATCGCGGAGCTTCTCAAAGGGCTTGTGAACAGCGGATTCAGACTTGCCGTTGCAACCACAAAGCCTGAATATATGGCTTTAAAGGTAACGGATCATTATAATCTTACACCATATTTTGAAACCGTTTCCGGTGCAATCGGAGAAAATGACACAAAAGAAGCCGTTATAAGAAGAGCTTGTGAAAGAATGAATATTCCGGAAAGTGAACGAAACAGTATTCTTATGGTCGGAGACAGAAAGTTCGATGTGATAGGCGCACACGCCTGCGGCATAAAATGTTGCGGTGTGAGGTACGGATTTGCTCCCGAAGGGGAGTTTGAGGAGTGCGGCGCAGATTATATCGTAACCGATGTTGCAGATTTGAAAAAATTTCTTTTAAATTAAATTTTAAACGCTGCACTCTGTGTAGCGTTTTTTATTTACAAAAATAAAAAAATGTGTTATAATAATCAAGGTGATTTTTATGAAAACTATCGGATTTATCGGTTGCGGAAATATGGCACAGCCGATTATTACACAATGCAAAGAAAAAAATGTTTTTGATAAACAAAATATTTTTGTTTATGATATAGATAAGGCGAAACTTATTGATTTTTGTAATAAATTGGGAGTAAATGTTGCCGAAAATGAGAATGATATTGCAAAAAATTGTGATATTGTTGTGCTTGCAACCAAACCCCAGACATTTCCCGAACTGATTGCATCAATCAGCGCTTCTCTTAAAGAAAACAATCCGCTTATCGTTTCAATCGCGGCAGGCAAGACAACGGCGTATATAAAAGAGCTTGCAGGCTTTGATGCAAAGGTTGCAAGAATTTTTCCAAACCTTAATGCCACAGTTGAGGCGGCTGTATCCGCTTACACAGGTAATGAGAATGTGAGTGAAGATGAGCTGAAAAAGGTCGGCGAAATCTGCAGGTCATACGGCGAGGCAAAACAGCTTGACGAAAGCCTTTTTTCGGTTTTTGGCGTTTTGGGCGGCTGTGTTCCTGCTTATGCATTTATGTTTATCGGTGCGCTTGCGAAAGCAGGCGTTGCAGACGGCCTTGATGAAGAAACTGCGCGCGATACGGCTATACAGGCGGTTTTGGGCAGTGCAAAACTTCTGAAAAAATGCGGCGGAGATATTGACGGTTGGGTAAAAAAGGTTTGCTCACCCGGCGGCACAACTATTGAGGGTGTTACGTCGCTGAAAGACAGCAATCTGGATGAAATTGTAAAGACCGCCTTTCACAAATCCTATATGAAAGATATTTTTCTCTCAAAGTAAGCAAAACAGACATTTAAAATAATGGAAAAGATGTTATTTTGTCGAGGAGTTTGTTTAATATAACCAATAAGATAATCTCTAAAGTTGCTTTTTGAGTCAATATTTTTAAAAAATATGCTTGACTTATTAAGTGTCTTAGTATATAATATCAATGTATTTTTGGCATATTGCCATACGGTTACGGTATAATGAGTCTCAAGGCTCTTTATATAGAAATTTTATTAAAGGAAGGTTCTAAAAATGAAACTTGCAAAGAAAATGCTCGCATGTGCAATGGCACTTGCAATGGTAGCAGCTCTTGCTCTTACAGCTTTCGCTGCTGCACCCGCTATCAAGTTCGAAGTTCAGGAAGGTAAAGCTGCTGACGAAGTAGTAGTTTTTGTTGAAGGCGTTAATATCGCTGGCCTCAAAAGCTGCGACCTTGTATTCCTTTACGATGCAGAAGTTCTTGAGTACAAATCAGTTGCTAATACTTTCAAAAACGTTCTTGACGGCGTAGACGCTGACTATGACGGCGCAGACGACCTTTTACCTTCTTCAGCTCAGTGCGGTAACCCTGAAGCTGGTCAGGTTACTTATTCATTGGCTATTGCCGGTGTTGAAGACGGTCCTGACTCTGCAGTTGCAGACAGCAGAATTTGCGTAATCACTTTCAAAGTTCTTGACGCTAAAAAGGCATCTGATCTTAAGGTTACATTCAGATCATGGGTAGGCACAGATGAGCCCGCAGAAGCTACTGTAACAATCGGTGAAGAGCCCACAACTGCTCCTACAACAGCTCCCACAACTGCTGCTCCCGTAGAAGATGAATCAGCTCCCGTTTCAACAGAAGCTGCAGATTCAATTCCTCAGACAGGTGATGCAGGTGTAGCTGCTATCGCAGGCGTTATGGCTCTTGCAGCAGTTGCATTCGTAGCAACAAGAAAAAAGGACGCTGAATAATTCAGTTGTTTCTTAACACAAAACGCATTTGATTGCAAATAAGTTTTTTGGCTTAACATTTCGGTGTTAAGCCTTTAACTTTTTATTCGGAATTCGGTTTTTGCTGAATTCCGATTTATTTTTTTGCCCACTTGCTTATGACATTTTTTTCAGCCTTTGCAGAGTATAATGTTAATCAAAGGCGGGTGGGTTTTGTGAAACAGGTTATTTATATTGATGTGTTGGTGTTTCTTAATACGGCAATAACGTTTCTTTTGCTGCTTGCGACATCAAAAATAATAAAACTAACCCCTTCTGCAGGCAGATACGTCTGCGGTGCATTATTGGGCGGAATGTCGTCGCTTATAATATTTGCACCCGACATGGGGTTAATGCTTTCGTTAATTACAAAATTGCTTTTCTCTGTAATTATAGTATCTGCGGTTTATCACCCTAAAAGATTAAAAAAACTCGCAAGAGAAACAAGTTATTTTTTTGCAGTAAGTTTTGTTTTTGCGGGCATTATGCTTTGCATATCTTCATTGCCGGGCATTTCGGCAGTGAGTTACAATAACGGAATTGCGTACATAGATCTTTCAATGTTCTCACTTATCGCGGCATCGGTGATATGTTATGCCGTAACCGTTCTGTTGAACAGGTTTACAGGCTATTCTGATGACGGAGAAATTTTGCGCAGTATTAAAATAAAAAATAATGAAAAAACGATAACACTGTCTGCTATTCTTGATACAGGTAACAGCTTATCAGATCCGTTTACGGGTGAAAATCTTATTGTTGTTTCAAAATTTGATATTGAACCTCTTATGCCGGATAATATCAAAAATTATTTAGCAGGTAATCTTGATGAGCAGTATGGAATTCATCTTGTGCCTTGTTCCACTGTAACAGGAGAATCTTTATTGCCTGTGTTCAAAGTTGATGAGGTCAGCATAAATGCAAACGGCGAAGATATGCTATTGAGAAATGTTGGAGTGGCAGTATGTTCTGCAGAAATTAACAATGTTATTCTACCGTCAAATATTACAGATGAGTGTCAAAGGAGAAAAAAGCATGAAATGGTTTACCGTTAGTACGCTGAAATATTTGTTTTTAAAGTTAAAACTTAAGCTGTTTGGTAAAGATGTTTTTTATATAAACGGGCCGCAAACACTTCCGCCGCCATTATCAAAAGAGGAAGAAGACGAGTGTTTGGAGCTTCTGCTGGGTGGTGATAAAAATGCAAAAGAAAAGCTTATTACACATAATCTCAGACTTGTAGTCTACATAGCAAAAAAATTTGAGAATACGGGTGTTTGTGTTGATGATCTTGCATCTATAGGCACTATAGGGCTTATAAAGGCTATAAACACGTTTTGCCCCGAAAAAAATATAAAGCTGGCAACTTATGCCAGCCGATGCATTGAAAATGAAATTCTGATGTATTTAAGAAAGGCAAGCAACCGCAGGGTTGAATTATCATTTGACGAGCCGCTTAATATTGACCATGACGGTAATGAACTTTTGCTGTCGGATGTGCTTGCAGAGCAGGAAAGTGTTGTTGACAGTTCAATAGAATATGAAGAAGAAAAAAGCATGCTCCATGCGGTGGTAAACAGGCTCAGCGACAGAGAAAGAATGATAATCAATATGCGTTTCGGCATAGACGGCGGAGACGAACACACTCAAAAAGAAGTTGCCGACCTGTTGGGAATCTCACAGAGTTATATATCAAGGCTTGAAAAAAGGATTCTTGCCAAAATGAAGAAAGAGATGGAAACAATACAATGAAAAAGCAGAGTATCATACGATACTCTGTTTTTGTTTTAGTTCCATATAATTGTCATTGTAAGACCGAGTCGCTGATAATTGACACCTTCAATAAAGTTTAAATCAAGGATTGCATCTTCAAGAGCGTTTGCCATTTCTACATCATCCATAAAGAATGTAGCGTGTAATGTAAGCTCTTGCGGGCCTATCATCTCGAATAGCTTGAAGCCTGTAAGCCACCAATGAGGTTCAGGACCTCTTGTCATATAAAGTTCGTCGCCTTTGTAAATTGCAAATGACATTGTGATTCTTGAGTCGTCATCCGCGCAGGCATAGAAATCAACATCTGTACCTTCTTTTTTATAGTAAATGCCGATTTCTGCACCTGTTGTGATTCCGTATCTGCCCTTCCAGAGCTGAATCATCCAATCATAGTCTTCATAGTTGAATTTAAGGCGCATTGTGTCATAATACATTCCGAAAAATGCAGCACCTGCATCATAGAGCGATGTGTAGCCGAGGTTTCTCTGGAAAGATTCGCTTTCGGAATAAAATATGCCCTGTTTGCTGTCATATCTGAAACCTGCCGCAAGAATAACCTGTCCGATGGTCTTTTCTACATCTGAAAGTCCGGAAAGGGAGTTGTCGTCAGAAACTGTTCCGTCCGTTACAACGTGGAAAAACGGTTTTGACGGCTGGGGAGCCTGGGTTGTTACCTCTACGGTGGGTTTGTATGTTTCAGCTTCGGCAAGGAAATCCTCAATATAGCTTTCAGCCTCGGACAAAGTAGTCGTTTCGGGGACTGTGGTTGTTTCTTTAGGTTTTTCAGTAGTCTGCTCGTTAAAAATTGTAGTCAATACGGGCGGTTTTGTAAAATCTTCCACAAGTCCGTTATTTGTTACCGGTTCTTTTTTTTCGAGACCGTTTACAATAAGAACAACAGTAAGTGCGGATATAATCAGCACCAAAGCCGCTATGCAAATGGAAATTGTCGTTCTTCTATTTCCCGATTTCATTTTATTTTTCACTTCCGTCTGATATTAGTAATTATATATCTCGGCAGGGAATTGTTCTTGTGTAAAACCGAGTGTATATGCGATTCTCTGAGGAATCTCGTAGTTGTTGATAGTTTCGCCGTTTACGACAAAGTTATCTGAGCCGTAAACAAGAATGTATACGTCAGCTGCAGAATGTGAGCCTGATGTGAAAGAATATGTTCCGTCATCATTCTCTACAATGCCGCCTGTTTCGTGGTCAGCGGTAATAACAACAAGAGTTTCGCCGTCTGCTTTTGCGTATTCAAGCACAGCTTCAATAGTATTGTCAAATGCTTCGAGTGATTCTGTCATATTTGCATCTTCGTTGCTGTGAGAATGTTTGTCGATATGTGCACCCTCAATCATGAGGAAAAAGCCTTCATCAGTATCGTCAAGCAGGTCGATAGCTTTCATTGACATCTGTTCCAGAGTAGGTGTGTTTTCATCTGCCTGTTCAAGTGCCCATAAAGTATTTTCAAACTGTGCGAAGCTGCGACTGCCTTCTTCAAGAGCCATCATTTCATCGTATGTTGTAACATATGTAAATCCGTTTTCTTCAACCTCGGATTTGTCTGCATAGCCATTTTCGCCACCCCAGATAAGGTCCGCATCAGATTTGAGCTGATCAAGAGTGATTGCTTTTGTATTGTTTCTTGAATCTTCATGTGCAGAAAATGCTGAAGGTGTAGCACCGGATGTTTCGTCTGTTGTAACAACACCTGTCATCATGCCGTTTGCTGCACAAAGCTCTCTGATGTTCAAAGGATGTGAAAAAACATTAAGCGGGTCAGTAAGATATACACCGATTGCACCGTTATAAGTTCTTACGCCTGTTGCAAGTGCTGTTCCGCTTGCAGCACTGTCTGTAACTGCATTGGTGAGTGAACGTGTTCGTGAATAAGCTTTGAACTCGAAAGTATCCATTGCAAGAGTAATGTTTCTTTCCTGCTTTGCTTTTTCAAGATGAAGCTGTCCCATACCGTCGCCGATAAGGTAGATAACGTTTTTGATGTTGCTGTTTACATAGCCTTCTGCATTGGCTGTTGTAGGTTCTGCATAAAGACCGAAGGTTGTGCCGAATGTCATGATTACTGACATAAGGACGGCTGCAATTTTTGCCCAGATTGCGCCAAATGTTGCTAACATATAAAACACCTCATATTAAAATATTTATAATATAATACCATACGGGCATTATAAAATCAAGTATTCATCGGGTTATTTCGTCCCGATTTTACAAAACTGACAAGTCGAGCTTATCAAACTGACTGATGAAAGGTGAAAACTGTGAAAGTATGGTTTTTACACCGCCTTCGCTGTCGCTTTCTATATTGAACGGCAGTATGGGGTCGTGAACGCTTAATCTGAGGAGCATCCAGCCGTTGCCGTGATTTTCGTCCAGAGAAATGCGGATTCCCTCATGGTTGTCGGGAGCAACAGTCCAGCCCTGCTGTGTTTTTGCGTATTCAAAAAGCTGAGAAATAACGGTTTCGCCGTATGATTTAAAATCATCGGTAAGAATTTTAAAACGCAGTTCCTTTTCTTCAACAGGCTCTTTAAGGTCTGCGATAAGGTCTTTAAGGGTTTTGCCTTCTTTTCGCAGTTTTGCAAGAAGAATGATGATTTTTGTTATAAGATATGCACCGTCGTCAAGGAAGAAATTTTCTTTAAGTGCGGCGTGGCCCGACGTTTCGATTGCAAGGGGAGCGCTGATTCCGTTATTTTCGAGCCTTATGGCTTCGTTTATAACGTTTTTATAGCCTCTTTTGAATCGGTGATGCTTACCGCCCAGACGGTTTTCAATAAAATCGTGCAAGCCGTCGCTTGTAACGGAGTCCGTAACGATTGTTGCGCCCGTATTGTTTTCAAGTGCAATAACGGAAGCGAGAGCGACAAGCTTGTTTCTGTTGATTTCTTCGCCGGATGCGTCAACACAGGCGGCTCTGTCAACGTCTGTATCAAAAATAACGCCTAAATCCGCATCTGACGTGATAACTGCATCTGAAATAAATTTCATTGCCGTTTTGTTTTCGGGATTGGGAGTGTGGTTGGGAAACATACCGTCGGGTTCTAAGAACAATGAGCCTGAAATGTCAGCTCCCAATATTTTTAAAACTTTTTCTGCATAAAAACCGCCCGCACCGTTTCCTGCATCCGTTACGATATGAAAGCCTTTCAGCGGATGCTCGTAATCCTCGGCATTAACGCCGTCGCAAATCATTTTACGCAGAATTGCGGAGTATTCGTTCATAAAATCGGTGGGTATGCCTTTTTGATTATCACCAATATCGGAAATGTCGATATTTTCGGCAAGATTGAGAATTTCCGTTATATCGCTACCCTCAAAACCGCCGTCTTTTGTGAAAAATTTAAGTCCGTTTTTGTCATAAGGGTGATGACTTGCCGTTATCTGCACCGAAGCGGTACAGCCGAGAGTTACGGTTGTCATAAACATCGCCGGAGTTGAAGAAAGTGAGCAATCAAGCACTTTTACGCCTTTTGAACAAAGTACGTTAATTACTGCGTTTTTGATTCTTTGTGCGGAAATTCTTGAATCGTGCCCTACCGCAATACACATTTCTTCGGGCTTGAGAACTGTTTTTTTCTGCATCAGAATGAGAAATGCCGCAATTATTTTTTTTACAGCTTCATCAGTAAGGTCTGTGTTTTCGCCTATGGCTGTGCCTCTTATATCCGTTCCGCTTTTAAGTTTCATTAATGTCATATCACATTACTCCAATGGTTCAATGTATACGGGTTCGTTATTTTCCCCGCCAACAGGTTCTTCATCCTGAGGTGTTGACTGAGTAGTGGTTTCGGTTGTTGTCTGTGTGGGAATTTCTGTTGTTGTTTCGGTGGTTGTTTCTGTAGTCGTTTCTTGCGTCGTTGTTTCAGCTTCGGTTGTTGTTTCTTCAGTAACACTTTCAGCTTCGCTTGATGCTTCCTGAGTGGTGGTTTCTTCCGTAGTAGTTTCTTCTGTTGTGGTTTCGCCTGATGGGTCATTGATATCCACAGTGCCAGCATTTTCGGGGTTGTTGCGATTCTGAATTGCAAGCATAACGGCAACAGTACCCGCTATAATAACAATAATTGCGATAATAGCCATTAAAACTTTGACCGCAGGCGACATACCCTGTTTTTGGGAAGAAATTGCAGTAGCATATTTTGTTGCTTTATAATTACTGCCTTTTTCTGATTCGTCAATGTACTCATCATCTGCGTGATCTTCGGATTCGGGGTTGAAGTTTTTTATGCAGTTGATGCCCGTTCTTGCCGTAACGCTTGATGCAATATCATTGGGTACGACGATGCTGTCTGCCATGGTGGAGAGGACATCTGCAAAGAATGTTACCATACCGTGAACATCGTAGCCGATGCCTGTATATTTATGTTCTTCAGTTTTAAGTCTGATTCTTGCTTTATAAAGCCTGTTTTTGTAGGCGGCAAATGAAATCTGCTCAATTTTAGCAATTTCTTCACCTTCAAAACCGCAGAAATAATGAAGAATTGCAACATTACGGATTTTCTGAGGCATTTCGGAAAGAATTGAGTCCGCAGTCTGCATAATATCAATACTTACATCAATACCGTCAGGATAGTTGAGCATATCGTCATAATCCTGTGCAAGAAGTATTTCTGATTTTTCACCTTCGGGAGAATTCGAGTCAATATAATCGCCGAAAACTTCCGGTCTGTTGTTTATAAGATAGCGTCTGCAATGGTTGAAAACCGTTGTATAAAGCCATTTTTCAAAAGATGATGCCCCCGGAAGATTCGATACCTGCAAGTATGTGTAGGCAAATATATCAATAGTCAGGTTTTTTGCCTCGGTTGTATTTTTAAGGAGTTTGCAACAGAGAAAATAAACTTTGTTGTTGTACATTTCGAAAATATCTGCAAATGCATCTCTTGAGCCGTTTTTGATGCCCGAGAGAAGTATGGAAAGTTTCCTGTATTCATCACTTGTCATATAATCAACCTCCATTTTATATTATATTACATTTTAATGCAAAATTCAATAGAAATTGCTTTGCGAATAACGGCTGTATATAATTTAATATTTTCTATTGCAAAACATTAAAAAATAGATTACAATATCTATGATTATAAATTTATGTTGGGAGTAAGTAAAATGGCAGAAATACAAAGTTCCGCTGTTGATAAACAGCTTGAACAACAAAATAAATTCTACCTTTCTCCAAAGGAAATGGCATCATATATTCTTTCCGGTGTGGGTGATAAAAACTGGGAAACTTTCAGCGGAAGCAACTCGGATTTTTATTACAGAACCATTATCGGGGCTGAAGCCGCAACATTGAGTACAGCAAGCGTTATATGTACATTTGCAGATACCTTTGACAATGCGATTTCCGGCCCGATTCTTGACAGAACAAGAACGCGCTGGGGCAGAGTGCGCCCTTACCTTTTGCTGACATTACCTTTGTGGCTGATTTCAAATATGACGCCCTGGCTGCTTCCTGAGGGAAAGTCCCAGCTGATTTATCTGGGTATATTTGCAGTTCTTTATTACATAGGTTCAATAGCAAACTCATTCTACACTCCTGCATATTCTGCATTGCTGTATAATCTTACGCCCAACGTCAATGAGCGAAACCGTCTTATTGCGGCAGATACGTATGTTGACCTTTTCGGCGTCTGGATTCCGTCGCTGTTCCCGTTTTTTATTGACTTTTTGCCCGAATCAATATCAAGACGTGCTATTTATATGGGTGGCGCGATATTCTTCGTTGCACTTGTTATAATTTTCAGAACATTCGGCTTCTTCTCCCTTCGTGAGAGAGTTCCGCTTGCTTCAAGGCAAGAGATGAGTCAGGTCAGCGTGTGGCAATCCGTTAAAATGGTTGCAAAATGTCAGCCTATGTGGATTCTGTTGATAAAGGGATTTTTTGAAATAGGCAGAGGTATCAGCTCACGTGTGCAGAATGACTTCTGGCTTAATTGCTACGGTAAGGTTTCATACAGCACCATTACAAGCTTGTTTACAGGCTTGCCGAGCTATTTCGTTTTACCTCTTGCACCAAAGCTTACCAAAAAAATGGGGCTTAAAAATCTTGCATCATTCAGCTATGCAATCTGCGGCGTTACTTACATAATAATGTGGTTTATAGGTTATAATCCTTTCGGCGACGAGCATCTTGTGCTTAATCTGATTTATATGACAATCGGCCTTACCGTTGCAGGTTCTTTCAACAGCGTTCAGAGATATTGTACAACGGCTCTTACAGGCGATATGTATGACTATGTTGAGTGGAAAACAGGTATCAGAAACGAGGGTATCATGAGTGCAGCTATGGGCTATGTAAACCTTATTGTTAATCAGGTTTCAACCCTTCTCAGCGGCGGACTTATTACCGTTCTGGGCGTAAAATCAAAGTATATGGGCGGCAAACTTGTGCGTCAGACTGATCCTGTAATGCTTAAAAATATATGGATGCTTTTCGCGTTGCTTATAGGCGTGGGAAGAACTATAGAAGCAATTATACTTTTGTTCTTTAAAGTACACGGCAAAACGAGGGAGCAGATGATGCATGATCTGGCTGTTTCACGAGCCGCAAAGGTGCTTGATACAGGTGAAAAAGAATCCCAAAGCGAATAATTTTTACCACCGCTATTGACAATTATTTTTAACTGATATATAATGATGATGTGTATATATTTATAATTTTTTCAAGGAGGAAAAAATGATGAACAAGATGAAAAAAATTATCGCTGTGCTTCTTACCGTGATAATGTCATTCGGTATTGTTTCTGTTGTTGCTTTTGCGGTTGACGAAACAACATACGAGGTTACTTTTGCAGACCTGCCCTATGCTATCGCAGATTACAGAGATGACTATGTCGCAGACTATATGGGTTACGAGTACGGTGTTGATTATTGGTACGTTGTTACCAACAGCAAGGATGCATCTTTCACTACAAAAGACGGTGAAGTTCATTATGTTGCTGCAGGCACAAAAACAGAAATCAAGGGTGATCCCGTAAGCATCACTGTTGATGCAGGCTCAGCTATTGAATTTACAGTTGAAGTTGCAGATTATATTGAGGCTCAGTCCGTAAGAGTTATAGCTTTTGCTACAGGAACAGATGAAGATGAGATTGCAGAGCTTGATCCTCTTTCAACAAACCTTACTGTAAATCCCGGTGAGCCCTATGAGAATTACTATATTGCAAAGAGCAGTGTAGGTACATACGGCATTTATCCCGATAAGGATATTACAATTTGTGTTTCAGAATATCATCTTTATAACGACTGTTTCCTTTACAATTTCCCCAAATCAGATTATTATACAGCAAACAGAGTTATCTATCGCGGTGCAGATTTATCAGAAGATTCAATCAAGAACCCCGCATCATACGAAACTGTAGAGTGGGGCAACACAAAGGTTGTTTACGAAAATGAAACTCTTTTCTTTGAGGTAAGACTTGATCTTGATTCAGAGTATGATCTTCATTATGATACATATGAGGTTTATTACCTTGTTGATGAACTCGGCGCAATCGTAGGTGAAATCAGCGGTACTGAAAAGGTTTATATTGACCCCGTTTATACATACATTGATAATGAATCCAACGAGAAAGTTGATATCTATGCGATTGAAAACGTAAGCAAAGATGTTGTTATTAAGGTAACAAATACTGTAACTTACACAATTTCAATGCTTGCTGAGCTTCTCAGCGATTTCAGCCTTGATGCACTTGGTGAGTTAGATCTTAGTGCTATTGATATGTCTCCTATGCTTGAGCTTCTTCTCAGAATTGTTAATCTTATTGTAAAGATGCTCAATTCATTCGGTCTTAACATTAACATCGGTGATTTACTCGGTTAATTCTTTGCAAGTCAATTTTATATAAAGTAACCACAGGCAGGATTTTCCCGTCTGTGGTTCTTTTTTATGTGTTATAGGTTGCTTGTTGTGTTTGGTAATGAGAATGAATATAATCAACATTATGGCAATAAAATGCCGAGTGTCCTGACGAACACTCGGTAAGTTTAGTTTTAGAAAGACATAAGACCTTCGAAAAGGCTTATAAACCACTCAAAGATACTTCTTACAAAAACGATGAGTGAAGCAAAAAGGTTTGACTGCTCTTCTTCCATGGAAAGATAAGCTTTAACTGTTGCATCCTTGTCCATTTCGGGAATGGTGTAAATGCCGTGAACATCGGGTTCAACAACAACCATATCAATTTCTACAATTACAAATAAGTCTGAATAGTTTTCGGGAACTTCAATGTAGAATTTGAAATCCTCACCGGGTTTTACATACCAATCGTAGCCGTTTGCAGGAACAATGGTAATTTTTGAATCCTCTGTAATGTCTTGAACATAATAGGTCTGATACTCACTTGCGGCAGCTGCAGATACAGCTAATGCTGAAAATGCGAGAATCAGAGCAAGAAATACAGAAACAATTTTTTTCATTGTTTTGCGCCTCCATTATTTAATTTGGTTATATTATACACGATAAATTCATGTAAATCAATACCTAAAATTGAAATTACAATCAAAAATACCGGAGACGAATCTCCGGTAAAAATTTTTATTTTGCAATATCCACTGCTCTGCTTTCTCTTATGATGTTGACTTTAATCTGGCCGGGATATTCAAGCTCGCTTTCAATTTTCTTAACAATATCTCTTGCGATAATAACCATCTGATCGTCAGAAACGATTTCAGGTTTAACCATAATGCGGATTTCACGACCGGCCTGAATAGCGTAGGATTTTTCAACACCTTCAAAGGATGTAGCAATGTTTTCAAGAGTTTCAAGACGCTTGATGTAGTTCTGTACATTTTCTCGTCTTGCGCCGGGACGTGCTGCAGAGATTGCGTCAGCAGCCTGAACAAGACAAGCAATAATCGTTTTTGCTTCAACATCGCCGTGGTGAGCGTGAATAGCATGTACAACAGCATCGTTTTCTCTGAATTTCTTTGCGTATTCAACACCGAGCTGAATGTGAGTGCCTTCCTGCTGATGGTCAAGTGCCTTACCGATATCGTGAAGCAAACCTGCACGTTTTGCAGTTTTAACGTCTGCACCGATTTCTGCGGCCATAAGACCTGCAATATAAGAAACTTCAAGTGAATGATTAAGCACGTTCTGACCGTAGCTTGTGCGGTATTTCAGTCTGCCCAGAAGCTTTGTGAGTTCGCCGTGAATGCCGTTTACGCCGGCTTCAATAACAGCGCGTTCACCTGCCTGCTTAATTGACTGCTCAACTTCTCTTTTTGATTTTTCATACATTTCCTCAATACGGGCGGGATGAATTCTGCCGTCTGTAATGAGTTTTTCAATAGTAAGCCTTGCAACCTCTCGTCTGACAGGGTCAAAGCTTGATACTGTAATTGCTTCAGGTGTGTCGTCAATAATAAGGTCAACACCTGTGATTGTTTCAAGAGTTTTGATGTTTCTGCCTTCTCTGCCGATGATTCGACCTTTCATTTCATCATTGGGAAGGACAACTGTTGTTACGGTTGCTTCTGCAGTATGGTCTGCTGCGCATCTCTGGATTGCTGCGGTGATAATCTCTCTTGCAAGAGTATCCGCTTCATCTCTTGTCTGCTGTTCAAGTTCCATAATTTTGAGAGCTTTTTCGTGTGTTAACTCGCCCTCAAGCAATTTGATAAGGTATTCTTTTGCCTGTTCTTTTGTGAAACCTGAGATTTTTTCGAGCATATCGAACTGACTCTTTTTAAGAGCTTCGATTTCTGCAAGTTTTTCTTCTGCTTCTTTGATCTTTTTAGCAAGCTGTTCTTCTTTATGTTCAAGATTGTCAGCTTTCTTTTCAAGATTTTCTTCTTTTTGAACAATTCTGCGTTCCTGTTTCTGGACTTCGTTTCTGCGTTCTCTTATTTCTCTTTCAAGATCCGTACGCTGTTTATGTATCTCATCCTTGGCTTCAAGAATTGCTTCTTTCTTTTTGGATTCTGCTTCGGAAACAGCCTGACTTACGATTCTGTTGGCTTCTTCCGTTGCTGAACCTATGGCTGCTTCTGCAACTCTTTTTCTGTGTATACCGCCGAGAACAAATCCGACAACACCGAAAACTACTGCAGCTGCAACTATAAGCCCAATAGCTAAAGCGTCCATTTTTACACCTCCGTGGAATTAATTGGATATCTGAAGATAACTGACCTTTCGGCCAAGATAAAAATCAGAAAACAATGCAATAAAAAACATTACCGCATTATCTCTTTTATTTTATAACTTTATATATATAAAGTCAAGGCTTTTTATTCTTTTAACAAAAAATTTATAAGCAATTACTACCCTGTTGTATATTTTTTCTTTTCAGCTCGGCAGCAAGTGAATTTATAACATCTTTTTTATCGGCACTCCAGAGTGGAGCGATAAGTTTTTTCTTGTCGCCGTCGCCCGTAAGGCGGTGAATAACCACATTTGACGGGATGACTGTCAGCATTCTGCAAACGATGGATAAATATTCATCTTTGGAAAGAACTTTAAATTTGCCCATTTCAAAATCTTTTGCAAGATCAGTATTTTTCAAAACGTGGAGAAGTTGCAGTTTTATGCCCCATATACCGCAATCGCAGGCATACTTTACGGAATTTTCCATATCTTCCGCAGTTTCGTCGGGCAGACCTAAAATAAGATGTGCAATTACTTTGATATCCGCGTCATTAAGGTGTTTTTCTGCATTGGCAAACACTGAATTTTCATATCCTCTGCGAATATATTTTACGGAGCTTTCCTTTGATGTCTGAAAACCCAGTTCCACCCATACGGGCTTGATTTTGTTGAGCTTTTTCAGCAAATCAATTATTTTAGTATCTAAACAATCGGGCCTTGTTGCTATTGAAAGAACATCTATATCGGGATGCTCAATGGCTTCTGTAAAAATTGCTTCAAGATAGGAAACCGGTGCGTAAGTGTTTGTGTAGCTCTGGAAATATGCAATATATTTGCCGCCTTTGTTCTTGTGAGCTACACGCAATTTTGCTTTTTCAATCTGAGCCGAAATATCACCGCAAGGTTTTTCCGCAAAATCACCCGAGCCGTCTTCCGAACAGAAAATACAGCCGTTTGTCCCAATCGTGCCGTCGCGATTGGGACAAGTCATGCCTGCATCAAGTGCAATTTTATAAAGTTTATGGCCGAAAGTTTCTTTGCAATAATCGTTGAGTGAATAATAATGCGTCATAACAGCTCCCTGTAATACAGACCGCCTGTTTTTTTGCCCGTTATAGCGGATTTTGCTTTAAAACAGTCGAGTATTTTTTTGCAGTATTCGGGTTTTTCAACAGTAAAATACAAAGTCATGAAATCAATGTTTTTTACGGTTTTGTCGCCGATGTATAAAGGCACGGAATTTAACAGGGATGAATATTTTTTATCTGAACAGAGAATATAAAAATCCGTTTTCATTCTGTCTGTAATTTTTGTTATGCCCTTGCAATCTGCACACCCGTTTTTGCCCTGTGCGGGACACGCGCGGAAACGCATCAAGGGAAGATAGCCGTATGCAATAACTCCCTTTGGCTTTGTGCAGGTCATTTGCTCGATTGCGGCAATGCTAAGCTCAGGGGATACGGTAATATCGGTTGCTCCCAACGCTATATATTCTTTAAATGCTATGGTGTTGAGGACATTCAGACCGTGTCCGCCGTGAACGGTAAACCCTTTTTTTTCGGCGGCGGCAAGAGTGCCTATGTTGTCTGCAATAACATCGGTTACGCCCATTTCCCTGAGTTTATCAAGGGATAAAAGCAGATGTTCTTCATCCTTACAAAAAAGGAGAGAGGGGAGCTCTGCAATAAGCTTTTTGCCGAAAATTGATACCGATTCGGGATTTTTTATAATCTGATTTACAGGCAGGATAATGTATTTTACAGAGTCGTCATCGAATGCCTGAGAAAATTTTTCAAAACGCATACGCAACTCGGATTTGCCCGAATAAGCATTGTTCGTAAAGGATTTTTTATCGGGTAATATAAATCTTTTCGGTGTTTCAGCCGAGCGTAAATCATAAAGCTTGTCAAGTGCATCTCTGCGCATAGTGTTCATCTGTGATGCAGAGAGTGAAACCCCTTCGGCAATATCAAAAGTCAGCTTGTGGGGGTAAAAAATTGTTCCGCCTGTTTTTGAAAGTGATTTTGATGCGTAAGCTTCGTCAAGTGGTTTGTTTATGGCGGGTGATGCGCCTTCCGCTGTTACCGAAACGGTATTAATGCCGTCAGATGCAGTCAATTCGGTAATATTCAAATCGGTTTTAAGGTGAAATGAAACAGGAATCTTCTGAATCTCGTCTTTGTATAAAAGTGCAAGGTCTTTAAAAACGGGCGCAGCCGCAACAACGTCTTCTTTCTGCCTGTAACCAAACATATCAAGGGTGCGATTGTTAGCAAAATAGCCGTTTGTAAAACCGCTTCGCGAAAAAACGGCTTTGAGTTTCTGTGCATCGTACGGCTCGTTATTGATGGCATTTTTTACTGCGGTTACTGCCGCCGCAACGTATTCGGGGCGTTTCATTCTGCCTTCGATTTTAAAAGAATCAACACCGATTGCTTTTAATTCCTCAACATCGGGAAGTAATGATAAATCCTTTAATGAAAGTACGTATTCTCTGCCGTTGCATTTGAAATTCAGACGACAGGGTTGCGCGCATTTGCCTCTGTTGCCGCTTCGCGCGCCTATCATTGAGGACAGCAGACAAGTACCCGATACACTCATACAAAGTGCGCCGTGAACAAAAACTTCAATTTCGGCATTTATGTTATCTTTGATGTGCTTTATTTCTGCGGCAGACAGCTCTCTTGCAAGAACGATTCTTTCAAATCCCAATTTTTCCGCCTGCTTTGCACCTTCAATATTGTGAACGGTCATCTGTGTTGATGCGTGCAGTTTCATTTCGGGACAATACTCTTTCCAAAGGCGGGCAACGGCTAAATCCTGAATGATAACGGCATCTGCACCGCTTTGGGCAATATTTTTTATCTCATTTATAACGCTTTCAATTTCTTTGTCGGTAACGAGAGTGTTCATTGTAACATAAACCTTTACGTTACGGGCGTGGCAATATCTGACGGCTTCAATCAAAGCCGCCTTGTCAAAATTGGTTGCACTGCTTCTTGCATTGAACTGTTCTGTTCCCAGATAAACGGCGTCTGCACCGCATCTTACTGCGGCAAGCAACTGCTCTTTTCCGCCGGCAGGCGCAAGGATTTCACATTTGCTCATTCTTCGCTGTTCCTTATGATATTTTTAATGTTTTTTTCAACCTTGGTTCTCGGCAGCATAATCTCGTGTCCGCAACCCATACATCTTATTTTAAAATCCATACCTATTCTAAGCACGCTGAATTGCTTATTTCCGCAAGGATGCTGTTTTTTCATATCAAGAATATCTCCGACTTTAATATCCATGCCGACACCTCCGTTTTTTATATATTACCATAAAAAATTGATTTTTGGAATAATTTTAGTATAAAAATCTCTTGCAGACAATATTAATTTATTACGGCTGGGTGATGCACCCTGAATTTTTATTGAAAGGAAGGTCGGTATGAAGAGTTACAGACCTGAAGGCAGGATAATATATAACAAAACGGCAGGAAACGCAGTATATTCGGCAGCATCGCTTTATGAGGCTATGGCAAACGGAACAATTCTTGAAGCAAGAGCATTACTGTGTGATAATGAACATAATCTTCACGTAGATTTGGGGTGTATGCGAGGCATAATTCCCCGTAACGAATGCGCAATAGGCATAAGCGACGGTACTGCCCGTGATATTGCAATAATCTCAAGAGTCAACAAGCCTGTGTGCTTCAAAGTGCTTGAAATTGAAAATACGGCAGGTTCAATTCCCTTTGCGGTGCTGTCAAGAAAAGCCGCACAGCAGGAATGTGTTGATGAATACATATCATGGCTGTCAAAAGGTGATGTAATTGATGCCGTAGTTACGCATCTTGAACCTTTTGGTGCATTTTGTGATATAGGATGCGGTATAAATGCGTTACTTCCCATTGACGGAGTATCTGTTTCCAGAATTCCCCATCCCTCGGCAAGATTGACCGTAAACGAGGATATAAAGGCTGTTATACGCAATATAGATGAGCTTGGAAGAATCACTCTGACAAGAAAAGAGTTGCTTGGTACGTGGCAGGAAAATGCAGATATGTTCTGTGTTGGGCAGACAGTGCCGGGAATAGTCCGTTCAGTTGAGAATTACGGCATTTTTGTTGAGCTTACACCTAATCTTGCAGGACTTGCGGAGCTTGTGGATGATGTGAAAGCAGGGGAGTATTGCAGTGTGTTTATAAAAAATATTATTCCCGAAAAAATGAAAGTGAAGCTTATTATTGTGGACAGTTTTACTGCCGCTTATCCGACAGAAGAAACAAAATATTTCTTTACGGGTAATCATATGGACACATTTATTTATTCACCGGAGAATTGTGAGAAATTGATAGTGAGCGATTTTAAACAATAATTTAGTCAATTTACAATGTACAATGTATAATGTACAATGAAGGAAAGGGCTTCGCCCTTTAACCCGATTCATATATTATTCAATAATTGTACATTGTAAATTGTACATTGTACATTAAATTATTGTTTTTGTTAACACAATATTCATAATTACACAAAGCGGATATAGAAAATATATGATAAAATATCTCCATACAGGAGGTTTTTGAAATGAAAAAGATTATTAGTGTATTTTTAAGTATTGCTCTTGTTTTTTCAATGTTTGGTATTGTTGCTTTTGCAGAGGATTCCAATGCCGTTGAATATGAAGGCAAAACATACGATTTAACAAATGAATATCCCTGGGTTTTCGTTCACGGTATGGGCGGCTGGGCTGATTATAACGGCGAAGCATACTGGGGCGGCTGGGCTGATTCCGAAGGCGATGTCATCAAAATGTATAATGAGAACGGCGTTGAGGCTTATGCGGCTGTTGTTGGTCCTTTGAGCAGTGCATGGGACAGAGCTTGTGAATTATACGCACAGCTTGCGGGTACTGTTGTTGACTACGGTGTTGCTCATTCAAAGGCTCATAATCACGACCGTTTCGGTTACGATTACACCGACAATATGCTTATGGGTGAAGCATGGGATACGGAAAGTGCAATAAATCTTGTAGGCCACAGCTTCGGCGGCCCCACAGTAACACTTTTTACATCTCTTCTCGCTTACGGTGATGCTGATGAAATTGCCGCAACAGGCGAAGACATTTCACCTCTTTTCACAGGCGGTCATGCAACTGCCGTTAATGCTGTTGTAACATTCTCAGGTGTTCATAACGGCTCACCTGTTGCAAATCTTATTGTAGATAACGGTTTGCTTTCTCTTATCGGTGCAGGTCTTAACCTTGCAGGTGCTGTTTTCGGCAGAAACCTTATGATGTGGGATCTTCAGCTCGGACATTTCGGCATAACTCCCAAACAGGGTGAAGACAAAGCTAAATTCAGCATGAATACTATCAGCAATTTCGTTGCGGCTGATGATAACTGCGGCTATGATATGACACTTCGCGGTGCTGCAGCGCTTAACAAAAAAATCAAAACTGTAGACAGCGTTTATTATTACTCATATTCCTGTATTTCTTCTAAGGAAACAATGCTTGGTACACAGGTGCCCATTCCTTCAAACTTCATGATGTTCATTCCCACATCAATTTATATAGGCATTCTTGAGGGCAAGACAATCGACGGCGTTTATATGGATAAAAATTGGGCAATCAATGACGGTATCGTTCCCCTTGCAAGCGCACTTTATCCCACAAAAGATGCGGATACTGCAAAGAATTACGATGAAGCAGTTGCAAACGGTGAAACAATCGAAACAGGCCGTTGGTACTATATGACACCTATGGTTGGCTTTGACCATTTTGATTTCTGCGGCGAAATTGACTATTTAACAAGCTTTGAAGATTTCTATTACACACTTGTTGAAACAGTAAATGCAACCAATAAATAATTAATTATAATAAAAGTCCGATGCAGGAACGCATCGGGCTTTTTTGATGTAAGCATAAATAAAAAAGGGTTGCATTACAGCAACCCTTTTATTGTAAGTAAATTAGTCAGCTACGGGAGCCTCAACGGGGCAGGAATCTGCACAAGCACCGCAATCAATACATGTATCAGCGTCGATTACGTAAATGCCGTCGCCCTCAGAGATAGCCTCAACGGGGCAATCACCTGCACAAGCGCCGCAAGCGATACAAGCGTCTGTGATTTTGTAAGCCATGATTAAACCTCCTTTTGATTCGTTGTGGCTATATTGTAACACACTTTTACAAAAATGCAATAGCAAAATCAATATTTTTAACAGTTAGTTGCAACTAATATTTTTGAAATTGGGTAAAATGTTATATTAATTGCCTTCCATTTCCTTAAGAGCATCAAGTTCTGCTTTGTCAATAGTGATTTTTGCATCCTTGATAAGCTTTACATCTTCTCTTTTAAATGTCTGAGGTATTGCCTGCGGATTGCGGTCAAGCTTTACGGAAAGCTTACCTGTAAGCAGGTTCATATCGGTAACAACGCCTTTACCTGCGGGTGTTTCTACTATTGCGCCTACTTTAGGTGTGATTTTAAGAAGATACTCATATGAGTCCTGTTCGTATTTAAGACAGCACATAAGTCTTCCGCAGGAGCCGCTTATTTTTGCAGTGTTAAGCTGTAAGCCCTGTTCTTTTGCCATTTTTATGGATACGGGCATAAAATCGCTTAAAAATTCTTTACAGCAGAAGGGTCTGCCGCATATTCCCAAACCGCCGAGGAGCTTTGCTTCATCTCTTACGCCTATCTGACGCAGTTCTACTCTTGCTCTGAATACGCTTGCAAGGTCTTTTACAAGCTCTCGGAAGTCCACGCGTGAGGGAGATGTGTAATAGAATATGATTTTGCCGCGGTCAAATGTATATTCAACGCCTACAAGCTTCATATTCAGCTTGCGATTTGCAACCTTTTCTTCAAAAATGGAAGCCGCCTGTATTTCTTTTTCCTTGTTTTCCTTAACAATTTCAAGATCTTTGGGCGTTGCGACTCTTATAAGCTTTTTGAGAGGTGATACTATTGCATCTTCTTCAACCATTTTGTTTGCAAGTGCGATTTCACCGCATTCAATTCCTCTTGCGGTTTCAACAATTACACGGTCTCCTTTTTTGAGTGAGAGTCCGTTAGGGTCAAAATAATATATTTTTCCGGTTTCTTTGAATCTTACTCCGATAACCTCAACCATAGGTGTTAAGCCTCCTGTTTATCAATACATGACATCAGCTTTAAGGATAATCCTGTAAGCAAAAGATTGTCATTTGCGTTTTTATCTGCATCAGTTAAAAGCTCTTTGATTTTTGTCTGCATTTCGAGCATTTCTTTGGGTGTGAACACAACGGATAATTTTTCTGCAACTCCGTCGTCGTCTGTTTGTATCTGAGAATAGTTTAAAACTATAGCATTACGCAGTATCAGCAGCATTTTTTCAAGTGCCGCTTTAAATGCTTTTTTATCTTTTTCCAATGCGCCTGTGCTGACTATAATTTTGTATTCGTTTTTGGTCGCAAGTGCTGACAGTATTTCTTTTGCGGCTGTTACGGCTTTTGGGTTTTCTTTTTCGCCTGCCGCCTGACCGCTGTCTTCGCTTATTGCGAACGGTGTAACTCTTGAAAGAATGGTTTGCCTGAAATCGTCCCTTGAACGGGATGCGAGAATGAATCTTGCCGTTGAAGGCGGTTCTTCAAGAATTTTTAAAAGAGCATTCTGTGCTTCTTCGCCCATTCCCGATGCTTCAAGAATAATAAAAATCTGGAACGGGGCCTCATTGGGAACGATATAGGCACTGTTTCTTATGTTTCTTATTGTGTCAATTTTAATACTTTTGAGTTTTCCTGCTTCGCCCGAAACAACAGTTACGTCCGGATGTATTCCGGCTTTTATTTTTTTACAGCTTGTGCATTTCAAGCAGGGTTTTTCGCCGTTTTCGCACAGCAAAGCCTGCGCCAGCAAAAGACTTAACTCTTTGCGCTCTTTTTCTGTTCCGCCCGTCAGAAGAACTGCGTGGGAAAGCGTTCCCGAATCTATGGCGGAGGATAATTTCATTTTTATTTCATCGTTAAGCTGTAATTTGGCGAAATTCATAATTTTAAAGTTGGGAAATTGCAATCATTACGGGCAGAGTCAGTATTGATACAAAGCTGTTGAATGCTACCACTTTTGATGCAGTTCCCGTATCCTTGTCGTATTTTGCTGAGAACATAACCGTATTGTTTGCGCTGGGTGCTGCCGATGAAATCATACAGGCTACGGTTAATGTTGAATCCAATGATAAAATTTTGCATATGCCGAGCATTATAAGCGGTACGGCAAAAAGTCTTATTGCAAGAACGATATACTGCTGGGGGATTCTGAAAATCGTTTTTATGTCGGTTTTTGAGATATATGTGCCGAAAATAAGCATTGCAAGCGGGGTATTGAGGTTTGAAACATAGCTTATGGGTGTATTGATGAGCGTCGGCAATTCAACGGAGAACAGAAAAAGCGGAAGTCCTATCAATACGGAAATAACTCCGGGATTGAGTACAAGCTTTTTAAGGTCGAATTTTACATCTTTGCCCTTATTCATAAGCCATATACCGTGGGTAAAAGCTATGGTGTTAAGCGCAATAACACCGCCGGAGCAATAAAAAACGCCTTTAGCACCCAGAACTGCGTTTGCAAGGGGTAATGCCATATAGCCAACGTTGCCGTAAATTGCCGCAAATTTATATATGGGATTGTTTGTGTCCCCTTTTTTGTTAAAAAACGGAGTTGCAAGAATGATTCCCACAAAATGTGCAAGGAATGAACAAGCCAATGCTATTGCAAAGCTTTTTCCCGTCTGAGGGGTGAATTCGGTATTTAAAAATGAACCGACAATAACACAAGGCGTAACGATGTAGAACATAAGGTCGTTACAGGCTCTTGCGGTTTTTTCGGTAAATACGCCTAATCTGTCGGCTATGAAGCCTGCCGCAACCATTATATAAAGTATAAATACCTGCTGTGCGGCAGTTTGCACATTTTGCAAAAACAGCTCCATTAAAAAAATCGCTCCCCGTTATTCTTCGTTATCGGTAGTATTTGCTTCGGGTTTATGAATTATAACATTTCCTTCTTCATCTCTGACAGGTTCAATTATTTTAAAGTCAACACTTTCATCTGCCTGTGCCTGTTCAATTTCGGCATACATTTCTTTAACATCTTCAACGGTATAGCCTTTACGCAGAACAGTAACGAGGAAGAATATAATGAATACTGCACAGCCGATATGTGCAATGTTTATGGGGTATCCCGCAACGATAGAATCCGAATTCCCTGTTATAAGGAGCATGACTCTCGGAATTGAATAAGATAATACAAACATTGCCGCAACGCTTCCGCAGGCAATAACGCTCCACATGGAGTTCTGGCAGTTTATTTCAGATACAACACGGGCAAAACTCATAAAGAATATCATAAGGAATATGAGCGCGCAGATTTCAAGGAACAATTCGGAAACCCGCATTATGCTGATGATGACTGTAATTCTTTTAAAAATGCAGACAACAGACCATGCGAGAGGAGCAAGAGAGAGAATTTTGAGCCTTTTGTAGAAAGAATGTCCTGAAAAATAGGATATTGCAAAAACAATAAAGTAACAGCTTGCAAGGAATGCAAAAATTGCTTGCAGATGGCTGAAAATAGGTGTTACCTGTGCGTTTTGTATAACAGCCGATATTGAATTATCGGAAGGAAGATAGGAATTTATTGCATCATAGAAAAATCCTGCTCCTGCAAGTGCGGATGCAACTGCAAGAGGGATTCTTTTGCCTTTTGGTGCAAGTGCGGCAGGAATTTTACCGCTTAAAAATGTCATCAAAACAATCAGAACAGCCGCAACTGCCAGAACGCCGTAAAGAATGATTATTGTAATGTTTGAATAATCATCAAAAAAGCCTGTTACGGAATCAATATTTTTAAGCATCTGGAATATTCTTACAGGGCAAGCTATAAGCAATGCAACACACATAATAATGATTGATGCATCGGGACTTATTCCTTTAACTGAATTTTTTATTTTCATATTATTTCCCCATTTCTTTTATTATGAATTATCTGTCCTTAATCGGAACGTATGCAGTATGAGCAGAAATGCTCTTGTATGCAGGGCGGATAATTCTGTTGCTTGTGTAAAGCTCTTCCATTCTGTGAGCACACCAGCCTGCAAGCCTTGCGGTTGCGAAAAGCGGTGTGAACAGGTCTTCGGGAATGCCGAGCATTTTATAAATAAATCCCGAATAAAGGTCAATATTTGTGCACATGGGCTTATCTTTGCCTGTTACCTGAGCAAAAAGGTCGGGGGTAAGGTCTGCAATATTGTTAAGAAGTCTCAGTTCGGGCTCGAATTCTGTTCCCTGTGCAAAAGCGGTTGCTTTTTCTCTGAGAATAACAGCTCTCGGGTCAGAAAGTGTGTAAACTGCATGACCTACACCGTAAACAAGACCTGAGCCGTCGCCGCCTTCTTTTCTTAGGATTTTAACAATACTGTCGGCAACCTGATTTTTGTCTGTAATATCGGAACAGCTTGCTTTGAAATAATCAACCATTTCGGCAACTTTGCTGTTTGCACCGCCGTGTTTAGGGCCTTTTAATGAGCCTATACCTGCTGCGATAGCCGCATATGTATCTGTTCCTGAGGAAGAAAGAACTCTTGTTGCAAATGTTGAGTTGTTACCGCCGCCGTGCTCTGCGTGAAGGATAAGGCAGATATCAAGCAGCTTGGCTTCTTCATCGGTAAATTTTTTGTCGGAACGGATAGAGTTGAGAATAGCCTCTGCCGTGTGATGTTCAGGCTTTGGCGGATGAAGATACATACTCTTGTGATAGTAATGTCTTCTCTTTACCTGATATGCATACGAAATTATTGAAGGCATCTGTGCAATAAGATGCAAGGACTGATTAAGCACGTTTTCGATTGAATTGTCATCCGGATTGTCATCGTAAGAATAAAGTGCAAGAACAGCTCTTGATATTTTATTCATAATATTGGGAGATGGAGCTTTCATAATCATATCTTCCGTAAAATTGTCGGGAAGCTCACGCATCTGTGAAAGTGCCTGATTAAATCTTTCAAGCTGGTCTGCTGTGGGTAATGAACCGAAAAGCAACAGCCAGATAACCTCTTCATATCCGAAACGGTTTTCGCTTACGCAAGCATTTATAATATCGTTTACATCAATACCTCTGTAATACAGATGGCCTTCCTTGGGTTTTTTTTCGCCGTCGTCAACATAGTAGCCTTCAACACTGCATACTTTTGTAAGACCTGCCATAACGCCTGTACCGTCGGCATTTCTTAAACCTCTTTTAACGCCGTATTTTACATAGTCCATGGCATTTATATAGTCATTATCGCGAAGTTCTGTGCATAATAATGAAATAGCTTCGTTATTAATAATTGTTTTGCTCAAAGCGTACACCTCCGTAAAGCTTTACATATTATTGTATAATTTTTTAGCTGTAAAGTCAATAACTCAGAACGCAAATTTTAAGTAAAGGATGATCAACAATGAAATTATATGGGGTTTTATGTGTAATTGTTGCGGTAATTATGCTTGTTGCACCGCTTTCGGCAATTTCCTTTGTTGACAACAAAGCAGATTCAGAAGAAAGCTCCGAAATTCAGACGAGTGAACAGACAACGGAATCTGTTGCCGTAAAAGAGGACAAGGATACTATAAGTGTTTTTATGACCGCTTCAAGTACAACCGAAGAAATGGAAATGCGGGATTACATAATAGGTACGGTTGCGGCGGAAATGCCTGCGTCCTATGACGATGAAGCATTGAAAGCTCAGGCTCTTGCTGCAGTTACTTATGCAGAGTATCAGAAGAAAAACGGAGAAAAAGACGGACTGAACGGTGCGGATATTTCAGACAACAGTAATGAATACCAAGGGTATATGACAAAAGAGCAGATGCAAGATAAATGGGGTGATGCTTTTGATACCTATTATGAAAAAATTGCAAATGCCGTTGATGCGGTAATTGATAAGGTTATCACATATAACGGTGAGCCGATAATGGCGGCGTATCACGCAATAAGCTTCGGCACTACCGAATCTGCGGAAAATGCCTGGGGCGTAAAAATACCTTATCTTGTAAGTGTTAAAAGCGAGGGGGATAAGGACTCAACCCGATATCTGTCTACTGTAACGGTATCTGACAGTGAACTCAAGCAATTAAAAGGAGCTTCGGATTTTATCGGTAACGGTGAAGACATAAAAATAAACAGTACCTCGGATGCAGGTACTGTTCTGGATGCAGTTGTGTGTGGAGAAAGCATGAACGGAGAAAAAATGCGGGAGCTGTTTTCTCTGAGAAGCTCATGCTTTTCCGTTGGATATGAAGACGGTGAGTACACCTTTACAGTCAAAGGGTACGGCCACGGTGTTGGGCTTAGCCAATACGGTGCTGATTGGTATGCCAAGCAAGGTATGACATACGATGAAATCATAAAACACTATTACAGCGGAGTGGAGATTGAAAACAGGTGAATTAAAGCCTGATTACTCCAGCTGTGCGGCTCTGCGCAGAATTTTTCTTGCGTCTTCGGCGGTGATCATATCATTCAGGTCAAAATCAGCCGCTATGGTGTATATTTCGGTCAGTCTGAAAATGCCCGCTGATGCACGAAGCACAAGTCTTGCATCTGCGGCGGTGATTATGCCGTTTGAATCAAGGTCGCCCTTTACAATTATTTTGTATTCTGCGGCAGTCTTGTTGCCGTTATAAATCCGAATGGTAGAGCCTGTTCCGATAAGGTCATCGTTTGTGATGATTTTGCCAAAGGAATTGAGAATGTTTATTTTTTCATTTTTAATCTGTTTGCTGAGTACGGATTTACTTGTTTCAACGGAAATTATAACAGATTTTTTATCGTGGTTTACAGCTATGTTGCTGTCATCGGACAAAATAAGAAGCTTTGACTGCTCTGTAACGGTTTCCTTTTCTGTGGTATTCTGATTAGGCTTGACCGTTGTTGTGGGAACAGTTGAGGGCTCTTTTTTTGTTGTGGTTTCGGGTGCCGCTGTTGTGGTATGCTCTGCAGTTTCCTTTTCGGGGACTGTAGTTGTTTCTGCAGTTGTTGACTCCTCCGACGGGCCGTTATTATCGGTTGTAGGTTCATCTTTGATTGCGGCAAAGTGTATTTTTGCAGTTGTGAGTTCAGTGTTGAAGGAATCAATCTGAATTTGTGCCCATTCAAGATTTGTGCCTGTGAAATAAACGTTTTTGAGTCCGTAACAGTAATCAAAGGCACTCTCGCCGATAGTTTTTACATTTTTACCAATTGTAACAGATTTAAGGTTTTCGCATCTGAAAAAGGCGAAAGGCTCAATCTCTGTAACGCTGTCGGGAATGGTGATTGATGTAAGTCCGTTACATTCAAAGAATATTGAGTCAGAAATTGCAGTAATACCTGCGGGCAGAGTTACGGTTGTTAATGAATCACAGTTGATGAATGCAAAAACGCCGATATGTTTAACGCTTGACGGTATATCTGCAACTGCAAGTTTTGAGCAGTTTGCAAATGTGTAATCGCTTATTGCTGTTAAGTTTTTGCTTAATGATACCATTGTAAGCTTTGTACAGCCTTCAAAGGCATTGTTGCCTATATTTTTAACCGAATCGGGCATATAGACAGTTGTAAGTGAGGCGCAGTTCTTAAAAGCATTGTCTGCGACAAGCACTGTGCCTTCTTTGATGCTGTAAGTGCCTGAAAGGGCATTTTTTGCAGAGATAAGACAGTTGTTTATATATAAAACGCCGTTTATGCGATTTGCTTCATTATTATAATAAGCGGTGTTTGCAAATGCATTACTTTTGATTGACGTTATATTGTCGGATATTGTAATGTTTGCAAGTGCAGAACAATGATTGAAAGCATCTTTTTCAATAACTGTTATGTTTTCTTCCAGAACAATATCTGTAACAGATTCGCACATATAAAACGCTTTTGTTGCTATTACGGAAACACCGCGGGGAATCTCAAGGGTTTTGAGAGATGAGCAACCGTAAAAAGCACTTGCTCCTATTTTGGCGTCAACAGGAAAATCCTTAGATACTGCCGTTGTTGTTACGCTTTCAAGATTGTCGCAGCTAAAGAATGCGTAATCGCCTATTTGAATATTGTTATCCGGTAATTCAACGGATTTAAGATTTTTGCACATATAAAAAGCGTATGTGTCAATAAGCTTAACGCTTTCGGGTACAGAAACGGTTTCTATAGATTCTTTGTTATAAAAAGCGTATTTGCCGATTGACGTTATGCCGTTTTCAATAATTACGGATGTAAAATGTTGGTTATACCAGGGAACATCCATATAGTTTCCCCAATCTGGCATATTTCCGCTTCCGCTGATGGTCAGTTTGCCCTGTACATCGGTTTTCCAGCTGATGTTTTCACCGCAACTTCCGCTTGCTGTTGCATCCTCTGCAATAACAGACAGGGGTAAGCAGGTAAGAATCAATATTATTGACAGTAATAATGCTGTTAATTTTTTACTCACTTTTATTCCTCTTTCCCAATGGGTGTTTTATTTGATGTAGGTGCGTATTCTTAAATCAATGCCCTTTTCTTCGCATAATTTTTTGCACTTTTCAATAGCATCTTCCCCGATGGTATCTACTACGCTCATTTTTACACAGGGTATATAATTCTGGCAATCCTTTGTGAATTTTATCATCGCATCAAAGGATTTTAAGCCGAATTTAGGATGAACTATACTGTTATAGCTTTCTGCATCCGGTGCATTAAGGCTTACTGATACGGAATCTATAAGACCTGCCATTTTTTCTGCACTGTTGTCGCATTTATTGATAAGGTCGGAAAGTCCGTTTGTGTTAAGACGGATTTTTACGTTTTTAATTGACTTTATATATTTTGCAGTTGCAAGTAATTTGTCAAGAGCGCATGTTGGTTCTCCGAATCCGCAGAAAATAACATCCTCAACGTCTGTCCAGTCAAATTCGTTGACAGCGGCTATGATTTCTTCTAATGCGGGCTCGTGGTCAAGCCACAGACTGCCCATATCGCCAAGACCTGATTTGTTGTGTCTTACGCAGAATTCACAGTCGCAGGGACAGGCATTGGTTATGTTGAGATAGACTTTGTTGCCGTAGGTATATACAATGTTTTGCATGATTGAATAATCTTTCTGTTAAATTTTTGTTTGAATCTTTGTTTTTAACTGCATCTTGTCAAATGCAGCCGCAACTATATAAAATACAATCATACTTGCCGCCGCCTGCGCCAGATTCCAGATAATTCCGGGTACTGCCGCCGCAAAGGAGTTTGCAAGAAAGGCATCTGCAAAAAAGTAAACAAGGGGAGTTATAATGATGCCTGCCAGGGGCGCAAGATAATTTCTTTTTGTGAGAATCTTGTTGTCTTTGTGTGTAAAAGCTATTGTGAGCAGGGCTTTTACAATAATTGTAAAGGGTGCATAAACGGAATACCCTGAAAGAATATCCGCAAGACCGCCGCCGATTGCTGCAGCTGCCATAGCATAAGGCATAGGCAAAAATGTTGCGGCAATATAAATCATTGTGTCGCCCAGATGTACATATCCGCCGCCCGGAATGGGGATTTTGGGGAAGAATGTAAGACCAGTAACGAGTGCGGCAAACATAGCCGCCATAACAATTCTTAATAATTTTTTGTTTTTCATATATAATTCACCTTCAAATAAAAATTATTCTGCTGAATCTCCGAATTTGAGTTCATAGTTTTTTAATGCGGATTCGATAATAGATATTGCTTCGGCTGCATCCTTAACCTCATCTACAGCGGTATCCTTGTGTTCAAGAGCCTTGTAAACTCTGAAGAAATGAGTCATTTCATCGTAAATATGTCTGGGTAGGGCAAAAATGCTTCTGTACACATTGTATGTGGGGTCGCCGAAAGGCACTGCAATAATTTTTTCGTCAGATCTGCCGTTATCAATCATTTTTATAACGCCGATGGGATAACATCTTACAAGCGTAAGGGGATCAAGAGGCTCCGAGCAGAGGACAAGAACATCAAGAGGGTCAAGGTCATCTGCATATGTTCTGGGGATAAATCCGTAGTTTGCGGGGTAGTGAGTTGATGTGTGAAGCACACGGTCAAGCATAATAAGCCCCGTTTCTTTGTCTAATTCGTATTTATTTTTACTTCCTTTCGGAATTTCCACAACAGCCATAAAATCTGTGGGAGTAATTCTTTCGGGATTGATTGAATGCCATATGTTACTCATAAATATTCTCCTTCCTTGAGAAAACATAAAAGCCTACACCGTATAAAGGCATAGGCTTCAAGTTGTATAAATCAGTTTTCGTAAACGCTGACCTTCTTGCGGTCTTTGCCCATACGCTCAAACTTAACGGTGCCGTTAACAAGAGCAAAAAGTGTATCGTCAGAACCTTTGCCCACGTTGTTGCCGGGATGGATGTGAGTGCCTCTCTGGCGAACAAGGATTGTTCCTGCATTAACAGCCTGACCGTCTGCACGCTTTACGCCGAGTCTTTTTGATTCAGAATCACGGCCGTTACGGGTTGAACCCGCACCTTTTTTATGTGCGAAGAGCTGAATGTTTATCTTAAGCATAATTACACCTCCGTAGTTATTTCGATAAAATCCGGATTGTCTTTGGAAAGCTCCGATAAATGAAGCTGTAGTCCTTTAAGAATATCCGTTGCAGCTTTTGATGTGCTGCCGAGCATAATTTTCATATATCCGTCCTCAACATCTGCATCAATGTCAATTCCGATGATTTCGGTTATTGTATTTACCGTCATATATGCCGCGGACGAAACTGCCGCACATATAATATCCTGACCGCATTCTGCATAACCGGAATGACCGTCAATAACAAATCCGCAAGGCTGATTGTTACGAATATAAAAGGTTGCCCGAATCATTAAGCGTTGATTGAAGCAACTTCAATCTTTGTGTAGGGCTGTCTGTGGCCCATCTTACGCTTTTCGTTCTTCTTTGCTTTGTAAGTTGAAACAGTGATCTTCTTGCCTTTGCCGTTTTTAACAGCCTTAGCAACAACTGTTGCACCTTCAACATAGGGAGCGCCGACTTTGATGCCGTCATCTGCACCTACAGCAATAACCTTATCAAAAACTACTTCGCTGTCAGCTTCAACGTCAAGCTTTTCGATGAAAACAACAGAGCCTTCCTCTACTTTGTACTGCTTGCCGCCTGTTTCGATAATTGCGTACATTGTGATTTACCTTCCTTTTATAGACTCGCTGCGACGGGCGGTTAAAACGCTTGTAAGGGCATGGTTATCCCTTGCCTGCCACATGCGGCTTAACAATTTTATCATACAAAAGCCGTTGTGTCAATATTAAAACATTAAATTACATTATAAATTTAAGGGTTTTGCAAGGCTTTGCATAATGCAAAATGCACAACAGATTATATATTAAAGAACTTTTTAGCGTTGTTGTAGGAAATATCCTCTGCAAGCTTTGCAAGAGCTTTTTCGTCGTTGGGGTAAAGTCCCTTTGCAACCATATCACCCATAAGTCCGCAGAGAATACGGCGGAAATATTCGTGTCTGGGGTAGGAGAGGAATGAACGGGAGTCGGTAACCATACCTACGAATTTGCCCAATGCACCAAGATTGCCCAGAGATTTCATCTGTTCTCTCATGCCGTCGATATTGTCATTGAACCACCAGGCAGAGCCGAACTGAATCTTGCTTTCTGCTTCGCTTGACTGGAAATTGCCCAGCATTGTGCCGAGAACGTAATTGTCTTTAGGATTGAGTGTAAAGAGAACGGTTTTTGGCAGATTACCCTCAACTGCGAGAGAATCGAGCATTCTTGAAAGCTTTTGTGCGATTTCTTTGTCGTCGATAGAATCGTAGCCTGTGTCGGGACCGAGCTTTCTGAACATGGCGGTGTTGTTGTTTCTCATAGCGCCCATATGAAGCTCCATAACCCAACCGAGTCTTGCATATTCTGTTGCAAGAACCTGTAAAAGTGCAGTTTTGAATTTATCTGCTTCAACAACGGAAATTGCATCACCGTTTACACCCTTGTTGAAGATTGCTTCAAGCTCATCGGCAGTTGCTTCTTCATAAGGAACGTAAGCGAATGCGTGGTCGCTTGCACAGCAGCCGAGAGAATGGAAAAATTCGATTCTTTCTTTAAGAACATTGCAAAGAGCAGTAAAGCTTTCAATTTTTCTTCCTGCTCTTTTTTCCATATCAGAGAGCCAGAGCTTCCACGCGGGAGCTTCAACTGCAAGAGCCTTGTCGGGTCTGAATGCAGGCAGAACTTTGCATTTAAAGCTTTCATCTTTCGCAAGAAGAATATGATATTCAAGGCTGTCTGCAGGGTCGTCCGTTGTGCAGAGGTGGGATACATTTGATTTTTCTATAAGCTCACGGGGAGTGAATCCGCCTGCATTTATAGCGGCGTTTGCTCTGTTCCATATATCATCGGCTGTATCCTCGTTGAGAATGTCGTAAATGCCGAAATAACGGCGGAGCTCAAGATGCGACCAATGGTAGATAGGGTTGCCTATAAGGCAGGGCATAATTGATGCGAATTTTTTAAATTTTTCATATCCGCTTGCATCGCCTGTGATATATTTTTCATCAACACCGCAGGAACGCATTGCGCGCCATTTATAGTGATCGCCGCCAAGCCAGAGATATGCAATATCTGCAGGTTGGTTGTTTTCGTAAATCTCTTTAGGTGAAAGATGACAGTGCCAGTCAAAAATAGGCATTTTGTCAGCCGCTTCAAAGGCTTTGATTGCGGGTTCGTTGTCCAAAAGGAAATCATTTCCCATAAATTCTTTAATCATTTAAAACACCTCTTTGCCTTATATAATAGCAGATGCAACAGAGTAAATCAAGAATGAAAAATTAAACAATAATTTATCGGCGGATGCCGATAAAAATGAGTAATTAGCAATTAGCAATGAGTAATGGTGGAAAGGGCGTTGCCCTTTAACCCGATTTTATATAATTTAAGCCCGTAGGGCTTCCTTAATTGCTCATTGCTCCCTGCTCATTGCTCATTACAAAAAATAAGACCCGCAATTCGCAGGTCTTTGCTGATAAACTTAATTTGTAGTCTGTGCTTCAACAAGTCTTTCGCCGCAGTAGATTTCACGCAGTCTTGGTTTTTCGATTTTACCCGTTGCATTTCTGGGTACAGGTGCAAAGATAATCTTTTTAGGTCTTTTGTATCGGGGCAAACCGTCGCAGAATTCGTTGATTTCGTCCTCTGTGCAGGTCATACCCTCTTTGATTTCGATAATTGCAGTTGCAATTTCGCCAAGGCGCTTGTCGGGCAGACCGATAACCGCAACGTCCTTGATTTTATCGTGAGCTCTGAGGAAATCTTCAATCTGAACAGGATAAAGATTTTCACCGCCGCTGATGATAACGTCTTTTTTACGGTCAACAAGGTAGATAAATCCGTCTTCGTCTACTTTTGCCATATCGCCTGTGAGAAGCCAGCCGTCATCGGTAAGCACTTCTGCAGAAGCTTCGGGGTTTTTGTAGTAGCATTTCATTACGCCGTCGCCTTTGACTGCAAGCTCTCCGACCTCACCGTCGGCAACAATATTGCGATGCTCGTCAACAATTTTTGTCTGCCATCCGTAGCCTGCTTTGCCGATTGCGCCGACTTTATGTATATTTTCAACACCAAGATGTACACATCCGGGGCCGATTGATTCGGACAGACCGTAGTTTGTGTCGTACTGATGATGGGGGAACACCTTTTTCCATCTTTTTATAAGGCTGGGGGGAACGGGCTGTGCACCGATGTGCATTAATCTCCATTGTGTAAGCCTGTAATCCTCAAGATTGATGTCGCCTCTGTCGATGGCGTCGAGAATATCCTGAGCCCAGGGCACAAGAAGCCAGATGATTGTTGCTTTTTCTTCGCTTGCCGCCTGAAGCACCCATTCGGGCTTTACGCCGCGGAGAATAACACCCTTGCTTGCGGAAAGCAGAGAGCCGAACCAATGCATTTTTGCACCCGTATGGTAAAGGGGAGGAATGCAAAGGAATACGTCATCTCTTGTTTGGGAGTGATGATTCTGCTCTGCTTTGCATGATGCCACAAGTGCGGCATGGCGGTGAAGAATAGCTTTGGGGAAGCCTGTTGTACCCGAAGAAAAATAGATTGCGGCATCGTCATCGTCGCTGATTTCCACGGGGGGAACAACGCTTGAGCAGAAATATGTCATATCCTGATAGTTGTCTGCAAAATCGGGAGTTTCATCTCTTTTGCCTACATAGAAATAGTCGCTGATGTCCATATCGTCTTTGACTGCGGAAACACGCTCAATAAATTCAGGGCCTAAAACCATCATTTTTGAATCGGACAGGTCTGCACAGTATTTTATTTCATCAGCCGAATAACGGTAGTTCATAGGTACTGCCAATGCGCCTGTTTTAAGGATACCGAAATAAATCGGCAGCCATTCTATGCAGTTCATAAGAAGAATTGCAACCTTGTCGCCTTTTTTGATGCCTCTTGTGAAAAGAAGGTTTGCAAAGCGGTTTGCGTTAATGTCAAATTCACGCCAGGTCATCTCACGGCGGTATTTTTCTGATTCGCTGGCTTCAATAAGGTTGTATTCGCGCCAGGTTATGTTTCTTTCCGGCTGATTTGCGGGATTGATTTCCACAAGGCTTACATCGTTGGGGTAAAGCCTTGCGTTGCGTTCAAGATATTCTGTAATAGGCATATTTTTAACTCCTTATATACACCGAAATACGCCTCTGCAACAAGGCGTATCCGGCTATTAATTTTTTTAATTATTTGCTTAATTTTTCTTTTACTGTAACTGTTACCTCTTTGTTGTAGCAAGAGAATTTCTCTTCAATAACCGATGTTTGCATTTTTGGTGTAATAAGGCTTACTACGGGGACAAGAACAAGACCGCCAACCATTGCAAGTACACCGCTTCTTATAGATGATGCGAACAGGTAAGACAGTATTTCGCCGCTGAATGTGATAACTCCGAATGAGCAGAGAAGCTGAACAACCGTAACTAAAATACCGAATGCAAAGCTTGCCCATACTGCGGCTTTTGTTGTCTTTTTCCAATACAGACCGTAGAGGAAGGGAGCGAGGAATGCACCTGCAAGTGCGCCCCATGAAACACCCATCATCTGTGCGATAAATGTAAATCCGAATGCGTCCTTAACTATTGCGATAATTGCCGAAACTGCAACGAAAAATGCTATAAATATACGCATAACAAGCATTTTTTTCTTTTCGGGCATATTGCTCTTTCTGTCGATAACATCAAGTGTAAGAGTGGAGCTTGATGTAAGAACAAGTGAAGAAAGCGTTGACATTGATGCCGCAAGAACAAGAACTATAACTACGGCAATTATTATATCACCCCATGAGTAACTGCTCAAAGTGTTGAGCATAGAAGGAATGATTGCATCGAAAGATACGCTGCCGGATTCTGAAACAATACCTTCAATTCCGCCGTAAAGTCTGCCGAAACCGCCGAGGAAATAGCATCCGCCTGCAACGATAGTTGCAAAGATTGTTGAAATTATCGTACCTTTTTTGATAGCATCCTCACTTTTGATTGCATAGAATTTGCCAACCATCTGAGGCAGTCCCCATGTGCCGAGAGATGTAAGAATAACAACAAACAATAATGCCAACGGGTCGGGACCGAAGAATGATGCGAATGCACCGTCCATATCAGATGTTTCTGCTTTTATCTTTGAAAGCTCTGTAATTGCATTGAACAGACCGCCGTTGGAATTAAGAACGGCAATTACAACTGCTACAATACCCACAAGCATTATAATGCCCTGCACAAAGTCGTTGATGGCTGTTGCCATATATCCGCCGAAAAGAACATAAATACAGGTAAGTGCGGCCATTACTATTATACACACATAGTACGGAATGTCAAATGCCATATTGAAAAGGCTTGAAAGACCGTTGTAAAGTGATGCTGTATAAGGGATAAGGAAAATGAAAACAATAATTGATGCGGCAATTTTAAGCTCGGGTGAATCAAAGCGCTTGCCGAAGAAATCGGGCATTGTTTTTGAGTCGATATGCTGTGTCATAACTCTTGTTCTTCTGCCGAGAACAGTCCATGCAAGTAATGAACCGATAAAAGCATTTCCAAGACCTATCCATGTGGAAGCAAGGCCGAAATTCCAACCGAACTGACCTGCGTATCCGATAAAAATAACTGCAGAAAAGTAAGATGTTCCGAATGCGAAAGCTGTAAGCCAGGGGCCTACACTTCTGCCGCCGAGAACGAAACCGTTGACATCTGTTGCATGTTTACGGCTGTAAAAGCCTATGCCTATCATTACGGCAAAAAACACAACAAGCAATATTATTTTTATAGCCATTAAAAGCACCTCGCGTGTTCATCCGTTTAACACTTTAAAGGAATGAAGAAAAATTTTAACAACAGTATATACCTTAATTTTGAGTTTGTCAATAGAAATTTTTAAAATTATCTTAATTATTTTTAAAGCAGGTACTTGAAAAAGAATAAAAAATCAACTATAATAAAACCTATGCTGGTGTAGCACAGTGGTAGTGCAGCGCATTCGTAATGCGCAGGTCGCAGGTTCAAATCCCGTCACCAGCTCCAAAAAACAAGGCTGTCGAAAGACAGTCTTGTTTTTTGTGTTTGTGTCCGTAGGACACAACTCCGTTTCGAGCAAAGCGAGAACTTCATTTGACTGCTTACAGTCAACTTCATGTCCGTTTACGGACACAAAATGAAGTAGCCTGACAGCTAAAGAAGTGCTTGCGCAATGAAGTTGTGCTTCGCACAAATGAAGTTGCCCTTTGGGCAAACGGATTGATTTTTCAGCGTTGATGTTATATAATAAATTGGGTGATAATTATGAAAGAAGATAAGCTTGGAGATTTATCGATGGAACTGTCTGTTGAAATTTTAAATCTTTGCAGAAAACTCAAATCAAATAAGGAAACAGTAATATCTAATCAGATTAGCAGAAGCGCAACGAGCATATGTGCAAATATTTCCGAAAGTAAATATGCTCATGGAAGGGCTGATTTTATTGCAAAACTGCAGATTGCCCTTAAGGAATCAAATGAAACAGGTAAGTGGTTGGAAATGCTTTATAAAACTGAATATATTGATGAGAAAGAATACAATAAATTAAATAGGCTTTGTTCAACAATAAGAGTTTTGCTTATAAAGTCAGTTAGTACTGCTAAAAGTAATCAAAAATAACATTTGCTTATGACTGTATTTCGACAGTCTTGTTTTTTTGTGTTTGTGTCCGTAGGCCACAACTCCGTTTCGGGCGTGGTGGGAACTTTAGTTGACATAAAGAATATGTATACATATATAAATTGTATAAGATAGTAACGGTTATGACCGTAAAATCGGTTTGTGGGCAAAATGCCAAAAAAACGCCGTTTAAATTATACATTAAAGCTTGTAAATTTTTGCAAAATCATCTTGACATTCAAGTGTTGTACAATTATAATAAATAATGTATCAGTATAAATGGCTCTATATGCAATATAGAGTGGTACTAAGGTAAAATTCGGCTGAAATTTAAGGTTTTATACGGGCAAAAAGTCAGGTCTGGGGCTTTCCGTTTAAAAAATTTTATTTTGGCAGATAAAGTCCTTAATCCTTTAGTCTTCTCAAGGAAGATTATTTTTAAAAGGAGGAAAATAAATTTATGTTTTCAAATCTTAAAGCAAAAAAGAGAATTACACAGTTGCTTATCGCTATTGTTGTTGTTGCTCTCACAGCTACAGGCTCTGCATTACTTCTGAATGATTTTGTTCAGGAGGCAAAAGCTGCTGATTATACAGTCAATAATCCAACAGACTGGAGTAATGCTGTTACCTCGGGTGGTACAGTTAACATTACTATCGGTCAGAGCTTCAATGTTACCGGCAGACTTACTGCTATTCCCGCCGGTACTACCGTTAACCTTTATATGAACGGCAAAACCATTCAGTGGTATAATGCATCATCCGGTAATACAGGTATTATGTCTACATCATATCCTCTTTCAGAAAATTATTGGGGTATTATTACCAATAACGGCACTCTTAATATTACCGGTTCAGGTACTATTGCGTCATATCAGGTAGGTTGGAATACCAATAACGGCAGCGGCCGTGATAACTACGGTATGAGAACTGCCGCTATCGTTAATAACGGTACTCTTGATGTCGGTTCCGAGATTACGGTTAAGGCATTCGGCGGTCAGGCTAATACATCCGGTAACTCATATCAGGATATGGTTATTTATGCTCTGGGTATTTATAATACCGGTACGGTTACTTCTTCCGGTACTATTCATGCAGGTACTATTGCACAGGGTGTTTCTGCCGGTTCTACAGGTTCTAACTCTTATGTCAGTGCATACTCTTACGGTATTTTTGGCGGTAATGTTAATGTTACAGGCGGTAATATTTATTCAGAAGCAATGTCTGGTCTTCATGAAAATGTTACAATCCCTAAACAGGGAAACAGAGTCGGTAACTTTGCTGTTGGTGTTTATTCAAATAACGCCATGATTTACGGTAATGCAAATATTACCACAAGTGCAGTCAGCTGGCGAGACAATGACTCAAACTACAATACATGGAAAGACGGATCTAATATTTCCTGGGGTGTTGGTGTTATGTACTCCGGTACTGCTTACCCCTATATCGGTGCTGACGTTAACATCAGCGCATCTTATGAGTTAATAAACGGAAGCCAGTTTTCTTTCCCCTCATTAAACGGCGAAACTGCACTTTGTGCATACACAAGACATTCTTCAAACGGCCCCAGCTCTTACAGCCGTAAAGCTTATCCCGTAGCAGGTGTAAATAACGGTCTTAATGCTGCTATGTACGGAGGTCAGACAAGTGAATTAATGGAGATAGACGGCAATCACTTGTTCGGTGTCGGTACAGGTGGTTTTCCTTCTGCTAACTACCGTTCAGAGCTTGCTGCATATAACGGATTGTCCGATACTGCTTCAGCTTCAAACAACGTTTCTGCAAGCGGCAGCAATGATACCGGAAAAAATACAGGCTTCATCACCAACGGTGCTCCCGGCAACAAAGCCGGCGGTCAGTATATGGTTTACTACCGTTACCGTGATGCTAATAACAATATTATAAAGGCTTCTACAACTCCCGACACAGCAATCAACTCAAGAGTAGTTTTCAGCCCTGCTAACGGTGTATTCACAGCAGGCGGCACAGCTCTTACCAAGACAAGCGGCGGCGATGTAAAAAACAGCAATTATTATGAATATGTTGGTACATATTTCCGTCAATTCAATGACGGCGGATACGGCACAGGTATTGACTGCTCCAACATCAAAGCTCCTGCAGTTACAAACACGGGTACATCCTTTACCTCTCTGACAATGACAGAAAACCAGATATATGCAATCTGGGTTGACTATAAGGCAAAAGCCCCCACAAATGTTAAAGTTGTTGCATTAAACGCAGGTAACGAAATCAATAAATATACAACCTCAACAACCTTTACAACTGAATATACAGGCAATACAATCGTTCCCGGTACAGATTTCAATCTTGGTGTTATTGATATATATAGGGACTATGATATTAATTCCGATAATCTTGAGGATAACACAGTTGTAACCGGTAACTATGCTGTCAGCGGTACTGATGCAAGCAAGATTCAGCTTAAATATGAATATTCAATAGACGGGACAACATATCATGACGGTCTTCCCAAGGACGTAGGTACATATACCATTAAAGTAATTGTTCCTTCAGATACAGATATCAACAGAAGCGGTTCCGGTAACCGTAACGGCGATACTTTCTATATCAAGGGTACTATTACAGCGGCTACTCCCACAATCAACGGTGCATCAACACAGACGGGTACTTACGGTTCAACAATAGCTGAGCTTATTCCCACATCTCAGTACACAGCAACAGGCAAGGGCGGCGCAGAGCTTTCCGGTTCATGGAGCTACGTTGGCTATAATGCAACAGATTACCTCGATGTAGGTACCGGTTCAAAGACAGTAACTCTTAAATGGACTCCCGATGAGGCAAACAAAAAGAACTATAACGAAAAAACTCTTGACGTTACAGTTTCACTCGCAAAGAGAGCTGTTACTGTTGCTCCTGCTGATTCAGCCGTAAACTACGGTGCAAAAGCTCCCTCTTATGCACTTAACTATACAAATCTTGCAACTTGTGATGAGTCATCAAAGGCAAACTGGCTCGCAAACACAGCATTTGAGGTTTACTATAACGGTGCATGGCAGCCCTATGCTTCCACAATGATTCCCGGTACATACGATATGCGTATCGCATCATTCGGCGGCGACACAGCTAACAATAATTTCACAACAAACGGCGTTGCAAAGCTTACAATTAATAAGGCTCCCATTTACTACACAGCAACTGCTGAGAATAAGGTTTATGACGGCGTTGCAAGCGTTAACGTAACTCTTACTTATGCAGCAGGCGCAGTAAATGGCGACAGCTTTGCAGAATCTATTACTACAACAGGTACTCTTACTACTGCTGATGCAGGTGAAAATAAGGAAGTTAAGGTTGTAACAAGCGGTCTGAGCTTCCCCAACAGCGAAAAGTATGCTATTGCAATTCAGAATAATCCCACTGTTACAATCGCAAAGGCTACTCCCACAGCTTCTGCTGAAGAACTCAACTTTGAGTACGACTCAAACAGAACTCTTAATAATGTTGAAATTAACGGTACAGCAAGTGTAACAGGTACATGGAGCTGGAAGGGTGAGGCAGATAAGATCACTCCCACAGTTGATGTTACAATATATACAGCAATCTTTACTCCTGTTAACACAACAAACTACAATACTATCGAAGTTCCCGTAACTATCAATGTATCAAAGAAAGTAGTTACTGTTTCTGTTGAGAACAAGAACGTTTCTTACGGAGATGCATCTCCTGCACTTCCTCTTGTTTATACAGGCTTTACAGGTACAGATACAATTGATACTATTGCAACAACCGGTTCAATCGCTGCAGAATCCACATATTCAATGGGTAAATCTGTAGGCACATACCCCATCACAATCACAATGACTGACTATGAAGCAGATAACTATGAATTTGTAGCAGCAACAGATTGCGTAGTTAATGTTGCAAAGAAGAATATCACTATCACTGCTCCTTCAGGCACACTCACTTACGGTGATAACGATATCGAATACGATGTAGATGACCTTTCAGTTGCAGCAGATGCACTTTACGGTTCAGATACACTCGTTCACCTTGATGATGAAGCAAACTTCGTTGTAACCACTGCATATGAGAGAGGCGACGGCGTAGGCTCATACGAGGTTACAGTTTCCGCTTCTGAAACAACTAACTATACATTTACATTTGTAAACGGCTATATCACAGTTAATAAGGCTGTTCTTACAATCACTGCAAACAATGCAGAAACTACATACGGCTTGGTTGCTCCCGCATTTACTTACACAGCAACAGGTTACATCTTTGACAGTGATGCAGGTCTCCTTACAGGTAAGCCCACAATTACATCAAGCTACAATATGAATGCGGGCGACGGCGCAGGTCAGTACCAGATCACTATTACTCAGGGTACTCTTGCTCATCCCAACTACACATTCAAGCTTGTAAACGGCACTCTTAATGTTAAGAAGGCAACACCCACTCCCGGCGATGATTCCGCATTAATATTCGCTACAATCATCCACGATGAAGCATATGCGGATGCAATATTTACAGATACTTCATTCGGTGGAGTTTCAGGTACATTTGCTCTTAAAGATAAAACTGCAATTGCTGATTACACAGCAGCAGAATTTGAAGGCGATGTAAACGGCGAGTGGAGCAAGTATACAACAGCAGTAGGTATATTCACTCCCTCAGATTCTGATAACTACAATTCAGTTGATGTTACAGTTTACCTTGTAATCAAGCCTCATGCAATCACAGGCTCACCCGTTATCACAGGTACAGCAATGGAAGGTGCAGAAATTTCTGCAAGCGTTGCAGGTATGGCTCCCTCCAAGGTTGACAGCTACACATACATCTGGTATGTAGCAGGTACAGCTTCAGGCACAGGTGCAACTTACACAGTTAAGAACTCAGACATCGGCAAGGCAATCTATGTTGAGGTTAAGGCTATTGAAGACAAGGGTTACACAGGTACAGCTAAGTCTGCATCCGTAACAGCTTCTGAAGCATTCAATCAGCTTGTAGGTGTTGATCAGCTTGATATTATCGGCGCAAACGAAACATACATTTATGATGACAATGCACACGACGTAACAGTTGCTGTCAAGGATGCTTACAAGGGTTATGTAAGCGAAGACATTACTGTTTACTACAACGGTTCAACATCTGAGCCTTACAAGGCAGGTACTTATATCGTTACTATTGACGTAGGTACTCCCAATGTTCCCGCAGGTGCAGACAGAAATGACTATTACGGTCCTGTTTCCGGTCTTCAGATTGGTACAATCACAATCGAAAAGAAAGCTATTACAGCTACATTCACCGTTTCAGACAAGATTTATGACGGTACAAGAAAAGTTAATGAATATAATGTTCTTACAAACGGCGTAATCGAACCCAACGATGTAAGACTCGATGTTTCTGCACTTTCTATTGCATTTGCAAAGGCAAATGTTGGTGAACAGGTTATTGAAATTTCAGGCGTTAAGCTTGTTGGTAATGATGCTGCAAACTACGTGCTTGAAATCAATCCTGCATCTGCAGTTATCACACCCGCAACACTTACTGCAACCGTAACAGGTGCAACAAGACCTTATAACGGTTCTGCAACAGTAAATGTTACATTTGCTAACATCACAGGCTACGCACCTATCGACAGCTCAGCAACTGTTTACTTTGCTCAGGCAACAGCAACAGCTACAAGCCCCAATGCAGGTACACAGGGCATTACAAACATCAGATATGAGCTTGGCGGTACATCTGCAGGCAACTATATTGTTGAAATTACAAACCTTGCTACTGCAACAGTTACAATCACAAAGGCTACACCCAATGTAACTGCTCCCACAGTAGGCGGTCTTGTATACGATGCAAACCGTACCCTTGCAAATATCGTTCTTACTGATTACTATGTACCCGACAGCAATGGTTACTGGCAGTTTGATGATACATCAGTAGTTCCCACAGTTAAGAGAACAGCATACGAAGCAACATATGTTTCACAGAATGCAAACTATGCTGACCTCAAGACAACAATTACTGTTAACGTAACACCTAAGGAAGTTACCCTTACAGCTCAGGATACAACAGTATCTTACGGTAAAGCAGCATCCTTCTCAGTTAAGGCTGACGGATTTACAGGTAACGATTCACTCGCAACAATGGGTGGTACTCAACCCACATATGTATGCTCATACTATGTAGGTCAGCCTGTTGGTAAGTACACAGTCGGTATTAACCACAATCTTGACAGTAACGGTAACTATACATTCAAGACTGTTGGCGGTACTCTTACTGTAGTTCCTGCTGAACTTTATGTTTCCGCAACAGCAACAAACAGAGATTACAACGGCTCAACAGGCGTTGAAGTTAAGTTTGCAATCACATCCGGTAAATATTCAAGTGATGATGTTTCCCTTTCAACAACTACAGCTAACGGTATAGCATCATCTGCTAATGCAGGTACAAGAACTGTTACTTACACAGAGCCCACTCTCACAGGTTCAAAGGCTTCAAACTACACCCTTGTTCTTACTCCCGCATCAGGAATCCTTACTGTAACAATTAACAAGCTTAATCCCGAAGGTTATGTATTCCCCAAGACAGCAACTATTGAGTTTGGTCAGGCACTCTCATGGGCAGAATTCTCAGATGATGCTCAGGGTGATGGTACATTCGCTCTTGTTGGTGATGTTCCCAATGAACTTGGTGAATATGCATACGAAGTAGTATTTACTCCTTCTGACTCAGTAAACTACAACAAGGTTACAGGTTATGTACGTCTTACAGTTGTTACATGTACTGTTAGCTATCAGGTTGCTATTGGCGGTACTGCACAGGTTGGCGAGAAACTCTCAACAGTATTTACAGGTCTTCCCTCAAAGGCTTATGAACATGTTAAGTATCAGTGGTACAGAGTGGCAGACGGCGCTCCGATTGCTATTAACGGTGCAAACTCAAGCACATACGCACCTGTAGAAGCTGACGTAGGATACGCAATTGTTTGTGTAACATACTTTGACAATACAGCTCCCTTCCAGATTGCTGAAGATATTGTTGAAGAATTTGGCGCATACATGGGTGTTTACTGCGAAACAGATGACAGCATTGAAGAAGAAAATCTTACATTCTGGCAGAGACTTGTTAAGTGGATTCAGAGCATTATAGAAGCTCTTACAGGACTTCTGTTCATCATGGGTTAATCCCCAAAAAAATGACCCGTCGGCGAATCCGATGGGTCATTAATTTAATATAAAATTAAGGCAGGGGATGACACCCTGCCTTTTGTTATTTTATAAGCACAACAAATATGTCGTTTACATTTGTGCCTGTTGCTCCTGTTATAATCAATTCGTCTGCAGCCTTTAACGCGTTGTGTGAATCATTGTTCTTAAGATAATCAACAGGATTTATGTTTGCATTGAGCATTTTTGAGTATGTTGTTCCGTCGGCAAAACCGCCTGCGGCATCGGTCGGGCCGTCAGTTCCGTCAGACCCGAGGGCAAAAAATAAAATGTCTTTTTCCCCATGCAACATTATTGCCGCTTTCAGCGCCGCTTCCTGATTACGTCCGCCTTTACCGTTGCCTTTAACCGTAACGGTAGTTTCACCGCCGTAAATAAATGCGGTGGGCTCGTGGGGTTTTGACTTGAAATCTAATGCGTCATTAATGATTTTTTCGGTTTGTTCGCTTGTCTCACCCGTGAGAGCAGATGTTACAATAATGCTTTTGTATCCGAGCATTTCTGAACTCTCTGCCGCACCTTTGCATAAGGAATCTATATTGCCTACATTATAAAGAACGACATTTTTTACCGTAAATTCACTTATGTTGCTAAACATCATTCTTAAAATTCTGAGATTGTCGGGGTCTTCGACATCAAAATATTTCTCAAACACTTCAAAAGGTGAATTTGAAATAAAATCACTTTTACAGCAAGGGCCTGATGCAACCATATCAAGTCTGTCGCCCAGAACGTCCGAAAGAATAAAACAGTCAATTTTGCATTTGCATACTTTTGCAAACCTGCCGTCTTTTACCATAGAAAAGCTTTTTCTGATAGTGTTTATTTCATAAATATCAGCGCCGCTTTTTAACATATGGTCTGTTATGTTTTGCAAGGTTTCAAGCGGGATAATCGGTATTTCAAACAATGCAGAACCGCCGCCGGAAAGTAAAAAGACAACGCAATCTGCATCTGTAAGCTGTTTTGCGGCGTCAACAATTTCCTGTGTGAATCGGACTGAATTTTCGTCTGTGATAGGATGTCCCGCTTCTCTTACTGTGAATATGTCGGGCATCTTTACAATGTGTCCGTATTTTGTAAGCACAAAACCACGCTTAATTTTGTCGCCTAACACATCATAAGCCGCCAGAGCCATAGAGCAAGCCGCCTTACCTACAGAAATTACTGTTATCGGTTTGCGGTAGCGCTTCTTTTTCAGTGCATTATAAACATTTCTGTAAGGATTTGCCGCTTTGAGCGCAGAATCGATAATTTTTAAAGAATCGTTTTTCATCTTTTTATTATTGCGTGCTGATTGTCAGGTGCAGAAGGATTTGTAAGCTCTTCTGCAATTTCTTCAATCTGTGTAAAGATTTTTTTGATTTTTTCCTTTTGCAGAGCCTTGGTTTTTAATACTTTGCTTATTCTTTTGGGAAGAGATGCAATATCCTTGGTAATTATGTAAACAGGGTCATCTGTGGATTCGCATTTTTTCAATGAGCCGTCAAATACACACAGGTAAATATCCATAATATGTGCAAGAAGATTGTCATTTTTGATTTGTTTAACAGCTTTTTTGTTAACACCTTTGCCGAATGTAAAGAAATTGATAAGTCTGCCTGCCTGACCGACAGTCATTTTTAATAATTTGCGGGCAATTTTTGAAATGATAAAGTAATATTTGCCGTCGTAATTGAGTTTTTCATCAATACTGTTGAAGCGGGCAATAAATTCTTCCTTATCGGTTGCGGCAGAATTAAGAATACCTAAAAGCACCTCTTTTGTGTGGTCTGTGATGTATTCGTTTGTGTACTCAACGCCGTTATATGTGAATTTTTCAAGACGGTCAACATCAATTCTGAATTCGTCATCGGTTACTGTAAGAGTGGTTACCGCTGAAGGATGACCGCAGAGTGAGCTGACATTGATTTGTGTAAGAACATTACCGTTTTTTGCGGTGTACTGAGTAGTTCTCTGCATATGGGAATGACCAACAATGATGAAATCTGCGCCTGCCTCGGCAAGAGCTTCAACTCTTTCGTCTGCATCACCAATCATCTGACCGCCGTTGATGAGTCTTGAAATATGGGGGAGTACAAGATGATGCTCCATGATTACAACAGCTTCGCCATTTGTTTTAGCGTCTTTGACCTGTTTAAGAATCCAGTCAAAATGCTCATCGCAGTAACCTGCTTTACCTTTTCCGTTTTTATCGTCATTAAGACCGATAAGACGTACTTTTCCGTCAAGCTTTACTGCGTATGATACTGCTCCGATTTCATTTTCGTATGTATCGTATGCCTGATTTTCGCCGAAATCTTTATAGAATTCGCGAAGGTAGGGTGCAGTTACAGTTTCAACGTCATGATATGCTTTGTCGCCTACAAATCGTCTGGCATCGCCGTTACAGCACCAGTCATGGGTTGAATATACAACAAAAACTTTTTTCTTTTCCGAAAGACGTTTGATTTTTTCAAGCATTTCATCGTGAGCAAGTTTTTCGCCGTCATTGGAAAGGTCGCCAGCAATAAGAACTGCATCACAATCGCTGTTTGCCATTTCTTCAAATGCGGTGTCGATTATTGCTCCCGATTCACACAAGCACACCTGGTCAGATGTTGAACGAAGCTGATATGCTCTGCCGCCGTCGGAAAGAGATTCGGGGAAGTGGTGCAAGTCAGCAACTATTTTTATTTTGTACATAATATCACCTTTTCGGTTTTTATTTTGTTCTTAGACCTTTGGGATAATGGTTTTTTGCCCTGCCTGAAACAACTTTTACACCGCCGACGGTGCAACCGTCAACCGTAATCACAGCCCAGCCGTTTTCGCAGTCTACGGCTATTTCTTCGCCGTGAAGGTATTGTTTAAGCTCTGTGCTGTCTGCCGACAGCTCAATTTTTCTTTTAAAGCTGTTGCCCATTGCCATAAAAAACTGATGATGGGGCAGAATGTGATTCTTTTTGATTTCTCCTATGGTTATACCGCAGGAAAAAGCCGTTCCTTTTTCGATTTTAAAATCGGGATTAAAATAAACGGGGTTACCGTTGTACATTATAACGTGATTTTTGTCATATTTGGTGAGTACATCATCAAGAAACTCAAAAACTGTCCCGTCAATTTTTATATTTTCCTTTTTAGCTTTTACAAGGTATTCAAAATGCTCATTTTTGTTATGAAGTACCGCCGCAAACTGCCCCTCACCTTTGTTTTTATGGGGATAAAATCTTCTTGCAAAATGTATGTTTTTACATTTGCAACCGTCAAAAGATATGCCGTCGGAGCTGTTGTTTTTTACGCTTTCTGTTACGGGAATTATCTCAAATTCGGGATGTTGTTGAAGAAACGCATCAATAATCATTTCATTTTCTTCTAAAGAGAATGTACAGGTTGCATATACAATATATCCGCCGTTTTTGAGAGCTATTGCCGCATTTTCAAGAATTTCAGCCTGCCTTTGCGCACATTTTTCAACATTCTGCAAGCTCCATTCGGAAATGGCGGTTTCATCTTTACGGAACATACCCTCTCCCGAACAGGGAGCATCAACCATTATCATATCGAATGTGTCGGGAAAAAGCCGCGCAAGCTTTTTTGTGTCCATACAGGTTGTAACGGTGTTGTGAAGCCCGAGGCGTTCAATATTGCCTGTAAGAATACGGCAGCGTGATGAAATTATCTCGTTTGAAACAAGAATTCCGTTTTCGCCAAGTTTGTTTTTAATTTGGGTGCTTTTGCCGCCGGGGGCAGCGCACATATCAAGCACTTTCCACTCAGGCTGAATATCAACACATTCAGCAGGTGCCATTGCCGCAGGCTCCTGCACGTATATCATTCCTGCGTGGTGATAAGGATGATTACCCACTTTGTCGTAATTAAGATAATATCCGTTTTCAACGTAGGGGATTTTATCTGAGCCGAATATATTTATTTTTTTAAAATCATCAACAGAAATTTTGGCTGTATTGACGCGAAAAGCTTTTACCGGTTCATCATCAAAGGATTTTATGTAATCTTCATATTCATCTCCGAGAAGATTTTTCATTCTCTCGGTAAATTCAATAGGCAAGCTTATCATAGGCTTTCACCGTCAATATTCATTTCGATATGAAGCATACACATTCCAACCGCTGTGATTGCGGCAGTTTCGGTACGCAGTATACGTTTGCCCAGCGAAATACGCAAACCGCCTGTTTCGTCTGCGATGATAATTTCTTTTTCGTCAAAACCGCCCTCAGGGCCTATAAAAATACCCACTGACATACCGTTTTTGATTTTTTGTAATGCTTCTTTTGTTGCCGCCATTCCTCTTTCGTTTTCATAGGGGACAAGTATCAGATCAAGCTCTTTAGCCTTTGCTATTGCCTGTTTGTATGACATTACCTCTGAAATTTCGGGTATAAAACTGCATTTACTTTGTTTGGCGGCACTTTCGGCTATTGATTGCCACCTTGATACCTTGTTTTTCTTTTTCTTGTCATCAAGACTTACCACACAACGGCTCATTTCAACCGGAATTATTGAATGAATACCCAATTCCACACATTTTTGAATAATAAGTTCCATTTTATCGCTTTTGGGAAGCCCCTGAAAAAGATAAATTTTAACAGGGAGCTGTGTGTTCTGATAATTTTCTTCAATTATCCTTGCAGTTACTCTCTGACTGTCAATATGCTCTATTTCGCAAAGATGACTTTGCCCGTTATTGCTTACAAGAAATGTGTCGCCGCATTTCATTCTTAGCACGTTGGCAATATGGTTGTAGTCTGTATCTGTTATGTAATAGCAGTCGCCTTGTCTGCTGTTTTCATCAACGAAAAAATTGTTCAATTTTCGACACCTCTGTTTTTTATTATATCAAATATGCTTTTTGTTTACAATGGTTATTATAAAAATGTTGTTTGTATTTGACAAAAAGAGATTGATATACTATAATATATGGTAATAAATTTTTTGAAAGGAGAGGTATCCTGAATGGATGACCCTGCCCCCGATAATTTTGTTTCTCTTGCTGTTTCTGCCGCAAATGTACTTGCTGACGGCGACAGCGAAGTTGTATCAATTTTATTAAAACTTTTACTTTTGTTTGCGTTGATTTTTGTTAATGCGTTTTTTGCAATGAGTGAAATTGCAATTATTTCTCTTAACGATACAAAAATTGAACGTCTTGCAGAAGAAGGCGACAAAAAAGCAAAAAAGATTATCCGTCTTACAGAAAATTCATCGAAATTCCTTTCGATGATTCAGATTGGCGTAACTCTTGCAGGATTTTTAACATCTGCTGCAGCTGCTGATTCGTTTGCGCCTATTCTTACAAATGCTGTTGCACCCTTGGTGCCCGGCATTCCCGTGGGTATAATCGACACAGTTTCGCTTGTACTTATTACAATTATAATTTCTTATTTCTCACTTGTTTTAGGTGAGCTTGTTCCCAAAAAAATAGGAATGCAGAAGGCGGAAAAGATATCATACAAAATAGTAGGCTTTTTGCTTGTTTTTATGAAAATAACAAAGCCTGTTGTTAAAGTGCTTGCTTTCTCTACCAATACCATCGTCAGACTTTTCGGCATTGACCCCACTGCTGATGAAGAAAAGGTTACTGAAGAAGAAATACTTATGATGGTTGACGTAGGCGAGGAAAGCGGTGTTATTGAAAACACTCAGGCTGAAATGATAAGTAACATCTTTGAGCTTGATGATATTGATGCCGGCGATATTATGACGCATCGTGTGGATATGACTGCTGTTGAAGCAGATGAATCTGTCAGCGAGGTTATAAAGGTTGCTATTGCTGACGGTTATTCAAGAATCCCCGTTTATGATGATGACCCGGATAATATTATCGGTATGGTATATGTAAAAGACCTTCTCGGCTATATCGGCAAGGAGATTCCTGTTGATAAGTCCATAAGGGAAGTAATGCGTGAGGCATATTTTGTGCCCGAAACCAAAAAATGCGGTCAGCTCTTTACCGAAATGAGCGAAAAGCATATACAGATGGCTATTGTCGTCGACGAATACGGCGGTACTGCAGGTCTTGTAACTATTGAGGATATAATTGAATCCATCGTTGGTAATATTCAGGATGAATATGATGACGAGGATGAAGAAATAGCAAAAATCAACGACACAACCTTTACGGTTGAAGGCAATACGGATATTGACGAGGTTGATGAGCTTGTGGGAGCTCAGCTTCCGCAGGATGATTACGATACTCTTGCAGGTTTTATTATCAGCAGACTCGGTTATCTGCCCAAAGACGGCGATATGGATACCGTTGAGTTTGAAAATCTTAAATTTACGGTGCTTTCCGTTGAGGATAAGAGAATTGCCAAGGTGCGTATTGACATCACTCCCAGAGATGAAGCAGAAGAAGATGATGCTGAATCCGAAGAAAAACGAATCCGTGGCAGAAAAAATAAGGATGAACAGTAAGTTATGAATTTCTTTGAAAATATTACTCAGGTCTCATTCGGCGGAATTGACAAGGTGTTTGACGTGTCTTCCGTGTTTTGTGAGTTTTCCGTTGGCTCGAATGATTACAGTATCAAATGGTACGGTGTGATTATTGCTTTCGGGTTTATTCTTGCTGTGCTTTTCGGCGGCAGAATAACCTACAAATGGAAAATGGATCTTAATAAAATGCTCGACATTCTTATTTACGGCACAATCGGCGGTATTGTGGGCGCAAGATTGTATTTCTGCATTTTCAGTTGGGATAAATACAAGGACAATCTTCTTGATATTTTTAAAATCTGGGAGGGCGGTCTTGCTATTTACGGCGGAATTATCGGCGGTATATTGGCGGCGTTTATCACAAGCAAAATTATAAAGCTCAATTTTTGGAATCTGCTTGATGCGGCAGGCATGAGCCTTCTTATAGGTCAGGGTATCGGCAGATGGGGCAACTATGCCAATCAGGAGGCATTCGGCGGCTTCACCAATGCAAATTGGGGCATGATGAGTGAAAAGGTTGTCGCTTACATCGAGAAGCATAAAGACCTTTTCGGAATTGAAAATGTTGATAATGTTGCCGAGTATGTGGCACAGAATAATCTTTATGTTCATCCCACGTTCTTTTATGAATTTTTGTGGTGTATGCTGGGTTTTGTTCTGCTTTACGTTATGTGTAAAAAATTCCGCAAGTTCAGCGGTCAGATTTTCCTCGGTTATGGCATATGGTACGGCATGGGCAGAATGATTATTGAAGGTATGAGAACGGACAGCCTTTATATAGGCGATACAAATATTCGTGTTTCTCAGCTTCTTTCGGCGGCTATTGTTGTTGTATGTGCCGCTATTATGATATTTATGCTTATAAAAACAAAGAAAAATCCAAAACCTATTGAAGGTGTGGATTATTTTATAGAGCCAAAGCCATTCTTTAATTTTCAAAAGAAACAGGCACAGGCACAACAGGATTCAGAAGATAATACTCACGAGGAGAATAGCGATGTACACAAGGATTGACGGCAAGGAAGTTTCCGCCGCTGTAAGAGAAAGTATAAAAAACGAGGTTTCAGCTCTTAAAGAGCAGGGAACAGTTCCCGGTCTTGCGGTTATAATCGTGGGTAACGACCCCGCATCGAGAGTTTATGTTAATAATAAGAAAAAAGGTTGCGAGCAGGTGGGAATGAACTCCTTTGAGTATGCATTACCCGAGGAAACAACCACCGAAGAACTGCTTGCACTCATTGAAAAGCTTAATAACGATCTGTCAGTTCACGGCATTTTGTGTCAGCTTCCCGTGCCGAAGCATATTGATGAGGAGAGAGTGCTTAACGCTATTTCTCCCGATAAGGATGTAGATGCATTCCACCCTGTAAACTGCGGCAAGGTTATGACAGGCGATTACCGCTTTGCACCTTGCACTCCTGCGGGTATGGTTGAAATGCTTAAATATTATAATATTGATATTGCGGGCAAGCATTGTGTAATTATCGGCAGAAGTAATATTGTAGGCAAGCCTATGGCTATGCTTATGCTTAAAAACAATGCAACCGTTACAGTTTGTCATTCAAGAACTCAAAACCTTGCAGAGATTGCAAAACAGGCAGATATTCTTGTTGCCGCAGTGGGCAGACCGAAATTTGTAACTGCAGATATGGTCAAAGACGGTGCTGTTGTGCTTGATGTTGGCATTAACAGAATGGAAGACGGCAAGCTTTGCGGAGATGTGGATTTTGATGCTGTTTGCGAAAAGACATCATACATTACTCCTGTTCCCGGCGGTGTTGGCCCTATGACAATAACAATGCTTCTTAAAAACACACTTGAAGCGGCAAAATAAATGAATAAATTAATATTTCCGTATCTTTTTCTGTTTCTGCATTAAACAGAGGATACGGAATTTTTTTGGAGTTTTTGGATATGAAAAAAATTAAAATTTATGACGAAATTGCATATCTGTTTTCTATTGTTTTCCTTGCATTTTCAGTTGCGATGATTTCAACAACAGATTTTGGCTTGTCAATGATAGTTTCACCTGCGTACATATTAAGTCAGAAGGTATCTTTTCTTACATTCGGTCAGAGTGAATATGTGATTCAGGGGATAATGTTTATTATCTTTTGTATATTAATGAAAAAAGTGAAGCTCATTTACTTTTCTTCCTTTGTATCAGGGCTGATTTACGGCGCGGTGCTTGATTTCTGGCAGATAGTAATTCCTCATTTTAATCCTGATATTACACCTGTAGGTACGTTGCCCGTAGCACTGAGAGTGGTTTATTTTGTTTTGGGAATGGTGCTTACATCTTTTTCGATTGCTTTGTGCTTCAAAGTTTATCTTTATCCGCAGATCTATGACTTTTTTGTAAAAGGCGTAAGTGAAAAATTCGGCATAAAGCAAAGTAAATTCAAAACAGCCTATGACATATCATTTCTGATCATTTCGGTTGCGATGTCCCTTATTCTTTTCGGTGAGTTTGTGGGAATCGGCATCGGTACGCTGATAATGGCAGTATGCAACGGCATGATTATCGGATTTTTCAGCAAAATTTTTGATAAGTATTTTGTGTTTGAACCAAAGTTTAAAAAATTCAGCAAGTATTTTGAAATATAAACAGCAACACCCGAAGCGATTGCCTCGGGTGTGTTTTTTTGTGAACAGATAAGCAATAATTTAGCAGTGATGAGTGAGAAGTGAGGAGTGAGGAGTTGTGGAAAAGGCTCCGCCTTTTAAACCATTTGAATCCAAGCCGCTTTGCGGCTTCCTTAACTCCTAACTCATCACTCCTAACTACAATAATTTATAGGCTCACGCCTATAAATTATTGTTTATTTTTATTATAAATAAACTTTAGTCCGTCAAGGATAAGGTCTGCGTCGTAGGTGATATCCATATCGCAGTAGCGTATAATATCTGCGGCGATTCCGCCTGTTGCAACTACGGTTTTTACTTTTTCACCAAGAGATTCCTGGAGTCTTTTACACAAGCCTTCAATCATTGCGGCAGAGCCTAAAACCGTGCCTGCCTGCATACTTGTTACGGTGTTTGTACCTATTGCGCTTGCAGGTGCATCAAGGGAAATTGCGGGCAGCTGTGAAGCTCCCGAAGAAAGAGCATCCAACGAAAGCTTGATGCCTGCGGAAATTGTGCATCCTTTGTAATTTCCTTTTGAATCAATAACGCTGATTTTTGTTGCGGTTCCCATATCGAGCACAAGACAGGGGAGCTCGTATTTTGAAATTGCACCCACCGCACCTGCAACAAGGTCTGCGCCGAGCTGTGCAGGGTTGTCGATTTTGATATTAAGCCCTGTTTTTACCCCCGGACCTATTATAAGTGGAGTCTGTTTTGTGATAAATCCCACGGCATCTTTTATTGTGCCTGTAAGTTCGGGCACAACGGAGCTGATTATTGCGCCGCTGAACTGTGCTGTATCAATGGAATGTAAATTAAAAATTGATGAAAGCTCTGCGGCATATTGGTCGGGCATTCTTTTGCGTTCGGTTGCAAGTCTCGAAACAAAAACAAGCTCATCGTTTTTATAAAGCCCTATTGTGATGTTCGTGTTGCCTATATCGACAGCTAATAACATAATTATTCTCCTTTAAATTAAAAATGCCCGTATGAAATTGCTCACACGGGACATTCTTTACTTTGCTACTGCTTTTTCAAGGCTTTTTGTAAGCCAAGCCGAAGCCAGATCTATTGCCTGATAAAGACTGTATTTTTCGCCTCTTTGAGCAATTTTGTCCTTCGGGTCAATATTAGGATCGTTGTTAAGAAGCATAACAATAACCCTGTTTGCAGCATTCATATCGCCAACCTTTTTTGTTGAAAGAATCTGAATCATTGCGGTATAAGGATCACCCTGATTGCCGTAGTAGAGCGTGTTGCCGCTGCGTACAAGGGGCAAGCCTTTGTATGTGAGAAACTTAGAGCTGTTCTCATTAGCCATTACAATCATCCTTCCTTAGTAGTATCACTGAGGTAGTCCTTGATGAGTGCCTGCAAAAGCTCATAACGGTCAACTTTAAGGATTATATTTCTTGCGTTCTTATAGGTTGTAATATATGTGGGGTCTTCCGAAATAAGATAGCCTACAATCTGGCTTATCGGGTTGTAGCCCTTTTCTTCAAGAGCATCGTATACCTGTTTAAGAATTGATTTGAGCTGTAAATCCTTATCCTCTTGCAATTTAAACTTTATAGTTTTATCTGTCATAAAGGTCACCTCTTTCTTTTGTGCTTTTATAGCACAAATAATGATATATAATGTATTATACAACATAAATAAAAAAATTACAACTGCTTTTTTAATATTTTTGTTTTCAAGAAGAATTGTTTGTGTTACAATGTCAGTAGGAGAGTGATAACAGATGTATGTGCTTACTGCTCAAAATATGAAACACGCGGAAGAAAAAGCTAATAGCGGCGGTCTTTCTTATTACACAATGATGGAGAGAGCCGGTAATGCCTGCGGTGATATTATCGCAAAATGCGACAAAAACTCAAAGACCATAATTCTCTGCGGCAAGGGTAAAAACGGCGGCGACGGACTTGTTATTGCCGGTAGACTGTGGCAAAAAGGATTCAGAAATGTTTTTGTGATTCTTGTTCACGGTGAAATTACAGACGGTCTTTGCTGTGAAATGTATGAAAACATGATAAAATATCCCGTGGTTGTAACGGATTTTGAAAAGAATTCTGAAACAGCCGCATATCATATTGAAACTGCGGATATTATAGTGGATTCCGTTTTCGGTATCGGTTTTAAAGGTGAGCTTGCGGATAATTCGCTTAAAGCAATCGAACTTGCCAACGGCAATAAAAATGCATATAAGTTTGCGGTTGATATTCCCAGCGGATTGTCGGCTGACGGCAGTTACAGCGGTCAGACTTATTTTAATACTGATGAAACTCTTTCAATGATAGCGTTTAAGCCCGTTCATGTGATTAAACCAACGGCGTTATTCTGCGGCAAGACAACTGTTATTGATATAGGTGTTGCGGATGAGTGTGTTGCTGAATTTGCACAGGAATATACTGTTTTAACCGAAAGTGAAGCAATAGGTAATATTAAAAAGCGTGCGTATAATGACCACAAGGGGACATACGGAAAGGTGCTGACAGTTTGCGGCAGTAAAAATATGACGGGTTGTGTATATCTTTGTAATCAGGCGTCGGTGGAAATCGGCGCAGGACTTGTTATAAGTGCTTTCCCCGAATGTATTTACTCTGCGGTTACACCGAAATTGAATGAGCCTGTTTTTCTGCCCATTGAAAATAACGAAAACGGCAGAATCTCACATCTTGCCTGTAAAAAGATTCTTGAAAAAATGGCTGATGCATCGGTTATTGCAATCGGATGCGGAATTGGTGTTGACAGCGACACAAAACAGATTGTTGAATTTATTTTAGAAAATGCACAATGCCCTGTTATTCTTGATGCGGACGGACTTAATTGTATAAGCAAAAATGCGGATGTGCTGAAAAATGCAAAATGTGATATACTTATAACTCCTCATCCCGGTGAAATGGCTCGGCTTACAGGTAAAACCATTACTGAGATTGAGCAAGACCGCATAAAAGCTGCAACATCTTTTGCAAAGGAATACGGTGTAACGGTGCTTCTGAAAGGTGCAAATACGGTTATTGCTGATAAAAACGGCTCGATTGCAATCAATCCTACAGGCAATCCCTCAATGGCAAGAGGCGGCAGCGGTGATGTTCTTACGGGAATAATTGCAGGACTTGTGCCGCAGACACAGGATATTTATACTGCCGCTTGCACAGGTGCATATATTCACGGCTTGACGGGGGATTATGTTGCAGCAAAATACGGCGAGCTTGCGGCAACTCCAACGAGAATGGTTGAAAATTTGAACATGGCTCTGAAAAGAGGTATTTGATATGAAAAATATTCTTCTTATTGCAACAGGCGGCACGATTGCATCGGGAATGGGCAAAAACGGTCTTACGCCGGAAATTGATGCGGAGGAATTACTGTCTTTTGTGCCTGAATACAAAAAAATCTGCAGTGTAAAATGTATTCAGCCATTCAATATTGACAGCACTAATATCACGCCCGAAATCTGGCTTGAAACAGCTTCTCTGATTGAGAAAAATTATAATGAGTATGACGGATTTGTTGTTACTCACGACACTGATACTATGGCGTATACTGCCGCGGCACTGTCTTGTCTTATACAGAATCCGCAAAAGCCTGTTGTTATCACGGGTTCACAAAGACCTATAAAAAATGAAGATACAGATGCAAAGAAGAATATACTTGATGCTTTAAGCTTTGCATCTTCAGGTCATCACGGTGTTTGTGTGGTTTTCGCAGGCAGAATAATTGACGGTCTTTATGCTAAAAAAATAAAAACAAAAAGCGACGATGCATTCCGAAGCATTAATGCTCCCGAAATTACCGTCGCAAAAAAGGACAATACCGATACTGTATTTTATCATAATTTGTGTAAAGATGTGTTTCTGCTTAAACTTACACCCGGAATGGATGCATCAGTTTTTGACTTTGCAAAAAAGTTCAAGGGTGTGGTTGTTGAGGGCTACGGACTTGGCGGAATCCCCGATTGTTATATTCATAAAATAGACGAGCTGAATGAAGCGGGGGTTGTGGTTGCCGTTACCACACAGGTGTTGTATGAAGGCTGTGATATGTCTGTTTACGAGGTCGGCAGGCAAGTCAAGGACAAAGCTTGCGTAATTGAAACAGGAAATCTTACTGCCGAAGCTGTTATTTTAAAATTAATGTTTGCACTCGGTCAGACAGACAATATTGACCAAATTAAACAAATTTTTAAACAGTAAATTTAATAAAAGTACGGTCATCAAATGATTTGTTGCCCGATGAAATTCCCTTTGTAGACTTGTAATCCTTGTCGCAAAGGGGATTTTCTTTTATTATTCTGTTAAGCTCGTTTTCACATTGTTCAAGTGAAGCGAAAAGGAATGGGTATCCGTCGCTTGCAAGAATAACAGTATCGCCCTCATTTACAGTATGTATTTCTATTTTGTTTCCGTCAAATGGTGTTCCGTTGAGAACTGCATAACTGAACCGACTGTCTGAATTAGCTAAAAGATGCTGTTTTTTAAGTATGGGAAGTATAAATTCTCTGCCGATGTCATTTTGCAAAAGTTCTTCATCAGTTGTGCCTTCAATTCTTGAAAGTTCAAGCACGAGCGCACGGACATATGCAAGTAATGTGTCAACTTCTTTTTCGTGGGCGTAATATTTTGAATTGATACGGCATTGACAGTCGCCCAATGACCATATCTGCTTTTTGTGCCTGCTGAAAACGATGCCGCAGACAGCCGCTTCGCCTGTTGATTCACCGTTGTAGAGAGAAAGGACGGCAGAATTGATTTTTTCAAAAAGTTCCTTAGCTTCAATATTGTAAGGCATAACGCTCATTGTTTCTAAGGCTTTTTCCATAGCGGATTTGCCGCCTGTTTTTCCGCCGAAAGTGCGTGAGCTTTTGCTTGTTACGCCGTCAAAAACTGCAATAAAATCATCGTTTATAAAAAGACCGTCCTCGCACAAGGATTGGTCTTCATTTTTGCCCATAATGAACTGTTCAAGAATTTTCATGTTTCCACCTCTACGGTAATTATAAGTGTAAAAGGTGCTGATGTCAACCTTGTTGCAGTCGGGTTAGATGTCTTGCGTTTCTATCCATTCTGCAAAATTTAGCACCAGTTTTATCTGCTTTGGTGAAAGTGAGGTGAGATGCATTTTTAATTGCTGTTCATAATCTTCAGGTGAATGGGCTTCGGTTGTTCCCAGTAAGAGATAGTCGGGAGTTGTTTTTAATACATTACAAAGTTTCATAAGCACATCAACACTCATTACAGATGTTGCTCTTTCGAGGTTTGAAAGATATTTGTCGCTTATGTCAGCCATTTCCGTTACCTGCCATTGTTTAAGCCCTAATTCTTTTCGTCTGTTTGCTATTCTTTTTCCTACTTCTTTATAGTCAACATACACGGTAATCCCTCCGTCAAAAAGCATAATTGACAGAGTACTGAATTTAAACATATTAAAAGTTGAAATTCACTTGACAGTATACCTTTTTCGATTTATAATATGATTAATTCACTTTTCAATGCTATTATTTGTTAAAAAGCTTAGCTTATAAGGTGAAAATAATAAATTTAGGAGTCTTTTTTATGTCAAAGAAAATTTTAAGTATTTTGCTTGCACTCGTAATGGCGATTGCAATAGCACCTGTTGCTGTTTTTGCAGAAGATGAGGTTTCAGGTTGTTCGGAAATTGACGGCTCAAACTGGATGAGTGCTGTTGACGGTTCATCTCTTATAACAGCTGTCAACATTCCCGGAACTCATGACAGTGCAACAGCTTACTGTACATTCAGTTTGATTTCACAGACACAGTTTTTGAATATTGAAGGCCAGCTTTATGCAGGTGTACGATATTTAGATATGCGATTTGAATTAAAAAATGATGAGTTCTATGCTATGCACGGTATTTCAACCTGTCATGTTTCAGACGGACTGTTTGCTGCCAGATTGACTGCAGAAGATACTATTGAAACTTGTAAGCGTTTTCTTGATAATTACCCCGGAGAAACGATTCTTTTCCAGTTGAAGGAAGAAAACAGTTCTGCGGGAAACAGCTTCTTTGATTTGTTCTACTCAAAGTATATTCAGGGTGATGAAGATTCATGGTATCTTGAAAACAAAACTCCCACTCTTGATGAAGCAAGAGGAAAAATTGTTCTTCTTCGTGTAGTCGGTGCTTCAGCCGAAAAGTTCAATGATTCCAACAGCGGAATTAATTTCGGCAGCTATCCTTATGTGGAAGGAAAGGAAACAATTGATTTCCGTCTGGGAAACATCTGGGCATTGGAAAACGGAAATAATGTTTATTCTCATATGTTTGTACAGGATTCTTACAAGCTTGCTCCCCGTCAGAAATGGGAGGCTGTATCCGCTTTTTGGAATGAAGACCTCAATAAGGAAAATTACAATATTAATATGACTAATTGTACGGGCGGCCTTCCGTTCCCGATTTATACGGCATGTGAAGTTAACGCAGAAATATCCGGATATGAATTTGTAAACGGTGAGTATTACGGTATTGTGGGATTGGAATTTGCAAATGAAGAGCTTTGTGAAAAGATTTATATGAGCAACAATTTAACAGACGCTGTTTACGAGTCAACCGAAGCTCCGGCATCTGCTATGGTAACTGCATCGAAAGCGAATAAAAATGCAATGCTTTTCTGTATTTTCAATACGCTTGCAAAAATCATATAAAATTATTTTTAGTATAAGAGCAACCGCATTTTGCAAATTGCAAAATGCGGTTGTTGATATTTAATGAAAATTGAATTTATTATATTTTAACCGATTGCTTTTGTGTTGCGGTTGTATATTAAAAAACAAGAATTATTGAAAGTGTATCAAGATGTATAAGCCCATATGTGGATTTTGATGCTTTGCTTATTGATATTGTAAACGGCAAAAAACAGCCAACGAAAACGCAGGCTGTTAACAGATTGCAATATTTAGACGGAGTTGCTCTGTAAAGCAAAAGAAAAAAGGACGGTTTTTGCCGTCCTTTTGATTATGCTGTTATTACCACTGAACTGTCCATTTCTGTTCATAGAGAAGACCGAGTTTACAGTTTTCAACAGAAATGAATCCGAGAGCTGTTGCTTTACCGAAGCACATATATGAGGGATTGGATACATCAAGAGCAATCATCTTGCCTGTTTCTTTTTCTATTGTTGCTGTAACGGTAGAGCCGATGTAAAGATTTTGGAAGCCTTCAAGTGAAACAAAGTCGCCTGCAGCATCTGTAATCTGGCTGATTTCTATAGTATCAACAAGATGTGATGCCATTGTACCGTCATCAGGATTTTCTTCTGTACTGTTAAGAGTAAGAGTTAATATGTAGTTGCCGTCTTTTTCTTCACATTTGTATTCAGAAATCATATCTGCTGTAAGACCTGCAGAGCCGCTGCCGTTAGCAGGGGGGAAATTGTTTTTGATTGCATCAGAGCCTTCATGTACAACAGCTTCTGTGTTTTCTTTCATAAAGGTATCCATAAGTGTTTTTGCAATACCTGCGATTGTGGAGTTATTGCCAACCTCAACAACACCGTTGTAGTTTGAGGGATTGTCGTATGTTCTTGTAACAGACTTAGCTTCGGCAATAACTTTTGCATGAGCTTTTTTGTAATACTCAACAGCAGCTTCTTTTGAATTTATTTCGCCTGTTGCAGGAGCATTGCCATCGGGTGTGTTTGTATCACCTGCAGGTGAGCTTGTATCTTCTGAATTTGTGCCGGGATTTGTGTTTGCATCTGTATTGTTGTTCTGCTGATTATTGTTCTGCTGAGTGTTATTATTCTGCTGATTGTTATTGTCGTTGGGTGTTGAATCCTGAGGAGTATCTGTATCTTCCACTGACTGTGCAATTTTTGTTATGTTCATTGTAGCTACAATTGCACCGTAACTGCAGAAAATCATACTTGCAATAACGATTAATGAAAGTAAGCCAAGGAAAAACTTCTGTGCTTTTGTAGCCTTTGCAGAATGCATCTTAGCTTCCTTTTTGATTTCTTTTTTATGCTTTTTAATTGCCTTGCGTTCCTTTTTGATTTCCTTTTTTGTTTTTATAACGGGAGCAAGGACTTCTTCTGTAGCTGCTTCTTCAACCAATGTTTCAGTAGCAACAATTTCTTCCTCAGCTACAGGCTCAAGAACCTGTGTGTTTTCGTTGTTGGTACTCATAAAACCTCTCCTAACTTAAATTTCCACATAAGTATAATATTTCACTATAATTACCATACTAATGATACTATACTACAAAAGAAACTGTAAAGTCAACCGAAAATCAAAAATAAATACATAAATGTTGCATAAATTTTTTATATATCGGGCACAAAAATACGGCAAATTAAAAAAAGGCTTGTAATTACAGCAGATGTATTGTATAATAATCTTCATAAAAATTGTTTAGGAGTTGAGAAAATGAGTGATCCCATTAAAGTTGATTTTTCCGACAAGGGAAAAGGCAACGGCGGTACATCAACAAAGGAAGTTCTGATTCCCCCCGAAAAAGCAGGACTTAAAATTGTAATCAGTCTTATTCTTACAGCAGTTATCGGAGCAATAGTTTATTATTTTATGCTCCCGCCCATGAATTTCGGCGCTGTTGAATTTTATATGTTCTGGGCTATTGTTGCCGCTGCTTTTGTAGGCTGTATGGCTTTACTTTCAAAAGCAGTTTTTCAGCCCGAGTATATTCCCTATGTAAGAAAAGTATCGATTGCTCCGATTGCAATTGTTCTTGTTCTCGGTGTTGTTCTCGGTATTGGTTATCTTACATCAAGCGTATTCTTCCGCGCTGATGCTTTCAGCAAACTTATTTCTTTTGAGGATGAAACAGATCTTGATTCAAGCGTTACAAAAATTGACAGCACTGTTGATTTTGCCAACGTTGCTATGATAGACAAAGCTGCTGCAGAAAAACTTGCAGATAAGGTTCTTGGCGACCTTGCTACTATCGGTCTTGAATCACAGTTTGAGATTGCAACCGAATATTCAACACAGATTAACTATAACGGCGCACCTTGCCGTGTATATCCTCTTGCTTACGGCAATATCTTCAAGTGGTTAAATAATACGGCTGACGGTTTCCCCGGTTATGTTATTGTTAATATGAATACTCAGGAAACAGAGTTTGTTCTTCTTGATGATAACAGCACAGAGGGTTACATCAAGTATTCACCCACAGAGCATTTGCAGAAGAATCTTCTTCGTGTACTTCGTTTTGAATATCCCACTGCACTTTTCGGCAACATTTCATTTGAAGCAGACGACAACGGCACACCCTATTGGATTTGTCAGGTTATCGAAAAGAAAGTCGGTCTTATCGGCGGTGATGACGTAAAGGGTATCGTTATTGTTGACGCTGTTTCCGGCGCATCAAAGTATTACGACATTCAGGATGTAATAAGCGGTTCCGTGAACGGCGATGAAGGTGCTGAGAATCTTCTCTGGATTGACCAGGTTTACGATGCATCACTTCTTGTTCAGCAGTATAACTACTACGGCTCATATAACGGCGGTTTCTGGAACTCTGTATTCGGTCAGACAGGTGTTAAAAAGGCTACATCAGGTTCAAGCTATATTGCAATGGAAGACGACGTTTATATCTACACAGGTGTAACCAGTGTTACATCCGATGAATCTATCCTTGGCTTTATTCTTATTAATCAGCGTACAAAGGAAGCAATGTTCTACAACACAACAGGTGCTACCGAAAGTGCTGCTCAGAGTTCAGCTCAGGGTGCTCTTTCCGATAAGGGCTGGTCTGCAACTTTCCCCATTCTTATCAACCTTGACGGTGAAGCAACCTACTTCATGGCTATGAAAGACAACAGCAACGTTGTTAAGGGTTATGCGATGGTTAACGTAAGTAACTACAACATTGTTGCAACCGATAATGCTGACGGTAAGCCTGACCTTGCTCTTTGTATCGAGAATTATACAAAGCAGCTCAAAGACAACAAGAACGTCAATATCAATGTTGATACATCTGTTGATATTGATACTGTTGTTCCCGATGATTCCACAGACGAGCCGGCAGAAAAAATTGTTGTTACAGGCACAATCGCAAAGATAAAGTCTCAGATTGAAAACGGTTCAACCTGCTATTACATTTCCGTAAGCGGAATGAATGAGTATATCAGAGTTTCTGCTGACGATGTTCCGCAGGCAATCTTCTATGAAATCGGTGATAAGATTACCGTAACTTATTCACAGTCCGATATTAACGGAATGTGGATTGAAAATGCAGATGTTGTGTATGCATCAGAAGATGTAAGCAATGCTGCTTAAAATTAAAGATTCGGGTATCTGCAAAGATGCCCGTTTTTTTTGTGTTGCTATATATTATAATGTAATGTAAATAAAATGCATATAAATTGATGTTGTCAGCAATTATTCCACAAAGTGTTGACTTTTGAAAGAGATTGGTATATAATTGTGCTACGGAAGTGAGGTAATTGTCGTGAATAAGATTGATACTGCTTTGTATTATGAAAGCGGACTTGATCGCCGTCAGATAAAAACAAAAAAAGCAATATATGCGGCTTTTTTTGAATTGCTTAAAGAAAAGGATATGTCTAAAATCACCATTACTGAGCTTGCACGCAGAGCTGATATTGACCGTAAGACGTTTTATCTTCATTTTAACAGCGTTTCTGATATTTATAATGAATTGGGCTCAAAAATGGTATCTGTACTCAAAGAAGCAATTTCAGGATTCGGTGAACGCGGTCTTGCAGAGTCTTCGTACGAGTTGTTTATAACCGTAAATGAAATTCTTAATGAAAAACTTGAATTGCTCAGAGAAATAATGAACAGTAATGACTTTACTTCATTTGTTTTTAATGTTAAAGATGAGCTTTGTAATGAAATTATAAAAATGTATGAGCTGCAAAACTTAGGAGATGCTGAAAAATTCAAGTTTAAAGCTGAATTTATTGCATCCGGCACGGTTTCTATGTATCTTAGATGGTTTAAAGGTGAATCAGTGCTGTCTATGGATGAATTGGCGCTTTTAGCAGGGTCTATGATTATTCACGGAATAAACGGGTCTAATTGATTTTGTGTAATATATACAAACGAGCGTCTTAAAATTCGTTGTATCTGTCAAATTGAATGAAATTGAAAAAATTCGGATTTTTTGAGAAAAACTCTTGAAATCCGAATTGTTTTAATGTATAATAGTTGAGCATGCGATAATTTGACGGGTGGATTCTGTCAAATTTCAGCATTCTCATGCGATGATGTGGGATGTGGCTGCACTTTGATGCAGGGAACTCTCACGGAGTATGTCCGATTTCAAACCGGGCGATCTACCGACCAAGGGGTGTTTTTGCGCCTTAACCGCGAAAACGCTTAGTCGGAATGTGATTTTTAGGTACCCGGAAATACATTTTTTCCGGATTTTTTTACCGGAGAAAAGCAAACACACGGGTGCGTTGATAAAAAATCACGATAGCCCGCCAAATCTAACAGGAGGCGTAAAAAATGGCAGTTAAGGAAAAAATCAGAATCAGACTCAAAGGTTACGACCACAGTCTCGTTGACAAAGCAGCAGAGAAGATTGTCGAAACCGCAAAGCGTACAGGAGCTCAGGTTTCCGGTCCCGTACCTCTTCCCACAGAAAAGGAAGTAGTTACAATCCTTCGTGCAGTTCATAAGTACAAGGACAGCCGTGAACAGTTTGAGCAGCGTACACACAAGAGACTCATCGATGTTCTCAGACCTTCAAAGAAGACAGTTGAAGCTCTTCAGGAACTTGATCTTCCCGCAGGCGTAAGCATCGAAATGAAGCTCTAATTTTTAATTACGGTTATATATACATTATATATACCGCAGGTCATGTTGGCTTGTGTCAACCAATAATCTGACAGGAGGAAAAACAAATGCAAAAAGGTATTATCGGTAAAAAAATCGGTATGACTCAGATTTTCGATGCTAACGGCAAAGTTGTTCCCGTTACAGTTATCGAAGCTGGTCCCTGCCCGGTAGTCCAGAAAAAGACCGTCGAGGTTGACGGTTATGCCGCAGTTCAGCTCGGCTTCGCTGTTCAGAAGCAGCAGCGTGTTACAAAGCCCCTTAAGGGACACTTTGCAAAAGCTGACGTAGCACCCCAGAAGGTTCTCAAGGAGTTCAGATTCGCTGATACTTCCGCTTACGAAGTTGGTTCAGTAGTTAAGGCTGATACCTTCGCAGCTGGTGATAAAGTTGATGTCATCGGCACAAGTAAGGGTAAAGGAACAGCTGGTGCAATCAAGAGATGGAATTTCTCAAGACTTAAAGAAACTCACGGTACAGGCCCTGTTGCAAGACACGCAGGTTCACTCGGTGCTTGTTCTGACCCTTCAAGAGTTTACAAGGGAAAGAAGCTCGCAGGCCACCTTGGTGCTGAAAGAGTTACAATTCAGAATCTTGACATTGTCAAGGTAGATGCAGAAAACAACCTTATCGCTATCAAGGGTGCTGTTCCCGGCCCCAAGGGTGGATACGTTGTTATCGCAGATGCAAAAAAAGCTTAAGGAGGATATGACAAATGGCTAATATTAAAGTTGTTAATAAAGCCGGCGAGCAGGTTTCAGAGCTTACTCTTAAGGATGAAATCTTTGCTATCGAGCCTAACACCTCCGCAATGCACATCGCTGTTGTAAATTATCTTGCAAATCAGCGTCAGGGTACACAGTCCACACTTACAAGATCAGAAGTAAGCGGCGGCGGAAGAAAGCCCTGGAGACAGAAAGGTACCGGCAGAGCTCGTCAGGGTTCAACAAGATCACCCCAGTGGTATCACGGTGGTATTGCTCTCGGCCCCAAGCCCAGAAGCTATAAGTTCACAATCAACAAGAAGGTAAGAAGACTTGCTATGAAGTCTGCTCTTTCTGCAAAGCTTGCAGCTGAAGAACTTATCGTTCTCGATTCTTTCGCTCTTGATGCAATCAAGACAAAGGATGTTGCAAACACTCTTGCTGCTATCGGTGCAGGCAAAAAGGCTCTTATCGTTCTTGACGAAAAGAATGACGTTATCTATAAGAGCGCAAGAAACATTGCAGGCGTTAAAGTTGCTACTGTAAACACTCTTAATGTTTACGATATGCTTAACTGCAACAACATTGTTGTTCTTAAAGATGCAGTCTCCAAGATCGAGGAGGTATATGCATAATGAAACTCGCTCAGGATATTATTATTCGCCCTGTTATCACAGAAGAAAGCATGGCAGAAGTTCCCGAAAAGAAGTATACCTTTGAGGTAGCAAAGAGCGCTACAAAGATCGACATTGCAAGAGCCGTTGAACAGCTTTTTGATGTAAAAGTTGCAAAGGTTAACACAATGAATGTTAAAGGTCATAAGCGCACATACGGCCGTTTCTCAGGCTACAAAGCAGACTGGAAAAAGGCTATCGTAACAACAACAGAAGATTCCAAGCCCATCGAATTCTTCGACGGTATGTTCTAAGGAATCATTAAATCAGTTTTTTCAGACGGTGATGTATGGATGCCGACCGCTAAGCTGTCTGAATATTAACAGAAAGGCAAGTGAAAACAATGGCTATTAAAGTCTACAAATCGACTACAAACGGCAGAAGAAATATGTCGGTTACAGATTATTCCGGACTTTCAAAATGCGGCCCCGAAAGAAGCCTTCTTGAGCCTCTCAAGAAACATTCCGGCCGTAACAGCTACGGAAGAATCACTGTTCGCCATCACGGTGGCGGCAATCGCCAGAAATACCGTATTATCGATTTTAAGAGAGATAAGTTCGGTGTTAAGGCAGAGGTTATGACTCTTGAATACGATCCTAACCGTTCAGCAAATATTGCTCTCATTCAGTATGAGGATGGCGTAAAAGCTTACATTCTTGCTCCCGAAGGCCTTAAAGTCGGCGACACAGTTGTTGCAGGCCCCGATGCAGATATTAAGACAGGTAACGCTCTTCCCCTCGTAAACATCCCTACCGGTACATTCGTTCATAACGTTGAGCTTTATCCCGGCAGAGGCGGTCAGCTTGCAAGAGCAGCAGGTAATGCAGCTCAGCTTATGGCTAAAGAGAACGGCTATGCTCTTCTCAGACTTCCCTCAGGTGAGCTTCGTAATGTTCCCGCAATCTGTATGGCAACTGTTGGTACAGTTGGTAACGCAGACCACGAAAACGTTAAGATCGGTAAGGCTGGTCGTTCACGTCATATGGGTATCCGTCCCACAGTTCGCGGTTCTGTTATGAACCCCTGCGATCACCCTCACGGTGGTGGTGAAGGTAAATCACCCATCGGTCGTCCCGGTCCTGTAACACCTTGGGGTAAACCTGCTCTTGGTTACAAGACTCGTAAGAAATTCAAGCGTTCCGATAAGCTTATCGTAAGACGCTGCAATGACAAATAATCGGGAAAGGAGCTATTGAATAATGGGTAGAAGTAGTAAAAAAATACCTTTCGTGCAGCCCAAACTGCTTGAAAGAGTACAGAAAATGAACGAAGCCGGAGAAAAGATAGTCCTTAAAACATGGAGCAGAAGCTCTACAATTTACCCGGATTTTGTTGGACACACATTTGCTGTTCATGACGGCAAAAAGCACGTTCCCGTATATGTAACCGAAGAAATGATCGGTCATAAACTCGGTGAATTTGCTCCCACAAGAACTTTTAAAGGTCACGCAGGTTCAAAAACCTCAAATAACGGTAAATAAGCAAAGGAGTGTAAAAAATGGAAGCAAGAGCAAAAGCGACTTTTGTGCGTATAGCACCTCGTAAGGTCCAGATCGTTCTCGACCTTATCAGAAACAAGCCCGCTGATGAAGCTATGGCAATCCTTAAGTACACACCCAAAGCTGCGTGTGAACCCCTTGCAAAGCTTCTTAAATCAGCTATGGCAAACGCTGAAAACAATAACAATATGGACGTTTCCAGACTTTATGTTGCAGAATGCACAGTAAGTCAGGGACCCACACTTAAGAGAATCAGACCCAGATCAAAGGGACGTGCGTACAGAATCAATAAGAAGACTTCGCACATCACTCTTGTTCTTAAAGAGTCTGAAGAATAATCGGGGAGGAGGACAATAAAATGGGACAGAAAATCAATCCTACCGGTTTAAGAATCGGAGTTATTAAAGACTGGGAATCCCGTTGGTACGCAGACAAGAAGGACTTCGGTTCAAACCTTGTAGAAGACTACAATCTTCGTGAGTATCTCCTTGAAACTCTCGCAACAGCAGGAGTACCCAAAATCGAAATCGAAAGAGATCCCAAGAGAGTTCGTGTTAACATTCACTGCTCAAAGCCCGGTATGGTTATCGGCAGAGGCGGCGCTGAAATCGAAAAGCTCAAGGCAAAGTGCAAAGAGCTTCTCGGCGGCGACAAGGATGTTTTCATCAACATCATTGAGGTAAAGCAGCCCGATGCAAATTCACAGCTTGTTGCTGAGAACATTGCAGCTCAGCTCGAAAGACGAGTTTCCTTCCGTCGTGCAGTTAAGCAGGCTATCGGCAGAACTATGAAGCTTGGTTCAAGAGGTATCAAGGTTCAGGTTAGCGGCAGACTTGGCGGCGCTGAAATCGCAAGAAGCGAAACTTATCACGAGGGTACAATACCTCTTCAGACAATCCGTGCTGATATCGACTACGGTTTTGCTGAGGCAAAAACAACATACGGCCGTATCGGTGTTAAAGTATGGATCTACAGAGGCGAGGTTCTTCACGATACTCGCAGAGTAAACAACAGATCAAAGAGATCTAACAACAGGAAAGAGAGGGCTTAATAATGTTACTGCCTAAGCGCGTTAAATACCGCAGACCCCAAAGAGGTCGCCTTACAGGTAAGGCTACAAGAGGCAATAAGGTTAGCTACGGTGAATTCGGCCTTGTAGCACTTGAGCCCGCTTGGATAACATCAAACCAGATTGAAGCAGCCCGTATTGCTATGACAAGATATACAAAGCGTGGCGGTAAGGTTTGGATCAAAATTTTCCCCGATAAGCCGATTACTAAGCAGCCTGCTGAAACTCGAATGGGTTCAGGTAAAGGTTCACCGGAATATTGGGTAGCAGTTGTTAAACCCGGCAGAGTTATGTTTGAAATTGCCGGTGTAGACGAAGCAGTTGCTCGTGAAGCAATGCGTCTCGCTGCAAACAAACTTCCCATTAAGTGTAAGTTTGTAACTAAGGAAGAACAGGGTGGTGAGCAGTAATGAAAGCCAGTGAAATCAGAAAGATGTCCGCCCAGGAGTTGGATGCTAAGCTTCTTGAGCTCAAGGACGAGCTTTTTAAGCTGCGCTTCCAGCAGGCCATCAACCAGCTCGAAAACCCCACACGCATCAGCGCCGTTAAAAAGGATATCGCAAGAATTCTTACAGTTCAGCGTGATATCGAACTCCACGGCACAGACGCTTGATTAAAGGGAGGATATCGATAATGGATAGAAATTTAAGAAAGACTCGTGTCGGCATCGTAACAAGTGACAAGATGGATAAAACCGTTGTTGTTTCTGTTAAAGACCGTGTAAGACACCCGCTCTACAAGAAAATCGTTAACCGTACAATCAAACTCAAGGCTCACGATGAGCTCAACGAGTGCGGTATCGGTGACCGTGTTAAAGTGATGGAAACTCGTCCTCTTTCCAAGGATAAGAGATGGCGCGTTGTAGAAATCATCGAGAAAGCTAAATAAGGAGGACTACCCATGGTACAGCAGCAGACACTTCTTAAGGTTGCTGACAACACAGGTGCTAAAGAACTTATGTGCATCCGTGTGCTCGGCGGTACCGGCAGAAGATACGCCAATATCGGCGATGTTATAGTAGCTTCCGTTAAAAAGGCTACGCCCGGCGGCGTTGTTAAAAAAGGCGATGTAGTTAAGGCCGTAGTTGTCCGTTCAGCTAAGGGCGTTCGCCGTGATGATGGCACATACATTCGTTTCGACGAAAATGCAGCCGTTATCATTAAGGAAGACAAAAACCCCAAGGGTACACGAATCTTTGGACCAGTTGCAAGAGAACTCAGAGATCACGATTATTCAAAAATCTTGAGCCTTGCTCCTGAGGTTCTGTAATCGGGAGGTAAAACAATGAGTAAAGTTCATGTTAAGACCGGTGATAAGGTCGTAGTTATCAACGGTAAGGATCGCGGCAAGCAGGGTAAAGTAATGCAGGTCAGCCCTTCCGAAGGTAAAGTAATTGTTGAGGGTGTTAACATCGTTTCAAAGCATGTTAAACCCAGAAAAATGGGCGAAGCAGGCGGTATCGTTAAAGCAGAGAGCGCTCTCTATGCAGATAAAGTTCAGCTCGTTTGCCCCAAGTGCGGAAGACCCACAAGAGTTGGTCATATGATCGACGAGAACGGTAAGAAGTTCCGCGTATGTAAAAAAGCCGATTGCGGCGCTAAGTTCGAATAATAAGGAGGAGCAGTAAAATGGCAAGACTTAAAGAAATGTATAATGCAGAAGTTGCTCCCGCACTTATGAAGAAATTCGGCTATAAGAGCGTTATGCAGATTCCTAAGTTTGATAAAGTTGTTATCAACGTAGGTTGCGGCGAAGCAAAAGATAATGCAAAGGTTATTGATGCCGTTATTCGCGATCTTGGCCTCATCACAGGTCAGAAGCCCGTTGTTTGTAAGGCTAAAAAGTCAGTTGCAAACTTCAAGCTCCGTGAAGGTATGCCTAACGGCGTAAAGGTTACACTCAGAGGCGAGAAGATGTATGAATTCCTCGACAGATTCTTCAATCTTGCTCTTCCCAGAGTTCGTGACTTCAGAGGTATCAATCCTAACTCATTCGACGGCAGAGGTAACTACTCAATGGGTATCAAAGAGCAGCTTATCTTCCCCGAAATCGAATACGATAAGATTGACAAAGTTCGCGGTATGGACATTTGTATGATCACCACAGCAAAAACAGACGAAGAAGCTCGTGAGTTACTCACACTTATGGGCGCTCCGTTCGCTAAGTAAGGAGGGGTTTTGAATGGCAAAAACATCACAGAAGGTAAGAGCAGCAGCTCCTGCCAAGTATTCAACAAGACAGCATAACAGATGTAAAATTTGCGGCAGACCCCACGCTTATTTGCGCAAGTATGGTGTATGTCGTGTATGCTTCAGAGAACTGGCTCATGCAGGCCAGATCCCCGGAGTAAAGAAAGCAAGCTGGTAAGGAGGACAACGCAATGCAGATTACCGATTCAATCGCTGATATGCTCACGAGAATTAGAAACGCTGTCTCCGCAAAGCATGACTCAGTGACAGTTCCTGCATCAAACGTGAAGAAAGCTATTGCTCAGATTCTCACTGATGAAGGTTACGTTAAAGGTTATAAGGTAATTGAGGACGGCAAGCAGGGCATGATCGAAATCGCTCTCAAGTACGGCCCCAATAAAGCACCCGCTATTATGGGTATACGCAGAGTTTCCAAGCCCGGCCTGCGTATCTACACAGACGTTGAGAATATGCCTAAGGTTATCAAAGGCCTTGGTATTGCTATCATCTCAACAAACAAGGGTATTATGACAGACAAGGACGCTCGTAAAGCTAATGTTGGCGGCGAAGTTCTTGCTTATATCTGGTAAGGAGGCACATCGGAATGTCACGTATAGGCAGAAAGCCCATTACAGTTCCGGCAGGCGTAGAAGTTGCTATTGACGGCAGCACAGTTACAGCCAAAGGCCCCAAGGGTACTCTTACCGGAACATTTAACAGCAATATTACAATCGCTAAAGACGGTGATGTTATTAACGTTACTCGTCCCAACGATGAAAAAGAGAACAGATCTCTTCACGGTCTTACACGTACTCTTATCGCTAACATGATAGAGGGTGTAAGCAACGGTTACACAAAAACACTTGAAATCGTAGGTATCGGTTACCGTGCAGCAATGCAGGGCACAGCTCTTGAACTCAGTGTTGGTTATTCACACAAAGTTGTAATGGCTGCTCCCGAAGGTATCACTGTTACTCTTCCCAACCCCAATCAGATCGTTATTTCCGGTCCTGACAAACAGAAAGTTGGTCAGTTTGCGGCTGAAGTCAGAGGCGTACGTCCTCCCGAACCCTATAAAGGCAAGGGTATCAAGTACTCCGATGAGCATGTAAGACGCAAAGAAGGTAAAGCCGGTAAGGGCAAATAATAAAGGAGTGAATATAAAATGGTAAACAGACCTGATACAAAACAGGCACGAATTCAGCGTCATAAAAGAGTTCGCGGCAAGGTTTACGGCACAGCTCAGTGTCCTCGACTTAACGTATTCCGCTCCCTTAAGCACATTTATGCTCAGCTTATTGATGATGATAAGGGTGTAACTCTTGTTTCCGCTTCAACTGTTGAAAAGGATTTCACAGAATACGGCGGTAATGCAGACGCTGCTAAGGCAGTAGGCAAAAAAATCGCAGAACGTGCGGCAGAAAAAGGCATCAAAGAATGCGTTTTCGACCGTGGCGGATATATTTATCACGGCCGTGTAGCAAGCTTGGCCGAAGGCGCCCGCGAAGGCGGACTTGATTTCTAACGAAAGGGAGGAAATACTTTTGGCTAAGTTCGACACACATGAAAGAGAAGAGTTTCAGGAGAGAGTTGTATCAATCAACCGTGTATCCAAAACAGTTAAGGGCGGCCGTATCATGAAGTTCTCTGCTCTCGTAGTAGTAGGAGATCAGAAGGGTACAATCGGCTTCGGTCTTGGTAAGTCAGGCGAAGTATCAGACGCTATCCGTAAGGGTATCGAGGATGCTAAGAAGAACCTTATCACTGTACCTCTTAAGGGCACAACAATCTCTCATGAGGTTATGGGTAAGTTCGGCGCAGGCGTCGTACTCCTCAAGCCCGCTGCACCCGGTACCGGCGTTATCGCCGGCGGCCCTGTTCGTGCAGTTATTGAAACAGTTGGTATTAAGGATATTCGTACAAAGGCTCTTCGTTCAAACAACCCCTGCAATGTAGTAAGAGCTACAATCAACGGTCTTTCACAGCTTCGTTCAGCTGAGACTGTTGCAGCAACAAGGGGCAAATCAGTTAAAGAAATTTTATATTAAGGAGTGGACGGTATGGCAGACATTAAAGTTAAGCTTGTTAAAAGCCTTATAGGCAGCAAGAAAGATCAGATTGCTACCGTTAACGCACTCGGTCTTCGTAAAATCGGTGATGAGGCTGTTCAGCCGAACAATCCTCAGACTCTCGGTAAGATTAAGAAAGTTTCTCATCTTATCGAAGTAACCGAAGCTTAAGAAAGGATGGGCGAAACTAATGAAATTACATGAGTTAGCACCTTCGGCAGGTTCAAACAGACCTTCCAAGCGTATCGGCCGTGGTCCTGCTTCAGGTCAGGGTAAGACAGCCGGTAAAGGTCATAAGGGTCAGAAGGCACGTGCCGGTTCAGGTCCCCGTCCGGGATTTGAAGGCGGTCAGATGCCCCTTCAGAGAAGAATCCCCAAGAGAGGATTCAACAATATCTTTGCTAAAGAGATCGCTATTGTCAATGTTTCAGCTATTGACGAGAAGTTTGCAGACGGAGCAGTAGTTGATGTAGCAGCTCTTAAGAGCGTAGGTCTTGTAAAAGACGAACTTGATGGTGTAAAGGTTCTTGGTAACGGCGAAGTTACAAAGAAGCTTACAATTAAAGCTAACGCTTTCTCTGCAGGCGCAAAGGCAAAGATCGAAGCTGCCGGCGGTAAGGCTGAAATTCTTTAATTGCACCACAAAATCTGATTCGGTTCAAACCGAAAAGATAAGGAGCGTGTAATAAAATGATTCAGACCATAAGAAATGCCTGGAGAATTCCGGAGCTCAGAAAAAAGATCCTTTTTACAGCATTGATTATTCTGATTTTCAGATTCGGCTCTGCGATTACAGTTCCCTTTGTTAATATAGGCGCTGACGGTATCCTTGGTGATGCAACAGGATCAGGTACATTCTTCGACTATATTAACATGATTTCGGGTAACGCATTTAACTATGCAACAATTTTCGCAATGTCGATTACTCCGTACATTAACGCATCGATTATTATTCAGCTTTTAACAGTAGCAATCCCCTTCCTTGAAAGACTTTCAAAGGAAGGCGAAGAAGGACGCAAGAAGATAGCTAAAATCACAAGATACACATCTGTTGGTCTCGGCTTGCTTCAGGCATCTGCATACTATGTATTTCTTCGCAGTCAGAAAGCGCTTACAGAAACTACATCAACAGTCGGTGCAGTATTTCAGGCTATTGCAATCATTCTCATTTTAACAGCAGGTACAGCTGTTACAATGTGGCTCGGCGAACAGGTTAATGATAAGGGTATCGGAAACGGTATTTCAATGATCCTTTTTGCCGGTATTGTATCAAGAATTCCCTCATACGCAAGTGAACTTTACGGTTACTTCCAGTACGGCGGTATTTATTACGCACTTGTGCCTATTGCCGTTGTATGTCTTCTTCTTCTCGTTGTTTTCATCGTTTGGATGGACAACGCAGAACGCAGAATTCCCGTACAGTACACAAAGCGTGTTGTAGGTCGTAAAATGTATGGCGGTCAGAGCTCTAACATTCCGATTAAGGTTAATATGTCAGGTGTTCTTCCCGTTATCTTTGCAAGCTCAATTCTTTCACTTCCCACAACAATTGAGATGTTCGTTACTCCCAAAGAAGGATCCGGTTGGGAAACCTTCTTCAGTATCTTCTCACCTAATCATTGGGCATATGCAATAATTTATTTTGTTCTTATAATTTTCTTTGCTTATTTCTATTCTTCAATTCAGTATAATCCTATTGAGATGGCAAACAACCTTGCTAAGAACAGCGGTACCATTCCCGGTATCCGTTCCGGCAGACCCACCTCAGATTATATTGCGAAGATAATCAGCAAAATCGTTCTCCTCGGCGCACTCCTTCTGAGTGTAGTTGCTCTCTTCCCCATCGTTTTCTCACAGCTTTCAGCACTTATCTGTAAGCTTGCAGAACAGGGCAGCGGCGTATCCATTTCACTTGGCGGTACATCTATAATCATTCTTGTAGGTGTTGCTATTGAAACAGTAAGCCAGCTTGAGAGCCAGATGATGATGCGTCATTACAAGGGCTTCCTTGATTAATGGAGGTGTACTGATGAATATTATTTTCCTCGGTGCTCCCGGCGCAGGCAAGGGAACACAGGCTGAAAAAGTAAGCGAGAAGCTTTCAATCCCAACAATTTCTACGGGTAACATCATCCGTGAAGCTCTCAAGAACGGCACTGCGATGGGCCTTAAAGCTAAGGAATACATCGAAGCAGGCAAGCTCGTTCCCGATGAGGTAGTTATCGGCATTATCAAGGACAGACTTGCTGCCGATGACTGCAAGGACGGATTTATCCTTGACGGATTCCCCCGTACTATTCCTCAGGCTGAGGCACTTGATGCAATGGGCATCGTTATCGACAAGGTTATTGATATCGAAGTTGCTGACGAAGCTATTGCAAACAGAATGTCCGGCAGAAGAGTTTGTTCAGCGTGCGGCGCATCTTATCATCTTGAGTATAAGAAGCCTGCTGTTGAAGGTGTATGTAACCTTTGCGGCGGTGAGCTTGTACAGAGAAAAGACGATGCTCCCGAAACCGTACTTGAAAGACTCAAAATTTATCACAGCGAAACTGAACCGCTTAAGGATTATTACAGCAAGTCAGGTAAGCTGAAGATAGTTGAAGGTCAGGAAGAAGTTGCTGATACAACTGCTCTTACCTTCAAAGCATTGGAGGATTAAGCATGGCAGTAGTGCTCAAGACACGCCGCGAAATTGAATTCATGCGTGAAGCGGGACGCATTTCCGCTATGGCACTCAAATTGGCAGGAGAAGCTGTCCGTCCCGGTGTTTCAACATTCGAGATAGACAGAATAGCCCGTAATTATATCGAGAGTCAGGGGGCAACTCCTAACTTTCTCGGACTTTACGGTTTTCCTGCTACTGCATGCATTTCCATAAATAATGAAGTAATACACGGAATTCCTTCTAAAAATCGTATCCTCAAGGAAGGCGACATTGTAAGCATTGACTTGGGTGCGAAAAAGAACGGTTATAACGGCGATAATGCTGCCACATTTGCAGTCGGAAATATTTCCGAAGATGCACAGCGGCTGATTGACACGACCCGTGAAGCTCTTTATGTAGGGCTAAAACAGGCTGTCTCAGGCAACAGAATCGGTGATATAGCCAATGCAATTCAGGTGTATTGCGAGGAGCGAGGTTATGGCGTTGTCCGCGATTTTGTAGGACACGGTATAGGCAAATCGCTTCATGAAGACCCTTCGGTTCCGAATTTCGGAACTCCCGGCAGAGGAGCAAGGTTATTGCCGGGCATGACTATAGCTGTTGAACCCATGATAAACCAAGGCACATGGCAAGTTGATCAGTTGTCGGACGGATGGACTGTCGTAACAAAAGACGGCAAGTTGGCTGCTCATTTTGAACATACGGTAGCCATAACAAACGACGGCGAATGTCTGATACTTACCCAACCGGAGTGAGGTGCCAATTATGGAACTGAAAATCGGAAGCGTGGTTGTATCAAAAGCCGGAAAAGACAAAGACACTATGCTGGCGGTTGTAAAAATCGCAGAAGACGGCATATATGTGTGTAACGGCAAGGACAGACCCTTGGAAAATCCCAAAAGGAAAAATCCAAAGCATCTGGCTGTTACTCATTATGCTCTTACGGTTGAAGAAACAGCAACAAATCGTTCTTTAAATAAGGCTCTTAAATCAATCATGAGCCAAAACGAAAGAGAGGTAAAATAGTATGTCCAAGCAGGATATGATCGAAGTCGAAGGCGTCGTGGTCGAAGCTCTTCCCAATGCAACATTTAAGGTTGAGCTTGAAAACGGCCGACAGATAGTTGCAACTATCTCCGGAAAACTCAGAATGAATTACATCAGAATTCTTCCGGGCGATAAAGTAACTGTTGATATGTCACCATACGATCTTACAAGAGGTCGTATTACATGGCGAGCTAAATAGGTAAAATTTTAAGGAGGTAATACAATGAAAGTCAGACCTTCTGTAAAGAAAATTTGCGAGAAGTGCAAAATCATCAAACGCAAGGGAAAAGTAATGGTTATCTGTGAAAATCCCAAGCACAAGCAGCGTCAGGGCTAAGTCCTGATAATACCGTAATGGAGGTGCAACTGACAAATGGCGCGTATATCCGGTGTGGATCTTCCCAGAGAGAAGAGAATTGAAATCGGTCTTACTTATATCTATGGTATAGGCCGCAAAACCGCTGGCGACATTATTAAGGCAACAGGTATAAATCCCGATACAAGAGTTAAGGATTTAACCGAAGATGACATTTCAAAGATTCGTGAGTACATTGAACAGAATGAACTCAAGGTTGAGGGCGACCTCAGAAGAAAAACAGCATTTGACATCAAGAGACTTGTTGAAATTCAATGCTACCGTGGCGTTCGTCACAGAAAGGGACTCCCCGTAAGAGGTCAGCGTTCCAAGACAAATGCCCGTACACGCAAAGGTCCTAAGAAGACAATTGCTAATAAGAAGAAATAATCAGGAGGGAAAAGTATGGCTACTAAAGCAACCGCTAAAAAAGGCGTTTCCCGTAAACGCCGCGAGCGTAAGAATATTGAACGCGGTGCAGCTCATATTCAGTCTACCTTTAACAACACCATCGTAACAATTACCGATACTCAGGGTAATGCAGTTTCATGGGCAAGTGCCGGCGAGATGGGCTTCAGAGGTTCAAGAAAGTCTACACCCTTCGCAGCTCAGACAGCAGCTGAAACAGCTGCAAAAGCAGCTATCGACCACGGCATGAAAACTGTTGAAGTTTTTGTTAAAGGCCCCGGTCAGGGTAGAGAAGCAGCAATCAGAGCTCTTCAGACAGCAGGTCTTGAAGTTAGCATGATTAAGGATGTTACTCCTATTCCTCACAATGGCTGCCGTCCGCCTAAAAGAAGACGTGTATAACCTAATTAACGGAGGTGTTTTAACACATGGCAAGATATACCGGTGCGGTATGTAAGTTATGCCGCAGAGAGGGCAAAAAGCTCTTTTTAAAGGGTGAAAGATGCACAAGCGACAAGTGTGCTATCGAACGCCGCAGCTACGCTCCCGGTCAGCATGGCCAGGGTCGTAAAAAGCTCACAGAGTATGGTCTTCAGCTTCGTGCTAAGCAGACTGCAAGAAGATACTACGGTCTTAATGAAAGCCAGTTCCATAAATATTATACAATGGCAGTTCGTCAGTCCGGCGTAACCGGTGACAACTTACTTCGTATTTGTGAGAGCAGACTTGATAATATCGTTTATACTCTCGGTTGGGCAACATCCAGAGCAGAAGCAAGACAGCTTGTTACTCACGGTCATTTCCTTGTAAACGGTAAGAGAGTTGATATCCCCTCATACCTTTGCAAAGCTGGCGACATGATTGCTATCAAAAAGGAAAGCCTTGATTCAGATAAGTTCAAAGCTATCCTTGAAAAGACAAGCGTAGTTCCTGCATGGCTTGAAGCCGGTGCAGATCACACTGCAAAAATCGTAGCTCTTCCCGAGCGTGAACAGATTGAAGTTCCCGTTGAAGAGCATCTTATCGTTGAGTTCTATTCTCGTTAATAGCTTGACGGTTGAATACAAACTTTTAACAGCATGACTGTAAAAAAACTTAGGAGGGTTTTGAATGATAGGTATTGAGAAGCCCAGAATTGAAGCTATTGATTTAAATTCGGAAGGTACTTACGGCAAGTTTATAGTAGAACCCCTTGAAAGAGGCTACGGTACTACGCTTGGTAACAGTCTTCGCCGTATACTCCTCTCATCACTTCCCGGTTACGCTATTACATCTGTTGGTATCGACGGTGTGCTTCATGAGTTCTCAACTATTAAAGGCGTAAAGGAAGATGTAACTGAGATCGTTCTTAATTTAAAGAATGTCATTCTGAAAATTCATGGCTCAGGACCCAAAACAATGTATATTGATTGCAGTGGTGAATGTGTAGTTACTGCAGGCGATATACAGGCTGACTCTGAGGTTGAGATTCTTAACCCCAATCAGCTTATTGCAACACTTAATTCCGATGCACACATTCATATGGAGTTAACTGCGAATGGCGGCAGCGGTTATGTTTCGGCAGAGCGTAATAAGAAGGAGCTTTCACCTGCAATCGGTGTAATAGCTATCGATTCTATTTACACACCTGTCGATAAGGTAAATTATAAAGTCGAGAATGCCCGTGTTGGTGATATTACTGATTACGATAAGCTTACTCTTGAGGTTTGGACCAACGGTTCAATCGCGGCTAAAGATGCGGTTGCCTTGGCAGCCAAGATTCTCAACGAGCATCTCAGTCTCTTTATTGACCTGTCAGCAGAGGCAGGCAGCACTGAGATTATGATCGAAAAGGCTGAGGATAACAAAACTCAGGTTTTGGAGATGACTGTTGAGGAACTTGACCTTTCAGTTCGTTCATTCAACTGCTTAAAGCGTGCAGGTATCGACAAGGTAGAGGATTTGATTTCAAAATCTGAAGCAGATATGATGAGAGTTCGTAATCTTGGACGTAAGTCTCTTGAAGAAGTTATCGAAAAGCTTAAATCTCTCGGTCTTTCTCTTAAAAAAGATGAGGAATAAATCCAATATTATACTGCAAACGGTAAAGGAGTGAATTTTATGCCCGGAACCAGAAAACTTGGCAGAGCAACAGATTCTCGTAAAGCAATGCTTAGAGCAATGGTGACATATCTTTTAGAAAACGGCAAAATTGAGACTACCGTAACAAGGGCTAAAGAAGTTCGTTCAATGACTGAAAAAATGATTACTCTTGCAAAAGAGAACAATCTTCATAATTACAGACAGGCTATGGCTTATGTAACAAAAGAAGATGTCGTTAAAAAGTTATTTGACGAAATCGCACCCAAGTATATGGATGTCAATGGCGGTTATTGCCGTATAATCAAGACAGGTCCCCGTCGTGGTGATGCAGCAGAGATGTGCATCATTGAGCTTGTCTGATAGCCAAATATATAAACGAGGTGTCCGCAAGGACACCTTTTTTATCCTATAATAAACGATAGTTTCAGTTCTGCAATTATAGTTTGTTATTAATTGCTAATTGATTTGTCTGTTTATTATCCCCAATAATTTTCGAGATGTTGATTATTAGCATTAAGAAAAAATAAATAGTAATAAATTATTAAAAATATATAAAATTTTCCTTGAAAACGAATAAACATTGTGTTATAGTATATCTGTATCTTAATAAATATTGGAGGTATACAAAATGTCAAATTTTAAAAAAGTAGTAAGCGTTTTTCTTGCTGTTTTGATGGCATTCAGCGTATGCGGTGTTGCAACTTTCGCTGAAGATACTGATTACACTGCAGAACTTATTGCAGCATCAACAAACAGTGATGAAAGAGTAGCTACAATTATTCTTCCCGGTATCGGTCAGTCCGAATCATCTTACATTACCGAAAACGGTACTGAAGTAAGCGGCGGTCTTATTCTTATTGATACCGACGGTCTTGTAGGTCCGATTATCACAAAGCTTGCATGGCCTCTTCTTTCTTCTATTTTTACACAGAAAGCACATGCTAACCTCGGCAACGCTGTTAAATCAGTAGTTGGCGATCTCTTCTACATTCAGGCATCTGATAAAGAAGGTAACGGTAAGGAAGATCTTGTTCTTAAAGAGTTTCCCGATCCTCTTTCACAGTACAATGAAGATGATCACGGCTGGTTCTACAGAATGTTCCCCATGGAGCCCGTTGTTGAAGCAATGCAGGCAACATACGGTGCAAACGACGATACATATAATCCCGAAGATTATATCTATCTTTACACATTCCAGCTTATCGGCAATCCTTACGATTCAGCAAAAGGTCTTGTAGACTATATCGAGATGGTTAAAGAAAAGTCCGGTGTTGAAAAGGTTAACCTTGTTCCCATCAGCCTTGGCGGCACAATTATGACATCATATATGCAGGTTATTCAGGATGAGTACAACGGTGATTTCTCCAACATTAACAAGATTATCAATATCGTTGCTTGTCTTAACGGTACTGAGCTCTTTACAGACTTCTTCCAGAGAGAATGGAACCTTGCTGACGAATTCCTTTATGATGAATATATCGACCTTATCGTTGAAGCAAACGGTATGGAAGCATATCTTGGCAGCCTTATTAAAATTGCTCTTAAGATAATTCCCAAAGAAGCACTTTATGCAATCCTTACAGGTGCTATGGATGCTCTTCTTGAGAATATGCTTACAACCTGTCCTCAGTTCTGGGCAATGCTCACAGCTGACAGCTATGAAGATCTTGCTGACAGATATCTCAGCGGTGCAGAGTCTGCAACTCTTCGTGCAAAGACAGACTGGTTCCAGAAAGCAAGAGTAAATCTTGTTGCAAACCTTAACGATGCAAAAGCTAATTACGATGTTGTAACATATACTGTTGCAGCTTACGGTCTTCAGTTCACAGACGGCGAATACAATTTCTTCGGTATTGTTGATTCTTCAGCAACAACAAACTCCGACGGTATCATCAATGTTAACTCTGCTTCAATGGGTGCAACATTTGTAGTTCCCGGCGAAACACTCGGCTACACAGGCAAGTATGTATCTCCCGACGGACAGATTGATGCTTCAACTTGTGCATTCCCCGAAACAACATGGTTCTACGGCAATCAGCATCACGAAGTTGGTAGATGCGACGTTATCCTTAAGCTTCTCGGTCAGATTCTTGTTGGCAACGTAGAAGATGTCAATTCTTCTGCTGATTATCCTCAGTTCAACTACGGACGTGTAACAAGAAACCTTACAAGAGAAGGCCACCTTATGGATCAGGCTGAAGAAGTTCTTGCAAATGCAGAAGGCCTCTATACAGAAGAACAGATTGCTACTGTTAAACCTGCATACGAGAAAGCAGCTGCATTACTTGATCAGAAGATTCTTACTCCCAACTCAGCAGCTGAAGCTGAAGCTATGATCACAGAGCTTAACGACGCTCTTGCTTGCACAGGACTTACAAGTGTAGATGCAGGCCCCGACCTTATGACAAATATGCTCAATGCTGTATTTAGTGTTGTAGAAAAAGTTATTTGCGGTTAATTCTTGATAAAATTTTCCTCTGTGGCAGAGTAATCTGCTACAGGGGATTTTTTTGCGTTTTTTAAGATTTATTCAAGTGTGATATTGTAAAATACACAGTGGAGTTATTGTATTTTACAGTAATTTTGAAGATTTTTTATGATTTACTATTGTATCATTTTGATAAATGTAGTATAATTAATTATCTATTGAAAAAATCAAAAAAGGATGGTGCGTCTAATGGATGAGAATAAAATCACTCCCGAAATGGACAATTCTGCAAAAACTGAAAATACCCAGGAACAGTCCGTAACAGAAAATGCAGAAACTGTTGAAAACGCAGTTGAAACAGCAGAAGATGAAACACAGGAATCAGAATCTGATGTTATTGTTGAATCTGACATAGTTGAAGCAGTTGCTGAAGAAGAGATCGATCTCGGCCAGCCCGAAGCTCCTAAAAAGAAGAAAAGAAAAGGCTTAAAAATCGTATTGGGCATTTTTATTGCAATCGTTTTGTGCTTTGTAGGCCTTATTGTGGCTGCAATCATTTTTGTAAATTCCAATATGCCTAAGCTTTCTGTTGATGTTGACGAGGTTGCTGTTTCTGTTGGAGATGCCGAAGTCAATGCAGGTGAGTATTTGTATGTTTACTCATATTACAACAGCTATTACTCAAGTTATTACACTCCCGAACAGATTGAAGGTTATGCAACCGAACAGCTTGTTTATGTAAATTCACTTTACAATAAGGCTGTAGAGGCGGGATACACCCTTGACGATAAGGATTATGCCGAAATCAATGAAGCTATTGCATCTATTGAAAAACAGGCAGAGGAATACAGTATCACAACTGAAGAAATGATTGAAAAATATTATTTCAGCGAGGGATATACTGTTGATATGTTCAAAAAGTACCTCGAAAAGGAATATCTTGCAAACAAATATTACACTGATGAGGTGGAGAAAATACAGGCTGCTTACAAAGGCGACAATGCTCTTGAAATTATGGAAAAAGAGTATAAGAGCGACAAAGCAACTTATGATTTAACCAATGCTTCATACGTATATTTTGATGCAACAGAAGAAGGCACACAGAGTAAAGTTGACGCTATTATTTCAAAAGTTAATTCCGGTACATCTTTTGAAGATGCAGTTGATTCAGTTGAGGACATCAAAAAGCTTAAAGGCTACACAAAGAGTGTTGTTGAATCAAATTTCTCTGCGGATGTTGCAAAATGGCTCTATGAAATGAAAGACGGCGCTTATGTAAACGGTGCAGGTGCTGTTAAATCCTTTACGGACAGCGATGTTGTTTATATCGTTTATATTGACGGCGAACCCTACAGAAATGAGGAAATTCCCGTAACAGTTGATTATATTGTTGTTAAGGCGGGTACAGATACAACCGTTAAGAGCGAAAGCGAGCTTTTACTTGCTGCAAAAGCAACAGCATCAAGCATTATTAAAGAGTTTGAAGCAACTGAAAAGGCGGCAAATGATTTCTTTACTCTTGCAGATAAGTACAGTAAAGGCGACAATAAGCTTATTTCTGCCGACAGCTATGAAAAAGCAACAAGCGACACTTCTTATGATGAAGCTGTTAAGGCATGGATGTTCGATTCAGCACGTAAGGTTGGCGATTATGCACTTGTTGAAGGTGATGGTTGCTATTACATTCTTTATTTCACTCAGAAAGATGATAACGCAGTTTGGTATCAGGCTGTTGAATCTGCACTTCTTAACAAGGACCTTACAAAATGGTCTCAGGATATAACTGCTGCATATAAAGATGTAACAACCGAAAATGCAGATGTTATAAACGCTGTTGTTGAGTATGTAAAATCTCTCAGCAGTAGCAGTATGATGGGTTATTAATAGCTTATAATAATGCAAAAATGGCTTGTATTATCTTAATGTTTGTGATATAATATAAGATAATATAATGCTTTTTGAAAGGTGTTTGTTTATGGATAAAAACGAAAAAGAAGTTCTTGATACATACCGTCAGGAACGTAAAGAAAGAATTGCTAAGCAGAGTAAAAATTCAAACAAAAAGTCAAACTCTCATAGCAAAGGTAAAGCTGTGCTTGCAAAAATCGCAAAGGTTGCAGTTGCAGTTGTAATTGTGGTTGCTATTCTTGCCGGAACACTTAATTTCTTCGGTGTGCCTCAGCGTCTTATCAAATCTGTTGACATTGACGGTGAATCATACTCAATGAGTGAACTCAGCTGTTACTATATGCAGGTTTACAACTACTATTCATCCTATTCATATTATTATGATTCAAACTACGGTGAAGGCTACGGTGCTATTTTCACAGGTTATGATTACACTGTTGCTCCCGATAAGCAGACAAAGAAGGATGAGGACGGCAACTCAATCACATGGGATGAGTTCTTCCTTGAAGAAGCTATCAGTCAGATGGCATCAATAAAAAGATATTATAAGCTTGCACTTGAAGAAGGTATTGAGCTTACAGAAGATGCAAAAGCTGAGATTCAGGAGTCAATAAAAAGTATTCAGGATCAGATTGACAGCTATGCAACATCTGCAACAAATGCTGCTTCCGCAAACTATTCTATTTCAAGATTCCTTACCCTTACATACGGCAAGGGTGTTACAGAGAATTTCTATGAGAAGATTCTTACAGAGCAGAAATATGTAGAGCTTTATCAGGAAGCAAGACATGAAGAGCTTGAAAAGAATTATACAGCAGAAAAAGTTGAGGCTGAATATAACAAAGACACAACTGCTTATGACGTTGTATCATTCAGATGGTACACAATCAAAATCGTTGATGATGCATCAAAAACAAAGCCTACTGACAAGCAGATTGCTGCAGCAGAGCAGTCAGCACAGACTTTTATAGATTCAGTTAAGTCTCAGGCAAACTACGATGAAGAAACATTTAAAAAGGTTGTTCTTGATACTGTAGATAAAAAAGATAAAAACTACGAATCATACAAAGAAGACGGCGCAACTCTTATTCAGAAGGCCGCAAAGTCAACTCTTTCATCCAACATCAGCGAGGATGCTGCAAAATGGTTGTTTGAGAAAAACAGCGACGGCAAGTATGTAAGACAGGTCGGCGAAATGAAATATTTTGTTGATAAAGATAAAGAGACTGTTTACGTCCTTTATGCAACAGGCACACCTGTACGTGATGAAACAAAGTCCACATCTGTTCGTCATATTCTTGTAAAGTTCCCTGATGCTAAGAAAACTGCAACAGAAACTGCAAGCGGTGAAACAGTAACAGGCGAAGAAGAAACATCTGTTGATACAGCTGCAACAAGCGGTACAGTTACACAGGCTGATAAAGATAAATGCCTTAAAGATGCAGAAAAAATCCTTAAGGAATACAAGGATTATATTGCAGAGAATTTTGACGGTAAAGCTGATGAGGATTATTTCGTTGAGCTTGTAAAAGAACACAGTGATGATACAGGTTCTGTATCAAACGGCGGTCTTATTGAGAATATGAGAAATGACGGTTCATATGTTCCTGCATTTGAGGACTGGTCATTCTCTGAAGGTGAGTTCAAGGGCCAGCCCAGAAAAGCCGGTGATACAGCAATTATCGAAACTGAGTACGGCTACCACATCATGTTCTATGTAGGCGAAAGCGATCATGCTGAATGGTATAGTACAATCCTTCATGAACTTGTAGATGCTGATTGGGAGAAAGAACAGGAAGATTTTGAAAAGAATTTTACTGAAGATTCAATCCAGCAGAATGAAACAGTTGTTGGTTGGGTTAAGGATGCGTGCCTTGAAATGATTGGCTGATAACTGATATAAATTACGCGGTATCCGAAAGGATACCGCTTTTTTCTGAATTATTTAAATTTATGAATATAAACAATAATTTAATGCACAATGCAGAATGCAAAATGCACAATTAAGGAAGCCGCAAGCGGCTTGTTACGCTACGCTCTATATAATAGTTCAAAAGGCGGAGCCTTTTCATCAATTGTGCATTGTGAATTGTGAATTGTGCATTGATAAGTTATTGTTTAAGCCCGCCACAGCGACTGTGGCGGGCCGTTTTTTATGTCCTTAATAAAAATTAATTAGCAGCAACCGCAACCGTTGTTGCAACCGCAGTCGTGGCGATTATCGCAGTAACCGCAGCCGTTATCGCAGTTAAAGAAAAGAACGATGATGATAAGGATTATGATCCAAGAGGAGTTGTTATTGCAGAATAAACCCATTATGTTACCTCCTTTCTGTATTGGCTTTCAATGTATCATATGCTCTTGTTCAAAACTGTGTTACTTGAATTTCGGTGCAAAAAAATACCGCACTTTAAAAGTGCGGTATATATTGATTTGTGATTATAAATCAGATGTGTTTTTAAAATCTTCAAATGTACTGATAGCAGCTGTAACTCTGAGAATAATTCTTGCGTCAGCGGCTGTAATTGCGCCGTCGTTGTTTACGTCAGAGTTGCTGAATACAACATTGTCTTTTTCGGGCATTTCTTCAAGTCCTGCAGACATACGAAGAACAAGTCTTGCATCTTCTGCTGTGATTCTCTTGTCAAGGTTTGCATCACCAAGGAGATACTCACCTTTGAGGTTTGAGTAATCGGGAATCTGAAGATAACCGGGTTTAACGTATCTGTTGTATTGCATAAACTGCATATAGATACCATCTGCAGAGAATACGTCTATTGTAGCATCACAAGTGAGAAGATACTCAAGGAAATCCATTGAATTGCTTTCTGTATCAAATGTGCCGTGCTTCATGTTTCTGATGAACCATGTATTGTCGGGCAATGCACTTGTTGAAGCATCAATATAATGAGCGATACCTGCAAGGTCATGTTCGGGATCAAGTGTATCATATACAGCGTTCAGATGTAAGTGATCTTCGCACTCAGCATAAGTTGTGTTTCTCTGCTGATTGTTCTGAATTGCAGCACCTACGTCGTTAAGAGCAACTGTGTATGCACCGAAGCTTGAATAGTAAGTATCAATGAATCCGTCGCTCTGTGATGAAAGACCGATTGTTTCGGTGTTTTTACCGGTGTAGTTACCGATGCTGTAATCTTCAAGAAGAAGATCGTCTGAATCTTCATCACCTAAAGGTATAAGCTGGAGATCCCAACATGAAACAACGTTTATGTTAATGCCTTCGCTCTTTGCTTTGTTGAGGATTTCGCTTGCGCTGTACTGATAATTTTTGAATGTCTGAATCTTTTCCTGAAGCTTGCTGTTGTAATAACCGTCAGCATCATCATCCATAAACATCCAGTCCATAGCTTCTTCATAGTAGTCTACGGGAACAAGTGCCCAAAGACCTGTGAAGTTTTTAAGCATATCTCTTAAATAGTTGTCGTAAAGGTCATCTGTGATGTGCCCCATCATTGTAAGAGTAGCTGCAACGCCGTCCTGAATTTCCCAGTTCTTGTTGAGTACATATGATACAATCCATGCTGCCAATGCAGTTGCAGGATTGTCTGAGAAATCGTTTATCCAACGGATAACAGCACTTGTTGTGGGCTGAAGGTCGTTGTAGTTTGAAGCAAGTCTGCCTGTGTAGATATCACCTAAGAGTGATGTACCCATAAATGCAGAGTTTACTGTAACGAAATTGTCAACATCTGCTGTTGCATCGTCATAACATTCAGCGAGGTAAGCAACTGCAACTGTTGAGCCGTAGCCTTCAGAGATGATTGAAACCTTGTCCTTACCGGACATAAGTTTAACATTCTGAATAAAGTCGTGAAGCTTAACTGCATTCTCGATAGGATCAATACGCCAGTCGTATGTAAATACGTAAACGTTTTCAGCACCGAATCTGTCTACCATACCAATACCGATTTCGCCTGCGAGCTTTTCATAACGAGCTGTATCTGTGTAGTAGTATGAAAGGGGGTATTCGTAGGTGATAGGACCGATATTTGCACTTTTTGATGTTCCGTCGGGATTGAGCTGAATTCTTTCAAGAACTTCGAAAAGCTGTGAACCTACAAAGAAGTTCATGATCTCATCGTATTCGTTTGAAGCTAATGCAACGATTGCGCTGATGTACATTTCAGCGAGGTATGCAGTAGTTGCCAGATCTGAGGGGGGGAATACCTGTGATGCGGTTACTGCATGAGGATTTGCAAACAGTGGGTTATTGTCAATTCCGTTGATTACGATTACGGGATAATCATAATCGTCAGCTGCAACAGCTGCAACTGAAGCTACACTGAAAAGCATTACCACTGCAAGTATGCAGGAAATAATCTTCCTTGAGATTTTATGATTCATAAGTGTATATGCCTCCTTATGTTAATTACCCTTGTATTATATAATATAAATATAAATAATGCAAGTATATTTTTTAAATAATTTAAGTCAAATTGAGAAAAAATCAGCTTTTTTTACACATCAGCAACGCTGTCTGCAAGATGGAAACAAATATTGAGTAAAACTATTGCTCCGAAAACGATAAGAAGCATGGTGTAAGCAGAGCTTAATTCAAAAATTCTTATGTCGATATCTATGTATTTGAGATAAACAGCATAATCTTTTAATGAGTCAAGTTTTTCAACAATCGGGGTGAGTGAAATCTTGCCGGAGACAAGTTGAGATGCAATATGGTCAAAACATTTTGCCGCAGAAAATGTTGAAATAAAGCCGAGTGCGCCGAATGTTGCCGCAACAAGTTTTTTCTTTGTGAAAAGACCGATAATGAGTGCAATAAGGGCAAAAAATAACGCAACTGCAAGTAAAATTCCTGCCGCAGTAAAAAATTTTACAATCTCCTCAGGTATAACGGATGCGTCAAGTCCTGCCGTTGAAAATGTTGCGTTTTCTGAGAACAGCATATTGTAAACATCGAGGACTGTATAGGTTTCCGGAAGCTTTGCAAAATCTATTCCCGTTGCACTTGTAATTATGCTTTTTATATCCAATGCGCTTCCCAAAATGGAAAGTAATGTATTACTTGAATTTACGCCGATATCCATAATGAATCTGAACAAAGGCAGAAAGAGTAACACGGGGAACAGTGCAAGTACGGCTACGGAGTTTAAGATTTTATAGATAATTTTCATATATTATCCCTCCATGTTTTAATTATTTCCAAGAGGAATTGAGCTGTACCGTTCTGTTAAGCACGATTTTTTCATTTGTTGAATCTTTATCAACGCAGAAATATCCCTGACGCATAAACTGGAATGTATCGCCCGCGTTGAGTTCACCGATGTTGCCTTCGAGCAGACATTCGGTAACAATAAGTGAGTCGGGATTGATATTCTCTGTGAAATTGCCGTTTGATTCGTCGCTGGGATTGGGTACGTTGAAAAGTCTGTCATAAAGGCGTACCTCTGCCTTTTTGCAGTCAGCCGCATTTACCCAATGGATAGTACCCTTTACTTTTCTGCCGTCGGGTGAATCACCGCCCCTTGTTTCGGGGTCGTAGGTACAGTGAACGCAGGTAACTTCGCCGTTTTCGTCAACGTCGTAGCCTGTACAGGTTACATAATATGCGGCTTTAAGGCGTACCTCGTTGCCGGGGTAAAGACGGAAATATTTTTTAGGCGGCTCAATCATAAAGTCGCTCTTTTCGATGTAAATTTCCTTGCCGAATTTAACCTCTCTCTTGCCCATTTCAGGGTGATCGGGGTGAATATCGGTTTCAAGTGTGTCGGAAAAATCGTCGGGCATATTGTCAATAACAACCTTAAGCGGGTCAAGAACAGCCATAGCTCTGGGCGCAGAAGCATTAAGGCAATCTCTTACGCAGGATTCAAGCAAGCCGTAATCCACAACGCTGTTTGCCTTTGAAACACCGATTTTTTCAACGAAATCGCGGATAGCCTGTGCAGGATATCCTCTTCTTCTCATACCGCAGAGAGTTGCCATTCTGGGGTCATCCCAACCGCTTACAAGGCCGGAATTTACCATTTTCATACACTTTCTCTTACTTGTAAGACAGTAGTTGAGGTTGAGTCTTGCAAACTCTATCTGACGGGGAGGCTCAGCAAAGCCGATTTCTTTGATAAACCAATCGTAAACGGCTCTGTTGTTTTCAAATTCAAGTGTGCACAGAGAATAAGTTACGTTTTCTCTTGCATCGGAGAGGGGATGTACGAAATCGTACATAGGATAAATGCACCACTTATCACCTGTCTGGTGGTGGTTGACATACATAATTCTGTAAATTACAGGGTCGCGCATTACGATGTTGGGTGATGCCATATCGATTTTTGCTCTGAGAACGTGGCTTCCCTCGGGGAATTCGCCGTTTTTCATTCTTTCAAACAGGTCAAGATTTTCCTCAACAGAACGGTCGCGGTAGGGGCTGTTTTTGCCCGGCTCGGTAAGAGTGCCTCTGTATGCACGCATTTCTTCAGCGGACAAGTCGCACACGTAAGCCTTGCCCTTTTTGATGAGCTTTATAGCGCATTCGTATACGAAATCAAAGTAATCGGAGGCATAGTAAACGTTGGCCCATTTGAAACCGAGCCATTCAATGTCTTCTTTGATTGCATCAATGTATTCTGTATCTTCTTTTGAGGGGTTGGAGTCATCAAGACGAAGATTACAAATGCCGCCGTATTTTTCGGCAGTTGCAAAGTCAATGCATATAGCTTTTGCGTGGCCGATGTGCAGATATCCGTTAGGTTCGGGTGGGAAACGGGTCTGAACTCTTGTGTTGACACCGTCGCGAAGCTCCTGGTCAATGATATCGTGAATAAAATTAGAATTCTTTACGATTTCTTCCATGTTGATCACCTTGTTATATTATAAATTCTCAATAGTTTTGCTGATTCTTGCTTTGAGCTTATCTTCGCCCAGAAGCTTCATAATCATATAGAGGTCGGGAGTGTTTGTTCTGCTTGTAACGGCAATTCGGATAACTGTCGAAATGTCGCCTACATGACCTTTATATGCATCGGGGTTTTTCTTGTATTCCTTGACATTGGGAGTAAAGCCCAAAGGCTCGCACATTTCTTTGATTTTTGCAAACCATGTGTCCTTGTCGTCCTCAGCACCGTATACCTCAAGGTATTTCTCAAGTACAGCTTTTGCATCTTCTGCTGAAATATTTGCAGGCATTGTGTAATCGGGAGTATAAAGCTCATCGTAAAAATACGATAAGTAATCCTTAACCTGCGACCATTGTGAAATATCTTTTCTGGGCTTGGAATTTTCGCGGTCAATGTTAAGTATGGCTGTTGCATACTGTGCATCGGCAGTAAGGAGCTTATGGAAATCCTCATCATAAACTGATGCCCATTTTTCAATAAGAGAATATACCTTTTCCGCTGTCATAACAGATATTACGTTTTTGCTTACGTCGGTAAGCTTTACAAGGTCAAAAAGGCATCCGCTTGCGTTCATTTTTTTAAGGTTGAAGGGGAATTCAAACACATCTGCTGTAGGATTTGCTCTTCTCCAATCCTCGAAATTGGAGTTCAGGAGTGTAACAAGATATTCAAGCACACTCTCTTTGGGGAAGCCTTTTTCAACAAAGTAGCTTACTGCAGCTTCGGGGTCTTTTCTCTTGGAAAGTTTACGTTTTGTGCCGTCTTCCTCGTCGATTTTCATAACCTGAGGTGTGTGTGCATACTTAGGCACTTTATAGCCGCAAGCCTTGAAAAGTGCGATGTGTTTGGGAACGGATGAAATCCATTCTTCGCCTCTGATAACATGAGTTGTTCTCATAAAATGGTCATCGCAGATGTGTGCGAAATGATAAGTAGGTACACCGTCGGATTTAAGAAGTACCTCGTCAATTATATTTTCGGGCATTTCGATTTTGCCGCGGATAATATCTTCAAAAATAACCTTTTTGTCTTCGCTGCCGTCTGCTCTGAAACGCAGTACATAGGGCTGTCCCGCGTCAATTCTTGCTTTGATTTCATCAAAAGTAAGGTCGCGGCATTTTGCCCATTTGCCGAAATATCCCCAGATTGCAGTACCCTCTTTTTCCTGTGTTTCACGCATGGAAGAAAGCTCCTCGGCAGAGCAGAAACAAGGGTAAGCGAGCCCCTGTTTTACAAGGGATTTTGCTACAGTCTGATATATTTCAACACGCTGACTCTGGGTGTAAGGGCCGTATTCGCCACTCTCTGTTCCAAAGCCTGTTACACCTTCGTCAAAGCCTACGCCGAAAGCGTCAAAACCGTTGATTATAGCCGAAACACCGTCGTCAATCTCACGCTTTTTATCGGTATCTTCAATTCTTAAAAAGGACACACCGTCTGTTGCTTTTGCGGTCATAACATCGGTAAGTGCGCCGAAAAGACCGCCTATGTGAAGGTAGCCTGTGGGGCTTGGTGCAAATCTTGTAACTCTTGCGCCTTCCTTAAGCTGTCGGGGCGGATATTTTTCCTCAAAATAATCGGGGGTTTTTGTGATTTGGGGAAATAAAAGTTCGCTTAATGCTTCGTAATTCATATAATATCACCTTTTAAGGACAAATTTTCTCATTATTCAGTTTATTATAAAACAATCCGAAAAAAAAGTAAATAGCTAAAATAAATATTGTTAATTATAAACATTAAATGATTGACATGACAGAAAAATGTGGTACAATAAAATGTAATAAAATTTTTTTAAATTAAGGAAGATATAATAATGGAAATCAGAGAAACTGAATTTTTACCCGTAATTCTCGGTGCGGATATTACCGCTTACAGCCTTGCAAGAAGCTTTCATGAGGAGTATAAAATCAAATCTCTCGTTGTCAGTCAGCGCAGAGCAAGAATTATATCGGAGAGTAAGATTATAGAGAACAGAGTTATTCCGGGTATTGACGACGTTGAATATCTTGTTGAAAAACTTGTTGAGATAGGCAAAGAATTCAAAGGCAAAAAGAAGCTTATACTTATGGGTTGCGGCGACTTTTACGTAAGAAATTTTGTTGATAACAAAGCAGTTCTGGGCGAATATTTTGTAATTCCTTATATTGATAAGGAGCTTATGGACGAAATCGTGCTTAAAGATAAATTCTACGCCATTTGCGAAGAATTAAAAATTGACCATCCCAGAACCTATGTTTACAACTGCGGAGAGGAAAATGCACTTGATTTTGATTTTTCTTATCCCGTAATTGCAAAAACAGCAAACTCCGCTTTATATCATTATGCACAGTTTCCGGGCAAGAAAAAGGTTTTCCGTTTTTATAACGAAAAAGACCTTAAAGAGATGCTTGCAAACCTTGAAAAATCAAGCTATGATTACAAATTCCTTATTCAGGATTGCATCCCCGGTGATGACTCCAATATGAGAGTTCTTACCTGCTATTGCGACAGAAATTCAAAGGTTAAATTTGCCGCATTGGGTCATTGTCTGCTTGAAGACCACACTCCTTCTGCTATCGGCAACCCTGTTGCAATCATTAATGAAGTGGACAAGTACGGCATTGTTGACGCGGCTACAAGATTCCTTGAGCATATCGGTTACACAGGCTTTGCAAACTTTGACATCAAGTATGATGAACGCAACGGAACATATAATTTCTTTGAAATCAATGTCCGTCTGGGCAGAAGTAATTTCTATGTTACGGGCAGCGGCTTTAACACCGTTAAATGGATTGTTGACGACCTTATTTACGGCAAGGAGCTCACATATACCGTTGCCGATAATGAAAATCTTTTCACCGTTGTGCCTAAGGGTATTATTATGAGATACCTTAAAAATGAAGAATTGAGAAAAAAGGTAAACAAGCTCTGGCGTGCAGGAAAAGTGAGCTATCCTCTTTTCTATAAATGCGATATGAGTCCCAAAAGAGCATTTTATGTATTAGCCGCTTATCTTAATCAGTTCAGAAAGTATCATAAGGTTGAAAAGGCTGAAAAAGCCGAAAAGGAAGCGCTTAAAAATGGCTGATAAAACTCTCGGAATTCTCGGCGGATTAGGGCCTCTTGCAACGGTCTATTTTATGGATCTTATTGTAAAACTGACCAATGCCGATAAGGATCAGGATCATATATCCATGGTGGTGTTCAATCATGCCGCCATACCTGACCGTACGGATTTTATTCTTGACAGCACAAAGCCGAATCCTTTGCCGATGATGATTGAAGATGCGAAAAAGCTCGAAAAATCGGGTGCGGATTATGTGGTGATGCCCTGTAATACAGCTCATTTTTTCTATGAGCAGATTCAGCGTAATATTTCTGTTCCGATGCTCAATATCATTGAGGAAACGGTGCGTTATGCTGTTGAAAACATTTCCGGCATCAAAAAACTCGGTATTCTTGCAACAAAGGGAACTATAACTGCAGGTGCATATCAGCAGATGTGTGAAAAATACGGTATTGATTGGGCTGTACCCACTCTTGCAGACGAGCAGTCGCTTATGAATATAATCTACAATCAGGTAAAAGCGGGCAAGGATATAAATATAAATGAATTTGTCCGTATAATCAACAATATGAAAGCCGACGGATGCGATGCTGTTGTTTTAGGCTGTACAGAGCTGTCGGTTATAAATAAAGATTTTGCACTTAACAGGAATGATGTTATAGATTCACTTGAAGTGCTTGCAAAAAAGAGTATTATCCTTTGCGGAAAGAAAGTTAAGGTGATATAAATGTGCGGATTTGTCGGATTTTTGAATGAAAGTCCCGATTTGCAGGTGAATAACAGTACCGTAAGAGCTATGGCTGACAGAATTGTTCACCGCGGACCCGATCAGGACGATTATTATGTTGACGCAGACGTGTCATTAGGCTTCAGAAGACTGAGTATTATTGACCTTGACGGCGGCAGTCAGCCTATTTACAACGAGGATAAGTCCAAAGTGCTTGTGTTCAACGGTGAGATTTACAATTATAAATCTTTGCGTGAGGATCTGCTTGCAAAAGGTCATAAATTTTATACTCACACCGATTCCGAGGTTCTTATTCACGGCTTTGAAGAGTACGGCAAGGACTTGCTTCCTAAGCTGCGCGGTATGTTTGCTTTCGTTATCTGGGATACAAAGGAGAAAAAGCTTTTCGGTGCAAGGGATATCTTCGGCATCAAGCCGTTTTTCTATTATCTTAAAGATAAAACTTTTATGTTCGGCTCAGAGATAAAGTCATTTTTATCCAATCCGAATTTTGAAAAAGAGCTTAATAAAGCGCGTATTCCCGAATATCTCTGTTTTGAGTACATTCCCTCAAATGAAACTCTTTTCAAGAACGTTTACAAGCTCGCTCCCGCATCATATTTTGAGTGGCAGGACGGCAGGTTTACCGAGGGTAAATATTATGAGATGAAATATGATATAGATGACTCAAAATCTCTTGAAGAATGGGAAACCATAATTGCCGAAACATTCCGCGATTCCACAACCGTTCACGGTATTGCAGACGTTGAGGTTGGTTGTTTTCTTTCAAGCGGCGTGGATTCAAGCTACGTTGTAAAGGAAATGAGCAAAAACAACAGCGTGCGTACATTCTCCGTCGGTTATGAGGAGGAAAAATATTCCGAGCTCAGATATGCACAGGAGTTTGCAAAAACAGCAGGCGTTGAAAATTATATAAAAAAGATTTCCGCACAGGAGTTTTTTGATGCAGCACCAATGGTGCAGTATTATATGGATGAGCCGCTTCCCAATCCTTCTGCTATTGCATTGTATTACCTTACAAAGCTTGCTTCTGAGCAGGTAAAGGTTGTTCTTTCCGGTGAGGGTGCAGATGAGCTTTTCGGCGGTTATCATTATTATAAAGATCCGCTTAATTTTGAAAATTATCAGAAATTGCCTTTAGGCTTAAGAAAGCTGGCGGCAAAGGCTGTCGAAAATATGCCCCGATTCCACGGCAGACGCTTTCTTATAAGAGGTGCGCAGGGCATTGAAGAAAGCTTTGTTCGTAACAACTATGTTTTCAGCTTTGATGAGAGAGATGCAGTCCTTAATCCCGATATTCCCGCAGTCAATCCCGCTGAATTCACAAAGCCTTATTTTGATATGTGCAAGGATGTTGACGACGTAACAAGAATGCAGTTTGTTGATATGCAGACATGGCTTGTGCAGGATATTCTTGTTAAAGCAGACAGAATGTCAATGGCAAATTCACTTGAACTGAGAGTTCCTTTCCTTGATAAAGAAATGCTCAGAGTTGCACTTTCGATTCCTACTGAATACAGGGTTTCAAAGGAGCAGACAAAAATTGCACTCAGAGGTGCTGCTCTTAAACAGGTTCCCGAAAAAACGGCAAGTATGCCGAAAACCGGCTTCCTTACACCGCTTAACGATTGGCTTAAAAGAGATGAATTCTATCAGCGTGTAAAGGACGCTTTCACAAGCGATACCGCAAAGATGTTCTTTGACTGCGATTACATTCTTCAGCTTCTTGATAACCACAAAAACGATAAAGAAAAGAATATGAAGCGTATCTGGTCGGTATATTCTTTTATTTTGTGGTACGATAAATATTTTGTAGAAAACTAAGGGAGGAATATTTATGTTTACACCCAAAATCAGATTTATTGTGATGAGTGATATTCACGTTAAAGCCGAAAAAGACTGCAAAGAACTTGAAAGACTCAAAAAAGGTCTTGCTGCGGCATACCGTTATGCCGAGGGCTGTGATTATAACAAAATTGATGCATTGTTTGCAGTAGGCGACTTTGCAAACAGCGGTGCTGAGCAGGAAATGCTTAATTTTAAGGAAGTTACCGATGAATATTTAAAGCCCGAAACAGATATGACAATAGCTCTTGCCAGCCATGAATATCACGGTGAAGGCGGCGAAGAAGCCGCAAAAGAAAAGCTTAAAAGAATTTTCGGTATGCATTACGATGCACATAAGGTTATTAACGGATTCCATTTCATTTCCGTTTCTTCAACAAGAGGCTGTAATTTTGATGAACCGCAGATTACCTTTGCACAGAAAGCTCTTGCCGAAGCTGCTGAAGATGCACCACAAGCACCTATTTTCTTCTTCCAGCACCCCCATATTTCCGATACTGTTTACGGCAGTATAAACTGGGGCGATGATGCACTTTATTCAACTCTTATGAATTATCCTCAGGTTATTAATTTTTCCGGTCATTCTCACGCTCCCATAAACGACCCAAGAAGTATTCATCAAAAGCATTTTACATCTCTGGGTACAGGCTCATTGAGCTATTTTGAGCTTGATGAATTCGATAAGCATTACGGCACTATTCCGCCCGATAAAGAAAACTGTGCTCAGTTCTACATAATTGAAGCTGATGCAGACAACAGAGTACGTATTATGCCTTACGATATTCTTACAGACAATTTCTTTCCTTGCATCCGTGTGATTGAAAAGCCCTGCGAGCCCGATACATTTGCTTATACTGATAAGCGTTATCTCACAACCGTTAAACCTCATTTCCCCGAATCTGCTAAGGTTTGGACAGAAAAAACAGATGAGGGAGTAGAGATAGTATTCACACAGGCTGAGATTTCAGAGGATATGGTTGACGATTACAAGGTTGTTGTAAGAAATGCCGACAATATTATTGTAAGACAGTTGACCGCCTGGTCAGGCTATTATCTTTACAATATGCCCGAAACAATCAGCGTTCCCGTTAAGAATCTTAAAGCCGGTAAATATACCGCAAAAATTACTGCAAGCGGCTTCTGGCATAATGAATCTGACAACGCACTGACAATTGAATTTGAAATCTGATAAAACGGGGATATAAAAAAAGCGAAGATCGTATAAAACTATATAAATCAAAACCACCGGTTGAACCGGTGGTTTTTGTTGTTACTGAATTTTAGGTTTGCCGCCGTCGCGGTAATACTGTGTACGTGTTTTCGGATGGGGATTGTTTGCCCAGATCTCCTCGGCAACAGGCTTCCATTCGTAGGCAAATTCATCACATTTTCCGCAAAGAGTGTCAACATCTTCTTCAATAATCAAATCCGTTGACTTTGCACCTGTCTTTTTTATGATTGCACGCAGTTTTTCTGGATTTTCAAGCATGGGGCAAGGCATAAGATGGTTGTCGTTGAAGGGCTGACCTTTCCTGTATTCGGTAAATAACGGGTTTTTAAGACCTTCCAACAATGTGTGGGTATGAATATTTGCGTCGGAATAGTGAATGAATACGCAAGGCTCCATATCACCTCTTGAATTGATGTGGAAATAGTTTCTGCCTGCGGCAATACAACCGCCAACATATTCGCCGTCATCCTGGAAATCGAAAATGAACATAGGCTTGCCGTTTTTGCCGTTTCTTACCTTTTTGAGCCAATAGTACATATATTTTCTCTGTTCAGGTGTGGGGATAAGATTTTTATCACCGTCATGGCCTACGGGCATATAGTTGAAATAGAAACCGAATTTTACGCCTTTTTCAACCATTAAATCAAGGAATTCATCACTTGTTACCATATCAAGATTTGTTCTTGTGTAACAAATGGAAACGCCGAAAATACACTTGTTTTTCTTGAGCAGATCCATAGCTTTAAGGGTGGCTTCGTATGCACCCTCACCTCTTCGCCAGTCGTTGCTTTCCTCTGTTCCTTCAATGCTCAATGCAAGGGAAATGTTGCCGACGCGCTTCATTTCGTCGCAGAAAGCCTGATCTATAAGTGTTGCATTTGTGTATGCAAGGAAAGTACATTCGGGATGCGCTTCGCAGATTTTTATAATATCCTTTTTACGGATAAGAGGCTCGCCGCCTGTGTACATATAAACACGTGTACCCAATGCTTTACCCTGAGTAACGATATTGTCCATATCTTCGTATGAAAGATTAAGAGTGTGGCCGTATTCTGCCGCCCAACAGCCTTTACAGTTAAGATTGCATGCACTTGTAGGGTCCATAAGCAGAAGGAAAGGGATATTACAACCGTATTTCTCCCTGTTTTCGCGAACTTCCTTTGTGCCTTTAAGACCTGCTTCATAGCCTAAGCTCATTGCAAGAGTTTTGATCATATTAGGGTCTGTATCCCTTAAAATATTTTTTGCAAGCTTTACATATACATTATCGGGGTTGTTTACGCCGTTTTTAAGCTTTTCAAGTGATTTACCCGGAAAAACTTTCCCGTAAAGGTCAATAAATCTACCTGCAATTTTAGGTATGTTTCTATCGGGATTCTTTGAAATGTATTTTATTGCAACATCAAGTGCTTTACTTAATGCTGCACGTTTTATTTTATCCTTTGCAGACACAGTTTTATCCTCCTTTGTATGCAAATCGCAACTATTATAACATAAATTTTTGCCTGTGTAAATAATAATATGGTTACAATTTTGAAATACTTTTTATAATAAACAGTAATATTTTTCTTGTAACAATCAATATTATGTGCTATTATAATAAAAGATTTTATTTGTGCAGAGGTATAAAATGACAAAACAGCAAAAAGAAATCTTTGGTATTGTTTTAAGGGCAACGGTTGCAATGGTTTTGTTTGTTATTGCAATAGTAAATTACGATAAGCTTTCAAACCTTGATGTCGAGGCTCTTTTGCAGACCTTTGACAATACGGCAGTAATAATAGCGGTTGTTCTTGCATTGTATTTTGTAAAAGGCTTGATTTTTGTCCTGCCCGCATCAGTTATTTACGTTGCAGTCGGTGTGATTTTGCCAACAGGTCTTGCTGTCGGTGCGAATATTGTCGGTATTATAATCGAAGTAGTTATAACATATATGTTAGGCAGATTTTTGGGCGGTGAGCTTGTAAGAAAAATCATTCTTAAAAGCAAAAAGGGGCAAAAAATTCTTGATACGGATTTTCAGAATAAAAAAAGCCTTATTTTTATAACAAGACTTCTGCCCGTATTCCCCATTGACTTTTTAAGCCTGTTTTTCGGTGCGACAAAAAGCAACTTTCTGCTTTATTTTGTGCTTTCCGTTGCGGGACTTGCGCCGAGAGTAATACTTTTTACAATAATCGGCGATAATCTGTTTAAGTGGATACCGATGGATAAGCTGATTTTTATTGTTATATGCTGTATCCCCATTGGTGTTGCGGTGTATCTGTTTAAAAAGTTTTATATTGATAAGAAAAAGAATAAGCAAAACTGAATTGATATTAAAAAAACAGAATTTTCAGGTGGTGTAAGATAATGGATGTTTTTTCAATAATAACAATGTTTGGCGGACTTGCGTTCTTCCTTTACGGAATGCACGTTCTTTCGTCAGGTCTTGAAAAAATGGCAGGCGGAAAAATGGAGTCCGTGCTGAAAAAAATCACGTCTAACCGTTTTAAAGGGCTTGCATTGGGTGCTGTTGTAACGGCTGTTATTCAGTCCTCGTCTGCAGTAACGGTTATGCTTGTAGGTCTTGTTAACTCGGGTATTATGCAGCTTACTCAGGCTGTAAGTGTTACTATGGGTTCAAATATCGGTACAACCATAACGGCGTGGGTATTAAGCCTTACGGGAATTGACAGCGATAACATCTGGATAAACCTGTTAAAGCCTGCTAATTTTTCTCCGATTGTTGCTTTTATCGGCATTATACTGATAATGGCGGGCAAAAAACAGAGTCAGAAGGATATTGGCTCCATATGCATAGGCTTTGCGGTGCTTATGTTCGGTATGTCCACTATGTCGGGTGCCGTTGATGCACTTTCCGAAGATCCCCGCTTTACAGGTATTTTCACTCTTTTCGCAAACCCTGTAATGGGTGTGTTGGTTGGCGTGGTGTTTACTGCGGTTGTTCAGTCATCATCTGCCTCGGTAGGTGTTTTGCAGGCAATTTCAATGACCGGTGCAATCTCGTATTCAGCGGCAATCCCCATTATTATGGGGCAGAATATCGGTACTTGCGTTTCTTCCCTTATCGCTTGTGTAGGTACTTCAAAAAACGCAAAGCGCGTAGCAGCAGTGCATATTATGTTCAATTCAATAGGAACTGTAATCTGCCTTGCCGTATGGCTTATTGTCAACGGCATATTTAATCTGTCTTTTGCGGATTCGTCAGTAGCACCTCACGATATAGCAGTTATTCACACTATTTTCAATGTTGCAACAACAGTTGTTCTGTTCCCCTTTGCATCACTTCTTGAAAAGCTTGTAAAAGTTATTATTCGCGATAACAAAATGCAGGAACAGCAGGTATTGCTTGATGACCGTCTTATGACCGTACCCTCTTTTGCGGTTGCAAAGGCTTTTGATGTTACAAAGGACATGGGTTCAGCGGCGAAAAAGGCTGTAAGAAAGGCAGTTTCTCTGCTTGACGGATACGATGAAAAGGTTGCTCAGAAGGTCAGCGATACGGAGTCTTTGCTTGACAGATATGAAGACGAATTAGGCACTTATCTTGTAAAGCTTTCAAAAAAAGAGGTTAATGACAGCGATGCAAGGCAAATTTCAAAGCTGCTTCACTCAATAAGTAACTTTGAAAGAATCGGCGACCACGCAAACAATATCCTCGGTAATGCAAAGGAAATGCACGATAAGAAAATATCTTTTTCTGCTGATGCAAAAGAGGAGCTTGACAATCTTGCAGATGCAATTTCCGAAATTCTGAGCATTACCGTAAAAGCCTTCAGAAATGACGATATAGCTCTTGCCGAAACGGTTGAACCGCTTGAACAGGTTATTGATGTTTTAACACAGGAGATAAAATCAAGACATATCAACCGCCTTACAAAGGGTGAGTGTACTATCGAACTGGGATTTATCCTTATGGATACGCTTACAAACTTTGAAAGAATAAGCGACCATTGTTCAAACATTGCCGTTGCAGTTATTGAGGCTCAGAGAGATGCATTTGATGCCCATCAGTATATCAGCGCGGTTAAAAATGATGAATCGGGTAAATTCAGCGAATGTTACGACAGATATCTTAAACAGTACTCGCTGTAAATACTTGATATTCAGTTTAAAAACAGTCCCGACACCTGTAGATGTCGGGATTTTATCGGAGGAAAAACAATGGAATGGAGTTTTATGTTTTTCGTAAACAGCATTATGCTCGGTATGGGTCTTGCGATGGATGCATTTTCTGTTTCTATGGCAAACGGACTTAATGAAACGGGCATGAAAAAGGGCAAAATGTGTACCGTTGCGGGCGTTTTTGCTGTTTTCCAGGCATTGATGCCGATGCTTGGCTGGGTTTGCGTACATACCGTTGTTCAGTATTTTTCAGCGTTTGAAAAGTTTATCCCCTGGATTGCTCTTGTTCTTCTTCTGTTTATCGGCGGAAAAATGCTTTTTGACGGCATCCGTAATAAGGATTCGGAAGAAGAAAAACAGGGTGTAGGTATTGCCGCACTTCTTGTACAGGGCGTTGCAACATCAATCGACGCTCTTTCCGTCGGATTTACTATTGCAGAGTATAATTGGGTTATGGCTCTTGTCGCCGCAATTATTATTGCTGTTGTAACATTTGTTATCTGCATGGCAGGTATAGCAATAGGCAAAAAATTCGGCACGAAGCTTTCAAATAAAGCGCAGATTTTCGGCGGCGTTATATTAATTATTATCGGTATAGAGATTTTTGTAACGGGAATATTTTGATAAATAATAATTTATCTAATTAACAATGTACAATGTATAATGTACAATGGTGGAAAGGGCTTCGCCCTTTGACCCGATTTTTATGATTCAATAATTGTACATTGTAAATTGTACATTGTAAATTGTACATTAAATTATTGTTTAGCTCTATTGACAGATAGGGCTTTTTATGTTACCATATACATAGATACTCAATGCATTGAATAAAAAGGTAGGTGTTAAAAATGAAAATCAGCAAGGAGCTTGCAAAGGGTAGTACAGCTTTGCTCGTATTGAGTGTGCTTGCAAAGCGTGAAATGTACGGTTACCAGATAATAAGAACGGTTGAGGTTATGAGTGAGGACGTTTTTCAGCTCAACGAGGGTACGCTTTATCCCATTCTTCATTCTCTTGAAAACGAGGGATATCTGACATCCTATTGGAGCGAAAAAAGTGAGTCTGCACGCCGCAGAAAGTATTACAAAATCACTCCGCAAGGCTTGAAAGAGCTTGAAAGCCAGAAGCAGGAGTGGAACGTGTATTCTTCTGCCGTTTCAAAAGTGTTGGGAGGTGCAGAAATTGTCATCGCCTGATTTTGAATATATTGTAAAAAATATTTGTTACGGTATCAGAAGCAACCGCGCAAGAGAGGATGCGGAAGAGGAGCTTTTGGGTCATCTTGAAGATTCTTATGAACGTAATATTGCAATAGGTAAGAGTGAAAAAGAAGCCTTTGATGCTTCCGTTGCAAGTCTTGGTAATACAAAGCTTCTTGCCCAACAGCTTGAGGCTGTTCACGCCCATTCTCCCGCCGCACAGATGAAATCTGCAATATGGGTGTTTATTATCGGCTTTTTGTTGCAAAAAATTCAGATAAATGTGTATGAAGGTATGCCGGTAATAACAGATTTTATAGGCATTATTTGCTGGTTGGTTGCGCTTTATCTGATGCGTAACGTAAATAAAAATCTTAAAACCGCACATATATCTTATACGTTTGTATTTTTGCTTTATGTTGTTAATAACTGCTTGCAAGGATACGGCGTTCAGAATGATATCTGGGGTTATACATATATAATAGCGAACTGTGTTTTGCATTTTATAACGCTGTGCAGTACATATTACGGATTTATCGTAATGGATAAAACTTATTGCGGCGAGAGCGAAAAAAGAAAACCGCACCTATGGTTTGTGCTTGTTTATACGGCATTCGAGCTTGCGGTTACGGGTTTTCTATCCGTTCTGCACTACGGTGAAAAGATAAATTTTGAAGGCGGTTTGATTTTTATAATAATCGTTGCCGTTTATGCTTTTATCCTCGTTCAGTTTGTCAGATTAAAAAACAGGCTCTGGGATGCAGATGCCCGTTACGGTATAGATTCCTTTGATAAAAAGAGTAAATCTGTTTTTTGTACGGTTATTGCATTGAGCATACTTTGCCCGATGTGTTTTATGTACGCTTATGCCGTGAAGGACACACCGAAAAGGGAATTGGTTATTCACGATATTGAGAATCAGGCTGAAACCGATGCAGTACGTGAGCATATGGCGGAGCTGGGTGTTGACGACGAAACTCTTGCTATGATTCCCGACAGCGAAATTATCAATTATAAAGATGCGTTAAGTATGACGTTCAGCGCGCAAGGGTATAAAGACGGATATATAGACTGCAGAATATTTGATTTTTATTTTGCGGATAAAAACGGCGGTTACAGTGTGCGTTCACTTTTTGTGCTGAATAATTCGGAATGCAGATACCGAATGGGGCTGTATTATCTGAATTTTGACGACAGCTTCAGTAATATCGAGCCATCTGATGAAAAGGCTGTTTATGTTTCTGTTTTGCAGAAGCAGGGGGACAAATACTATGCAAAAAAGCCGATAAACTATAAGTTTGATTTGTTTGAAAACCTTTCAAAGGTGCCCAACGGCTTTGATTTTAAAGCAGAGGATGATCAGACCGTAATATTTGCAATAAATCATAAAATCCGTGATGCAAGAGTAAATTTTACACTGCATCAGGGGCTGATATTTGTTTATCAGAAAGTGCCGCTTTCGTTTATGTTCAATACTGTTGAACAGGCGGCTATGGCTTCGGGAAATTATGATTTCCATTCATTCAGAAGCAGCAGCGATTTGTTTATGGAATCATATTATTGTATGGACAGCGAAATGTTCCGACCTGAAATGGTCGGTCAGACGTATTATACACCTGATGAGTTTATTGAATAATTAAAAAGACTGCAATCGTTAGTGATTGCAGTCTTAATTTTTTTTAATCCCATTCAGTACCTGTTACGGTGTCCATGTCAATACCCTTTGTGTCGTGTGTTTTTGTTGAGAGGGTGAACAGTGCGCCCGCAAAGCCCGGAATAGCAAGGCAAAGAGCAATTATCCATTCATAGCTGTTGCCTAAAACCGTAACAAGAGGCATACCAACAACATATGTTATTGCCACGCCTACTGCCACTACAATGTACTGCGCCGATATGGTTGATGAACGCAGGTTTGTAGGGGAGGATTCGCCAATCATCATTATAAGCACGTCGTTTGTTGAGTAGTAGCCGCCGATGCAAGCACCGCAGAGGAAGCCTACAATATACGGACTTAAATTCATATTTGCACCTACAACAAAGCCCACAAGTGATACAAGACATATTGAAGCCATTGTAACAGCCGCCGCTTTTCTGCCTTTGAGGTCAGAAACAAAACCCATTACGACCTGAGCGCAAGCACTGCCTATTGTAAATAAGAACAATGCAGTTGTCAGAACACCTACGCTTGCGGCATTTACTGCCTCGTCAAGGGTTGCATACATTCCGTTTTTAACGTAGTAGTTAGCATAGCCGTATGACATTATGGGGCTGTAATCTATCGTTACAAGAAAACCTAAATTTGCAATAGCCGCAGAGATATAGAGCCATTTGAGCTGTTTGTGCTTGAATGCAAACTTAATTGCATTTATAAGTCCGCCCTGTGCATTTGCCTCTTTTTCGGTCTGCTGAGCCAATTCTCTTTCTTCATCGGTCATTTTAAGGTAACGCAGTCTTGAATCGATGAATGCATCTGTTTCCCTTGCGGAAAGAAGCGCTATAAAACTGCAGAAAAGACCTACAATGGCGGGGATAAGGTAAACCTCTCTCCATTCGGATGCTGTTTCCATAAGCATTCTTCTTAACAGCGGAACGAGCATAACGCCCATGTTTGCAACGAATTTTATGGTAGAGTACATTATTGCTCTGCGTTTTGACGGAGCAGTTTCCATTATGTAAACAACGTGCATATCGTGAGGGATGAAGAACTGAACCATACAAGCGCCCACGAAGTAAAGGAACAGGTTGTTTGACAGGAAAATGATAAGAAGCGCAAAGCTCATACCGAAGGTGTTGATGATGAGGAACTTTTTTCTGCCCCATTTGTCCGCAAGAGGTCTGTATACAAGACCTATCATCTGGAAGGGAACTACAACCATCGACAGAATATTGAGTATGCCTACGGAGCTTTCACCGAAGGATGCCAACAGGTCGTTTGCAATTTCTGTTTTCATAAAAGTGCCTATCTGTGAGGCAATTTCATCAGTTGCGTAAATGAGAGTGATAACGAACACAAGATATGCAAAATAATAGCTTTTCTTGGGTTTTGATTTTTCATACTCCCATTTTTTAATCTCTTTTTCACGCTTAGCCGCAATTTTGCTGAGCTTTTCGGGACTGAGCTGTTTGGTTTTCATCGGAACATCTCCTTTTATAAACAATAATTTATCGCACAGCGATAAATTATTGTAGCGATATAAATCCGTAAACGGATTTGCGATATACCTGGCGGTGCGATATATACATTCGTATGCGATATGTGCCTGTCGGCACGCGGATTTATATCATATCGCATTTGAGCAAAGCGAAAATATATCGCATTGTAAATATATCGCGTTGCGTCAGCAACATATCGCTAAATTATTATTTACCGCAGCATTTTTTGTATTTTAATCCGCTACCGCAGGGGCAGGGATCGTTTCTGCCGATTTTTTCACCTTTTTTGACAGGTCTGTTTTTCTCTGTGCCGTCGCCGCTGTTTGTTGTGGTGGGCTGCATTTTCTGCTCACGCTTAACGTCTTCTTCTGTACGAAGAACTGCACAAAGAACATACTGAACGGTACCCTCGCGGATGTTTGTAATCATTTCCTCAAACATGTCAAAGCCTTCCTCGCGGAATGCAACAACAGGGTCTTTCTGACCGTAAGCTTTAAGACTTACACCGCGCTTGAGCTGTTCCATAGCGTCGATATGATCCATCCAGCGTATGTCAACGTTTTCAATAAGAGCCTTGTGTTCAAGAGCCTTGAACAACTGCTCGCCGTATTTTTCTTTTTGTGCTTCAAGACGTGTTTCTGCAATATCAAGCATCTGGTCAAGTATTGCATTCTGGTCTGATTCACTTGCAAGGGGAGTGTCGCCCAGAAGCCATGTGTATTTGCTTTTAAGACCTTCAATGTTCCAATCGGAAGGACGGTTTGATTTGGGACAGTAGAATGCAACTGCATCGGTGATACTGTCAATAATCATCTTGCGGATTGTCATATCAAGGTCAACACCGTCAAGAACATCGTTTCTCTGCTTGTAAATGATTCCGCGCTGAGTGTTCATTACGTCATCGTATTTAAGAACGTTCTTACGTGTTGCAAAGTGGTTGCCTTCAACCTTTTTCTGAGCGTTTTCAATGGTTTTTGAGAACATCTTTACATCAATAACCATATCGTCGGTAGCCTTGAATGAATCAAGAATGTTAAAGAATCTGTCGCCTGCGAAAAGTCTTATAAGATCATCTTCCGCAGAAAGGAAGAAACGGCTTGTACCGGGGTCGCCCTGACGTCCTGCACGGCCTCTGAGCTGGTTGTCGATTCGTCTTGATTCGTGTCTTGCAGTACCGATGATGAAAAGACCGCCTGCTTCGCGAACCTGTCTTGCCTCGTCTGCAATTTCGGCTTTGTATTTAGCTTCAAGCTCTGTGTAAATGCGGCGAGCTTCAAGGATTTCTGCATTATCTGTTTCAGCAAAGCCTGTTGCCTCGGCAATAAGCTCCTCCGTCATATTTTCCATCTTGCGCATTTCTGCTTTTGCAAGATATTCCGCATTACCGCCAAGCAGAATGTCAGTGCCTCGGCCTGCCATATTGGTAGCGATTGTAACCGCACCGAGCTTACCTGCCTGAGCTATGATTTCTGCTTCCTTGTCGTGATATTTAGCATTAAGAACGCTGTGCTTAATGCCGTTCTTTTTAAGAATTTTACTGAGCTGTTCTGATTTTTCGATGCTTACAGTACCAACAAGAACGGGCTGACCTTTTGCGTGAAGCTGCTGTATAAGGTCAACGATTGCGCCGAATTTTGCATTTTCTGTTTTATAGAAAGCGTCGGGCTGGTCATCTCTTATCATAGGCTTGTTTGTGGGTATAGCTATGACGTCAAGGCTGTAAATTTCCTGGAATTCGTCGCTTTCTGTCATAGCAGTACCTGTCATGCCCGAAAGCTTTTCGTAAAGACGGAAATAATTCTGGAATGTGATTGTAGCAAGAGTTTTTGACTCTGAACGGACATTTACGCCTTCTTTTGCTTCGATAGCCTGATGCAGACCCTCGTTATAACGTCTGCCTATCATGATACGGCCTGTGAATTCATCAACGATAAGAACCTGACCGTCTTTTACAACGTAGTCAATATCTCTTTTCATTATGCCGCGGGCTTTGAGTGCCTGATTAAGATGATGCTGAAGTGTAAGGTTTTCCGCATCCATAAGGTTTTCAAGGTTGAACCAGCTTTCAGCCTTTGCAATACCGTTCTTTGTGAATGTTGCGCTCTTTGCCTTTTCGTCAACAACGTAATCGTAGGTATCGTCTTCTGCAACAGCGTCTATTTCCTGTTTGGAGTCAAGCTCTTTTATGCGTTTTTCTTTAAGAGTTCTTACAAAGCTGTCTGCCTGTCTGTAAAGGTCGGAGGATTTGTCGCCTCTGCCCGAAATGATAAGGGGAGTTCTTGCTTCGTCGATAAGGATTGAGTCAACCTCGTCAACAACAGCAAAGAAATGACCTCTTTGTACACGCATTTCTTTATATGCAACCATGTTATCACGAAGATAGTCAAAGCCCATTTCGTTGTTTGTGCCGTAAGTGATGTCTGCGGCATAAGCGGCTTTCTTTTCATCGCGGTCTGCACCCTGTACGATAAGACCTACTGTAAGGCCCATAAAACGGTACAGCTTGCCCATCCATTCGGAGTCTCGTCTTGCGAGGTAGTCGTTTACCGTAACGATATGCACACCTTTGCCGCTGAGAGCGTTGAGGTATGCGGGAAGAGTAGCAACAAGAGTTTTACCTTCACCTGTACGCATCTCTGCAATTCTGCCTTGATGCAGAACTATACCGCCAAGAATCTGAACGGGGAAGTGCTTCATTCCAAGAACTCGCCATGATGCTTCACGGCAAGCGGCAAATGCTTCGGGAAGAATATCGTCAAGAGTTTCACCCTTTGCAAGACGCTCTTTGAATTCGGGTGTTTTTGCCTGAAGCTGAGCATCTGTTAATTTTTCAAATTCTGATTCAAGAGCAAGAACCTTTTGCTGGAGAGGTTTGATTCTCTTGAGTTCTTTTTCGGAGTAATCACCGAAGATTCTGGTAAGTAATGACAAAACAATTACATCCTTTCAATAGCCTTTTCATTTTATATATTTATATTTTCTTTTTGCAAAACGGATTCATAATGCAGTTATCGCATTTGGGTTTGCGTGCATCACATACAGCACGTCCGTGTAAAACTGCTCTGTGGCAGAAATCGTTGCTTTCTTCCGGAGGAAGCAGTTTTTTAAGATTAATCTCCACTTTGTACGGGTCTTTTGTGTCAACAAGACCAAGCCTGTTTGATATTCTTATTAAATGTGTATCAGCAACCACTGCAGGCCTACCGTAAACATCGCCCACGATAAGATTTGCTGTTTTTCTGCCCACACCGGGGAGCTTTGTAAGGTCGTCGATATTATCGGGAACTTTGCCGTCAAAATCCGAAAGTATCATTTGCGAAAGACCTACAATGTCCTTTGCTTTCTGCCTGAAAAAGCCGCAGCTGTGAATAAGATTTTCAATGTCTTTCACATCGGCACAGGCAAAATCTTCTGCTGTGGGATATTTTGCAAACAGGGCAGGAGTTACAAGGTTGACTCTTGCGTCCGTGCATTGTGCGGAAAGTCGGGTGGCAATAAGCAGATGCAACGGATTATCCGCCACAAGTGAGCATATTGCATCGGGATATTCAGTTTTAAGAGCCTCTACGGCTTTTTGCGCAATTTCTTTTTTAGTCATAGCTTAAAATGACTCCAGTCCTGCAGATACACGCAGAATCATTCTTGCATCTTCTGCGGTAAGATTGCCGTCAAAATTTGTATCTGCCGCATTATATGCGTTTTCATCAAGATATTCAAGGCTTGCGGATGCACGCAGTGCAAGACGTGCATCTTCAGCGGTAATATCACCGTCGCCGTTGACGTCGCCGAGGATTCGCTGGGGTCTGTCTGCAACGGTATATTGGAATTCGGCTGCATACGTACCGTATGTTACTTTTACGGGGTATCTGCCCACAACCGAGGTGTTGATTTCATGTGATAAGTCATATCCGCTTTCAATAAGCTTTGTTTCACCGCTGTTGTATACGATGTATACTTTAAGATTGCTGAAATCCACGGGCATGCCTGTATAACTGCCTACGGATGCAGAGTCAACCTTTATTCCCGCTTCTTTAAGCGCAAGAACGGTATAATCAAAAGCAACGTATTTATCCATATAATAGATTTTTGCCGTATGAGTGCCTAAAAGCATATTGTCGTATTCGATGTTGAAATCGGTTATATTTTCGGTTTTGCCGTTGTCGTAAGTTGCCTGCAGTTCAAAATCGGATGTTTTGAAGCTCTGCCCCTGATAAATGGTGGGGTTCGAGGGAATTTTAACCATTTTAAGGCTTTTAACGGATTTTCCCGATACATAAATATGGAATGATGATTCAATTTCCGGATACATATATGTTACCGTAACCTTGTATGTGCCGGGTTTGAGTTTTGAATCACCCTCGGTTATTCCGGATATTTTGTAATCGTTGCGGTTGAGTTTTATTCCCGAACCGTTGTCTCTGCCGTCGCTGAAATATGCAGTAACGCCTAATCCGTCAAAGGATATTGCTTCACCTTCGATGTATGATGTTTTTGTGGGCAGTGTAAGCACAATGCCCGTAACAGGCACTTTTATAACGGAAATAGGGTAGCTTGCCCTGTATTTTCCGTAGTAGATGTTAACGGATTTTTCGCCGTAAGTGTCAAGGTCGGGAAATGATACGGTAAAGCCTGTGATTTTCATTGTAGAGCTGTATTCGTCATCAAAAACTATGGAAACTTCGAGACCGCTTATATCTGCAACATCTTCACCCTCTATGTATGTCAGCTTGTCGGGCAGTTTTGTTATTTTTATGCCTTTTATGCCGTCAACGGATTCGCCGCCCGTAACTGTGGGCATTGAAGATATGAATTTAAGTCCCGATGCAAGATTTACCCAACCGTAAACACCGTCGTATACGGTATAGCCGAAAGAATCGGATATTTTTATAATATTAAGAACCGCATCTTTTCGCGCTGTGATATTGAATTCAAAGGATTCTTCTGCCTGATTGTAGAGCTTTACTCCGTCAGCATCCGTAACGAGATATGAGCCTGTTTTGTAGCTTTCGGCAGCAAAAGAGTTTACACAAATCAACGATGCTAACACAATAATAAGCATTGTTGCACAAACTGTAATACGCTTTAACATTTCGTTACGCTCCTTATATAGTTATAATCTAAATCATTATAATATATTTTCAGCTTAATGTCAAATGCTATGTTTTGTAAAATAAAAAAAGGCCGTGTTGTAAAACACAGCCGGACAATAATTTTGCGTTCCGCAAAATTATTGTAGTGATATATTTTTCCTTTGGAAAAATGTGATATATCCGTCTGCGACGGATGTGATATATTTGTTTCACAAATGTGATATAATTTGCCGATGGCAAATTGTTGAGGAAGCCGCTTTGCGGCTTGGATTATAATGGGTA
>JAZSLJ010000023.1:0-5638 GCA_045535305.1 Acutalibacteraceae bacterium
TTCGCTACAATGAAAAGGTATTTTTGTATATGATTGCAAAGCAGAACGATGCAATGAGAAAAGCAGAATACGAGAAGCTGAAAAAGACAGTTGCTGACGGTGAAATCCGTATGAAAGAGTTGGACCGCCTTATTGAAAAGGTTTATGAAGATAACGCTCTTGGCAGAATGGATGATGACAGATACCGAAAGCTGATGGCTAAATATGAACGAGAGCAAAAAGAACTTGCCGTAACTGTTTCAGAAGGTCATGAAACATTGAAATCTGCTGAACAAAAATCTGTTGATTTGAGATTGCTTCTTCGTACTTTCAGAGAAATGACGGATATACAGGAGCTTACACCGACACTTGTCAATTCACTTATTGAGCGTATTGAAGTTCATAACAATGATAAATCAAGCGGTCATTGTTTTGTAAAGGTGGATATTTACTTTACAGGTGTCGGAATGATTTGTATTCCGACAGAGGAAGAAGTTATTGCTATGATGGAAGAAGCAAGAAGAAATCCTCAAGAATACCGCATTGTAGCATGACAAACAAGAAAAACGGTGCAACCCCAAACGGGGTTACACCGTATCTCTCAAAAAACATCCTTATGGGGCGTGCCCTTTCCCGAGGCCTTTTTCAATATCTGTTATCTATTCATTATTTTTTATTATCACCCTTGCCTGTAAGTGCTGAAAAATTCTGCCATGCGTTTACAGCTTTCTTCAAGCACTTCCACATCCGGAAGGTAAACGATTCTGAAATGGTCGGGCTGTTCCCAATGGAAACCGCCGCCGTGTGTTACAAGAATCTTCTTCTCCCTTAAAAAATCAAGGGCAAACTGCTCATCGTCGGTAATATTGAATCTGTCGTCCATTTTAGGGAACACATAAAACGCCGCGTCGGGACGCACCGCAGTAAGTCCGGGGATTGAATCAATATAATTGCACACAAGCTCTCTCTGCTCGTACACTCTGCCGCCCTTTTCAAGAATAGACTTTGCGGAATTATCTTCATCAAGAGCCGTGGGAATAACCGCCTGCGCAGGCACATTAGAGCAAAGACGCATTGACGAAAGCAGATTAAGTCCTTCAATATAGCCTTTTGCCTTGGATTTATCACCTGCAAGGCAGAGCCAGCCGCAGCGGTAGCCTGCTATAAGGTGGGATTTTGAAAGACCGTTAAAGCAAAGAGTAAGCAAATCGGGTGCAAGTGATGCAAGTGCAACGTGCTCTTTACCGTCCATTACAAGTCGGTCGTAAATTTCATCGGCAAACAGGATAAGCTCGTATTTTCTTGCAAGCTCAACAATCTGTTCAAGCAGTTCCTTCGGGTAAAGCACACCCGTAGGGTTGTTGGGATTGATAACAACTATACCCTTTGTGCGCTTTGTAATTTTTTTCTCAATATCGTCAATATCGGGATACCAATGATTATCCTCATCACAAAGATAGTGAACGGCTCTGCCGCCCGCAAGAGTTACGGATGCTGTCCATAAGGGGTAATCGGGCGCGGGAACAAGAATTTCATCACCCGTATCGAGCAAGCCCTGCATACACATTGTGATAAGCTCGCTTACGCCGTTACCTGTGTAAACGTCATTTACGGTAACGTTGGGGATATTTTTCTTATTGCAATACCTTACAATGGCTTCCCTTGCCGCCATAATGCCCTTTGAATCGGAATAACCCTCGGTTGAGTCAAGGTTTGCACCCATAACAGAAAGGATGTTTTCGGGGGCTTCAAAGCCGAAATATGCAGGATTGCCTATGTTGAGTTTAAGGATGCGTTCGCCGTTACGCTCCATTTTTGACGCTTCGTCCATAACAGGACCGCGGATATCATAACAAACGTTATCAAGCTTGTGGGATTTTTTAAAAAGTCTCATTTACTCTCCTCCTAAGCGGATATTTTAACTCTATTAAGCAAAAAAGTCAATAAATATATTATAGTATAAAAGTGTTAAAAAATCATTAAACAAAAAACGGGAGCAGTTAAGCTCCCGTAAGGAAATGGTCTGTATATAAAGCCCTTTCGGGCGTTGTTGTTATATGTAAAGCCTTTTCAGGCGTTGTTTTAGTAATCGGAAAGAGTCGATTATTCGCACATCATGTTGTAGATGCTTGAAAGCTCAACTGCCTTCCAGAACTTTTTCCATGAAAAGAACTTAGCTTCTTCCATTTCCTTGAGTAACTTCTTTTCGTAGTTACGCATATCCTTTGACATTTATCTCATCTCCTTTATCTCTTGATTACATCAACTATTATACTCAAATTTTTGATTTTGTCAAGACATTATGCACAAACATTCAATTTCATTTTTGTGCAATTATTACAAACAGAGGGTTATGATTTTAGTATCAACTTTAACAGGAAATTTTTAGGCAAAGTCTTTCTTTTGTGCATATATAACAAACAAGGGGTTATATTTTACAGCACAATGACTAATTGTTAATTTTTTGACAAATTTCGCATTAAAAAGTTTGTGAAAGTTTTTTTAAATATTTTTTGGAATTATCTGTTCCATATCCTCGGGAACAGGCACAGAAAAGTGCATTTTTTCGCCATTTACGGGATGTACAAAGTCAATTTCACCACAATGGAGAGCCGCCCTTGAAATTCTTTTGTCCTCACTGCCATACATATCGTCGCCGCAAAGAGGTGTACCCATTGATGCAAAATGCACACGGATCTGATGCGTTCTGCCAGTTTCAAGCTTGATTTTAAGCAGAGTGCATTTACCGTCGGTGGCAAGTGCTTCCCAATGAGTAACGGCATAATCGCCCGTTTCGCCCACCGCACGCAGAGTTTTCATCGGGTCGGGGCGGTATATTGGCTTGTCTATTGTGCCGCTACCCTGATATACACCGCCTGCAACGGCGTAATATGTCTTATTGAACGCCCCCGACAGCTTTGCAGCCGCAAGTTTGTTCAGTGCGATAATCACAATGCCCGAGGTGCTTTTGTCCAGCCTGCCCACGGCGCGGAAAGTAACATTTTTGCCCTTTTTTATAAAATATGCCGAAACAGCGTTGGCAAGGGTGTCCCCCTGATGATTATGGGTGGGATGCATAGCAAGTCCGTAAGGCTTGTTGATAAGCAGAATGTCGTCATCCTCATAAATGATGTCAAGAGGGTACTCAATAGGCTCAATTTCACTCGAATCTTCGGGAATATTCACACAAAGCACATCGCCTGTATGCAGAATGTCAATGGTGCGAGTATGACTGCCGTTGAGAGTTATGCCGTTTTCCACCCTTTTAAGAGAATTCACAAGACGGGCAGACAGCTTTGCACATCCGCGAAGATAAACATTGACCTTTTTACCGTCATAAGCTTCATCAATAATAAATTCAATATGTCGCATAAAAAACCTCTTAAACAATAATTTAATGTACAATGTACAATTTACAGTGTACAATTATTGAATCATAAAAATTGGGTTAAAGGGCGAAGCCCTTTCCTTCATTGTACATTGTACATTATACATTGTACATTGTTAATTGGCTAAATTATTATTTATATTTTACTATTAAAAAAGTGCCGCTTAAAAACACGGCACTTTGTTTAAATTTAAACCTTAACGCTCCAGCCTTCGGGACCTTCGATTTTGCCCCACTGAATACCTGTAAGTGTATCATAGAGCTTCTGAGAAATCTCACCGATTTTGCCATTGTTAAGAGTCATAACCTTGTCGCCCCATTTAAGCTCGCCGATGGGAGAAATAACAGCCGCTGTACCGCTGCCGAAAGCTTCAAGAAGCTTGCCCTCATCGTAAGCCTTTGCGATTTCATCAATAGAAATGCGGCGCTCGGAAACGTTGAGTCCCCAGGATTTAAGTATTTCAAGGCAGGACATTCTTGTAATACCGCCGAGAATACTGCCCTGAAGAGCAGGCGTAACAACCTCGCCGTCAAGCACGAAAAATACGTTCATCGTGCCAACCTCTTCAACGTATTTTCTTTCAACGCCATCAAGCCAGAGTACCTGTGTGTAGCCTGCTTTGTCTGCCTCGTCCTGAGCCTTGAGAGATGCGGCATAGTTACCGCCTGTTTTTGTAAAGCCCATACCGCCTTTAACGGCACGAACATACTTTGTTTCAACGTAAATCTTAACGGGGTTAAGACCTTCGGGATAGTATGCACCAACGGGTGAAAGAATAATCATAAACAAAAGATGTTTAGCAGGGTGAACACCTACGTGAGCATCTGTTGCAAAAATGAAAGGTCTTATATAAAGTGATGTGCCGTCTGCTGTGGGAATCCAGCTTTCGTCAACCTTAACAAGCGCTTTGATTGCTTCAACTGCAAATTCCTCGTCGATTGCGGGGATGCAAAGACGGTCGTTTGAAAGATTAAGTCTTGCCATATTTTTGTCGGGTCTGAAAAGACGGATTTCGCCGTCAGCACAGCGGTATGCTTTAAGTCCCTCAAAAACCTCCTGACCGTAATGAAGACACATTGCTGCAGGGTCAAGCTCAATAGGTCCGTAGGGTACTATTCTGGGGTCGTGCCAGCCCTGACCTTCGTCATAATTCATAATAAACATATGGTCGGTGTAGTAGTTACCGAAGCCAAGCTTGCTCTCGTCTGTGGGACGGGATTTGGGATTTTTTGTAAGTTCAACTTTTATTTCCATGGGAAATACTTCCTCTCTTTAAAAATCTTCGTTATTTATCAGTATCTGCGCTTCATATAGAAGAACACAACGATAGATATTATAATGATTATTGCGGACGCACTCAGAATAATAAAAGTCATAACTGATGATGTGCCGTCATCCTTTACAACGGAATTTGTGTCTGCAGCCTGTGTGGTTGTAACGCCCGAACCGATTATACTGCCCGAAATGTTTGCGCCAACATTGTATGTAGTAACCTCTGATGTGGAAGGCTCTGTTGTGGTAGCAGGTGTTGAGGGCTTTGTTGAAATATTGGGAACACCCACTGCCTGTGTGCCGGATTCTGATGTAGTACCGTCGGCAATAATAACGTTGGGCGATGTAACAGGCTCAGTTGTAGCTGTGTTTGAGCCGTCAGATGTACCAAGACCGCCGCCGATAACATCCATAATCATACCAAGACCGCTGTTGAATGCGTCTGTGATAAGACCGCCTATCTCACCGAGAGTGCCCCCGCCTTCGCCCATAATACCCGAAACAATCGAACCGAGGTCAATGCTGTCAAGACCGTTCTGCGATAAAAACGAGTCAAGCTGATCCTGTATGGAATCACGCTCATCATCCGTTTCTGCGGATTCGTAATCGTTCAATGCGTCGTTAACGTAGTCCTCAATAGAGTCCTGCACAGTTTCGGCATATGCCGTTGATACAGCAAAAAGCATTGTAATCAATACAAGAATGACCGCAAAAATTGCTTTTGTTGCATTTCTTTTCATTTTATCCTCACCTTAACAAAATTTCTATAAATAACATTTTACAACAATAAAAGTAAAATGTCAAATATATATTATATTTTTAAGAGAATATGATGAAAGAAAATTATGGAAAGCAACAATTTAGCGATATGTTGCTGACGCAACGCGATATATTTACAATGCGATATATTTTCGCTAACGCTCAAATGCGATATGATATAAATCCGCGTGCCGACAGGCACATATCGCATACATTTTTGTATATATCGCACCGTCAGG
>JAZSLJ010000014.1:0-15743 GCA_045535305.1 Acutalibacteraceae bacterium
CACACGGAGCATTGTTCTGTCCATATCGTAGCCGAAAAACATATGATTGTTGTAATGGTCTTTCTTCTCACGGTTATAGAAAATCTCATTATGATACTTTTCCTTGAGATATTCGCCCGACGCAACAAGGAATCCTGATGTACCACAGGCAGGGTCACAGATTGTATCGTCGGGCTTCGGGTCAAGAAGCTCAACCATCATTCTGATAATATGTCTGGGAGTTCTGAACTGTCCGTTAACGCCTGCAGTTGCAAGCTTTGAAAGCAGACTTTCGTAAACATCGCCTTTTGTGTCGCTCTCGATTTCTTTTGCCATATCAATATACAGACTGTCAAGGGCATCGACAATCTTTGAAAGCAACTGCGGTGTGGGGATTTTGAAGATAGCATCGCTCATATATTTTGCATAGGTGCTTTCCTTGTTGCCATGAAGATTCTTGATAAACGGAAAAATCTCTGTCTGCATAAGCTCATACATTTTCTCTGCAGGCAAATCACGGAATACGGACCATTTATACTGGTCGTGTCCCTCAAACATAGAAGTATAAGGCAATTCGAGCATCATGCTGCTCTTTGCCTTTTTTGCGTCTGTTTCATCCAAATCGTGAATAAACATAAGATATGTCATCTGTTCAACAACATCAAGGGGATTTGTAATACCGCCTGTCCAGAACATTTCCCATATTGCATCGATTTTGTTTTTAAGTTCACCTGTTAACATAGTGCCGCCTCCGGGTATAATATTTCAACATAAGTCTATCAGAATAACTGTCCTATATAACGGACTTTATGTATTTTTACTGACAAAAACTGATTTTCTTTATAATAACTCTATATTATAATACCATAATATACAAACAAATTCAATCAATAAATGCAACATAAAAAACAAAACTCCCGAAAATTCGGGAGCTGATTTATGTTTGCCGGAGGTAGTGGTCCGCCACCACAGATGCTCTATTATGACCTAAGTTCTGAGAGCATTTTAATAGAGCCAGACGGTCGTAGCAGATGTGTTTTTTGTCATACCGGCAATGGTAGGCTGTTCGCACGTCGACAATGTCCATTTCACACTTTTATGATGGAATAATTCATACATTTTCACACTTTTCATTATTTAATAAATACAACGACTGCTTTTAAGTTGTAAAAAAAATTGAATTGACATACAAAAATTCACAATAATATTTTTTGAATGAGCGTTCAAAATAGTAAGGCAAACGCAAGATATTGTGAAAGGAGTGTAAAAACTCATGGCAAGTGGCAATAAGCAGAGTCTTGTACCCGAGGCAAGAGAGGCTCTTAACAGATTTAAGATGGAAGCAGCTTCAGAAGTAGGTGTTAACCTTAAGCAGGGCTACAACGGCGACCTCACATCTAAGCAGGCAGGTTCTGTCGGCGGTCAGATGGTTAAGAAAATGATCGAAGCTTACGAAAACGGTATGAAATAAACCGTCCCGATAGGGTGCGGGTGTGTCCTTCGGGATGCACCCGTAGTTTTTTTATCAATGTACAATTTACAATGTACAATGTACAATTACAAATATATAATTTATGCAAAAAAATTTTTTTAAAAATGATGACAAATTGAAAATTTAGGTATATACTTGTTTTGGGTGTTTAAAATGAAAAAAACAAGAAATTTTGATATGACAAACGGGCCGTTTACAAAAAATATGCTCGTATTTGCATTACCGCTTATTTTTACGGGTCTGCTTCAGCTTTTTTACAACACGATGGACTCCGTTGTTGTGGGTAAATTTGCAGGTAACGAGGCTCTTGCGGCAGTCGGCTCAACAGGCTCACTTGTAAACCTTATTATCAATCTGTTTGTTGGTATGTCTATGGGTTCGGGCGTTATGGCGGCGAGGTATCTTGGCGCAGGTGATAAAAAACGCGTTCATCAATGTGTACATACGGCTATGTCAATAAGCCTTATCAGCGGCGTTATTATGATGCTTGTAGGCTTCTTTTTTGCAAAGACCTTTTTACAGCTTATGAATTCACCTGAAAATGTTATTGACCTTTCCACACTCTACCTTAAAATATATTTTCTCGGTGCACCCGGTTCTTTGGTATATAATTTCGGTGCTTCAATACTGCGTGCATCGGGCGATACAAAAAGACCGCTGTATATACTGCTTTTTTCCGGAATGGTGAACGTTATACTCAATTTAATATTGGTAGTTCCTTTTAAAATGAGTGTCAGCGGTGTTGCTATTGCAACAATCGTTTCGCAATATATATCGGCAGTGATGATAGTTGTATATCTGATTAAATCCGAAAGTGATATAAAACTTTCCGTTAAAGCGTTGAAAATATATAAGCATGAGCTGAAAAGAATACTCCGCCTGGGAATTCCCGCGGGCTTGCAGAATGCACTTTTTTCCATATCCAACGTTATAATTCAGTCTGCGGTAAATAATTTCGGCGATATAGCTATGGCAGGTATGGCGGCAGGCTCTAATTTTGATTCCTATGTTTACACCTGTACGAATGCAATCGGTCAGACATCAATGACATTTTCTTCGCAGAATATAGGTGCAGGCAAACCGAACAATGTAAAAAGAGTTTATAAAAACGCATTTATTATGACGTTGATAATAGGTACCGTATTGAGCTGGCTGGGCTTTATTTTCAGAGAGCCGCTTGTGGGTATTTTTTCAAGCGACCCCGAGGTTATATCAATCGGTGCACAGCGACTTGCACTTATAATGCCGTTCTATGTATTCTGCTCGTTGCAGGATATGGCAGGCTGTCAGATAAGAGGTATGGGTAAATCCGTTGAGCCGATGATAGTTTCACTCATAGGAGCTTGCGGAATCAGACTTTTCTGGGTATTTGCTGTTTTGCCCCATATTTACAGTCTTATTAACCTGTATTGGGCATATCCTATATCATGGTTTATAACGTTTATTGCACAGTCGGTGCTGATAATAATAACTCAGAAACAGCTCAGCAAAAAATATGGAAATACAGCAGAATAATATTTACAAAATGTTTTGAATATGATAAAATATCATCAAGAGGTGATTCTTATGATGGTTTATGTATGGCTTGGTGTTCTTGTCGCTATGGTTGTGCTCGAAATTGTTACAACACAGCTTGTGTCTGTATGGTTTGCAGTGGGCGCACTTGCAGCATTTTTAGTGGCGCTTGCAGGCGTTGAAGCAATATGGATTCAGCTTGTTGTGTTCGTTGCTGTTTCCGCTGTTGCGGTTGCCGTTACAAGACCTCTTGTCCGCAAAATGGTTAATATTAAAGCAGAACCCACCAACGCTGATATGGTCATAGGCAAAATCGGTGTTGTTACCGATAAAATTGACAATATTGCCGAAACAGGGCTTGTTAAAGTAAACGGCTCACTCTGGACCGCAAGAACGGCAGACGGCTCCGTTATTGAAATCGGCGAAAAGGTAAAAATTTTAGAAATAAGCGGCGTAAAGCTTATTGTAGAAAAATCCAATGAAATTTAAGGAGGATCATTTATGGAATGGGTAATTATTCTTTTAGCGGTGCTTTTACTTGCAATCGTTGTACTTGTGGTTGCAAACATCAAAATCGTACCCCAGTCAAAAGCGTACGTTGTTGAAAGACTCGGTGCTTACAAATGCACCTGGCAGACAGGTCTTCACGTTAAAGTTCCTTTTATTGAAAGAATTGCAACAGTTGTATCTCTTAAAGAAAAGGTAGCGGATTTCCCACCTCAGCCTGTTATTACTAAGGATAACGTTACAATGCAGATAGATACTGTTGTTTTCTATCAGATTACAGACCCCAAGCTTTTCACATATGGCGTTGAGCATCCCGTTGCGGCTATTGAAAACCTTACAGCCACAACTCTGCGTAATATCATCGGTGAAATGGAGCTTGACCACACTCTTACGTCAAGAGATATTATCAATGCAAAAATCAGAGGTATTCTTGACGAAGCAACCGACCCCTGGGGGATCAAGGTAAACAGAGTTGAGCTTAAAAACATTTTCCCGCCCAAAGAGATTCAGGATGCGATGGAAAAGCAGATGAAGGCAGAGCGTGAACGCCGTGAATCTATTCTCCGTGCTGAGGGTGAAAAGGCAAGTAAGGTTCTTGTTGCGGAAGGTCAGAAGGAATCTCAGATTCTTGCCGCAGAAGGTGAAAAGCAGGCTGCTATTCTTCGTGCAGAAGCTATAAAAGAGGCAAAAATCCGCGAAGCAGAGGGTGAAGCAGAGGCTATTATCGCTGTTCAGCGCGCAAAAGGTGAGGGTATTAAGCTTCTTAATGCATCCGCGCCTACAAAAGAGGTGCTTTCACTTAAAGGTCTTGAAGCATTTACCGCAGCCGCAGACGGTCAGGCAACAAAAATTATCATTCCGTCAGATATTCAGGGTCTTGCATCACTCACAACCACAGCAGCAGAGCTGTTTAAGGATGCAAAAGAGTAATTTTTCTATATGAAATAACCCCCTCCAACTTTGCGTAGGGTTACTAATGACAGAAAAAAGAGGTAATACGGATGATTTCCGTGTTACCTCTATTTTTTTTGCACTTGCGTCTTTTTTGGTGAGTAAGTGCACATTTCTTTTTCGGTCAGTTTAAGTGATATTCTGCCTGACGGCAGAGTGATATTATTGCCTATGGCAATAGTGATATTGAAGCTTTCAGCTTCAGTGAAATTTTATTCGCATAAAACTGTCCGAAGGACAATAAAACTGTGCTTAGCACAATAAAACTGCGAAGCAATATAACTCGACGAAAGGCGAATAAAACTGCGGAGTGTCCTTATGAACACTCCGCATACCGGGGGATTTTTCTTTATTCAGTCCATTCAAGCAGATTCAGTTTGTTTCCGCTGAAATCGAGTGTTTTTATTTCGTGATGTGCAACATCGGCTGTGAGCTTTCTGCCTAAGATTTCCATTTCAACTGTTGAATCAACGCCGTTTGCATCGTAGAAGCGTACAATGTTTTCGTCGCTGTCCTCACTCTGTTTGATTGCGGTAACGATGATGTTCTCGTTATCGCATTTAAGACAACCCATTTTTTGGCTGAGCTTGCCGTTGTGGAAGCTGTCTGTAATGAGTCTTACGCCCACATTAAGCTCCTGTGCCTTGCGTTCTGCCTGTGCTTTTGATGTAAACGGATAAACCGCATATGCAAACTCGCTGATGCCCTGTTCCATATAACGGCAGAATTCGTCGCGGTGATCCTGTCCGAAATGGTCTGCGTAGATTGCACTGCGTAACGCCGTAAGACGAACATCACCGCCGAGTGTATCGTAGCCGTATTTTGAATCGTTTGCTACGCACAGATTACCCGTTGCAAGCCACGAGCCGCAATGCTCCTCGCCGAGATTTTCTTTTCTTGTGATAGCACCGTAAGCGTGCTTTGCGGTAACGCTGTCGGTTGTCATGGGGAATGTGAATTTGAGAGTTCTGTGCTTTTCGTGGAAATCAACCGTTGTTCTGACGGTAAGAACATCGCTGTCGGCTGAAAGAGTGTAATCTCTCTGCAAAAGTGAATTGTTGTAGCTTGTGGTGATTCTGACGGTTGCTCTTACGGTGCCGTCTTCAATAACCTTTGATACGGGATTGCCGAATTCACCGATTTTTTCACCCAGATATTCCATATCGTGCGCCCAGGTGTCGCACTCGGTTTCGTCAAGCAGAATTGCTCTGCAAGGCTTGTCTATAATATATCTGCCGTTCTTTTTGTCGAAGAATTTACAGATGTCGCCTGTTGTTTTGTCAAATTCAACTTTTATAAGGCTGTTTTCAAGGCAATAAGCATCGGCTTTAAGCTCACTTTCAAATTGTACCTGACTTTCCTGTTTTTCAAAGAGTCTGTAAACTGTGTAACCGAAAGGCTCAACCTCTGCTGTGAAAGATGTTTCCCATTTGTCGTCGCCGTTGGTCTGGCTTGCCCTTACAATCTGGAAAGGTATCTCGTTGCCGTCCCAATCGGTCATTTTTTTGGCTCTTGATGTGAGCTGAACAGGCAATTTAACGCTCCATGCGTGGGGATTGAACACGATTACGGGAATACCTACAACCTCGTGCTCCCATGCTCGCATACTTTTTTCGATTTTTGCGTTGGGCAGAGTGTTGCCCTGTAAGGTGTCGATATTTTTAGTGATTGACTGCATTGCAAAGTTGATAATCTGCTCGGTTATGCTCATAGCTTCGCCGTAAAGCTGTGCCGCATCGTCGTAGGCTTCTTTGATTGAGCAACCGCCCATAATATCGTGGAACTGATTGAAAAGCACGTTTTTCCAGGCTTTTTTAAGCTTCTTTGCAGGGTAGGGAACCCCCGCAAGCTCCTTTGCCATAACGCTGAGCATCTCCGCAAGGATAAGATTGTTTTCAGCCTTGCGGTTTGCTTTTTTTACATAACTGCATGCACTGTAGCAGCCTCTTGCATGGTGCTGTAATTCGTCGTGAATAACCGGCAATTCCCAATCAATGCTGTCAAAAAACTCGTCGGGAGTTGAAAAGCCGTCGCCGTAAAGCCCCATTTCCTTGATTTTTTCAATCATTTTTATTGTAGGACCGCCGCCGTGATTGCCCACGCCGATAAATGCCATATAGTTTATGTTATTTTCGTTGGCTTTTTCTTTAAGCTGACCGACTCTGTCTGCCTCCCATGCTTCAAGGGCATATGACCAGGGGATTCGGTATGCGGTAACTGCACTGCCGTCATCACCCTCCCAACGGAAAGTTGAAAAGTCAAATGCTTTTTCGTGCACACCGGGACGCAGAAATACATAATTCTTTATGCCGCTTTTTGCAAAAATCTGAGGAAGCCCCGCATTATGACCGAAGGAGTCAACATTATAGCCTGTTGTAACGGTTTTGCCGAACTTTTCTTTAAAATAACGCTGTGAAATAAGTGCGTGGCGAGCAAAGCTCTCACCTGAGGGAGTGTTGCAGTCGGGCTGTAAAAACCAACCGCCCACTACGCCCCATCTGCCCTCGGCAACACGCTGTTTTATTTCGTTGAACATATCGGGGTCAACTTTTTCAATCCATTCGTAGTAGACCGCACAGGCACTTGAAAATTTAAAGTCGGGATATTCCTTCATTCGGTCAAGCGCACTGCGGAAAGTTGCTCTTATTTCGGTAAATCCCTCCTGCCATCTCCAGAGCCATACAGGGTCGATGTGTGCGTTACCGATTAAGTACAGATTTTTCATATAGCAAAACTCCTTTATTTGATAAACAATAATTTATCCAATTAACAATTAACAATGTATAATGTACAATGGTGGAAAGGGCTCTGCCCTTTAACCCGATTTATAGGTTAATTAATTGTACATTGTACATTTCAATTATACACTTTGCACATTTATTTGTCTATGCAAATATTGACTTTTTTTTATACATTTGATATATTTTCATTAAAATTACAAGGAGTACAAAAATATGAAAAAAGAGGCATTTGCCAGACTGCAGTTGATTGCATCAATGTTCATTTTCGGCACGGTTGGCATTTTTGTAAAATACATACCTCTGCCCTCGGCGGTAATCGCTATGGCGAGAGGCTTTATCGGCGCATTGTTCATACTGCTGATTTTACTTTTTAAAAAGACGAAAATATCTTTTGCGGATATAAAAGCAAACGGTTTGGTGCTGTTTCTTTCGGGTATATTTTTAGGTGTTAACTGGATTCTGCTTTTTGAGGCATACAAGCATACAACCGTAGCGATTGCCACGATATGCTATTACCTTGCACCTGTATTTGTGATTATAGCATCTCCCTTTGTTCTTAAAGAAAAAATTACGCCCGTTAAGGGTATCAGCATTGCAGTATCTCTTGCAGGTATGCTGTTTGTATCGGGTATATTTGAAAGCACAAACGAAAATACAGGCATAAAGGGTGTGCTTTTCGGTGTTGGTGCGGCTGTGTTTTACGCCTGCTATATGCTCTCAACAAAAAAGCTCAGAAGTATATCCTCATACGACGGAACGGTTGTACAGCTTCTGTCGGCGGCAACGGTGCTTGTGCCTTATGTGGCTTTGACACAGGACTTTTCTACTGTATCATTTGATATAAAAACTGTTGTTCTGCTTATTGCGGTAGGTATACTGCACACAGGTGTTGCGTATGCACTTTATTTCAATTCACTTAAAAATCTTAAAGCGCAGACGGCGGCAATTTTCAGTTATATTGACCCAGCGGTGTCAATTCTTGCATCGGTGCTGTTCCTGAAAGAGGAGCTTACACTGTTTTCGGTAATCGGCGGAATTTTAATTTTCGGTTCGGCAATATTCAGCGAATTTGCAGATAAGTCAGGAGATGCAAAACAATGATAAATACTAAAAATAATCTTACCCTGTTGCAAAAAATCTTTGCAGTAATTACAGGCGCATTTATGACAGGCTATATGTGGCGGTTGAGAGGTAATCACGGCTTCGGTGCAAAATGGGGTATGTTCTGCGTTGCACTTACCGTTGTGCTGCTTATTTTTGCTCTGTACGGTAAGCGTAAAAAGATGAATTTTGAAATGATACCCGTTACGGCAGGTCTTGCGGCAATAACCGCAGGCGGCTGGGGTACGCTCAACTCACAGATGGGCGGCTACCTTTCAAGTAATGCGTATTTTACGGGTGAAGAGGTTTACAGAAGCGTTGAAATAAGCAATTTCAGCGGTATTTCCATTATGCTAATGTTGGGCTTCGGCTGGTTGCCATTGTTTGCCGTTGCCATAGGTATACTTTTTTCAAAAAGAGATTATAAGCTTAAAGATTATGCAATTTTTATAGGTACATATTATGTTGTAATGCTTATTGCGAGCATAACCGTTGCACATCCCATATTACAGCTTATCAATCCGCAAGCGGTTGAGGGTGCGGCGGCAGGTCTTGCAGATGCCGGCTTTGATATGTCTCCCATGAAAGCATTTATTGTAAAATTCGGCTCTGCAGCCTTTGCAAAGCCCATTCCGTTCTGCCGTAATTATTTTACAAGCATCAAAGTTATTGCAAGTGCGATAGGTGCATTGGGCACATCTGTTGCGGTAAGATTCGCTTTAAAAGATAAAATTGCCGCTTGGATATCCGTTGCAATCAACGCAATATGTGCAATATCAATCACCGTTGCCGACATTCCTCTTGTGCTCAATTCCGACAGAGGCGTGCTTGCAGGCGTAAAGGCTCCCGAATTTATTGATGTAAACGGCTGGGGACTGTGGGAATACTTTACAGGATTCATTCTGGGACTCGGAATTATGCTTCTGCTTGTTCTTCTGCCCAAAAAGATTACCGATTATGACGAAAATTATGAGTATTCACCTCTTTTTAAAAATCAGAGAATCAGTATAGTTTATAATACTTTTATTACATTCCTTTTCTCATTCGGCGTTATGCTTTCAAGAACCTTCGGTTTAAGATTTACGGAATTTTTTGTTGATGACGATACAATCGAAATAATTGTAACCGTCGTTATGAGTGTTATCGCATTTGTACCCTGTATGCTGATTGTAAAGAAGAATATGAAAGAAAAAGGTCTTGTTACACCGTCGGATAAGCCTTTACAGCAGTTTTGTTCGCAGGCATTGGTGATTTATACTGCTCTTGCAGGATTTATGTATTTCTTCTTCGGTGAGGAATCAAGAGATACACTTGTATATCTGCCGTATAATGAGCTTTTCTCTGCAGAGGGCTTTACCGCATTGTGGAGCGAAGGCAGACTCCTTGAGCCGATGCTTATGCTCCTTAGCGTAACAGTATTTTATATAAGCTTTGCCGTATGCACAAGAGGTAAAAAGGAAAAACAATAATTTAATGTACAATTTACAATGTACAATTTACAATTATTGAATATACAAATCGGGTTAAAGGGCGAAGCCCTTTCCACCATTGTACATTATACATTATACATTGTACATTGTTAATTAAATAAATTATTGATTCTCGGAGGGAAATATTATGATAAAGCGTTTTTTAAGCTACTACAAACCGCACAAAAAGCTGTTTGCACTTGATATGCTTGCATCACTCTGTGTTTCGGTAATAGGCATATTTTATCCGGTTATATTAAGAAAAATGCTTAACGAGCTTATTCCGGAAAAGGAATATACACTCATTGTGGTGTACGGCGTAACACTTCTTTTGCTTTATTTTGCAAAAATGATGCTTAACTTCTTCGTGCAGTATCAGGGACATATAATGGGTGTTAAGATGCAGTCGCAGATGAGGCGTGATATGTTCGGAAAATTGCAGACATTACCCTACAAGTTCTATGATAACAACGAAACGGGTAAAATAATGTCAAGAATGACAAACGACCTTATGAATGTCAGCGAGCTTGCACATCACGGTCCCGAGGATTTGATTATCTGCTCAATAAGTATGATAATTTCATTCGTTTATCTGTCAACAATCAATTTCAAGCTCACGCTTATAGTTTTTTGCTGTGTGCCGTTTCTTCTGTTTGTAACAAAGGTGCTTCGCAAAAGAATGAAAGACGCATTCCAGAAAAGCCGAGAGGCTATTGCCGTTATAAATGCATCACTTGAAAGCAGTATTTCGGGCATAAGAGTTACAAAGGCATTTACAAATTCTCAAAAGGAAACCGAAAAATTCGAGGTCGGCGACGGTGAATTCGTAAATGCAAGACGTGCCGCATACAAGGCTATGGGTCAGTTCCATTCATCAACCAACTTTATAACAGATGTGTTCAATGTTGTTGTGCTTATTGCGGGCGGTCTGTTCCTTTATGACGGTCAGCTCACATTCGGTGATTATTCCGCATTTATCGTGTCAATCAGTATGTTCACAAACCCCGTAAGAACGCTTATCGGCTTTGTTGAGCAGCTGCAGGACGGCGCAACGGGCTTTGAACGCTTTTTGCAGATTATGGATGCAGAGCCGGAGAAAGATGCTCCCGATGCAGTTGATATTGACAGAGCAGAGGGTCATATTGAAATAAAAAATGTTTCCTACGGCTACGGCGACGAGAAAAACGTGCTTAAAAATGTGAGCCTTAACATTGAAAAGGGCAAAAAGTACGCTCTCGTAGGCCCCAGCGGCGGCGGAAAGACCACAATCTGTCATCTTATTCCCCGATTCTATAACCATGAAGAGGGCGAAATTCTTATTGACGGCAGAGAGATTCACAATATCACAATGGAGTCGTTAAGACGAAATATAGGCATAGTTCAGCAGGATGTTTACCTGTTTAACGCAAGCCTTAAAGATAATATTCTTTACGGCAGGCTTGATGCCACCGATGAAGAAGTTTTTGAAGCCGCAAAAAGGGCAAATATTCACGATTACATACTTTCGCTCCCCGACGGCTACGATACCGTTATAGGCGAAAGAGGCGTAAAGCTCTCGGGCGGTCAGAAGCAGAGATTGAGCATAGCAAGAGTATTTCTTAAAAATCCTGCCATACTTATTCTTGACGAGGCAACATCTGCACTTGATAACACAACGGAAATTCTTATTCAGCAGGCACTTGACGAGCTTTGCAAGGGCAGAACAACTCTTGTTGTTGCCCACAGACTTTCAACTGTGAAAAATGCAGACGAAATTGCCGTTGTTTCCGACGGTAATATAATTGAGCAGGGTACTCACGACGATTTGCTTGCCCTTGACGGCACATATGCAAAACTGTATAAATTGCAGTTCAGAGAGCAGGAAAAATAATAATTCAGCTAATTAACAATGTACAATGTATAATGTACAATGAAGGAAAGGGCTTCGCCCTTTAACCCAATTTTTATAATTCAATAATTGTACATTGTAAATTGTACATTGTACATTAAATTATTGTTAAAAAATATTGCAATCTCAAATCTGTTGTAATATAATTATCTTGTTTTTTTTAGAAAGGCGATGCATTATTATGATAAGAGTAGGTATAGCAGGTTACGGCAACCTTGGCAGAGGTGTTGAAGCGGCTGTAACAAATGCGTGTGATATGGAGCTTGTTGCTCTTTTTACAAGAAGAAATCCCGACAGCGTTAAAACAATGACGGGTGTTCCTGTTTATTCAATGGAAGATGCCGCAAAAATGGCAGATAAAATAGATGTTCTTGTTATCTGCGGCGGCAGTGCAAACGATTTACCCAAGCAGACACCCGAGCTTGCAAAGCTGTTTAATGTTGTTGACAGCTTTGACACTCACGCAAAAATCCCCGAGCATTTTGCAAATGTTGATGCCGTATGCAAAGAAAGCGGCAAAATCGGCGTTATCTCCGTAGGCTGGGACCCCGGTCTTTTCTCACTTAACCGTCTTATGGGTCAGGCTGTTCTTCCCGACGGTAATGACTACACATTCTGGGGTAAGGGCGTAAGCCAGGGACATTCCGATGCAATCCGCAGAATTGAGGGCGTTGTTGATGCAAGACAGTACACAATCCCCGTTGAATCTGCTCTTGAAAAGGTAAGAAACGGCGAAAATCCCACTCTCACCACAAGGGAAAAGCACACAAGAGAATGTTTTGTTGTTGCGGCAGAGGGTGCAGACCTTGAAGCAATCGAAAAGGCAATCGTTACAATGCCCAACTACTTTGCAGATTACGATACAACCGTTCATTTTATCTCTCAGGAGGAGCTTGATGCAGAGCATAAGGGTATTCCTCACGGCGGAATGGTGTTCAGAACAGGCACAACAGGGCTTGATAACGGCACGAAGCACGTTATTGAGTACAAGCTCAATCTTGAATCCAACCCCGAATTTACCGCGGGCGTGCTTACTGCATACGCAAGAGCCGCATACAGACTCAATAAAGAAGGTCAGTGCGGTTGCAGAACGATTTTTGATATTGCTCCCGCATATATTCACCCCGAAACACCCGATGTTTTAAGAGCAAAACTTTTATAATTAAATAATTCAAGGCAACAGAGCGTAAAACTCCGTTGCCTTTTTTTGCGTTATTTAATTAGATAGGTAATTCAAGAGGATAAACGGTACCTTTATTGAAACTCTCACTTACTGTAAAGCTTGCGTTAAGGTTGATTGAGTCCGTATTTCTTATGTAATTGGGTTCATCGGATTCAATACCGCTTATCTGCAAGGGTGTTGCGTACAGAAGCAGGTCAATAATTCTGTCCAGAATGGTACAGCAGGCAACACCGCCGTGGTTGCGCGGCACGTGGATGCTGATAGAAAACTTTTCTTCTGCAACACGGCTGTCTGTAATTATAGTGCCTGTTTCGTTGATGGCGTTATCCATGATTTCGATGGATTTTATTCCGAACACGATAACCGGTTTTGAAAGCGGAGTTGCTTTTGTGCTTGCGGGGAATGTTGTGCAGAAAGTATATGGTGAAAATTCTGCCATATCCGAAAACCATTCGCAAAGTCTGTCCGGAAGTATTGTTATAAGAGACATTCGTTATCGCACCTTTCATGCAAAATGGTTGTATACAGGGTAGTCGCCCGTGTTTCTTTCTCTGAGGATTGCCCAGACATACAATACTTTGTCGCCGAAATAAACATTTTCGCAGCGGTCAAGATGATAGGTCATATTGTTGTCTGCAATATAGCCCGATTCACCGACGTTATTGACTGTAAAGCCTGATGGGGCAATCATAAGATAATAACCGGATTGGGCAAGACCGATTTCGGTGGGCGTACCCTGAGTATACATTTTGTTTTTGTATCTTAACGGCTGAATGATACACTTTGTCTGTTCGATGGTTTTGCCCGATTCATCATAGACGGTGATTTGTCTGCCGTATTTTTTTATTGCCTTGTCGGAAAATTTCATGGAAGCACCTCACAATGCTCTGAAAATAAATGCGGTATCCGTAAGCAGGTCTTTTGCATCCTCAAACGCCGCAAGAGCAAAAGAGTGAATACTGCCCGAAGCATCGCCGTTGCCTTTTGAAACCGATATATCACCGGCTTTAAAGGCTGTAATATTTCCTTCCTCGGCATTTTTTATAAGCAGATAACGGCTGTAAGCCAATGCGGAAGCCGCCATGAGCAAACGGATGTCTGACGCATCGGCATCCGCTCTCATTTTTGAATTGATAACTGCGGCGGCTGATTGGCAAAAGGGGAGCAGAGCTTCTTTTTCGCTGATGTCTGTATCTGTTATCTGCGTTAATTTTTCAAAAACTGCCTGAGCTGTAAGCATCAGACGGTAAGCACCTTTGATGCGTCGGGGAAGATTTTTGAGAAGCCTGCGGTGCAGGTGATAGCGGCTCTTTCAAGCTGTCTGTCAATGAGCTTGTCATACTCTGTAACGATACCGCCTGCTTCAACAAATTCAAGAGCGCAGGATTTGTCAAGACCGATAATCATACCCTCGGGAGCGTCGCCTGTTCTGATAAGAGATGCACCAAGAGGTGTAATCATCTTGCCTGTGCCGTGGAAATTGAGTCCCGCGGCAGAATCCTTGAATTCTTCAACATTCATAAGCTTTTCGGTCATATCCTTTGATGCGATGAGTGTTGAAAGGTCGTAGGGAGCAAAGCTGTTCCAGAATTTGATAAGGTCAGCGTATGTAAGTACACCTGCATCTGCCGCGCTGATGATCTGAGCCGCATTGTTGTTGCCGTCGCCGTTTACAAGCACGTTGATAGCGTCTTTAAGCTGACTTCTTGCGATGTAAAGACCGATCTGACGGAGTGTAACCGTAAAAAGGTCAAGATGCTGATATCTGATAGCTTCGTAAGAGGAAACGAGCATTCTGCCTCTTTTGTGAAGTGTAACGAGGTTGTCCTGAGTCTTTATTGTTGTCTGGGGGATAGAAGCACCCTCAGCAACGATTTTAAGCTCTTTGTCATCCTCTGTGGGTACTGATGTGATTGAACGGTAATCAAGACCGTTGATTTTTGTTGTTGATGCAACGATACCTGAAAGCACGTCGGCATCTTCCATACCCTGTCTTACTGCTCTTGAAATGTATTCGGGGAAAAGAGCCGCAGAATCGCTTGTCTGGAAGAATTTATCCACCACATCGGATGATTTGCCGCTTACCTTGATGTCGAATCTTTTGAGCTGACGCTGGAACGCATCAAGATTTTCAAGGGGAGTGCCTCTGTAATTTTCGGAAGGGTCGATTTCTTCAAGAATAGCAGAAAAGCCTTTTGAAGAAGCGTACATACCCTTTTCAAGTCTGATATTGTCAAAATTAGCCATTATATTTCATCCTTTCGTTAGTTAATGTACAATGTACAATGTACAATTTACAATTATTTTAAAATCGGGTTAAAGGGCAGAGCCATTTCCTCCATTGTACATTGTTCATTGTAAATTGTTAATTGACAGAATTATTGTTTTTATCTTGCTTATTATCAGAGAATAATGCCTACGGTTTTATTGTCGGGGTCAACGTCGGTAACGACAAAACGTCTGCCGTATTCGTCAACGCGGACACCGCCGTTGCCGTCTGCCACAAGACTGCAAAGACCTACGTCGGGATTTGAGCCTGTGTAAGAGAATGTTGCATAGCCGCTGAGCTGAATGCAGGCATAGCCGTCCCTTGAATTCACCGCCGCACCGATAAAATCGGCATTGGCTGAGCAGGGCATAACCGTAAAGTTTTCTTCCATATATACAGGCTCGCCGCCTTTGATTTCTGTATTGATTTTGAATGTGGCTGTGTTTTCGCCGTATCCTTTAAGTGAAATTTTCATATTATTTGTCCTTTCTTGTTTGAATAAATAATAATTTAGCGATATGTTGCTGACGCAACGCGATATATTTACAATGCGATATATTTTCGCTAACGCTCAAATGCGATATGATATAAATCCGCGTGCCGACAGGCACATATCGCATACATTTTTGTATATATCGCACCGTCAGG
>JAZSLJ010000043.1:0-3382 GCA_045535305.1 Acutalibacteraceae bacterium
CTTAACGCTACTAACGGCGGACCATGGCACAGACGGTATGCAAACGACCAATTCCGCAGTAATTTTGCGGACTATAAGTCTGCACGTATTCCATACAGCAGAAATCATGATTCTGCAGTTTGCGGTATTTACGGTGGGCCGTACAGCCATGATATTACATATATTTTTCCGGATTTCGATGCTGATCCGTATGATGCAGAGTCCTATGATTTCGCATGTACGGATGAAAGTATTTTAGTGTGCCTTGATGCAGGCACCGAAACCTTTTTCAGATTAGGTCAGACAATCGAGCATCAGATAAAAAAGCATGGCACTGTTCCGCCTGAGGATTTCAAAAAGTGGGCTGTTATCTGCGAGCATATTATCCGACATTATAATGAGGGTTGGGCAGATGGATATAAGCTTAATATTAAATACTGGGAAATCTGGAACGAGGCTGACCTTGACCCGGATGATTCATCCAACAAGCGCACTTGGGGCGGAACAAAAGCCGAATTTTTTAATTTGTATGAAATTACCGCAATACATCTTAAAGAATGTTTTCCTGATTTGAAAATAGGTGGCCCTGCACTTGCACATAATGAAGAATGGGCAGAGGATTTTCTTCAGGAAATGAGAAACAGAAAAGTCCCGCTTGATTTCTTTTCCTGGCATATTTATTGCACGGAGCCTGCGCATATGGCTCAAAAGGCAGAAAGAATAAAAACTCTTTTAAACAAATACGGCTATGAAAATTCAGAAAGCATACTCAATGAATGGAACTACGTAAAAGGGTGGGAGGAAGAGTTTGTTTACTCTGTTAAAGCAATCCACGGAATTAAGGGTGCATCGTTCACATTAGCTTGTATGTGCACATCTCAGCATTCTCCCGTTGATATGCTTATGTATTACGACACTCGTCCCTCGGCTTTTAATGGTGTTTTTGATTTTTATACTTATGAAAAGTTAAAGGGATACTATGCTTTTTATTGGTACGGCCTCCTTTATGATTGCGAAAAGGAAATAACCTCCCAGAATGAGATTGAAAATATCTATTCTCTTTGCGGTGTGGATAAAAACGGGAAAGCAACAATTATACTTACTTATTATAGCGATAATGACTCTTTGCCCAATAAAGAGATTTCGTTGGATTTAGGTAAAAAGGGTTCATACGATATTTATAAGGTTGATAACGGGCATAACGGTGAGCTTGCATCAGTTACAGATAATCTTTCATTTGAACTGGAGCTTTACAGTATGGTGCTTATTAAAGAAAAATAAAAACATTTTTATATTTTGGTATATGTGATATAATCATTGTGATAAACAATAATCTGATAAGCAGAAGCAAAGAGGTGCAAGGAATGGAAAAGTATAAATTTGATTGGGAAAATCCCGCTGTAATTAAAAAGAATAAAGAGGATGGACATACGATAGCCTTTTCTTATAATAACGAGGCAGATGCGCTCGAAAGAAAAGAGCCTGAGTCCAAAATGACTCTTAACGGCATGTGGAAATTCCACTGGCAAAGAGGTCTTGATAATTGTCCGGAGGACTTTATGTCAAATGATTTTGACGCTTCAGCCTGGGATGAAATAAAGGTCCCTTCAGTCTGGCAGATGGGGCAGGAAACAGGCAGCTATCCCTATTATTATGCAAGCACATATTGTCGTGCCTTAAGCCGTAAAAAGAGTAAAATTCCGTCAATTGATCACAAGATGCAGGAAATCGGGTTGTATATCCGCGATTTTGATATGCCTGAGCATTTTGACGGTCAACAGATTTTTATGCACTTTGGTGCCGCAAAATCCGCAATTGAGGTTTATGTTAACGGTGAGTATGTCGGCTATTCACAGGGCTCTATGACTCCTCATGAATTTGATGTTACAAAATTTGTGCATGGGGGGACTAATAAGGTTGCAGTAAAATGCTATCGTTTTTCTGACGGTGCATATCTCGAAAACCAGGATATGTGGCTTCTTTGCGGTCTTTATCGTGAGGTATATATCTATGCCGAGCCAAAAAAATGCCTGCGTGATTTTTACATTACAACCGACTTGGATGCTGAGTATAAAAACAGTAACACTACACTTGAAATTCAGGTTAATAATTATGATGGGGCCGACAGTGCCACGGTAAAAGCAGAAATTATTGACGGGGATGACAGAATTCTTATGGGCGAAGGTGAAACAGACGGCTCATCAAAGCTTGTTTTTACAAAGCTTATTGAAAACCCGAAGAAATGGTCTGCTGAAAGTCCTTATCTTTACAAATTGCTTCTTACAATAACAGCCGACGGCAAAACTACCTGTAAATCAATCCGCTTCGGTTTTAAGAAGGTTGAAATTATCGGTGATAAGCTGTTGTTTAACGGCAAACAGATGATGCTGCGTGGTGTTAACCGCCACGATTTTGACCCTGATTACGGTTGGGCGGTACCTAAGGAAAGGTACCATCAGGACCTTAATCTTATGAAAAATGCAAACATCAATTCCATACGTACATCACATTACCCCGATGATCCGTATTTCTATGATCTTTGTGATGAATACGGCTTTTATGTTATGGATGAATGTGACCTTGAAACCCACGGTGTGCGTCGTAAGGGTGTTCCCGGTGATAACCCCGTATGGACGGATGCGGTTGTTGACCGTATGGAAAGAATGGTGCTTCGTGACAGAAACCACGCTTGTGTGTTTATGTGGTCTTTGGGTAACGAGGCAGGTGACGGCAGTAACTTTACCGAAATGAAGAAGGCTGCTCTTAAACTCGATAACACACGTCAGTTCCATTACGAGGGTGACTTCAATTTTACAAAAAGTGATGTTATTTCAAGGATGTATCCTGTTGAAGCTGCAATGAAAAAGCTTTGCAATAAGGAGCCTATTGAAATTACCCTTTTTGATAATATTGCCAATGCTCTTGCGGCAGACTCAAAGCCCATAAAGAAAGAGGACTATTGCAGACCTGTTTTGCTTTGCGAGTATGCACATTCTATGGAAAACAGTCTTGGCAACTTCCAGGAATATATGGATGATTTTGAGGCATATGACCATATGCACGGCGGTTATATCTGGGATTTTGTTGACCAGGCAATCCGCAAAAAAACACCCGAGGGCGACCAATGGCTATATGGTACGGATTTTGAACCCTACGAGCCGGGCAGATATACTCATTTGCCGAACACAACTGCAATGACGGGTTCTAATACATATTTTAATGCAAACGGTATTATTGCTGCCGACCGTAAGCCTCATCCCTCATATTATGAGGTAAAAAAGGTTTACTGTGAAATTAAGGTTAAAGAAAAGGATATCAATGCAGGTCTTTACACCTTGATAAATAAAAAGCTTTTTACAGACCTTTCTGATTTCGTGTTTAAATGGAGCTTGCAGGCAGAGGG
>JAZSLJ010000051.1:0-40852 GCA_045535305.1 Acutalibacteraceae bacterium
CCCATTGTGCAATATCCCTCACTGCTGCCTCCCGTAGGAGTCTGGGCCGTGTCTCAGTCCCAATGTGGCCGTTCAACCTCTCAGTCCGGCTACTGATCGTCGACTTGGTGAGCCGTTACCTCACCAACTATCTAATCAGACGCGAGTCCATCTATCAGCGGATTGCTCCTTTGACCAGTGTATCATGCGATACTGTGGTATCATGCGGTATTAGCGTCCGTTTCCAGACGTTATCCCCCTCTGATAGGCAGGTTACTCACGCGTTACTCACCCGTCCGCCACTAACGTCGGAGAGCAAGCTCTCCTCTGTTCGTTCGACTTGCATGTGTTAGGCACGCCGCCAGCGTTCGTCCTGAGCCAGGATCAAACTCTCTAAAAATTGAATTCTATCAGCCGTAGCTGTTAAAACCATTTCTAGAGCTTTCAATTCGCTCTTACGTCATTTGCTGACTTTTTTAACTCTGTGTTTTCCAGAATTTCTGTCGCAAGTTTTTCAAAACTTACAAAAATTTCAGGGTTCCTTTTCTATCTCGTCGTTGTTTAATTTTCAAGGTTCAAATACGACTCTTGCAGGGTTTTTATTGACCCTCGTTTTGAGTGCCTATATACTATATCACAATCAAACACATTTGTCAAGAGTTTTTTTTATTTTTTTTACCGTTTAACAAATCTGTAACTACGCAGCCAAGGTGTTATCCGCTTGTCTTACGGCTTGCATATAATAGCACAGATAAAATGATTTGTCAACAGTTTTTTATCATATTTTTTCAGCTTTGTATAGCCATTTTTTAACAGTACAACATATTGGTATTTTAATGTTTTTAAACCACAATTTTATCGTCATTTTTACAACATAATTACAAAATATATAAGTGTATTAATAATGGGAGGTCAAAAGATCGTGAATAAAATTAATTTTAAATCAAACAAATCCCTATATAAAAAACTTTGGCAAATTATGGTAATAATTCTTTTAACAATTCTGATGACACAGATAATTGAATATACGGCAGCAGTATATAATGTTATATATAATAATAAGCCACATTCATCATCTGAATACGTATTATCACAATTAGGTTCAAGAGGGGATGAAGTGAGAAGAATCCAGAGAAAGCTCAAGCAGCTCGGTTACTACACAGGTAGTATTGACGGCATTTACGGATCTAATACACAAAAAGCTGTTATATCTTTTCAGAGAAGCTGCGGATTGACAGCTGACGGTATAGCAGGTCCCAGAACACTATTATATTTAGGCTTAGGCTCATCATCCACATCCGGTTATTCTTCGAATGATAAATATCTCTTAGCAAAAGTAATTGAAGGAGAAGCAAGAGGGGAGAGCTACACAGGGCAAGTAGCAGTAGGTGCAGTTATTCTTAACCGCGTAAATCATTCATCATTTCCCGATTCTATATCAGGCGTGGTTTATCAGTCAGGAGCATTCGATTGTGTGTACGACAGTAACTGGGCGGTAGAACCAAGTGCTACCTCTAAAAAAGCCGCTGAGGACGCCTTAAACGGGTGGGATCCCACAGGCGGTGCAATATATTACTATAATCCGTCAAAAACCGACAATCAGTGGATAAGAACGCGTACAGTGGTTACAGTTATCGGCAGACACTATTTTGCAATATAGCACAGTGTTTATATATTATAAGTATTATATAATACCTATAATATATACATATCCATTGTTTCACGTGAAACATTGTAACAGGACATTATATATCAGCATAGAATTATAGTAAATGATTATATGGAGTGATATATATGGAGTTATCATATTTTTTAGGTGCTAATACACCCTACGGTTTTCATTCATTATTTAACGAGTTATACGACCCTTACGATGAATGGAATTTATATATTATAAAAGGCGGCCCGGGAACAGGGAAGTCGACATTAATGAAAGAAATAGCAAAAGAAGCATTAAAGCACAATTTAGATGTAGATTACATTCCCTGTTCGTCAGACCCTTCAAGTCTTGACGGAGTGATAATTCCTCAATTAAAAGTTTCAATATGCGATGGCACATCGCCTCATATAGTAGAACCTATATTCCCCGGAGTGTGCGAGCATTTAATTAATCTGAGTGAATGTTGGGATTCAGATAAATTGAAAGATAATTCATCTAAAATAAAAATAATATCAATGACCTGTTCAAAAGCTCACCAAAAATGTATAAAATATCTTAAAACGGCCAAACTGATTGAAGATGAAATAAATCGTATTGTATATCCCGCAATCAACTTCGATAAAATTGAAAGATTTGCAGAAAGATTAACTGATTTAAAAAATATAGAAAATCCTAAAGGAAAAACAAAAACAAGATTACTCAGTGCTGTTACGCCGCAAGGGGTTATTGTTTATGATAAAGCATTTATTGAATCATGTGAAAAATTAATAACAATAAAAGATAATTATAATGTATCTCAACATATAATAGCTGCTTTAATAAAAGATAAAAATGCAAATATAATTAAATTTAACTGCCCGTTATCACCAAAAACAAAAACAGAACATATAATATTCACAGATTCAGGTCTTGGAATATTTACATCAAACAACTATCATTCCATAAATACAAAAACATATAAGACGATTTCGTCTGACAGATTTTTAAACAAAGAAATTATCGGCAAACATAAATCAACATTGGCATTTTTAATTGAATCAAAAAAAGAAATGATAGATGAAGCAATAGTTTCATTACAATTAGCAAAATCATCACATGATATTTTAGAAAGGTATTACATTGAAGCGATGGATTTTGATAAAGTAGAAAATATAAAAGAAAATTTGATAAAACACATATTTAAATAATGTTTCACGTGAAACATAACAACAGACAGCCGGTTTTTATACCGGCTGTCCGCTGTTTGGATGTGGGTGTGAAAGAAAAAGATATGGATATATAGAATCTATGCAGTTCCGATATATTCTGAAATACTAACCGGAGAGGTGGTTATTTTCGGTATGCGAATAACATATTCTGTGTATTCTTCAGAATCATTTAGTTCTATAATCGCATCTATACCGGCTTTTTGCATAGTATCTACCGCATGATTGATAGTATTTATAAATATATTAATGTCCTTGAGTTTTATAATTTTAGATTTTGCCGACAACATAGCAGGCGACAACAGGGTAGTTATATAACTTTCAATTTCATCCACAGAGATTTTATTATTGATAAAATATTCAAGAGCTTTAATCTGAACACAATAATCTTTAATTTTTACTAAAGCTCCTGCATATTCTTCAGAAAAATGATTATCAATTATTAACTTTTTAATATCATCACATAGACTATTAATTTTAATTTTACTTGACAGATAATCAACAGATTTACCTGTCAATAAAGATAACTGTTCTGAATTTACATTTAAATTTCTAATAATATAATCAATAAAATGTGATTCATCAAAAAAATGAAGATTTTTACGTTGAATATTATCGGTAAGTGAATAAACACCAAGAATAATATCGGAAATATTCATCACAATACAAGGAACAGACGATAATTCGGCTTTAATAGCAGCCCTGAGTCTGCGTTCACCTGAAATAATCTGATACCTCTTATTTATTCTTCTTACTAACAGAGGTTGGATAATACCTATATTTTTAACAGAAACAGCAAGTCCGTCAATATTCGATGAATCAATATCGGTTCTGTAACTATAAGGGTTAGGGTCTATGATTTCACACGGAATCAAAACAACAGAACCCACACACTTATAATTTAAAGAATCGTACATTTAACATCACCGAAATAATAAAATCCTTGAGGTATTTCCGTTTACAACAAGATAATACACCAAGGATTATAAAAAATCTAAAGAATATTGTAGAGTGAAATTAATTGTTAATTGAAATTTTATGAGTTTTACAGCGGTTTTTTAGAAATCTGACCCATATTTCGGGGATATTTGGGCGAAATATGCGATATTTTTTTTGCAATTATTATATTTCTTTCATCACCGTTCTGAATTGAATAGAAAATATCATCATATAATTCAGCCCCGACTTTACCGAATGCAGAAATACCGAAAGTCTTTTCTTCTTCGGATATAGAACCTTTCATTGATATAAAATGACCGCCTACTTTAACCAAAGGTAAACAGAATTCGGATAAAATTCTAAGCTGAGCTACTGCTCGAGCTGTGGCAAAATCAAACTTTTCTCTGTATTCGGGCATTTTACCCGCATCCTCTGCTCTGGAATGAATAACAGATGCATCAAGTCCAAATTCAGATATAACATATCTTATAAAATCAAGCTTTTTATTGACAGCATCAAAAAATGTTACATTCAATTCGGGAGAGGTGATAAGCAGCGGCATTCCGGGAAAGCCTGCACCCGTTCCCACATCAGCCAACGAACCTTTTAATTGACAGGGGGAATATTTTTTTACTGCAAGACTATCTGCAAAATGTTTAATTACAATATCATCAGGTTCGGTTATAGCAGTAAGATTTACCTTCTCATTATACTCAATAAGCATCTTTGCATAAGCGTCAAATTTATCAATTTGTGCATCAGTCAGCTCAACATCAAACCGTGCTGCCGATACGGTTAAAAGTTCTTTTGAAATAAACATAAAACAATTTTTCCTTCTTTAATTTATGTAATAAATTTTAATATTTATAACAACTTTTGTCAAGTAAAATATAATTTATAAAATATCATCTAAATGCTTGAATTTAAAACTGTTTTATGCTATAATAAAATCCAAAATGGTGTTATATCGCTTATAAGGCTCATACAATCAATTTTTACAATTTTTAATATAAAATCATTAGGATAAAAAAATTTAATTACAGAATATTCAGAGAGGAATTTGAATTATGGAATCATTCAAAGAAGTATGGGAACAAGTCCTCGGATACTGTAAAAATGTTATGTCTGAAACAAGCTATAAGACATGGATAAGTAAAATTGAAAATCCCGAATTTATTGACGGAAAAGTAGTAATAATATCACAATCGGAATTCAGAAACACAATACTACAAGATAATTTCAGCAATATACTTAAAGAAGCATTTGAAGCAGTTTTGGGAATACCCCTTGATATTGAATTTAAAGTAAATTTACCGGAAGAAAAAGAAGAGGAAAAAGAAACTCCTGTTCAGGTGAAACCTATCAATAATGTAAGCGACTCACAGTCTCCGTTTAATTTTGAAAACTTTATTGTAGGTACGTCAAACAGATTGGCTCACGCAGCATCATGGCGAGTTGCAACATCGGAATTAGGCTCTGTTTACAACCCCTTATTTATTTACGGAAACTCCGGATTAGGTAAAACTCACCTTGTAATGGCTATTCAGAACGAGTTAAAAAACCGTTTTAATAATATAAATATCGTTTATACAACCAGTGAAAACTTTCTTAACGAGTTTATTTCTTGCATTACAACAAGCGATAATATTCGTTTCAGAGAAAAATACAGAAGTGCTGATGCTCTTTTTATTGATGATATTCAGTTTTTTAAAAAGAAAGTTACAACACAGGAAGAGTTTTTCCACACCTTTAATGACCTTATTAATTCAAAAAAATTAATTGTCATTACATCTGACCGTCCTCCCAAAGAAATCGAAGATTTTGACGACAGAATCAAAACAAGATTCGAAAGCGGACTTATTGTTGATATTCAGCCCCCTGAAATTGAAACAAGAATGGCTATTATTCTGCAGAAAGCACAGGAAAGTAACATATCTCTTACTACGCAGATGGTTAACTACATAGCAGAAAAAATAAAAGAAAACGTACGTCAGATTGAAGGTACAATCAATAAAATTGCTGCTATGCAGTCGCTTTACGGAATAGAACCCACTATGGGCAGTATTCAGCAGATTATTAAAGATATTGAGACCGATACAAGACCCACATCAGTGCTTGTTGACGAAATTATTGAAAGCGTAGCCGATAAATACGACGTTTCAAAGCTCGATATCGTATCTGAAAAAAGAAATGCAAACATCGCTCTTGCAAGAAATGTTGCCATGTATGTTATAAGAGAGGTTACAGGTCTTTCGCTTGAAAATATCGGTAACAAGTTCGGCGGTAAAAAGCATTCTACCGTAAAACACTCTATTGACACCGTTCTTGAAAAAATGATACACGATATAAAGTTCAAAAATTCTGTTAATAATATAATAAAACAGTTTGTTAATAAGTAAAAGTTTTGAAAAAGTTTTGAACTTTGAACAGTAAAGTTTTGAACAGTTTGAACATTCACTTTTATTTTCTTTTTAAGAATTATTTTATTAACAGGATATAAACACTCTTTTATACATTGATTTAACTGTTAAAAGCACGCAGAATCAATACTTACAAGGGTTTTGAACAGTTTGAACACACTCTACTACTATTACTACTAATATATGTATAGATATGTTATGTAAAGTAGTTTTCGTAAACGAAAAATCAGAAGAAGGGAGATGTGCGGTAACATCTCAATGTAGAAAACCGCACTGTCGCTTAATATGAAAATTATATGTAATACATCCGTTCTTGCAGAGGCAGCAGCAAACGTACAAAAAGCTGTTATGACTAAGACAACTATGCCCATTCTTGAAGGCATACTCTTTACTACTGTTGAAAACGGTCTTAAGCTTACGGGTTACGACCTTGAAATCGGTATTGAAACAGTTATTGAAGCAGATGTTATAGAAGAAGGCTCTGTTATTCTCAATGCTAAAATATTCTGCGACATTATCAGACATATACGTTATGATAAGGTTATATTTGAAACCGATGATAAACTGCAGTGCAGAATCTATTGCGGTGATACCGATTATAACATGACAGGTATAAATCCCAAAGATTATCCTGAGCTTCCCGTAATTATCAACGGTAAAAATATAGAAGTATCTCAGAAAATTCTTAAGGATATGATTAAAAAGACTATATTTTCCGTTGCAGTTAACGATGTAAGAGTTATTCATAAAGGTATTAAGTTTGAAATTACCTCAGGTGAAATCAGACTTGTTGCCATTGACTCTCACAGAATTGCATTAAGACGCGAGTTTATTGAATATAATGACGAGGATGTTTCATTCGTTGTGCCTTCAAAAACAATGGGTGAAATTATGAAGCTTATTCCCGATGAGGATAATTTTATCAAGATAGGCCTCGGAAGAAGACATATTCTTTTTGAAATAAACGGATACACTGTAATTTCAAGACTTCTTGAAGGCGAGTTTATGAAATATGAGTCCATCATTCCTCAGACATTCAATACTGTTGTAAGAGCTAAAACAAAAAATCTTATTGAATGTATCGAAAGTGTATCACCTTTTATTACCGACAGATTCAAAGCTCCTTTAAAAATGGAATTTAATGATGATGAGCTTAAAATCTCAACTGCAACAGCTTTGGGTGTTGCAAATGACAGACTTGATGTTTCCATTGACGGTAATTCCATTTCAATAGGTATTCAGTCAAGATATATTCTTGATGCATTACGCGCAGGCGATGAAGAGGAAATTCTTATAAACATGGTAAATCCGCTTTCACCTGTTTGTATTGTACCTACTACAGGTAATTCATCACTTTATCTTATTTTGCCGGTAAGATTAACATAATAAATTTATTTACAATAATCTACACTTTGTTGAATTATTGTTTTGGTTTGTGATTTTATGAAAAAAGTTATTAAAGTTAAAGCTATAAAAAAAGAAAATAAAACCGTTTATATTAATACCGATTTTATAAAGCTTGATTCACTTTTAAAGCTTTGTGATATTGCTCAGACGGGCGGACACGCTAAGATTCTTGTTTTAGAGGGTGAAATTGAGGTAAACGGTGAGGTTTGTCAGCAGCGCGGCAGAAAAATCAAGCCCGGTGATCAGATTAGATATGAAAACACCGTTTATACGGTTGAGTCAAAATGAATGTTACCCGAATCCATATAAAAAATTACAGAAACATCAGCGAAACGGAAATTTATCCGGATAAAGGTGTTAATATAATTTTCGGTGAAAACGCTCAGGGAAAAACAAATCTTCTTGAAAGTATATGGCTTTTCAGCGGCTTTCGTTCATTCCGAGGCTCAAAGGATAACGAGCTTATTAAATTCGGTGAAGATTTTTTAAAATCAGAGATTGATTTTTACGGTGCGGGAAGAGAACAGTCTGCTAAAATTATTATAAGCCGTCAATCAAAAAAAATTCTTCTCAATTCAGTACCTCTTAATGCGGCTTCAAAATTTATAGGTAATTTTAACTGCGTAGTTTTTTCACCTGCTTATCTTTCACTTATAAAAGGCAGTCCTTCCGAAAGAAGAAGATTTATTGATACCGCAATATGTCAGATAAAGCCGTCTTTTACAAAAGTTATTTCCGATTATAATAAAATTCTTATTCAGCGCAATTCATTTCTGAAAGATTTAAAATTCAATAACGGTTCTTATGAATTTTTAGAAATCTGGAATGAAAAAATGGCACAGCTTGCAGTTATTATTATTAACGAAAGAATTAATTATATTAAAAATCTTGCAACTTCGGCTTCGGTTATATACTCAGGCATTTCAGGTGATAAAGAACAGCTGGATATTGAATATAAACTGCGTATTTCATCCGGCAGATATGAAACCTTGAGTGATTTTATTGATAAAAGCCGGATTCTTGAGCTTTTAAAACAAAGCGAAAACAGCGACATAATGTACGGCAGTACAAATATAGGCGCACATCACGATGAAATCGAAATAAAAATAAACAATATGTCTGCCAAAAATTTCGGTTCACAGGGTCAACAGAGGTCTGCGGCACTTGCATTAAAGCTGGGAGAAGCAGAGATTTTAAAAGAAATCACAGGGGAAAGACCCGTTGCTTTGCTTGACGACGTTATGAGTGAGCTTGATGTAAACAGACAGGATTATATACTTAATCATATAAAGGATTGGCAGGTTTTTATCACCTGTTGTGAGCCCTCAACCGTTTTAAGATTATGTGAGGGTAAAACCTTTGAAATAAGTAACGGAAGGCTTAAATAAAATGTATTTGCATCTCGGTCAGTCAACCGTAATTACAACTAAAGAGCTTATTGGTATTTTTGATATGGATAACACAACGGTTATGAAATCCACAAGGGATTATTTAACCAAAGCCGAAAAAAGCGGAGAGGTTGTTAACGTATCCTACGAATTACCTAAGTCATTTATAGTATGTACGGATAAAAAAAATAATTCAAAAAAAGTATATATATCGCAGATTTCGCCCTCAACTTTACTTAAAAGGGCAAAATCAAAGCAATTTGAATAAGTCGAAAAAAGAAAGGATGTTTTTTTTGGACGAGGAAAAAAAGGAATTTAACGCTGCCGATTTTGAACAGAGGGACAGCGTTATGCAGCATGATGAAGATATTGAAACAATGGATACGGCCGTAACCGAAGAATACGGTGCCGGTCAGATTCAGGTTCTTGAAGGTCTTGAAGCAGTCCGTAAGCGTCCCGGTATGTATATCGGCTCTACGGGTGAAAGAGGTCTTCATCACCTTGTTTATGAAATAGTTGATAACTCAATAGACGAGGCTCTTGCAGGTTATTGTACTCATATTGAGGTTGCAATTCTTCCCGGCGACGTTATCGAGGTTAGAGATAACGGCCGAGGTATTCCCGTTGATATCAACGAGCAACAGGGACTTCCCGCTGTAACTGTTGTTCTTACCGTGCTTCATGCAGGCGGTAAGTTCGGCGGCAGCGGTTATAAGGTTTCCGGCGGTCTTCACGGTGTTGGTTCATCAGTTGTTAACGCTCTTTCAGAGTGGCTTGAGGTTGAGGTTTCAAGAAACGGAAACGTTTATAAGCAGAGATTTGAAAGAGGTAATATTGTTACTGACCTTGAAGTTATAGGCAAGAGTGAAGAAACAGGAACTGTTATCCGTTTTAAAGCTGACCCTCAGATTTTTACAGACACAACAATATATAATTTTGAAACATTACAGAGAAGACTCCGTGAAAGTGCATTCCTTAATGCAGGTCTTTCAATCACACTTTCCGATTACCGCGATGACGAAAAACCCGTTGATGAGGTATATTGCTATCACGGCGGACTTTCAAGCTTTGTTACTTTTGAAACAGAGTCAAGAGGTCTTACTGCAATTCACGATAAACCTATGCATTTTTCAACCGTTGTAGGCGATAAATATGCAGAAGTTGCTATGCTTTACAATGACGGCTACAATGAACTTATACTTTCATTTGCCAATAACGTAAGAACTATCGACGGCGGTACTCACGAAGAAGGCTTTAAGAGAGCTTTAACAAGAGTATTTAACGATTACGGCAGAAAATACGGTCTTTTAAAGGAAGCCGACAAAAATCTTTCCGGTGATGATGTACGTGAAGGTATCTGCTGTGTAATCAGCGTTAAGCTTACAGAAGCACAGTTTGAAGGTCAGACAAAGGGTAAGCTTGGTAATACGGAAATGACACCCATCGTTTCACAGCTTATCTATGATAAGGTTATGACCTATTTTGAAGAAAATCCCTCTGTTGCAAAGCTGATTTTCAATAAATCACTTGATGCATCAAGAGCAAGAGAAGCTGCAAGAAAAGCAAGAGAAAATGCAAGAAGAAAAACTGCTCTGGGCGGTAATTCACTCCCCGGTAAGCTTGCAGACTGTATTGACAAAAACCCCGAAAACACAGAATTGTACATCGTAGAGGGTGATTCTGCGGGCGGTTCTGCAAAAGGCGGCAGAGACAGAAATATTCAGGCTATTCTTCCTCTCTGGGGTAAAATGCTTAACGTTGAAAAGTCAAGACTTGATAAAGTTATAGGTAACGACAAGCTTTCTCCCGTTGTAACAGCTTTGGGTACGGGAATTGACGAAGATTTTGATATAAACAAGCTCCGTTATCATAAAATTGTTATCATGGCCGATGCCGACGTTGACGGTGCTCATATCAGAACGCTTCTTCTTACATTCTTCTTCAGATATATGCGTCCTCTCATTGATTACGGCTATGTTTATATTGCACAGCCCCCTCTTTACAGACTCACTAAGAACAAAAAGCATTTTTACGCCTATTCTGATGAAGAAAGAGATGCAATAATGAGTGAATTGGGTCAGTGCGATATTCAGCGTTACAAAGGTCTTGGTGAAATGGACTCAGACCAGCTTTGGGAAACAACAATGAATCCCGAAACAAGAATTATGCTTCGCGTAACTCTTGAAGACGCAATAGAGGCTGACAGAACATTCTCAATTCTTATGGGTGATAAGGTTGAACCCAGAAGAGAGTTTATTGAACAGAACGCAAAATACGTTAAGAATCTTGATATTTAATAATTTTACTTTGATATTTAACATCCGTAAAGGAGTATAAAATTTATGGACGAAAATAATAACATAAATGACACTTCAATGGAAGAAACTGCGGCAGTATCAGATTCTTCCAATGAAGGCGGAAAGGTTATAGATGTTGATATTATTAAGGAAATGAGAACATCTTTCCTTGACTATTCAATGTCGGTTATAACTTCAAGAGCTTTGCCTGATGTAAGGGACGGCTTAAAGCCCGTACACAGACGAATTCTCTACACAATGTTTGAAAACAGACTTATGCCCAATACCGCATACCGTAAATGTGCGGATACAGTCGGTGCGGTTCTGGGCCGCTATCATCCTCACGGCGACTCTTCCGTTTACGATGCGATGGTACGTCTTGCACAGGATTTCTCAATGAGATATATGCTTGTTGACGGACACGGTAACTTCGGTTCGGTTGACGGAGACCCGCCTGCTGCTTACCGATATACAGAGTCAAGAATGAGTAAGCTCTCACTTGAAATGCTTACCAATATTGACGAAGAAACTGTTGACTTTATGTCAAACTATGACGACCGTCTTAAAGAGCCTACAGTTCTTCCCTCAAAATTTCCCAATCTGCTTGTAAACGGTTCAACGGGTATTGCTGTCGGTATGGCAACAAATATTCCCCCTCATAACCTTGGTGAAACCATTGATGCAATTTTCTGCCTTATGGATAACCCCGAGGCATCCGTTGCTGAGCTTATGGAGCATCTTAAGGGCCCTGATTTTCCCACAGCAGGTATTATTATGGGTAAAGCAGGCATAAGAGCTGCTTATGCAACAGGCAGAGGCAAAATGGTGCTTCGTTCAAAGGCTGAAATTGTCGAAACTAAAAACGGCAGATTCCAGATTGTTGTTACTCAGCTTCCTTATCAGGTAAACAAGGCAAGACTTATTGAATCTATCGCTGACCTTGTTAAAGATAAGAAAATTGAAGGCATTTCCGATATTAACGATTATTCTAACCGTGAAGGCATAAATGTTGTAATTGATTTAAAGCGTGATGCAAATCCGCAGGTTGTTCTCAATCAGCTTTTCTCATTTACACAGTTGCAGATATCTTACGGTATCATTATGCTTGCTCTTGTTAACGGCGAGCCTAAAATTCTTAATTTAAAAGAAATACTCAGTTATTATATCGACCATCAGTGCGATATTATTACAAGAAGAACACGTTTCAGACTCCGTAAGGCAGAAGAAAGAGCTCATATCGTTGAGGCACTTATAAAAGCTCTCGATATTATCGATGAGGTTATTGCTTTACTTAAAAAGTCAAAGAGTGTTCAGGAAGGTAAAATTGCCTTGATGGAAAACTTCGGCTTTGATGAAATTCAGGCTACTCACATCGTTCAGATGCGTTTAGGTCAGTTGACAGGTCTTGAAAGACAGAAGCTCCTTGACGAAATGGCAGAACTTCGTGCAAAAATTGCAGAATACAACGAGATTCTTTCATCCCACGAAAAGGTACTTGAAATTATCAAGGTTGAGCTTAATGAAATCAGAGATAAGTTCGGCGACGAAAGAAGAACAGAAATTCAGAACGTAAGCGGTGAGGTTGATATTGAAGACCTTATTCCCGAAGAAAACTGTATTTTCACTCTTACAACAATGGGTTATATCAAGCGTCAGACTGCTGATACTTATAAGCTTCAGCGCAGAGGCGGTAAAGGCGTTATAGGTATGACCAGACGCGAAGAAGACGTTGCGGAAACAATGTTCTCCTGCTCAACTCACGATTATATTATGTTCTACACCACCAAGGGCAAGGCTTACAGACTTAAAGGCTATGAGATTCCCGAAGGCGGCAGAACAAGCAAGGGTATGAATGTTGTAAATCTTCTTCCTCTTGAGCCGGAAGAAAAGATTTCTGCTATGATCCGTGTTCCCGGTGATGACGAGGAAGCAAAAGAAGAACTTTACCTTTGTATGTTCACAAGAAAGGGTATCATCAAGAGATCTTCACTTTCCGAGTATAAAACAATCCGTAAAACAGGTATTATTGCTATTAATCTTGATGACGACGACGAGCTTGCATGGGTTAAACTCACTCACGGTAACGACGATATTCTTGTTGCAACAAAGAAGGGTATGTCAATCCGCTTTAACGAGAATGATGCAAGAGCTATCGGCAGAACTGCAAGAGGTGTAAGAGCTATCACTCTTAAAGAGGGTGATGAAGTAGTCGGAATGGATATCGTTACCGATGACAGCTGTGTTCTTACCGTCAGTGAAACAGGCTACGGCAGACGCAGTATGGGCTCCGATTACAGAGTTCAGTCCAGAGGCGGCTTAGGCCTTATCAACTACAGAACAGAGCAGTACGGTGAAGTAGCGGCATTAAGAGTTGTTAACGAAGAAGATGATATAGTTATTATTTCTTCCGACGGTGTTATTATCAGAATTCCCGTTAACAGCATCAGCATTTTCGCAAGACCTTCAAAGGGTGTAAGAGTAATGAAGGTCAAAGACGGCGAAAGAGTTGTAACTCTTACGGATATTGAACACAGTGATGAGGAAACAGACTCCGAAGAACCAGAAAATTCCGAAATCACACAGGAAAATAACGAATAATTTATTTTCAATGAGGTTTGGATATGGATAAAAGAAGAATCAGCAGTGAGGTTGTAGATGTACCTCCCAAAAAGAAAAAAAGCGCAAAAAAAGTAATAATTGCAATTATTGCAATTATTCTTGTGCTTGCAATAGGAGCTGTAAGCGCTGTTTACATTTATATGAATTCGTTGGGCATCAATTTCCATGATGAAGATGATATTATACCCGACAGCGAGCTTGAAACAAATGATGATATTCTTTATGAGGATCTTGCAAGTGAAGATGTTTCGGAGCATTACGAAATTATCAACACTATAAGAGGTGATAACAGTCTTTCTTCTACTCTTAAAAACTGGTATCACAACAGCGGAGATATTATGTCCTCAAAGAATGTGCTTAACATTCTCATTATCGGTGTTGACAGCAGAAGCGGCAAGATTCAGGGCAACAGCGACGTTATGATGCTCGCTTCAATCAATAAGAACAAAGAGTCTATAACACTTTGTTCTTTCCTGCGCGACAGTTACACATATTTTGAATCAGCAAGCGGAAAAGGCTACTATTCAAAGCTTAATGCCGCATTTTCATACGGCGGTGCAGACTGTCTTGTAAGAGCTATTGAAAATAACTATAAAATCGGAATAGACTATTTTGTAGCAGTTGATTTTTCTGCATTTAAAAAGGTTATTGATGAAATCGGCGGTGTAAATCTTGACGTTACACAGGCAGAGGCAAGAGCTATGGAAAAATACGGAAATATCTCCGGTATTCCTTACGGTGAAGATGTATTACTTAACGGTGAACAGGCTCTTCTTTTTGCAAGAATGAGAAAAATTTACACATCAGGAGACATCAAGAGAACAGAAAATCAGCGTGAAGTTATAAATGCAATTATTAAAAAGACAAGAGATTTAAGTGTTGCGGACCTTAATGACGTTGTACAAACTTTAGGTGAATATGTTTATACAGACTGTTCTGCGTCAAAGATAGTATCGTTGGGTACAAACGCAATTTTAGGTCAGTGGTATAACTATCAGGTATATTCTATGGAATCACCGCCCGAAAGTGCAAGAAAAGCATATAATGGAAATTCATGGATGTGGATAGTTGATTATCCTTATTCAGCACAGTATGTACAGAAGCAGATTTACGGCCAGACAAATATTGTTATTGAATAATGCATAATTCACAATGCATAATGCACAATTATATTTTTAATGCATACTATGGGTTAATTTCTCATTGTACATTATAAATTGTACATTGTAAATTGAAAAAAAAGGTGATAAAAATGTTCAGACACGAAAACTTAAAGGGCAGAGTAGCAGTAGTAACAGGCGGCGGCGGTGTTCTTTGCAGTGCATTTGCAAAAGACCTTGCGGCACAGGGCGTAAAGGTTGCAGTTCTTGACCTTAACAAAGATGCAGCTCAGGCAGTTGCAGACGAAATCAACGCAAACGGCGGTACTGCTATTGCTGTTGGTTGTAACGTTCTTGAAAAAGAGAGCCTTGATGCTGCAAGAAACGAGGTAAACGAAAAGCTCGGCACTTGTGATATTCTTCTTAACGGTGCAGGCGGAAACAATCCCAAGGGTACAACCTCAAAGGAAAAGTTTGAGCTTGCTGATATTGCTGAAAAGGCAGAGGGCGTAAAGACATTCTTTGACCTTGATGCAAAGGGTATTGAGTTTGTTTTCAATCTTAATTTCCTCGGTACGCTTCTTACAACACAGGCTTTTGCCATTGATATGGTTGGCAAAGAGAATACCACTATTATAAATGTTTCATCAATGAACGCATTTCGTCCTCTTACAAAAATTCCTGCTTATTCTGCGGCAAAAGCGGCAATTTCAAACTTTACACAGTTTATGGCAGTTCATTTTTCAGAGGTTGGCATCAGAGTTAACGCTCTTGCACCCGGATTCTTCTCAACAAATCAGAATAAAGCACTTCTTTATAACGAGGATGGCTCGCTCACTCCCCGTTCAGAGAAGATTCTCAATCACACACCTCTCGGACGCTTCGGTACTCCCGAAGATCTGACAGGCGCACTCCTTTTCCTTGCTGACGAAAGCTATTCGGCTTTTGTTACAGGTGTTATTCTTCCCATAGACGGCGGATTTGCAGCATATTCAGGTGTATAAACAATAATTTAATGTACAATTTACAATGTACAATTTACAATTATTGAACAATATACAAATCGGGTTAAAGGGCGAAGCCCTTTCCACCATTGTACATTATACATTGTACATTGTTAATTAGATAAATTATTGTTTACAGAAAGGTTGGTAAATTATGTTTGACAAAATTATTGCTTTCTTTATGTCTATTATTGCATTTTTCGCATCACTTTTCGGAATCAATATTGCAAAGGTTGATTCTTTTGAAGATGTTTCTTACGGCGAAAACAGCAGACAGGTGCTTGATTTGTGCATCCCCGAGGATAATGACGGCACTTTGGGACTTATACTTATGATTCACGGCGGTGCGTGGATCGAAGGCGATAAGAGTGCCTACGATTCAAATTTAGAAGCTATTGCAAAGGACTACGGATATGCAGCAGCTGCTATCAATTACCGTTATCTTTCCGAGGATGTTACAATGGCTGATATTCTTGATGATATAGAAGCCGCAGTTGCTAAAATCAAAGAAATGGGCACAGAAAACGGTGTAAATATTGATAAGGTTCTTCTTACAGGTCATTCTGCCGGAGCGCATCTTGCTATGCTTTATGCTTATTCAAGAGCAGAAACATCTGCTATAAAACCAACTGCTGTTGTAAGCTTTGCAGGTCCGACAGACCTTACAAATGAAGAATATTGGACAAACGCTCTCGGTGCAGGCAAAGTTGCACAGCTTTTAACCTGGGCAACAGGCAAAAATATAACAAATACAGAGGATCTTGTAACTTACAGAAATGAAATACTTGCAATTTCTCCCATTAATTATGTTGATAAAGCAGTTCCTACAGTAATTGCACACGGAGCAAAGGATTCAATAGTTCCGTATCAGAACGCTCTTGATATTGTAAACGCTTTTGATGCGGCAGGTGCAAAATACGATTTTGTATCTTACCCTAATTCAGACCACGATCTTGCAAGCGATTCTGACAGTGAAGATAAAACATATTTGTTGTATGTTGAATATGCTAAGGCATATCTTAAATAAATCAAAAAAATCCACTCATCTGAGTGGATTTTTTTAAGGGGATAGGAAAAAAGATGAAGAACGGACAAAACGAGCAAAATCAATGCAAAAGCATTGATTTTGTATGCCCGAAGGCGTACAAAGGCACGTCGAGCGGCGAGTTTTGTTCGTAGTATAAAACATAAAATATTATCATTCTTTTGATTATTTGCAAAATTTTGGGGTTCTACCGGTTTTAACACCTGCAGAACCCCTTATTCTATGCGGTTTTATACGGTCTTCGCTTTTTTTACATTCCCTTTTATTGATACCTGAATTCTGTATATTCGGTTATATCTGTAATTCTTGCTTTAAGCTGAGCTATATGAGCATTAGCGGTGATGTCAATATTCATTGTCTGATTAACTGACTGTACCTGCTTTGTTTTAAAATCGTAAATTACGGTAACTGTACAATCGGTGTAATTGAAATCTATATTGCTGAGTGCGAGTGATGAGATAGCTGTTATCTGTTCAAGTGCATCGTATGGGTCAAAAATACCGCTTATTGCACTTTGTGTTGATGTTGTGCCGTAGGGTAAAATTTCCGGATTAAGCTCATCAACTACCGTTATAACAAGCTTATATTTTCCGTCTTCAAGTATCTCACAGTAAGCGTTTTTGATTTTTTCGCTGTCTGTAAGAATACAGCCGTATGAAGAATCAATAACAGGTAAATTATCTGCATTTCCTACGGAGTAAGTAACTGCTTTTGCCGCGCTTTTTGATGTAACATATCTTTCAATTATAGGAAGAACAAGATTACCTAAACCGCCTAAATTCTGATATTCGGTGGGAAGATTCTGATATCTGAGCTTTGAATATGCGGGAGCATCACTTTTAAGCTGATTCATAACGGTTGTGTATTCCGTAAGAATTGATGATGCAGAGAGGTAAGATTTATCCGTTTTGATTTCACGCACCGTACCGTCTGTGTCTTTTACCGATATTGTTGTGTTGCCCCAGCCTTCTCTGTATTCTTCGCCTGCAGCATCTGTAATTGTTTCATTCGTTTTTGAAATTTCATCAGAATTTGTCATGCTTACAACAGTCAATATTACAACAAGAGCGACAATAATTGTTACCACAAGGGCAATGCAAAGTTTTGAGATTCTTTTTTTTCTGCCGTATTCACTTTTTGATTTTGTGGGGTAGTCATAATCGTCTTCATCGGGTTCAATATCAATAACGGTTTCTTCGCCGATAAATTCAACACCGCAGAATCTGCAGAATCTCGAATCGTCATCAATATTTTTTTTGCAATTAGGACAAATCATAAAAATACCTCCTTATTCATCCATATAATCAGCAAACAGAGAAATAAAGCCTGTTTCAGTATAGCCCTTGAGAGAGAGCATATCTCCCGGAACTGATGAAGAAAAATGTGTGATGATAAAACTTGATATTATCTGTTCATCTTCGCCATAATCAAGCTGTACAAGCTTATTGTTGACAAAATAAAACTTGAAAAATCCGTTATTTTTGTCATATCTGAAGCAAACACCGTCTTCACCGTCTATTATAACGGGTATAACGCCTGTAAGGTGATCCTTCATTTCGTTATAATCTTTGTCGCCAAAATTAAAGTTGAACATATTAGCAGATAAACCGAACATCTGCATAACAGCATCTGTAATCTGAGCGTACTGTTTAAGAGCAGTACGTTTAAAATAAATATTACCGTCCACTCTCATAACAGAAAGTTCTGTTCCGTCAAGACTTGTAAGCATTTCAAAATTATCGCCGTCAAAGGCTGCCGCAACAGGACCTGCGTCAACCAATGCACCTTCAAGATAACATGAACGGTCAAGAAATGCTTTTACATAACTTTCGCATATGTTCTTATCATAATTAAGTACAGGCTGTTTATCTTCCGAAGCAGAATTTTTGTTGGTTGTGTTTTCAACTATGGAATGGGGATTTGCCGAGCCTGTATTTTCATTTAAAACAGTTGAGGCTTCGTCTATAATGCTTTGTATATAATCCTTGTATTCTTCTGCAGAAATTGATGCACCTTCTTCATTGGTAAAGCTTTCTGAATTGAAGGCGTTTTCAAGATCCTCATAATTAATAGAAAACGGCTCGGTTGTAGTTTCTGTTTCGGTATCGTTTTCTTTATTGTTTACAAAAAATAATACAAGACCGCAGACAATCGCAATAATAATCACCGCAATCAAAATAAATATTGCAGGCTTGTTGCTTTTGTTTGTGCTTACGCTTTCTGTTGAAATAATATCAACAGTTTCTTTTACACTGAATCGGATACCTGTTTGTTCTTCCGTTTCAGGTGAAGATTGTTCATTATTATTTATGTTAAAATTTTCATCCATTTTATTTTATCCTTATCCCATTAAATCTGTTACAAATGAAATTAAATTAGTCTTTTTGTAGCCTTTGAGTGATACCATATCGGCTGAATAATTTGTGTTATACTCGTCTGCCTGTAGAATTGTAGATGTGTTTCCGCTTTTATCGTATTGGATAATCTGCGTGATTTCACCGTTTACCACAACAAAGTCAAGATTGTGATTACTGTCTTTATATGTGTAGCAGACGGCGGGCTTTCCGTTATATGTTGCTTGGGTTACTTCGGTGGGGGAGTAGCCGTTAAAATTGATACCGTTGAATTCAAATTTAAGTGAATCTGTATCAATATCCATCATATTCTGCAATGCCTTGTTTACAACTATATATTTTTTCTCGGTGGGGTTTATAAGATAAAATTCGTCTTCAAGGCAGAGAATGCCCATTTCCATACCGTCCATTTCGGAATATACGATAAAGTCAGAACCGTTCATAGCAAGCTCTAAGGGTGATTGCTGTCCGTCTGTAACCATTGTTCCGTCAAAATAATATTTGCCTTTGAAGAATGCATCAATCTCTTTTAAAACTGCATCTGTTGCATTTGTGTTTATTTCTGTTTTGACAGTAGTTTTTTCAACATATTTTTCAGTTGTATTCTCTGTTTTTGATGTTGTTGAATCGTTTTTGTTTGTGGTCGGGTCATTTTTGTTTGTAGTTGATGTGCCGTTTGTAACGGTAGTTAACTGCGGATGAAAAGCGGTTGTGAGCATTGTGGTTATATTGTGCTCTTCAAATCTGTCTGCTAAATCATTATCCATATTTTCAAATGTTACCTGTACGTCATCACTCATTGATACGGGTTCACGATCACCCGATTCTTCTGCAATAAAAGAATCGTTTTCGTTGTCATCAATATCATTTTTTGTTTTTGATTTTGATACAACAACTGCAATTACAACAGCAGCGATTAAAATAATTGCAATAACGGCAATAATTATGTACTTCATTTTGTTTTCTCTTTTCTTGTTATTATTTTCGGTGTTGCCTGCGGCATTGTTTTGGTTTGAATTGTTCATTTTCTCATCCCTTGATATATAATCTCATTTTATTTTAACATATATATATAAACAATTCAAGAAAAAAAAGATGCCATGTCAGGCATCTTTTAAATTTTGCATATACTCATGCATTGATTCTGCTACGATTTTGCTGTGTGCAACTGCTTCAACAACGGTTCTTGCTCCGTTTACCACATCTCCCGAAGCAAAAACTCCTGCACGGCTTGTTCTGCCCTTTTCGTCTGCCACAAGCAGACCTCTTTCGTTTGCTTCAAGACCTTCAGTGGTGGAAACTATTGCATTCTGCGGTCCCTGACTTATGGCGATTATTACGCTGTCGGCTTTGTACAGAGTGTCCGAATTTTCAATTTCGGTGGTTACCTCATTTTCGTCCTCGCTTAAATCACGGAAAATAACGCCTTCGTCGGTGATTTCAACAGGTTTTTTGTTGAATTCAAAGTGTACGCCCTCTAATTTTGCATAGCTGTATTCGTACTTGCTTGCTCTGATTTTTTTTCTCATCGAAAAGCAGGTGATGTTTCTTGTGCCTTTTCTCAAAGCAGTGCGTGCAACATCCATGGCCGCATTACCTGCACCGATAACTATTACGGTATCACCAAGCTTGTAGCTGTCGGGATTGCTTAAATAATTTATTGCAAAATGGACATTTCCGTTTGTTTCACCTTTTATGTGCAGAGCATTGGGCTTCCATACGCCCGTACCGATAAAAATTGCCTTGTATCCGTCGCGGAAAAGGTCGTCAATACCTATTGCACCGCCGATTTTTGTGTTGGGACGGATTTTTATTCCCTTAAGCTCCAGATGTCTGTACTGTAAATCATCTATTACGGATTTCGGTAAGCGGAATTCGGGTATGCCGTATCGGAGGATTCCGCCGATTTTGTCCCTGTCCTCAAAAATTGTAACCTGATAGCCGTATCGGGCAAGAATTATTGCAATGGTAAGTCCTGCAGGCCCTGACCCCACAATGGCGGCTTTAATTCCGTTTGATTCGGCAGGCCCTGCTGTCATTTTTGGCGCATAGGTGCTTGAAACATAGTTTTCAATGGTGGAAAAATGAACGGGAGAGCCTTTTTTGTTAAGCACGCAGCTGCCCTCGCATTGGTTTTCATGATTGCAGACAAGACTGCATACGGTGGTAAGGGGATTGTTTTCAAAAAGGAGTCTGCCCGCCTCATCAAGACGGTTATCTTTTAAAAGCTCAATAACCTGAGGGATGGGCGTGTTTATGGGACATCCTTTCACACATTGAGGCTTTTTGCAGTTTAAACATTTGTCGGCTTCATCCATAATATGCAGAGCCATTATTCCACTCCTTACAGTAGGGTGACGGAAATAATACGAACCTGTTTTTTACAGGCTGATTTCCGTCAATTCTTTGTTAAAATACTCGCAAATCCGTTAGGATTTGCTGCGTTTTATGCCTTGACTTGCCAAAAATCCGCACTGTAAAAAATCTTCGACCTTAAAACGAGTGATTTTTATTGGATTTTTGGTTTTGAGGATGCAGGAAGGCTGTCGCCTTTTAAATCCGAAATGCCGAAAAGGCTTAAAAATAGTCGTTTTAAGGCAAGTTCGTATTATTTCCGTCACCCTAAGATACTGTAATTAGGATATGGAATAAAAAGTGAAAAATACAATGAATTAAGCTTCTGTAAACAATTTAATTAAATTATTAAAATCAGAATCGGTCATTTTAACACAGATATCGCTTATCCCTGCGAACATTACATATCCGCCGTCAAAAAGCCTGAGGTGAACGTAGGTGCTGTCTTTCATTTCAAAGAAAATGTGGTAGATTTCCTTTTCTTCGTAAATGCTTGAATTTTCGTTTTCAACGGGAATGTCTGCGGAGTACATAAAACGGCTGTCATTCAATGCGTCAATAAAAGCATTTATCGCTTCTTTGTTGTTGAATTCAACAGGGTCGTCGAAATTGTAATACCAGTCATCACGGGTCTGATATTTTACCGCTGTGTAATTATCTTTGAGATTAAGTCTGTTTCTGAAAAGCTCGTAACCGTAAGTAAGATTGATGCCGTTGTTGTTGATATATGTTGTTATACTGCCGTTTCCGTTGTCTATGCAAAGCATAAAATCACTGTCGTAGCCTTTTAATGAATATATCTCTCCGCTGATACTGCCCGAAAAATCAATATAATCTTCGGATGATGTCCATTCGTCAATAGAGCCTGTCGCTTTGCCTATATATTTGCCTTTTAGTGAATCATCGGGCAATTCTTCGTATGCAATATAGCTTTTACCGTTGTAAATAAAAAATGCAAGCATATCTGCAACAGCGTTTTCTTCGGGCAGGGTTATTTGCATTTTATCTATTGTAACGCCGCCGAAATCATCGCCCAGCCAACCAAGCTCAGCGAGCTGAAGGATAACCTCGCTGTTTATATCGTTAACAGAGCCGTCTTCAAACTTTATACACAGATAAGCTCCTGTCTGAGCAGGGTAAGATTCTTCAATGCCGCTGTGTAAAACAAAAATTTTGTCGCCCGTTTTGATGTTTTTGAAAAATTCATCCTTGTCCTTTGTTGTTGACATAACGGTGGGGGAGCTTTCGTCAACCATCATATAGGTATTGTTGTCTGTAATCAAAGCTCTTGCTACAGTCAATCCGTATCCTTTATGAATGATAACGGCAAATGCGCCTGCAATAAAAATTAAAATTGCCGCAAAAATTGAAATGACCGTAATTAAAACTTTCTTTTTCTTTGTCATAAATATCTGCTCCTTTTAGAATATACCGGGAATAAATTTTGCAATCAAAAAGCCTGCACCGAATGATACTGCGTTTGAAACCAATGCATAAACAACGGGAATATATTTTTTTCTTGCATTTTCATCAAATCGTCTGAGAGTATAACTGAATATTATTGCTTCTATTACAAAAACAATAATCTCAAACAGGATATAGAAAGCCGTAAACGCCAGAGAACCGCTTGTATAATTGATGATATTGAGCAAGATGTTCAGAATTATCTGCGTTGAGATGTTTACGCAGGATATAATAAGCAGTTGCTTTCTGTTTTTGTAGCCGAACAGAATTGCAATTCCTATTTCCAATACGATTGTGAATGCAATTCTCGCAAATAGGGAAATCAATTCCCAAGAGAAATCATAGCTTTTTTCGGCAATAAGTGTATTTGTAATATCACTCATATCAACCGTGAAATAGCTGTCAAATGCATAAGTTTCATATATTCCGCTTGTGATAAAGGTTTCACTTTCGGGGAAATAGAGCAGAATTTTAAAGGAGTGCGGGGGATAGTAAGTCCAGGCAAGGGATTTTGATTCGTCAACTCTCCAGCCTTCCTGTAAAAAGTAATAGCCGTCGCTGTCTTTATACTCAACAAATGCTTTCCAGGTTTCATAATCAAGATTTGCCCAATCAAAATTACCGGAATGTACGGCGTAATCTGCAATACCGTCATATACCGTGGCAGGACCTGTTGATTTATTCTTTGACAGCAGAGTGCCGTAACAAAGCTCGTCGCCCAACCCTTCAAAAGTGATTCTGACAGAGGGTTTCGGCCCCATATCCGCGCTTGCGGTAACGGAAAATGCCGTGATTAAAATAACTATACAAATAAGTGAAAAAATTATCTTTTTCTTCATAAAAACTCACTCCTTTATAAATGAATCAAAGGTTTCTTTTTGTTCGGGTGTGATTGTGTAATAATTTTCCGTTGCTGTGTTGAAAAGGGTGTTTCCGATGACCGTATAAGTTAATTTGCCGCCTGTGTTGTATGTAAATACAACGGAATAGCTGTTTTCCGGTACGACTATGCTTGCGGATTCGTTCAGGGTGGAATTTTCGTTTATGATACTGTCTGTTACAGTGCATAATAGCATAATTTTTTTCGATTCCGTGTAAGAGCATATAAGATTGCCGTCATTATCAAAAAACTCAACGGTAACGGGGTAGATTACAACCTCGTCTGCAATTTCCTGATGTGCGTCATCGGCGGCGCTTTCACCTGCAGGCATCATTGCAGGCAGAATGAAAATTGAGTATGCACCAAGACAAATCAGAACGGGAATACATATTGAGATTATACGGTTTCTTTTTTTTCTTTTTTCATTGATGCGTTCTTCGCTTCTGCGGAAAATTTCCGCTTTACGTTCCTCAAAACTTCTCATAAGTACATCTCGCCCTCCTCTCCCAGAATGGCACGAAGCCTGCCCTTTGCCCTGTAAAGAAGATTGTCAACCTGTTTTTTGTTCTTTTTAAGGATTTTGGCGGTTTCGCTGTATGAAAGACCTTCAAAATAAACAAGATGAACTGCAATTTTCATTTCTTCGGGCAATTCTTCAATGGCTTTATTGACTTTTTTCTTCATTTCATTTTTACAAATATATTCTTCAAGAGAATATGTGTCTGTAAGTTCATTTTCAACTTCCGACAATTCAACGGTTTTGAATTTGTTTATGTGTTTTATGTAATTGAGTGCACGGCTTCTGCCTATCATAAATAAATATGTTTTGAGGGTAACTTTAAAATTATATCTGTGCTTGTGTACAATTAAATCTGAAAATGCGTCTATTGCAATATCCTCTGCGGCGGTGATATCGTTTACATAACGGTTGATAAAAAATACAAGATTGTTAAAATATTCGTGCATTATTTCATCAAAAGCACTTTCATCACCGTCAAGAAAACGGCGGTAGTAAATAGAACCGTTATCCATAAACAATACCCCCTTTTTTTGCCCTTTCACTTATTATACAACTGATAATTGAAAAGTCCTTATTTATTATAGCATAAAATTATAAAAAATAAAACCGCACAAAAAGTGCGGCGAATGAATTATCTTTGTAAAAGTGCAAAGAGGTCGTATTTGAATATAAAAAATGATACAATACCCGCAACCATAAGAATTATACCAAATATGACAAAATCTTTATTATGCTTTAAGAGCTTGGGGAAAACGATATTGCACTGCGGCTTGTTCGGGTTAATATAAATACGGTAGGACTTGTCCGCAACTAAAATATTTGAAGATAGTGTTTGCTGTGATGTTGCTTTGTAGTATTCTCCCTCGTATGTATAGGAAAATACGGGACGGGTTGTTCCTTTTCTTTGGGTACAGTATAAACACACGGCGTTAATCTGATGTGAGCATTTGCGTGCTAAATTCAAATCATATAATCCCCAGAGCAAAATGGGTATGCTTATGCTTGTCAAAAAAATCGGAAGCATCATATTTATGTTATCCACAAAAGGTAAAATGATAACATCAATGCCAACAACAACAAATACGATCGACATTATCTGCGTTTTTCCGATTGTTCTGGGTTTTTGCTGTCTGAAAAAATCATACAACGCTAAACCCAAGCTGCAAACTATAAAGAAAACCCCTGAGAGTATAAGTCCAAAATCATCATACATAATTGCTCACCTCTTTATATACATAATATCATATTGTTCGGCGGCGTTCAATATAAAAGATGCTTTGTGAAAAATTTGTCAATCTATATCAAAAAACACGAAAAATTTATTATTTTTTGCATTAAATACTACTTTACATTTTTAATGTTAAGTGTTATTATGATAGTTGGTGAAATACATTATAACCGTATAATTATTCAAGGAGGAAATATATCCATGGCAAGAAAAATGAAAACTATGGACGGTAACAACGCTGCGGCTCACGTGTCTTATGCGTTTACCGAAGTAGCGGGTATTTATCCCATCACACCTTCAAGCCCCATGGCTGACTATGTTGACCAGTGGTCTGCTCAGGGACTTAAAAACATTTTCGGCACAACAGTAAAGGTTTCAGAAATGGAATCCGAAGCAGGTGCTGCAGGTACAGTTCACGGCTCACTTAATGCCGGTGCTCTTACCACAACCTACACAGCTTCACAGGGTCTTCTTCTTATGATCCCCAATATGTACAAAATCGCAGGTGAGCTTCTTCCCTGTGTATTCCACGTATCAGCTCGTTGTGTAGCATCTCACGCTCTTAACATTTTCGGCGATCATTCCGACGTTTATGCTTGCCGTCAGACAGGCTTCGCTATGCTTGCTGAAACAAACACACAGGAAGTTATGGACCTTGGTGCTGTTGCTCACCTTGCATCAATCAAGGGCAGAGTTCCTTTCATCAACTTCTTTGACGGTTTCAGAACAACTCATGAGCTTCAGAAGATTGAAGTATGGGATTTTGACGATCTTAAAGAAATGTGCGATATGGATGCTGTTGATGCATTCCGTAAGAGAGCACTTAACCCCGAGCACCCCGTAATGCGCGGTTCTCACGAAAACGGCGACATCTTCTTCCAGCACCGTGAAGCTTGTAACAAGTACTATGATGCTATGCCCGAAATCGTTGAAGAATACATGGACAAGGTTAATGCTAAGCTCGGCACAAACTACAAGCTTTTCAACTACTACGGCGCACCCGATGCAGACAGAGTTATCGTTGCTATGGGTTCAATCTGCGACGTTGCAGAAGAAGTTATCGATTACCTCACAGCTCAGGGCGAAAAAGTTGGTCTTGTTAAAGTAAGACTTTACAGACCCTTCTCAACAGAAAAGCTTATTGAAGCTATCCCCGCAACAGCAAAGAAGATTGCTGTTCTTGACAGAACAAAGGAACCCGGTTCTATCGGTGAGCCTCTTTACATGGACGTTGTTACAGCTCTTGCATCAAAGGGTATTGTAAAGACAGTTGTAGGCGGCAGATACGGTCTCGGTTCAAAGGATACTCCTCCTTCAAGCGTATTCGCAGTATTCGAGGAGCTTGCTAAGGATCAGCCCAAGGCACAGTTCACACTTGGTATCACTGACGACGTTACAATGCTTTCTCTTGAAGAGAAGCCCGCTCCCAACACAGCAGCAGAAGGCACAATCGAGTGCAAGTTCTGGGGTCTCGGCGGCGACGGTACAGTTGGTGCTAACAAAGACTCTATCAAAATCATCGGCGACCATACAGATAAGTACGTTCAGGCTTACTTCCAGTATGACTCAAAGAAGACCGGTGGTATTACAATTTCACACCTTCGTTTCGGTGATCAGCCCATCAAGAGCCCCTACTACATCAACAAGGCAGACTTCGTTGCTTGCCATAACCCCTCATACGTAGAAAAAGGCTTCAAGATGGTTCAGGACGTTAAACCCGGCGGTGTATACCTTATCAACTGCCAGTGGAGTCCTGAAGAGCTTGCTGAAAAGCTTGATGCTGCTTCAAAGCGTTACATCGCACAGAACAACATTCAGCTTTACACAGTTAATGCTATTGATATCGCTGCTCAGATCGGTCTCGGCAAGCGTACAAATACAGTTCTTCAGTCTGCTTTCTTCTCACTTGCAAAGGTTCTTCCTGCTGAGGAAGCTATCGGCTACATGAAGGAAAAAGCTCAGAAGTTCATGAAGAAGGGTAAAGAAATCGTTGAAATGAACGAAAAGGCAATCGACATGGGCGCATCTGCTTATGTTAAGATTGACGTACCCGCTGATTGGGCAAATGTTGCTGATGCAGATGCTGCAACAGTTGCAGGCGATTCAAAGCTTGTAAAGATGGTTAACAACATTATGAATCCCGTTGGCAGAATGGATGGCGATTCAATTCCCGTTTCAACATTCGTTGACCATGCAGACGGTACATTTGAACAGGGCGCATCCGCATACGAGAAGCGCGGCGTTGCAGTTATGGTTCCCGAATGGAACGCAGAAACCTGTGCAAAGTGTAACAAGTGTTCATTTGTATGTCCTCATGCTACAATCCGTCCCTTCGCTATGACAGAAGAAGAGGTTGCAGCTGCTCCCGCAGGACTTGAAGTATCTCCCAAGCCCATTCCCAAGACAGCTTACAAATATACTCTTGCAGTATCTCCCATGGATTGTATGGGTTGCGGCGTATGTATCGGCGTATGTCCCACAAATTCACTCAAGATGGTTGCAAGAGAAACTCAGGACGCAAAGCAGGAAATCTTCGATTACTGTGTAGCTAATGTATCAGAGAAGGAAGAAGTTTCTTCTGCTGCTACAGTTATTGCTTCTCAGTACAAGAAGCCTCTCCTTGAGTTCTCAGGCTCTTGTGCAGGTTGTGCTGAAACAGCTTATGCAAGACTTATCACTCAGCTCTTCGGCGACAGAATGTACATCTCTAACGCAACAGGTTGTTCATCAATCTGGGGTGGTCCTGCAGCAACATCTCCTTACACAGTAGATGCTAAGGGTCATGGTCCCGCTTGGGCAAACTCACTCTTTGAAGACAACGCTGAGCACGGTTACGGTATGTACCTTGGTCAGGAGGCTGTTCGTGAGAGCCTTATGGCTGAAGTTGAAGCTATGGCTGCTTCTGATGAAGCTCCCGCAGAGTTCAAGGCAGCTGCTGAAAAGTATCTTGCTACAAAGAACGACGGTAAAGCTAACGCTGAAGCTACAAAGGAACTCGTTGCAGCTCTTGAAGCAGGCGCAGCAAACGGTTGCGACAAGTGCGCATCTGTTCTTAAGAATAAAGAATTCCTCTCCAAGAAGTCTGTATGGATCTTCGGTGGCGACGGTTGGGCTTACGATATCGGCTTCGGCGGTCTTGACCATGTTCTTGCTATGGGCAGAGACGTAAACGTTATGGTATTCGATACAGAAGTTTACTCCAACACTGGCGGACAGGCTTCAAAGGCTTCTCAGGTAGGTCAGGTTGCTCAGTTCGCAGCAGCAGGTAAGGGCGTTTCCAAGAAGAGCCTTGCAGAAATCGCAATGTCTTACGGTTATGTTTACGTTGCTCAGATTGCTATGGGTGCTGATATGAACCAGACAATCAAGGCAATCGCAGAAGCAGAAGCTTACAACGGACCTTCACTTATCATCGGCTACTCACCCTGTGAGATGCACTCAATCAAGGGCGGTATGGTAAATTGCCAGGCTGAAATGAAGAAGGCTGTTGATTGCGGTTACTGGAATATGTTCAGATACAATCCCGCACTCAAGGCAGAAGGCAAGAATCCCTTCACTCTTGACAGCAAGGAGCCCGCAACAGATGCTTACCGTGCATTCCTTCTCAACGAAGCTCGTTATGCATCACTTACTCGTTCCTTCCCCGAAAGAGCAGAAGAACTCTTCGCACAGTCCGAGAGACTTGCACAGGACAGATATGCTCACCTTGCAAAGCTCAAAGCACTTTACAGCATCGACGAATAATCGAATGTTATAATAAAATTGACCTCGGTGTAACAACCGGGGTCTGTTTTTATTATTTTAAAATTTTTGATATTTCAATAAGTTTTTTTCTTATCCTGTGAACACATTTTCCGAAATTTTCTTGCAAGTTTGTATTTTGATATGGTACAATTTATTTATACATAAAGGAGGCGGATAAAATGACTGAAAATAAAGCTTTTAAAGTTGGTCTTACAGTATCTTGTTTTATGCTTTTGATTCCGATTGTATACATAATCGTCTGTTTATTAAATAGTTATATTGTATCAGGCATTATCTTGTTGATTCCTGTTATCCCTTTTGTGCTGTCTTTGACTTTAGTTCTGATTAAAAAAATCCCGAATATCGTCAAAGTGATTTTGCCCATATTGATTCTTTTAGTTACTTTGTGCGTATTTTTGTTTTTTAGTTTTTTTGGTGTTACTATTGAGTTCAGAGCATATGACGGTGAAGAAGAAATCAACGGATATTATACTGATTTTAACTTTGATAAATTTGGAGAGTACGAAAGTATCTCAAATTATAAATATCGTGAAATCAGCATTTTTCCGTGTGAATCAGATTCAACCATTCTTAAATATAATAAGGATAATTTTAAAAAATTAAAGCAAGATATTAATTCAACTTATACATTTTACGGTGATAAGTGTTTTGAGTTTGAAGACTTTGATTTTTATGTAATAAATATTAATGACTATCCCACAGAAATTGAATTGGTCGGAGTAAATAATGAGTCCTGCGAAATTGCCTATGTAACATTTATATCTTCAGAAATAACATTAGATTACGATGATATAGAACCGATAGAGGAGTTCTTGAATTTTTATTGCGGTTGGAAATATATTTTGAAAGAAAGAAGTTAAAACATTAATAAACAAAGGAGAATGAATAATGGATATGTTTGAATTTCTTAATTTTATGCTTTATTCCCTGTTGTTGTTGGGTATGTTTGAAATTTTGACGGCAGTATTTGTATTACTGTTTATGCATTATTCTGCAAAGTACAGAAATCAGAAGCTTTCCACAGGTTGGTATGTCTGCGGAATTCTTTTCGGATTATGGACTGTTATTGTGTTTCTTATCAAAAGAAAAGATTTTCCAGGTCCGGAGGCAAAGAAATGTATTCAATGCAGTAACAACTATCCCGACAGTTTTCAGGAATGTCCCAACTGTCATATTGCTTTGCCCGAAATCAATCTTGATGAAAAGAGAAAGCAGAAAAAACTCAGCCGAGGTTTTGGTATTGCATATGTAATTACATATATAGTAGTAATAACTGTCGGTATATCTTTTGGCATTTATATGAGTGAATGCATTTATGATTATATCGACTATCTTGATGTTGATGACAGAATATCCGTAGACGGTGTTTTCTATGATAAAACGGGAAACAGCTATGAAGATGATGATAGTGTTTTGCTCTATGACGAAGACGGACATACATATTTATACACCGTTGAAGCAGATGCAGATGAAGCGTTTGACTATGAGAAAACTTACTATATACGTGATGACGGTAAAAAGTATGTCTCATATAATTGCTATGTAACAGAGGACGGCTGGTTCTATTGTGATAAGGCATTTATTCTGGAGCTGTACTCCGTTGACACAAGCACAATGACCCAGGAAGAGCTTGATGAATATTACGACAGCCTTATGAATGATGATGAAGAATATAAATATTATGACTATCCTTTTGTGGATAGAGAGGGTAATATTTATTATAGTGCCGATGAAGCATCCTGGAATGAAAAAGGCGAGCTTATAACGGCGAAAAATGATATTAGTTAACAGTTGAGAAAGGTACATTGCAAGATGTACCTTTCATTTTTTTATAAGTCCTGCAAATCGGCATTTGACATATCATTTTCTGCGTTATCTCTGCCTAAATCCGTATCAATAATTCCGTGTGCGGGAGAAATCGGTTTTTCATTTTTCATTTGGTGGTGAAAAACCTTCTGATTCGGTGCGTGCGTGTTTGCTATTATCGGATTTGCTTTTTCTTTTGCGTTTTTTGCTTTGCCTTGAAGCTCCGGCACTGCTGCTTGTTCATTTTTTGGCTTTGTGTGTGTAACATCGGGTCGTTTCATTCCCTTTTTTGCCATTTAATATCACCTCAATTTTATTATTTGCGTAAATAAGTGCATTATTTTTAATCAATTTTGTAAAAAATCAGTTTTTCCCGCTTCTTGTGTATGTTTTTACACCGTTAAAGCACGGTTTTTACATTGTTGAAGAAAATTCACTGTGATAAAATCAATATGCAAGTTAACCGCAGGCGGTTTGAGCCTGAGGCAGACTTAATTTTAAATTTATAGGGCTTTGCCCGGAAAGAGGTAATATTTATGTCAGATGATTTTATGGTTGATGGTTTTGATGGTATGGATGACGGTGTTTTTTCAGATTATATAGAGGAATCTTCCGTTAATCCGGAGTCTGCACTTGCTACTCAGCTGAGTGCTTTGGATACTTATGCAGACCTTGTTTATTGTATTGATTTAACAGGCAGTATGGCTCCTATTATAAGAAAGGTTAAACAGACTGCAAGAACTTTGCATCAGGAGTTGCAAAAGAAAATGAGAGAAAACTATAACAGAGAAATTATACAGTTGCGCATTAAAGTTATCGGTTTTCGAGATATTTATGTGGACGGCTCTCTTGCTTTTGAAGAATCGCGATTTTTTAATCTGCCTGCAGAAACAGATGAATTTCAGGATTTTGTTGATAAGCTGGAGGCGAAGGGTGGCGGAGATATTCCCGAAAGCTCTCTTGAAGCAATCGCTAAGGCTATGCAGGTAGATTGGTGCAGAACTATTGACGATTCTATCAGAAAGCGTCATGTTATCGTTCTTTTTACAGATGCTTCTGCTCATCCTTTGGAAAAAGCCTTTAGCTATACAGGTACAAATTATCCTGCAAATATGCCTGATTCTTACTCAAGTCTTGTTGATATGTGGTTTAATCAGAATTCTGAAATCCCCGTAACTATTGATCAGACGGCAAAGCGTATAGCGATATTTGCTCCTGAAGGTCTTGAACCCTGGGGAAATTTAAGTGAGGATTTTAATGTATCATATTTCCAGCCTATAGATCCCAATAACGGAGGTGTAGATATTACAACAAAAGAAATCATTATAATGCTTAGTGAAACTCTGTCATAAGCTTAAATCTAACAAAAAAAACCGTGTGTTGTTTCAGCACGCGGTTTTTTTTGTTACTTGACATTGTTTTTTATATATTATATTATAAAAATGATATGAAGATATTTTTATAATATTTTTGAGAGGTGAGTTGAATGATTTTGTACATAATCCGCCACGGCGAGCCGGGACACGACGGAGCTCTTACTGAAAAGGGCTGGAAACAGGCTGAAGCTGTGGGTAAAAGACTTGAAAAAGCTAAAATTGATAAGATTTTCACATCGCCTATTCTTCGCGCAAGACAAACAAGTGAGCCTGCTTGCAGATTGCTCGGTCTTACCGCAGGGGTAGAGGAGTGGTCGCACGAAATCGGTGATGAAAGACTTACCCAATTCCCCGACGGAAAAACAAAGTCAATTTCATTTGTGCAGAACACATATTTCCTTGAAAACGGCAATATGAATCTGCCTTATGACAAAGCGTTTGAATGTGAACCCTTTAAACAGTCAGAAATGCAGAAGGCTGTTGATTATATAGAGAAGAACGGAAACGAGTTTCTTGAAAGATTGGGCTATAAAGAGGAAAACGGTGTTTACCGCATTTTGAAACCCAGTGATGAAAAGGTTGCGCTTTTCTGTCATTCCGCATTTTCAAGAGCATGGATTTCCCGCTTGCTCCGTATCCCGATAAACATTATGTGGGCAGGATTTGACTATGAACACAGCGGTGTTACAATCCTTGAGTTTGAAAATACCGAAAACGGAATAACTGCTCCTACCTGTCTGAGATATTCCGACACATCTCATCTGTATGCAGAGGGCATTGAACCTTTGTTTTTTGAAAAAGCAGAGATGTGATTCGGTTTATATAAATTTAATATCAATAAGAGGTGTTAATAATGGAAAAATTAACAAGAAAATACGGGCTTGTAACGGCAATATGTATGGTTGTCGGTACGGTTATCGGCTCAGGTGTATTCTTTAAGGCACAGAACGTGCTTGCTGCAACAGGCGGAAATATGCCGCTGGGTATTGCTGCGTGGGTTATCACAGGCAGTATTATGATAATCTGTTCGGCACAGTTTGCTGTTATGGCTACAAAATATGAAAAGGTCAACGGTGTTGTTGACTATGCTGAGGCTACCTGCGGTAAAGGCTACGCATATTATCTTGCATGGTTCTTGGTTAATATTTATTATCCCAGTATGACATCTGTTCTTGCTTGGGTTTCCGCAAGATATTTCGGAGTTTTGTTCGGTTGGCATTTAGCCGGTGCAGAGGTTCTTGCACTTGCAGGCTTCTTCCTTGTTATGTCATATACAATGAACGCTCTTTCGCCAAAGCTTGCAGGTAAATTCCAGGTAAGTGCAACAGTTATAAAGCTTATCCCCATCTGTCTTATGGCTGTTGTAGGCACAGTTGTGGGTCTTTCAAACGGAACTCTCACCTCCAATTTCGCAAATGTTGTTTCCGAGGCAGTAGGCGGTACAACAGGCAGCGGACTTTTTGCAGCAGTTGTTGCAACAGTTTTCGCTTATGAAGGCTGGATCGTTACAACATCAATCAATGCTGAGCTTAAGAATCCCAAAAAGAACCTTCCTATTGCTCTTGTCATCGGTTCAATAATTGTTGTTGCGGCGTATGTTCTTTATTATATTGGTGTTGCAGGCGGAGCAACAAGTGAAGTTCTTATCAACGAAGGTGCAACAACTGCATTTTCAAATATTTTCGGTAATATCGGCGGAACATTCCTTAATATCTGTATTGTTATATCCTGTCTTGGTACTCTTAACGGTCTTATGGTTGGCGCAAGCCGCGGTATGTATGCTGTTGCCGCAAGAAACGAAGGCCCTAAGCCCGAAATGTTCGGTCAGATTGATAAATCAACCAATATGACTACAAACTCTGCAATCTGGGGTGTGTTTGTATGTGCTGCGTGGCTTCTTTATTTCTACGGCGCAAATCTTACAGACGGTTGGTTCGGTCCTTTCAATTTTGACTCATCAGAGCTTCCCATCGTTACAGTTTACGGTATGTATATCCCCATGATGATTATGTGGATGAAGAAAGAAAAAGAGCTTGGCGCTGCAAAACGTTTTGTTTTGCCTGCACTTGCTATAGTTGCCTGCGGATTCATGGTATTTGCAGCTTGCTATGCTCACGGATATACACCTTATATGGCTGCAAAGGCAAACGGCGAATTTGCTTGCCCCGTTCTGTTCTATCTTGTTGTTTTCGCTGTTATAATGATTGTCGGTGCATTCTTTTCAGGCAACAAGAAAAAGAAATCAAAATAAAATTTATATTTGAAGCTACTCTTCGGAGTAGCTTTTTTTGTATAAAAATGAAAAAATATACGAAAAATCATAAATTAACTCTTGAAAATTGAAAAATAGTATGTTATACTCATATTAAAATAAGAATATATTTTAGATATGTTCTTATTCACAGTTCGTTTTTATAAGTAACTGTTGCGCTGATTCAGCTTATTGCCGAAATTATATTCTACCCGAAAGGAGCGTGAATTTATGAATGACTTACCAATAGAAAATCAGGATGAAAATCTTGATAACATCATTGTGTTGCAAGATGAAAACGGAGAGGATGTGAATTTTGAATTTTTAGACATTATTGAGTATAAAGCGGAAGAATACGTAGTTCTGCTTCCGCTTGACGAAAACGACAATCAGGTTGTTATTCTTAAAATTGACGGTGATGACGGCGAAAATCAATCGTATGTCAGCGTAGACAGTGAAGAAACATTAAATGCTGTTTTTGCGATATTTAAAAACAGATTCAAGGATTTTTTTAATTTTATTGACTGAGATAAGGAGAAATCATTATGAAAATTTCTGCGTTAAAGATTAGAACATTAAGTACTGAAACAAAGCTTATCGGTGTTGTATCAATTACTTTTGACGATATGTTTGCTGTTCATGATATTAAAATTCTTTCAGACGGCGAAAAGCGCTTCCTTGCTATGCCCAGCAAGAAAATGAGAAACGAAACTTTCAAGGATATCGTTCATCCCATAAATGCATCTGTCAGAACTGCTGTTGAAAATATTGTTTTCGGCGCGTATGACGGTTGCGTTGAGAAAGGCTATGCAGGTGCAAATTATAAATTGAAAGAAGGCTTTATCGGCTCGCTTCTTGAACAGAGCATTGAAGATTTCTGCATAGAAACAATTATGCAGAGCGATTCTGAAGACGCCTGATTCCGTTGATATTGCCGATGGTCGGCATTTGCGGTTACAGATAAATAAAATTAAACCCTATGAATCTTAGCTGACTCATAGGGTTTTTTATTATTAAATTTCTTCTTCCTCAGTATAGTTGAATCTGTATGCTTTTGCAAATCTGCCGTCTGATGTAACGTCAAGGCTTATAAAGTTCTTACCTGTTATGTTTGCCATAACTGTTGTTGCCTGTACACCTGCAAAAACGCTGTTGTTATCAATACAGTACACATCGGGGCTTGACACCGTAACTGTGTGGTGGTCATCGTAGCTTATTTCAACCACTGCTTTGTAATTACCTGCGATGTCTGTATGGATTGAAAATGTATTTTCGGAATTGAGTATGCCGGAGTAAATTTTTACATCGTTTCTGTAAACATAGAATGCGTAAAAATACTTTGCCCCCATATTGTTGGCTGATACTGTCCATGTTACCATATCACCGCAGAATGTAACGCTTTTATCTGCCGTAACAGCTGTGGATGCAATATCTTTTATTATATCGGCATCGGAATAAAGCTGAACGGTGTAGTCAAGACATATCCATCCGCTGTTTCCGTCGTAAGCAATTTTGCCCCAATTACCTTTGATTTCAGTAACATTCAAAGTATCTCCCGATGAAAGGAATCCGAGTGTGTTGCTGTTTGAATCAGCATATCTTCTTACTCTTATCATTGAAGATGTTACTGTGTACTGACCTGTTGTGTAATTGTCGGTATGATTTTCCCAGGTGTCGGGATCTTCACTTGAACCGTCAAGATGTTCAGAACCGCTGCTTGTGAAATATACACATCCGTATGCGTTACCGTTCATTCGCTTGTATTCTGAAACAAATTTGCTCAATGACAGAACTGTTCCTGCACCTTCGCGGTAATATGTGTGATTGTAGGACGTGCCGAAAGAGTCTGCAAAATAAACATAGCCGTTTATTATGGCTCTGATGTAAAGTACGTGGCAGTCGCCGCTTGTGCCGCCTGTGCCGAGACAGTAAACGATGTTGTAAAGCTCGTTGCCGTATTTTTTTACAAGGTCGTAAAGGCAGTTTGCACCGCTTACGGTGATTACGCTGTAACCGCCGCTTGTTTCTTTAACATTTTTGAAATGGCGGTACCATATGTTGCCTGTTCCCGAAAAGTCGAGACCGTACTTGTAAATTCCTCTTGCATAAAGCTGATATGCCGTTGCAAGATTGCACTGACCGTTGAAAGAGCTTCTTCCTGCAAGGGAAAGTGCTGTTTTGTAATCCTGTGTGATACTGCTTTGAATGTCAGTATTTGCTGCCGCCGCACTTAATGAACAAAGTGAAACAAGCGAAATAACAGCCAACAGGACTGCAATAATTTTTGTTTTCATATAAATTTAAAACTCCTTTTATTCAAGGCCGCAGGATATACGCAGAATTATTCTTGCATCTTCGGCGGTAATGTTGCCGTCATTGTTTACATCTGCCGGTGCTTGATGTTCCTCGGGGATGAGTTCAAGCTGTGCAGAATGTCTTAATGCAAGTCTTGCGTCTTCGGCGGTTATTTCGCCGTCGCAGTTTGCGTCGCCTCGTTTTGCCGTTGATTCAGCGGTAAGGATGCCGCCGTCGGCTGTTTGTGTGTTGGAATCGGTGTCGGTTACCGTAACTTTTGCTGTGTAAATTCCGTCGGACGGAATGATGAATGTAAACTCGTTTGTTGCTGATTTTTCCGAATATAAAATGACGCCGTTCCTATATATATCAAATACGCAGGAGTAGGTGCCTGTTCCGCCGCTGATATCTGCGGTGCAGGTTACGGACATACCCGCAACTGCGTAGTTTTTTGAAAATCTTAAATCTGTGATTTTTATGGGGTCGTTTACGGTAATTTCATCACTTTTGAATGAAACCACCTGTGAACTTGAATCTTTTATATTTACTACTGCATGGTAAATTCCGCTTTCGGTGGGTTTGTAAGTAAAGCTTGCACTTTTTGAATATTCCGAGGTGCTGTATACGGCTTCATCGTTTTTAAAAACTGTGTAAACGTATTGCAGTTCACCTTCGCCGCCCGATGCTTCAATTTTCCACGTAACGGTTTGCCCTGTTAAAATCTTGTTTCCGTCTGCATTAAAAGACTGCATAATAATCGGTTTATAAATATTTACGTCGGGACTCTTGCAGGATATGCTTTTTCCGCTAACAGAATCTGTAACCGAAACCTCAAGCGAATAAACACCTGTTTTTTCTGCAGTATATTTAAAAATGTGATAATCGCTGTATTTTCTTTCGGCGATTTTTTTGCCGTCTTTGTAAAGAGTGAATTGATAAAGATAATGTCCGCTTCCGCCCGATGCAGATGCATTCCATACTATTTCATCACCTACGAATGATGCTTCGTTTGAAAATACCGAAACGCTGAACTCCTTAACAGTTGCTGAAGGGGGGACATCTATGGGGTTGAGAACTGCGTAAGCATAATTTCCCGCTTTATCAAATGCGTATATATATACGTAATATTTGCCTGCTCTGTTACTGAAATCGCTGATATTGATTGTGTGCGAAACCTGTTTGTTTTCGGGATTCTGAACATACATTTTTATGCCGTCAGTTCCGTCAGCCTCGTGATGCACCGCAAAGTATACTTCGGTAACGGCAATATTATCTGTAATATCGCAATATACGGAAAAACCTGATGATGTAACTTCACTTACCGTGATATTTGTCATAACAGGGGAGACGGAATCTTCAATTTCAGGTGTGCCTTTGTAATCGTCCCAATTTACAGTGGCACAGAAGTTGTAAGTTCTTGTGCGGCGGGAGCTATTACCTGTTGTAGCATAAAGAGTGCCTAAATTTACGTTGCCGTAAGTGTTTTTTGTGCTTCTGTAAAGGTTTGCGGCTCCTGTTCTGCCGTTCTGGTTTGCGTAGTCGGCAAAAAATACGAGTGCCTGTGCTTCCGTTATGCCTAAAGACTGACCGAGGCTTATATATCCGCTTACATATTCATAACCGGATTTGTCCTGCACCTGATGGCTTTCCGCTGTGGCAAGCAGTATTGCAAGGGCAGATGCCTCGCTTGACGTTGCTTTTCTCGTGTCCCATGATGAAGCGGTAACTATCTCGTTATAAAGAGATGTGCCGAGAATGTTGAGTGCCTGAGACGGATTGAGTGTAACGATTTTTTTAAGAAGATTAAGTGCGTTTGTGCCGTGCCAACAGATTTTACCCAGACTTAACGCGCCGTTGTCGTTTTTTATAACGGTGGTGTATGTGCCTTCGTTATATACTATTATATATAATGACGCATTGACAATCTGCTCAAAAGTTGCAGTTTGCGCGAAGACATAAATAGGTGCTGTCGCTATGATAAGTGCGACTGTTGTGATAAAAGATACAAGTCGAAGGGCTGCTTTTTTCACGCCGGATTCCTCCTTGTTTTTACGCAACTGTCGGCTATTCTAACATTTTTGGGCAAAATGGTCAACACTTTGGCTTGGATTTTGTAGGACTGTAACAATCGGCAATTTCAAGCAGGTGTAAAATTGTAGACCTTTACAAAGAATTTACCAATATCTGTAAATTATTTTTCTATTATGGAATTATTTTGACAAAACGCACAATAGACATTCTGTAAAAAAGTGCAAAATGTATAAAAATTGAAGATAAAGAAGAAGCTGTATGTTGTTCTATATTTTTTTTGTTAAAAAATTGTCATTTTTTTAATAAATATATGGATTTATTAAAAAAGATGTGTTATAATGATTGCGCATGCGTGTATATTGCGTTTATAAAACATATTTTATATAATTGATTGGAGGATTTTTTAATGAAAAAGAAAATCAGCACTCTTCCTTTTAACGGTACTGCCGAGCAGGAAGCAAAACTCAAAGCTGTTATTGCAGAAAACTGTGATGACAAGAGTAAGCTCATGGCAGTTATGCAGGAAGCACAGGGTATTTACGGCTATCTTCCCAGAGAAGTTCAGGTTATGATTGCCGAAGGTATGAATGTACCCCTTGAAAAGGTTTACGGCGTAGCAACATTCTATGCTCAGTTCTCACTTTCACCCAAGGGCAAGTACAACATCTCCGTATGTCTCGGTACAGCTTGCTATGTTAAGGGCTCTCAGCAGCTTCTTGACAAAATCGTTGAGATTCTCGGTATTGAATCCGGCGAATGTACAGCAGACGGTAAGTTCTCAATCGAAGCTTGTCGTTGTATCGGTGCTTGCGGTCTTGCTCCCGTTCTTACTATTAACGAAGATGTTTACGGCAGACTTGTTCCCGAAGATATCCCCGGAATTCTTGCTAAGTACGAATAATTATATTTCCCGATGAGAGGATTTTACCTTTATGAAAATCAGTGAAATTAAAAAACTTCTTAATGCAGATGTTGTTTGCGGCGAGGATTTTATAAACAATGATGTATATTCCGCTTGCGGAAGCGATATGATGAGTGATGTCTTGGCTTACGTTAAAGACCAGGCAGTTTTACTGACAGGTCTTGTAAACTCACAGGTTATAAGAACGGCTGAAATGATGGATATGAACTGTATAGTTTTTGTCCGTTCAAAGATGCCTACTGCCGAAATGATAGAGTTAGCCAAGGAAAGTGGTATAGTTCTTCTTGCTACAAGTAAAAGAATGTATGAGGCTTGCGGTATTTTATACAGCAACGGTCTCATAGGTAATAGGGTTAAAAATGTCTGAGGTTTTAAATTTTCATTATATAGTTGACGGTGATGATTTTAAATCGGCAGGTCATGCGTCTTTTATGATGAAGAAGAACTTACGGCAGTTAGGTCTTCCCCCCGAGCTTATTCGTCGCGTTTCTATTGCGATGTATGAAGGCGAAATCAATATGGTAATCCACGCTCGCGGAGGT
>JAZSLJ010000079.1:0-11403 GCA_045535305.1 Acutalibacteraceae bacterium
TTACAAGGATATGAAAGATATAATCGCTATTTGTAAGCAGCAGATAGAAGGGTTAAGGCGTGAAAAATTCGATTCTTATAATGACCCTTATAAGAATCATATCAATAATATTTTATCAGAAAAGAACAAGCAATTGGATGCTTTTAGGGCTATATCGATTGATACAAAACGGAGCGATAATTATTTAAGAAGTATTATAGCTCAACTTTCGCAATTGGTGAAGTTGTTAGCTCCCAATGTGGACGATCTATTTGAACACTTTAAGTACGGAAATAAAAATTATGTGATCTTTGGCAAAAACGGCGCAGGAAAGACAACTTTGCTTCGACAAATTTCCGAAATCATGTTCAAAAACGCTATAGTCTTACCCGCCGACAGAACTGCGATGCAATCCTCGTCTGATTATGTTGGTATGTACACGAATTATACTCTTAATCAAATGCTCAAAGATAATATTTCATTGATGTATTTAACAAGAGAGATAAATAGACGGACATTAGATTCCTATGACACTGGAACGAATAAAAACAATGTTTTGAGAACAAGACTTTACGAAATTTTTTCATCGTTAGGCTTAGACAGGGATATTGTTGCAGACAGAGAATCTTTGTTTTTGAAAGGTGATCAAATAGCTCAATATTCAATGAACGATGCAAGTGATGGAGAGAAGAATATTGCTTACTTAATAATGGCAACGCTGTTAGCTCCGAATGATTCGTTTATATTCATTGATGAACCCGAAAGACACTTAAACGGTTCATTGATGCGAAATCTATTCGATAAGTTGGAATCAGAACGCCCCGATTTGAAGTTTGTTTACTTAACTCACAACATTGATTTTGTTGAGAGCAGAAAAAATGTAGCTCTGATTTATCTTGAAAAATCTGAAGCATACAAAAAATGGAAGTTCAAAAAAATTGAAGATTATTTGGATATTAGCTTAGATGTCATTTTAGGCATTGAAGGAACAAAAAAAGACATCATCTTTTGCGAAGGTACACGTAGTTCCATTGATTGTAAAGTGTTAGAATGTCTATTCCCAAAATATGAGATACAACCAGTGAGTTCGTGTGAACAAGTAAAATTGAATACGAAAGGTATTAACGGAAAAGAGACGTTATTCAGGCGAAAAGCATTTGGTTTAATTGACAATGATTATATGCAAGCAGCAGAAATAGAATCACTTAGAAATGATCACATTTTTGCTATTGGATATAATGAATGGGAAAATTTTATAATCAGATCAGAGATATTAGAGTATATTAATGCTTTGCATTTAAATAAGGATTTATCTCAAATAAAAAGCCAAGTGATTGAGCATATCAAAAAAGCTGGGAAAGCAGCCATTTTAAGCGATTTTATTACCAAAAGATATGCCAAAATGCTTTATGCAACAAAACTGTCCTATTCCAAAAAGTTGGAAGAGCAAATAGATACAATAAACAATAAAAACAAATCCGATCTTTTGTGCGAGGTTCAAAAACTAAGTGATCAAATTGACTCGCTCACAGATTATGATGAATTGGTTTCTATTATACCGGCAAAAATGTTGCTAAAAATGGTGGCTCAAGGTATTGGTCTTGCTTCGGATGATGATTACGTGGATTTGCTGGTAAAACATTTGAAACAAGATCCAGTATTCAATACGTCTGTTAAGAATTTATTGAATATAAGTTTTAGTGTTAATTGATTTTATTAATATGTATAACTATTGATGCATTATGTCCGAACTTTCTCAATCCATTGCGGTGTGTTGTTTTACTGTAAAAAAGGTACTGATATGGTGCTAAAAGATAGTACATTCCAAAAGAACGGCTTTGCACAGATTGGTGTGGAGCCGCTCTTCTCTTATGTGGTTGGGAAGTAAAATGACAATGTTTGCTAGCGTGAATATTATATAGATGCAAAACTTCATCACTTTAAAGTATTGACATATACTTTTTTATGTGCTACAATTCATTTGCAATTGTAAATAAAGAGCGTTTCAGGTGGGTGTGAATCCGCCGGGGTTAGTGTTTTTGTTCCGTGATACTGTGATTGATACGGTTTTTCGGCAAAAAACTTAAAAACATCAGTTTTGCCCCCGCAGAAACCCTTATTTTACGTGCCTTTTCACAAGTTAAATATCAAAACTAAGTGAGTGGGAATAATATCATATGGCTTTTGAGTGGCTTGAAACTTCAGGTTTCAGGCCGCTTTTCTGTATCAGCAAAAAATTCGCAGGCAAACGATTAAATCCAACAGCTTTGGTATGAATTGTAATGTTTTTTGTTAAATATATGATAATGTTAACATGCGTTGCTTGATGCAATGTTTATAATTTCGTATAATTACATCAAGAAAAGGAGGTTTTTAATATGTTGAGCGAAAACTTAAAGAATCTCAGACGGTCAAAAGGCTTGACTCAGGATGAATTGGCAATAAAATTAAATGTGGTGAGGCAGACCGTTTCAAAATGGGAAAAAGGATTGTCTGTTCCTGATTCTGAAATGCTGATACGCATAGCCTACGAGCTTGACACATCTGTTAATGTACTTTTGGGCGAAACTGTTACAACGAATGATGATATGGAACTGAAAGAAATTGCAGAAAAATTGGAACTGCTTAATGAGCAATTTGCCAAGCGGAATGAAAGCCGCAGAAAAATGTGGCGAACAATCTTTATAATTGTTATTGTTCTTGCCATCGCTGCATTACTGTTTAATTTGGTTGGTTTTATAACTTTTCTGGCTGCTATAAATGATATAAATTCAAACACTTCTATCATCGGTGGTTATGACGGTCCAACGAGCATATATGTATCAAACGGCGTTTTTAAGATTGGGTCTTTCATTACAATCATTGTTGCCGGTGTTGTATCCTCGATTGGAATATATAAGACTCGCAGAAGATAAAATAGCAAATAAAATTGCTAAAATCAAATTATTTTTCAATTTAGTCGAAAGTATGTGTTAATGCTTTCGGCTTTTTTACGTTTTTGTGAATATTAACAAAATGATATTGATTTTATGGAAATATTTTATTATAATGAAATTAAACATTTTTTAACTCTTTATAAAAGGAGATGTCAGAATGAAAAAGTTTAAAAAACTTACGGCAATTATACTTGTTTTTACAATCCTTATGCCTTGTCTGGTAATTCCGGCATTTGCCGTCAGCGGAAATATTCCCGATGATGTTGTGGCAATGTCAAGCCAGATTGCTGTTGAAATCGAGCAGGAGGGTATCGTTCTTCTTAAAAATGAAGACAATTCTTTACCTCTTGCAGGTAAAAAGGTAAATATTTTCGGTGCGGCATCTGTTGTGCCTCTTTTGGGCGGTGCAGGTTCCGGTGCTATCACAACTCACGACCCCGTATACTTTTACGAGGCTCTTGACGAAGCGGGAATTGAGTATAACACAGAGCTTATGGCTCTTTACGAAAAGCATTGCGGTTCCAATGAGATTCCCAAAACAGGCAGCACAGTTCTTAACAATCTTCTTCAGCTTGTGCTTGCAAAAAGCTCACTTAACGAAATGAACCCCGATAAGCTTACTGATTCCGTAATGGAAAATGCAAAAGCTTTTTCTGATACTGCAATTATCGTTATAGGCAGAACAAGTGCGGAAAACTCCGACCTTTCTCCCGAAACACTCAGATTGAGTGCTAACGAAAGAGCGATGGTAGAAAAGGTTGCATCTTCATTTTCAGATGTTATCGTGCTTTTCAACACAGGTAATGTTATGGAAATGGGCTTCCTTGATGAATATGAAAGCATAAAAGCTGCCGCTATTATCTGGATTACAGGTGAATTCGGTATGAGAGCTGTGGGTCAGATGCTCAGCGGTGAAGTCAATCCTTCGGGCAGACTTGCTGATACGGTTGCATACAGCGTTTACGATCATCCCTCTACACAGAACTTCGGCACATATAAATATGACGGCGGAGAATACTATGTTGAGTATCAGTAAGGCATTTACGTGGGCTACCGCTATTTTGAAACCTTCGCAAAGGACAAAGTTCAGTATCCTTTCGGACACGGTCTTTCATACACCACATTTACAAAGGAAATCGTATCATACAGCACAGAAAACGGCAAAATCACCGTTGATGTAAAGGTTAAAAACACAGGTGATGTCAGCGGTAAAGATACCGTTCAGATTTATTACAGCGCACCTTACAGCGGCAAAATTGAAAAGAGCGCAATCTGCCTCGGCGGATACGAAAAGTCAAAGCTTCTTGCTCCGTCAGAAAGTGAAACTCTTACCGTTGAATTCGATATAAACGATATGGCATCTTATGACAGATTCGTTAACGAAGCATGGGTACTTGAAAAAGGCGATTATCAGATTATTCTCGGCGAAAATGTCCGTGAACATATTGATTCATTTACATATACACTCGATGAAGAGGTTATAATTAAAAATGATGAGGTTTCGGGAACAGAGATAAACAATCTGTTTGACGATGCTTATTCGGGCTTTACCGTTCTTTCAAGAGCAGATGAACAGGGTACATATCCTGCAGCAAGAAGCCTTGCAAAAACAGATGAAATCAAAAATGCAGATAAATATCCCGCCGCAACAAAAGAGGGTACAGCGCCCAAAATGGGTGTAAAATACGAAACAGGGGTTATCACTCTTCAGGATGTTTACGAAAACGAAGAGCTTATGGATAAATTCCTTGACCAGCTCACTCTTGATGAGATGACACATCTTGTTACTCACAGCGGTTATCAGACTTACGGAATTGAAAGGCTCGGAATCCCCAAGACATGGGATAATGACGGCCCTTCCAGCATAAAAGGCGCTCACGGCATCACTTATACAGACTGCGGTACTGCTTATCCCTGTGCAACAGCAATCGCCTGCACATGGAATAAGGAGCTTGCAAACAAAATGGGCGACAGCGTAGGTATTGAAGCAAGAAGCATCGGTACTGATATATGGTACGCTCCCGGTGTAAATATTCACAGAAGTCCCATGGGTGGCAGAAACTTTGAGTATTTCTCCGAAGATCCCGTTCTTTCCGGCACAATGGGTGCGGAAATCATAAACGGTGCATGGGGTCAGGGACTTGTTACAACAATCAAGCACTTTGCCATGAATGACCAGGAATCACACCGTGCAGGTATTTTCACTTGGGCTGATGAACAGGCAATGCGTGAAATTTACCTTAAAGCATTTGAGATTCCCGTAAAAGAATCTGCTTGCTACGGCGTTATGTCAGCATACAACCGAATCGGTACTGACTGGTGCGGCGCAAGCTCCGAGCTTCTCAATGATCTGCTCCGTAAAGAGTGGGGATATGACGGTTATGTTGTTTCCGACTATTCAAACAACTTTATCGGCAACGGTTATATGAGTCCTGTTCTTGCTGTTTACAACGGCAACGACACAATGCTTACAGGTGTATGGTTCCTTAATATGCCGTCGCATCTTGCAGCGGTAAAAATGCAATACTATGCAGATCCCATAGGATTCGGCACAGCAATGCGCGAAGCCTGTAAGAATGTTCTCAACGCAAAGATGAAAACAAAAGCATTCCTTGAACCGGGTTATTTTGAGGATAATGAGGATCTTACAATCAAAGAAGAGGATTGGGATTTCACAGAACCCCGCATCCTTTCACAGCTTGAGTTCCAATTTACAAATCTGGTAAATAAAATTGTAATGCTGTTCAGAAAACTTATTGATTGGGAATTATAATAGCTTTTAAGCGGCTTGAAGCTTCGGCTTTGAGCCGCTTTTTACATCTGTAATTTTATTATTTGCCGTTGTATCCTGTATAGGACTATATAAAACTCGCAAAAAAACATAATAAATACAAAAAAGAAACGGCAAAGAATCTCTGCCGTTTCTTTTTATATTAATACAGATTATCAAAGTCTTTCAAGCGGATTGTAACCGAGTGCAAAATATTTGAAAGCCCAGATAATGGGGTTATGTTTAAAAAATATTGCATCAATAAATGTAACCAATTTACGAAGTAATGTTGATATATCATTTGTTTCGGGCACTTCAACGGGAGCAAATTCCTCACCTTCCACATTAAGCACCAAAGGCTGAGAGTAGCAGATGCCGTTTTCGCCGGTGATGTAGAATCTTACATAAAGGTAAGGCTCAGCAAGAAGGTCTGCTCTGTGCAGGTCAAGAGTTGCTTTGCCGTCTGCAATTTCCTCTCTGAGAATGACATTTCCGTCAGATACCCATGTAATAAGGTTAAAATTCTCACCCTCAACGGTAATTGTATCATCATCCTGATTAACCTCAAGTCTTGTAACATTGGGTGTATTATCAAGAAGATACAACTTTTCATCAACAACTCTCTGCTCACTGTAACCGGGGATTTCTTCCATACCGTTGAGTTCAACGCCGTTTGAATAGTGTGAAACAGAGAAAAACTGTCCTTTTTCAAGACTCTCACGAAAATCTTCCATTGTGAAGTTTTCCATCCATGTCCATGTATATGCATCGTTTATTGACTGTTCATTGTGTGAATCTGCAAAGGTATTATTCCACGGTACAACGCCGTTGGGAATAGTTTTCTGAAGCACCTGGTCATAAAGAATTCTGTCGCAACGTGTGTGAGCATCTGACGCGCTGTTTATGCCCATACCGAGCGATGAGCCCTGATAATCAATAAACAGTCTTGCAAATTTATTTGCATAGTAGTCGTCAACTTTCTGACCTACATAGTTTTCAGAGTCCTTATCTGTGTACACATATTCGCCCACATGGGAAAGGAATGTGATACCGCCGTCAAGCATAACCTCTCTTGAAGGAGTTTCATAATCACCGAAAACACCTGCAAGTCCCTGACCGTAGTCGGAAAAATAGCCTGTAAGATGACAGTCCGCAATAGGAGTTGCCATATTAAGTTCAATACCCTTGGGAACATCGAGCATACCGTTTTTATGTGTTCTTGTTTCGGACTGTGCCGTACCTGATGTATAAGCCTCATATTCCTCTGCGGTAAGAGGGTCAATAGGCTTCATCTGTGAACGTTCATATTTGATCAGTCGCAGAATGGGTACAAGCTCGGGAGCAACATCCCAACCCTTATTGATTGTGCCGTGATCTGTTACAGCAACAATATCGTAGTTCATATCATAATGTTTTTGCACATATTCGTGAATTGTAAGAAAACCATCACTTGCATTTGTGTGGGAATGGAGCTGAGTCTTGTAGCTGCCCCATGAATCCCAATCAATATCCTCGTAAGGGTTATCAATGATGTAATTTTTTTCTGCGACTTCAGCTGAAGCAGGAATTGCAACAATTCCCGTCATAAGAAAAACAAGCAGAAATGCAGTTATTTTTCTTGCGATTCCGATAGATTTTTTCATCATATTGCATTCTCCTTTCAGAATACAGATATTTCATTTTTTCAAAAAATGCTCTGCTTTTTACGGCAGAGCATTTTACAATGATGATAAATACAATTTATTTATCAATGCCGTCTCGGATTGCTTTAAGCTTTTCTTCCATTTCTCTGATAGCTTCCAGATCGCCTTCAGATGCGGCAATAGATGCGTTCTTTCTTCTTTCAAGAAGCTCTGTATACATAATCTCTTTTTTCTTGCCGTGAAGATCATAGAAAAGCATGGGTATAATACCGAATGAACCTGTAAGTGCGGGAATAATGGTAAACATCGCAAACAGATAGAACTTAACCTTATCGGGCTGTTCCTTACCGCTTGTGTATGCGCTCTGATCATAGCCCACAAACTTTTTAAGAGCAGTTGTTATAACTGCGCTGACAGAAGTGGAAACCTTAGCCGCAAGACCCTTTGCAACAGATGTCATAGCTTCCGTTCTGTAACCGTTTTTCCATTCACAGTAGTCCATAGACTCGTTATAAAGCTCTGTACCGATAACCTGCATCAAGCCGAAGAAGCAAGTCCAGATAAGCTCCCATGATGCCATAATAAAGAACATCGCAAGCTTGCTTCTGAAAAGACCGCCCTTGTATGTTTTGGGATTAAAGCCGATACAACCGAACAGGAACACAAATACGTGAAGGAAGTTTGATATGTTACGGCTGACTATGTAAAGGAATCGGCTGGAGAATCTTCTTCTGAACCAAGGAACGAAAGAGTACGAAATTGGCGACAGCGGTGCGGCAGGCAGACCTGCTACCAGCGTCATTGAAGCAAAATGCAGAACGTCAATGTAATAATCCTGCTTACTGCCCGAAATACCGAATCCTGCAAGGAATTCAGACAGAGTAATCAACAATATGGGTTTGTTGTTCATAATTGATTTTATCGAGTCCGAAACACTGGGAGTTTTTATGGACTGCATAACTCTTTCTTTTGAATTCAAGAAGTAATAGAAAGACATACCGCTGGAAATAAGCGTTGTTGCTGCACCCATACCTACGAATGCACCCATAAGCTGCTGATCAACGGACGAACCGTTTTTAAACACTTTGTTATCAATAAGATCAAGCAAAATCGTCATTGCGTGTTCCGGCAATTTTTCACCAAAGAAGCCGGATGCAAAGTTTGCAACGGTTATAAGCCTTGTTCGGTCAACAGGGTGGGGCGTTATGGTGGACATCATACCCGTTCTTGCAATAGACTGGAATGTACCTACGCCCTCGCGAAGAATCTCAAGTGAAATGTAGAAAATGAACTTACTTACAGACATTGTTGATTGACCTGCAAAAAGAATGGGCATAAGCCAATAAAGCAACGTTGCAATACAGCCGGGGATTGCAAGGCCCATAAGATACGGACGGAATTTACCCCAACGGGTACGGGTTTTTTCAACGATTGCCGCTGTAAAAATATCATTGACGATATCCCAGACGCTGTTGATAGCTTTTGCTATTGTCTGATATCCAAGATCTATTTTTACAATGTTTGTAATAAATCGTGTGGAATATGTATTGATATTAAGACTCTGTGCAGCATCCCAAAGAACAAAACCCATTGTTTCTTTTCTGCCTACGTAACGTCTGTTTTCATAGACATACCCTGCATTTTCAACAGAATCAGCCTTAATATCAGTCTGTTTATCAGCCACAAATTTTCCTCCTTTACCGTTTATATAATGATAATATCACAGCATTCGTCATTTTGCAAGAGTATAAAGCGTATTGATGCAATAAAAATGTTAATTAATTACAATTTTTATATCCGAGATATAATCAATCCTTGCCGTTGTTTTTATATTGAAACAAATTTTTATTTTTGTTATTATAATTTATGTAACGTTTTGATGTTTTTCTTATCTAACAATTGAAAGGGCGGTGAAAATGTGTCGGATTTTGAAAAGATTTTCAATGATAACCAAGATTTTATATTCAAATATTTAGTAAAACTTACTCAGAACTATACCCTTGCAGAAGAACTGACGCAAGAAACTTTTTTTCGAGCTTATATAAATTTTTCTTCCCTCAGAAGCAAAGAAAAGGCCTCCGTATGGTTATGCCAAATAGCTAAAAACACATATTACGCATGGTACAATGAACATAAAAAAACAGTTTTTCTTGAAGATGCAGAAATTGATTATCATTCAGAAAATGTAGAAGATGCATTTATTCGGAAGGAACTCTCACAACAAGCACTCGCTTGCTTGCATGAATTGGAAGAACCGTACAAAGAAGTTTTTATGTTATCCGTATTCGGCGACTTTTCAATGAAAGATATCAGTCAACTTTTTGGTAAAAGTGAAAGCTGGGCAAGAGTTACATTTTATCGTGCAAAACAAAAACTATCAGAAAGAATGAGGTAATAATATGAAATGTTTTGTTATAAAAGATTTAATTCCGTTGTATATTGATAATTGTTGTTCAGATGCAAGTGCAAAAATTGTAAAAGAACACATTAATTGCTGTCCTCAATGCAAAAAACTCTATGAAAATATGAAAACACCGTCAGACATAACTCACATAGCTACTGCACCGACAAAATTAAACAAAATCAATGATTGGAAAGCATCTGTACTGCAATCCGTATTGCTTTTTATTTCTTTTGCAATAATCACAACAGGGGTTGCATTGGAAGCCGCTACCCCGGCAGGATTTACCAATGGCTACTGGGCAGTTTCACTTGTTATTCCGGCAACGGGTTTTATGTTATCTCTTGCAAACTGGTATTTTATCAGACTTTACAAAAGCAGAAAAAGCTTTTCAAATTGCTCTTTGCTCGCAACGCTCGGCATCTCGGTTTTGTCTTATATATGGACAGGTTTTCATTACGGATTGGGCATATCGGATTTTGCAGAAATACTCAAAGATGTTAGTTTTTCCGACTTTTTTGACATAACCGTATCGTTGACATTATTTTTCGGAATTGGCATTTTGTTAACGGTGGTGTCTTGTGTATTTTCTAAAATTTTTTCAAACAAGTATGCAAAAATGCTGGGTAAAGAATGATGAGGTAATAATATGAAAAAGCTTGCTTCTGTTTTTGCATATTTATTATTTATTCTCATTACTTTGCTACCGATTTGTGTCATATTATCCTATTATTTCGGATACCAATTTGAGTTTACAAATTATTCTGTTTTTTCCGTTATTACCGCATTATCGGCAGTAGTTACAACTGTATTATGCATCATTTCAAAGATATCTGTAAAAAACAAAATTGATAAAATTTTATTTGCATTATTAACTCCTTTTTCATTAATAAATGCTGCTTTCTATTTTTTTATGAGCACCAATATAACCGTATGGATTGCAATAAGTATGATTGTTTGCATGATATGCTGTGTATATATCACTGCAAAACACTTAAATCATTTAACAATTAAAATAACAAGTTTAGTAACGTCTGCTTTGATGTTTTTACCGATTGTTTTCTTTGGATTTTTAGCATTGTTTTTTGGTAATATAGGACAAAACACAGTTGTAAAGTCAATTGAATCACCAAACGGTGCATATTACGCCGAAGTGATTGACAGTAATCAAGGTGCACTTGGCGGTGATACCCTGGTTGATGTATATAAAAATAAAACCATTAATACAGTTATTTTTAAAATCAAAAAAAAGCCGCAAAGAGTTTATTATGGCGAATGGGGAGAATTTGAGGATATAGAAATCTATTGGAAGAATGAAAACTGCTTAATTATCAATTCGGTCGAATATAAAATTAAATAATAAACCGTTTTCGAACAATATAAATGCTCTGCTTTTTACGGCAGAGCTGTTTTCACGAATATGAATATATACGATTTTGTCAAGTTTTTAAAGATAACCAATAATTTGTCAGTGATGAGTGAGAAGTGAAGAATGAGGACTTGCGAAAAAGGCTCCGCCTTTTGAACAATTTAAATCCAAGCCGCTTTGCGGCTTCCTTAACTCCTAACTCATCACTCCTAACTCCTAACTACAACAATTTAGCGAAATGCTAAATTATTGTTCCTTCGGTTTTTCGATTTTATTGAGTGCCGCATTCAGTTCAAGCAGTTGTT
>JAZSLJ010000085.1:0-13563 GCA_045535305.1 Acutalibacteraceae bacterium
GATGTTATTGCTCAAGCCATTCACTACTTTAATTACATAAAACCTTTGCGTAAACTGAATAGAAAAACGCCAGTCCAATACAGAATTGAACTGGCTGCTTAACTTATTCTTTTTTGTGTCTACAAAGTATTGACTATTTCAGTTTTGCCCTCGGATTCTTAATTTTCGCTTTATTTTATTCCGTACCTATTACAGTAATCAAGGACAATATTCTTAAAATGGTCGTGTTTGAAATTGTTTTTAACATCACTTATATCGACATACAGCCCTGAAATCAGATTCTGAATTATAGCCTCAGCCAAAAAGGCTTCAAATATATAGTCATTAGTGAAGGCTTCTTCAATATCGGTGTTAAGCTCAGTATTGATTCCTTTAATTGCGGCACGGTAAATAATATTTTCAGTCCCTAAATATTCACCTGCATTTTTTAAACAGTTCAAGCCTTTTTTTATGTCCGTAACAGTAAATTTTCCTTTATAATCTACAATTTTTTCACTGCCGAGTAAAATAAAATCAACTGTTGTTTCAAGGATTTTTGCCAAATCGGGTAAAAGGGTTATATCGGGTAATGTTTCACCTCGTTCCCATTTGCTTACCGCTTGAAATGATACGCCGATTCTTTCGCCTAACTCACTTTGTGTAATTCCCTTTGCTTTTCGCAAATCAGCAATCTGTTCTCCAACCTTTTCAGTATTCATCGACTATCCTCCTTTTTTGTTCAAAAATATTATAACACCGGCAGATAAAAAAGAGAATAACCGTGTGATTGAATTTTTATTTTAGTATCTCAACCGACAAAAAATGCAGAGAGTGTCAGCTCTCTGCTTGTTTGATGTTAATCCTCAACCATATCTGCAAATTTTTCGGGAACGGGCAAGTTGCCGCAACCGTAAAATCTACAGCGTTTTCCCATAAATGAGCGTGTGCATCAATAATTACAATGTTACTCCGTCTTTAAAAATTGCAATTTCACGATTGCCGTAAATTTCATTTTTCGTCAGTTCGCCGTCGGCAATATGTTTGATAATGTCTGTCAATTCACCAGCCATTTTTTCCTTATCAAAGCCGTATGCCGAATAGTCAATCCAATGGGATTTTTTTGTTGCGATTGTGTCATTGGATGCGATTTTTATTGTGGGAACGGCACCGCCGAGAGGTGTTCCTCTGCCTGTTGTGAACAGTATAAGATGGCAACCGACGGCAGAAAGATTTGTTATTGAAACGATGTCGTTACCGGGGCCGTTAAGAAGATTAAGACCCGATTTTGTTACGGTGTCGCCGTAGTCAAGCACATCAACCACAGGTGCCGTACCGCCTTTTTGTATACAACCGAGGGATTTTTCTTCAAGAGTGGTAATTCCGCCCTCTTTGTTCCCCGGGGACGGATTTTCCGAAACAGGCTCGCCGTGATCTTTGAAATACTGTTTGAAATTATTTATAAGATCTACACTTTTATCAAAGACTTCTTTTGTTATGCATCTTTGAAAAAGTACAGTTTCCGCGCCGAACATTTCCGGCACTTCTGTGAGTACTGCCGTTGCGCCCATCGCGCAAAGCTTGTCTGTTACCTTTCCCACAACAGCATTGGCGGTTATGCCTGAAAAACCGTCAGAACCCCCGCATTTAAGACCGATTTTGAGCTTTGACACAGGTACGCACTCGCGTTTATCGTGAGATGCTGTTGCCTGCAATTCTTCAATAAGTTCAATGCCTTGTGAAAGTTCATTTTCACAGTCCTGAACGGAAAGAAATTTTATTCTTTCGGTATTATATCTGCCAAGCACCTTTTTCATTTCCGCAATATTGTTGTTTTCACAGCCAAGCCCCAGAACAAGCACACCGCCTGCATTGGGATGCTTTATAAGTCCTCTGAGAATCAGCTGAGTAATCCTCATATCATCGCCCAACTGACTGCAGCCGTAAGGGTGTGAAAAACAGATTGCACCTGTTTTTTCGCTAAGTTGTTTAGCAATACTGTTTACACAACCTACGGTAGGTATAATCCATATATCATTTCTTATGCCGATGTCGCCGTTTTTTCTGATATATGCATTGATTGTAAAAGGTTCTGCGGGCGCAAGTACTTTAAAATCGGGCTTGTATTCGTAAGATAGAATATCACCCAATTTTGTTTTCATATTATGAGAATGAACACAGTCGCCCTGCTTTATATTTTCGGTTGCATAACCGATGGGGTAGCCGTATTTGATGATGTCTGCACCTTCGGGAATATTACACAATGCAATTTTATGCCCTGTTTCGAGGCTTACGCAGACATTATCTTTTTCACTTATTCGGACAGTATCCATTTTATTGCTTCCTTTGCACCGAGAGTATTGATTTTACCGTAATATTCCGTGATTATATCCGTCATATCCGAGAGGTCAGTCTGCCATAATGAAGTGTTCTTAAGAATATCGGCAATACTGTCGTTTTTCAATATTGTAATGATTTCTGCTGAGTCGTCGGGAGTATCGTTTTTGTAAAAATAAATCAGATATGCCAATGACATTGTAAGTCCCTTCGGATATATACCGTTTATCTCTTTATATTCAAGAATTGTGGGCAGAACACGCACAGAAAATTTACTTACGGAATTAAGAGCAATAGAACGCCATTTGTGTGCAATAAACGGGTTTTTGAATCTGTCAAATACGCTGTTTGCAAAAGTAATACTTTCTTCAGTTTCATCGATTGTGGGTAAAATTTCTTTTTTTACGCATTTGCTGAGAAAATCAAAGGTTAACTGATTGTTCATCGCTTCGCCTACGGTTTCAATGCCCGAAAGCAAAGCACCGGCAACAAGTGAAGTGTGAGCGCCGTTGAGAATTCTGACTTTGATTTTTTTGTAGGGCTTTACATCATCGGTCAGAATAACATTGAATCCCGCTTTTTTAAGGGGTAATTCGTTTTCAAAATTACCTTCAATAACCCACAGGTGGAATATCTCCGCAGTGTCAAGGAATTTATCTTCGGGATGCAAAGCTGCGGTTTCGTCATTGGGATATCCTGTAACGATTCTGTCGACAAGAGTGTTAGCAAATGTATTTTTGCTGTTTATCCAGCCCATAAAATCTGCTTCAAGATTCCAATATTCAGCATATTTTAAAACGCACTTTTTAAGCTCATCGCCGTTGTTGTCGATAAGCTCACAAGGGAGAAAAACAAAGCCGTCAAAGCCGTTTTTGTATCTCTTATAGAGAAGCTGTGTCAGCTTGGCAGGGTAGCCCTTGCAAGGCTTGTCCTCAAATTTACAGCTTTCGTCAAATACAATGCCTGCTTCCGTTGTGTTTGAAACAACAAATCGAAAGTCGGGATTGTCGGCAAGAGCAATAAATTCATCATAATTTTTATACGGGTCAATTCCTCTTGAAATTGACTCAATAAGGTGATGCTCCTGTTTTATTTCTGAATTTTCAATTCCTCTTAAATAGAGATTGTATTTGCAATTCTGCTCGTTCAGAATGGCGCATTTTCCGCCTTCTCTGGGCTGAATTACAACAGCTTTACCGCTGTAAAGCCCGTTTTTGTTCATCACATCAAGAAAATAATCAAAAAAGCCTCTGAGAAAATTGCCTTCTCCGAATTGAATTACGGTTTCTTTCATTTTATTCACCTGTTTTCATAACATCAGCTTTTATGTTTCTGATAAAATCATCCTATTGCAATTTTAAAGCAAATCGGCAAATCATTTTTAAATTCGCTTTCAAGTTTAATTGTAAGAGCATCTTCATCTCTTGTAAATTCGATTGTGTCTGTACTGCCCAAAAGCTCAACGCTTTCAATCAGATAATCGTGAGGATTATGTTTTCTGAGTGTTTTTATTTTAACGGTCTTTGACGGACGCATCTGGAATACATAAAGATATCCGTCTTTATAGGTAAATCTGAAATCTTCGTTTGTAAACTGTTTTTCGTCGCCGTCCTGGAAAAAGCCGGCTTTTGCATTGACACTGCCTTCGCCGAAAGTTTTCCAGTAGGTTGTGCCGTAGATACCTTCACCGTTAATTTTAAGCCATTCACCGATATCAAGCAAAACCTGTGTTTCTTCGTCGGTGATTGTTCCGTCAGCCTTAGGCCCTATGTTTATAAGAAGATTGCCGTTTTTGGAAACAATGTCAACAAGGTCGCAGATGACCTGTCTTGAACTCTTGTATTCGTTGTCAGCTCTGTAGCCCCAGGACAACTTGCCTATTGCAGTATCTGTCTGCCAATAGATGGGGGAAATATCAGTTAATGCGCCTCTTTCAACATCAAATGTTGCAACATTCGGGGGAAACGCCTCGTGTTTGTAGTTGATGGTTACTTCCTTGCCCCATTCTTCGGCCCTGTTGTAGTAGTATGCGGCAAGCTTTTTGAGATATGGTTTGAATGAATGATTATGAATCCACCAATCAAAATATAATACGGAAGGCCGGAATTTATCAATAATTTCGCAGGTGCGGACAAGCCAATCTTCAAGCCATTCCTTGCTTGCACCGGTTGAATATGTATCGGCAGTGGTGATATGGATAATTTCGGGGGCAAATTCTTCCGAATATACGGCAGGACCGTAAAAATCGGCATATTCTTCATCATTGACATCACTGTCGCAAAGTCTGCCGGGATTCATAAAGAAATAATGCTCTGCTCTGTGAGTTGAAGCACAGAGTTTCAGCCCCTGCTTTTCACATTCTGCTTTCAGTTCGCTTACAACATCTCTGCAAGGGCCCATTTCTTTTGCATTCCAACGGTTGAATTGAGTTGCATACATTGCAAATCCGTCGTGATGCTCGGCAACGGGCATAATGTATTTCATACCTGCCTGTTTAAAAAGTGAAACCCATTTTTCGGCATCAAACTTTTCCGCTTTGAACATCGGGATAAAATCTTTGTAACCGAAATGCTTTTGTTCGCCGTAGGTTTTTTTGTGATGTTCAAATTCACGTGCACTTTTTTCATACATGCCTCGTGAATACCATTCGTTGCCGAATGCGGGAACAGAATAAACGCCCCAATGAATGAAAATGCCTAATTTGTCGTGCATATACCATTCAGGTACTTTGTGGCGCGCAAGGGAAGCCCAGTCCGCCTTATATGTTCCTTTTTCGTTTGTTTCGTCAATTAATTTCAGATATTCCTGCGTTGTCATTTGATTTGCACCTCATATCGGTTTTATTGGTTTTATAATATCATAAAATCAATTAAAAAACAACTGAAATCCGGTTTATTTATGCAAGATTGAATGTGATGACAGTTTAAATATGCACAAAAATCCCCCTTTAAGACAGTATCTTAAAAGGGGACATTTTTTATGTTGTATATATAACTTTATATCTGATTGCCTACGGTGTAGCCTTCATAAACTGCATTGGGGATAATTCCGCCGCCGTTTGAGTCGCCGATGTTATAGATTTCAGCAACCGCATCTTTAAGAGAATCATAAAGTGTTGTTTCAGGTCTGCCGCCGATTGCAAGTACAACCGTATCACATTTTACTGTACTTGTTTTGCCGTCTTTTGATTTGTAAACAACATCTGTTGCGGTAATTTTTTCAACTTTACATTCTGTCAGAAGTTTAACTTTGTAGCCTTTAAGATGACCGATGAGAATTGTCTGGTCTGTTTTACCCGTATTGCCTGCAAGAGTGTCAGTCATTTCAATTATGCTTACATTTTTGCCCTGTTTTGCAAGGTATTCGGCAGTTTCACAACCGATTGAACCGCCGCCTATTACAACAACATTTTTACCGCAGGGTATACCTTTAAGAACATCTGTTGCGTTAACGGCGCTTTCAGCACCGGCAATATTAAGAGAAACGGGTCTTACACCTGTTGCACATACAACAGCATCTGCATTCATACTCAGCACGTCTTCTTTTGTGAGCTTTTTGCCCAGATGCACGTTTACATTATGAAGCTCAAGCTGTCTTTCAAGATAGGGCTTCATAAGTCCGAGATGCTGTTTGAACGGAGGCTTGCAGGCAAGATTCATCTGACCGCCTACTTCTGTGTCCATATCGTATATATCAACAGTATGTCCTCTCATTGCCGCAATTCTTGCAGCTTCAACACCTGCAACTCCCGCACCGATAACAACAACCTTTTTCTTTGTTTCTGCAGGTGTAATGGTGTAATCGTTGTCGCCTCTTGCAAGCACTGCATTACCTGAGCAGATTGCTCTTTCGCCGTGCTGGAGCTGATGGACAACACAATGACCGCAGCCGATACAGGGACGGATTTCGTCTTCTCTGTCCTCATTAATGAGGTTGACAAGATCGGGCTGTGCAAGTAAGCCGTGTCCGATAAAGATCAGGTCGCATTGACCGGATTTGAGTGCCTTTTCCGATGCAACGGGATTCTGTGCTCTGCCGCCGCCGATAAGTGTTATTTTTTTCTTTCCTGCTGTCAGCATCAGTCCGATTTTCATAACAAGACACAGTGCAACAGCCATACAATCGGAATATGCAGATTCTGGTTTTTGATTCTTACCTGCTTCGCCCGACCATATACCTGCAAGCACTTCAATGGCATCAACGCCTGCTTCTTGCAGTTTTTTGCAGTAATATAATCCGTCGGGCATAGAAATACCGCCGTCTTTGCCCATTTCGATAACCGAGAGCTTAACGATGATTGCAAAGTCATCACCGCAGAGTTCACGTATTCTTTTTATTATGTTAAGATGAAAACGGATTCTGTTTTCACGGCTTCCGCCGTATTCGTCTGTACGGATATTGGCGGTTTTTGAAAGGAATTGCTGGCCCAGATAGTAGCCTACGGCATGAATTTCAACACCGTCAAAACCTGCTTTTTTTGCACGCAGAGCAGCCTGTGCATATTTTTCCTCGATGTTCTTTATTTCATCAACAGTCAATGCACGGGGTGTTTCGTTTGCAAGACCCATCATATATGAATAAGGCATAGCCACGGCACTCGGGCCGACAGGTTGCTGACCGATAATTTTGCGTCTTGCGCCTCTGCCTGTATGTGAAATCTGTAAAAAGGCTTTTGCTCCGCCTTCGTGAATAACATCAGCAAGCTGTGTCATTCCGGGAATATATTTGTCGTCATCAATAACGAGCATTCCCTTGGTATTAAGACCGAGAGGGGAGTCAACGCAGGTAACCTCAACTATAATTGCACCTACTCCGCCTTTGGCTCTTTCGGCATAATGGTTAAGAACGGCCTTGTTTACAAAACCGTTTTCAGCCTGGCTCATACCCATAGCCGCCATTACTGTTTTGTTGCGGAGCTCAACTTTTCCGATTTTACCCGGTGATAAAAGATTCGGATATTTGTTATTCATACAGACACCTCATTTTTTTTTGCTTTTTAGAAATTATATTACATTAAGAACTGTTTTTCAAGAATAAACGAAACATTTTTTGCTTTTTAATACAAACATCGGATGTGTTGAAATGTATGTATGCTTATGATATAATTATTTTTGTTAATATTTACGACGAGAGGAATTGTAAAATGAGTCTTGGTAAAATCAGATTCGGTATTGGGTAGCTCTAAAAACTCAGAGTGCAAAGGCTGTGTAGAATTTTTTTTGTCAGATTGGTCAGAAAACGCAGGCAATACTTTGTGTATTAACGAGTATTTTTGGATGATATGGCGGAAAAATGGCACACAGAATTTCGTGCGTTGAGTTTTTAGAGGTGCCCTATTGTGGGTACAGGAACAAACACTTTACATTACACGGCAAGTGGATGAAATATAAAAATATATGTGAGGTATGCAGTATGAAAAAATATGATATTGCGGCATTTATCTGGCCTTCATATACGGGTGATGAGCCGCGCACACGCATTTTCTGGCCCGAAGGTTACGGCGAATGGCAAACTGTCAAAGCAATGACAGATAAAGGCTATAAAGGATGCCGTTGGCCGCGCAGACCGCTGTGGGGATATGTAAATGAAGCTGACAGCTCAATTATGGAAATGCAGATTGACTGTGCAGTTTCACACGGCGTAAATGTTTTTATTTACGATTGGTATTGGTATGATAACAGACCTTTTCTTGAAAACTGCCTTAATGACGGTTTTCTGAAAGCGCGGAATAACACAAAAATGAAGTATTGCCTTATGTGGGCAAATCACGATGCAACACATCTGTGGGATAAACGCAATTCAGACCGCGATTTGTCAACCGTAATCTGGCGCGGAGCAGTTACGCCCGAAATATTTTCACAGATATGTACCAGAACGATCGAAAAGTATTTCAGTAAAGAAAACTATTACTGCATTGACGGCTGTCCCGTATATATGATTTTTGATATTGATAATTTTATCCGTTCATTCGGCACAAGCGATGAATGTAAAAAGGGCATTGAAGAATTCCGCAAAAAAACCGTTGCGGCAGGCTTTAAAGGGCTTCATCTGCAGTTTGTTCATTGGCGTAACAGAGTATTTAACTGGCTTAAGGATGAAGACTCTCAAAAGGGTGTAACATCTGCCGAAATGTACGATTTTCTCGGTGCTGATTCCGTAACAAGCTATAATTGGGGCTGTTCAACCGATTTTGACGGGGATTATACCGATGTAACGGACAGATATATTTGTGAAATTGAGGAAGAATCAAAAAAATTCAATATACCTTTCTATCCCAATATTTCAGTCGGTTGGGATAACAATGTCCGATTCAATAATTTTGTGCCGGGGGTTGTGGAAAACAATACTCCCGAAAATTTCAGAAACGCCTGTAAAAAAATCAAAGCATTTGCAGATTCTTCAATGAATAAAGGTGTTATGAAAGCTCCCTTTATTACTGTGAACAGCTGGAATGAGTGGACGGAAACGAGCTATCTTCAGCCCGATGACCTTTACGGCTACGGTTATCTTGAAGCAATCAAAGATGTTTTCGGCGGTGATTGATTATGGATGATAATTTTACTGCCGTTTATGATATAGAATACGGCAGCCACGAAAGGCATAAAGTGGATATTTTTATTCCGAAAAACGTCAGCTATTATTCGGGAATAATACTGTATGTTCACGGCGGCGGTTGGCATATGGGCGATAAAAGTGTTCATTATGATGATGTGAAACATTTTTCATCACTCGGCTATGTCTGTGCAACAATGAACTACCGTTTCGTTTCGGAAAATATAAGTGTTTTTGATGAGCTTGACGATATAACATCTGCGTTGAAAACCGTAAAATCCGAATGTTTAAAATACGGATTCAATGCTGAAAAACTGATTCTGTCAGGTGGCTCTGCAGGTGCACATCTTGCCCTTCTTTATGCATATACAAGAAAAGAAGATTCTCCCGTAAATCCCGTTGCAGTTTGTGCTTACTGTCCGCCTGTTGATTGCTCAAAGCCTGATTTTCTTTCGGGTATTTCAGATGAGTTTGAGGAATGGAAATATGATCTTCTTTCAAAATGCTGCGGTGTAAGGCTTACAAAAGATAATTTTTTTAACGCACATCAGCAGGAAGCACTCAAAAAAATCTCCCCCGTACGGTATGTTTCGAAAAATTGTGTTCCTACGGCAGTTTTTCACGGCAGTAAGGATGAACTTATACCTTTTGAACATATAAATAGTTTTATGGAGATGTTAGGGGATGCTGGGGTAAAAAATGACCTTGTCCTGTATAAAAATTCCGGTCATGCACTTGATAAAGACCCGGAAGCTCCTGTATGTGCAAAAACTGTAATCAAAGATTATGCTGAAATGTATTTTTGAATTTTAAAATCGGGCAGAGTTAAATCTGCCCGATAAATTTTTATTTGATTGTAAGTGTTGCGTTGTAATCGTCAATTCCGTAGTTTCCCGCGGTATTTTTGAGTATATCGTAAAGGTCAGCTTTCTTTCCGTCCCAGCCTTTAACATTAACTTTTTTGAGTATGAATCTTATTCTTTTAAGCAGATTCAGCCACAAATCACCTTTGGGCGTACCTTCAACATAAGACTGATTGCCTTCAAAAACTCCTCGTACAAGTTCTGTTGCATAATCAAGTGCGCGGATGTTTTTTATGCTCTTATCGCATTTTATAAACAGCAGCTTTGCAAGAGTACCGATTTTAACTTTGCATATTATTTTACCTGCAAGGCGTAAGCCTTTTTTCGTTATGCCTTTGTCCTTTATGCCAAGCTTTCTCATGGCGCGCTCGGTGTCATCTCTCATATCGGTAATGATATTTACAATCATTCTGTCAAACATATCGGAAAGGTACTTTTTACAGTCATCGGTATCCCATTCAAAGTCGGGAGTAGGGATGCTCTTTATATCAACAGTTTTCTCGTCAATGATGCTTATAAGTCTGATAAATGCAGGGTCGGCAATAACAGAGCCTGTTGTGATGTCATAAAACTTGTTGCCTTTTTCCGTAATCAATTCATTGATGCTCTGATTGTGCATATGACCCGTAAAGATAATATGTATACCGTTATCGGCAAGGAAAGTTGCAAATTTGTGAGCATCTCTTATATATGTAGATGAAATCAATGAGAATAAAGGCTGTCCGGGCATAATGGGGTAATGACACATTGCAACGACTGTCTGATTATCCTCTTTTGCTTTCTTTGCCTGTTCTTCAATCCATTCTAATTGCTCGTCAAAGAAATGGTATTTACCGTCTTTTTTAAGGTCGCAGTTAAGTGCAAAAAGGCGCACGTTATCTGAAAGTTGTGCAACATATGAAAGATGTTCTTTGTCAACAGCAATCGCATCGCCGAAGCCGAAATCGCGGTACATCTCCGCAAGCTCATCTCTTTCTGTATGTTCGGGAGAATATCTGCCGTTTTCGCCGAATGCAAAAGTATCCTCTCTTTTCCATTTGAAATCGTGGTCGGCAGTAACTACATATATTTTTTTGCCGCTGTTTTTAAGGTCATTAAGAAGCTTGATAAAGCCCTCGTGGCTCTTTTTTTCTCCGTTAAAAGACAAATCACCTGCAATAAGTACAATGTTTGCTTCATTTGCATTTTTCAAGAACTCAAAAACACTTTTATTTATGCTTTCGGTTTCGGCAAAGCATTTCTGCTCGTAATGCATAAAATCCTCATACTCTTTGCCGCTGCAGCCTAATGCCGAATCGAAAAAATGGGGGTCTGCCATTACATAAAACTTTAATTGATTCATATGTTTATCTCTCCCGTCAAATTGATAGTTTTATATTATCAAATAATAATTGTAAAATCAACAATAATAAATGATTGTTTGATTCTTTTTTTATTGAAAAGATTATACATATATGCTATACTTGTGTTTTCTTATTAAGTATTTTTATGTTAATCAGGAGGTCTAAAATATGCCATGGTATGATGAGGCCGTATTTTATCATATTTATCCCTTGGGTATGACGGGAGCACCTAAAATCAATGATTACGGTGAGCCTGTGCACAGACTTAACACATTGCTGCCTTGGATTTCTCATATAAAAGAAATCGGCTGTAACGCTCTGTATATCGGGCCGCTTTTTGAATCTGTGGGACACGGCTATGAAACAACGGACTACAAAAAGCTCGATTCAAGACTGGGTACAAACGAGGACCTGACAAATTTTGTTTCTGAATGTCATAAAAACGGCATACGCGTGATTTTAGACGGCGTTTTTAACCATACGGGCAGAGATTTTTTTGCTTTCAAGGATATAAAACAGAACAGAGAAAACTCACGGTACAAAGATTGGTACTGTAACGTAAATTTTTGGGGCAATAACTCATATAATGACGGCTTTTCCTATGAAAATTGGGGCGGATATGACCTTCTTGTAAAATTGAATCAGCGTAACCCCGCCGTAAAGGAATATATCTGCGATGTTATCCGCTATTGGGTAAGTGAATTTGATATTGACGGCATCCGTCTTGATGCGGCTGATGTTATGGATTTTGATTATATGAAAGCTCTGCGTAATGTGGCAAACGAGGTAAAGCCTGATTTCTGGCTCATGGGCGAGGTTATTCACGGCAATTATTCACGCTGGGCAAATGACGGCACGCTTCACAGCGTAACTAACTATATGCTTCATAAGGCATTATATTCCGCACACAACGACCATAACTATTTTGAGGTTGCGCACACAATCAAGTATGTCAGCGATATGACGGGTGATAAATTAAAACTTTATACTTTTGTTGACAATCATGACGTGGAGAGAATTTATACAAAGCTTAAAAATAAGGCTCATTTTGTACCCGTACACATCATGCTTTATACATTACCCGGTATTCCGTCAACCTATTATGGTTCGGAATTCGGTATTGAGGGAAGAAAGGAACGCGGCTCTGACGATTCATTAAGACCGCAACTGAATTATGATGAATACAAGGATGCTGTAAAAACAAATCCATGTACACAGCTTATATCTGCTCTCGTAAAAATACGTCAGAATACACCAGCCCTTTGCTACGGTGATTATAAGGAATTAGAATTACAAACCACTCATTTTGCTTATGCAAGAACTCTTGAAGGAAAATCCGTTATCATCACAGTAAACAACTCCGACAATGATGTAACAATGAATCTTCCTTGCAGTAATGTGAAAGAATACACAGGTGCGTTGACAGGGGAGCATGTAAGCGTAAACGGAGGAAGTATTCAGGTTAAAGTGCCTGCAAACAGCGGTGAAATATGGCTTCCCGATGAACTTTCTGATGAAAGTTTTGCTCCTGTAAAGACTGTGGAAATAAAGAAAACTCCCGAACCCGTAAAAATAAAAGAAAAACCTGCAGAAGAAAAACCGAAGGAAGAAAAGAAAACAGAAACTGTGCCTGTTGATCTTGATAAACCATACGAAGAGATGACTGTGGAAGAACTGCAGGAGGCAATTCTTGAAAAAATGCGAAAAAACGGCCCTGTAACAGACTATATGCTCGGAACTGTCAGAGAAAACACGCATCACGGCTCTTTGCTGAATTGGGTTAGAAGCTTTAATTAAAAGTGAATGAAAAAGAAAAAGACGATTCCGAAGAATCGTCTTTTATCGTCATTTCGCATTCTCCTTTGCCGTGTTGATAGAGGCTATCAAAATACGACGAATTGTACCGCATTGATTATAAAGGTCAATTGCAATTTCTCTGTTCAAAATATCGGATTTTACAAACAACTCCAACCAATATTCCGTTTCATAACATTCCTTTAGGGCAATTTGAAGTTTGGCAATAAAGTCAGGCTTTCCGTGAGCATAGTTGGCTTCGTGAATATTAGCACCAATAGAGGTAGCGGAACGCTCCAACTGATTTACAAGGGAGTAATGCCCTTTGATATTTTCGCAGAGTTTTATGATTTTAATGGCAAAATCCATAGATAAGTCGACAAGTTTATTTTCTTTCATAATGTCCCCTCTGCAATAATTATAATATAATTAATGAAATATTGCTACGCAATATGAAATAATCCTACGGATTATGAAATATTTTGCCTATGCGACAAAATGTGAAATAAAATAAATCCCTCATACGCCGAGCGTATTTCATAGCGACAGCTATTTCATATGTCGCAGGCATATTTCACAAATCCCGCAAGGGATTTATTTCATTGAAAAAGTCACGTTTGTCAGATGGACAAAAGTGACTTTTTCATGGCGGAGAAGGTGGGATTCGAACCCACGGTACCTTGCGGTATCACTGGTTT
>JAZSLJ010000037.1:0-31650 GCA_045535305.1 Acutalibacteraceae bacterium
GATGTTATTGCTCAAGCCATTCACTACTTTAATTACATAAAACCTTTGCGTAAACTGAATAGAAAAACGCCAGTCCAATACAGAATTGAACTGGCTGCTTAACTTATTCTTTTTTGTGTCTACAAAGTATTGACTATTTCAATCTGTGCAAACAGATGGGATTTTTTTATATCAGCATAAAAAACAACCGCCACGGCGGTTGTTTATTGAATGTTTACTATTGTAACCGTTCCGTCTTCGGCAATATCGAAGGTGTAGATATATTCTGTTGCCACAATTTTATTAAAACCTTCAAGTTTTGTGTAACGGAAAGTAATGTTTACCGTACCGCTTCTTATTGAACGGAATGTAAATGATTTTGTTCCGCCGCCTACACCTGCTATCGCAGAGCCGGAATCAGGTTTATAGCTTGTGTCAACAAGCATAAGATAGCCTATTTCATCCATTGAGTATTCCCAATTGTAACCTGAGGACGGATTTGTATATAATTCAACGGTAATTTCTTTTGCTGTTAAGTCAATGTTCAGTAACTGCAGAATTGAAATAAAAAAGGAGAAAATTCTGAATATTATATTGGAAACAGTAACCATATATACACTCCTTTCGAAGATTATTTACTTTATTATAACAAATTGTTCTTTGTTTGTCAATTTTTATGACAAATTTTATTAACGATTTGTTAAAAAATTTATTCTGTGAAAGAAATAAAAATTAAAATTTTGTGGAAATTTTACTATTTACTTTACTTTTGTATTATGTTTGAGTTATAATATACTGTGATTATTCATACGGAGGAACAGATATGAAGATAATGAAAAGGTTCAGCGGTGTAAAAAGATTGTTTTCGGCAGTTCTTTGCGCGGCGTTGATTTTTGTAAGCAGTAGTCCTGCTTTTGCACATGCATCGTCTGTAGGTGATGTTACATTTGCAACAATGGCAGGTATTTCCTATGTTGCACCCAATAACAGAGGCAGCTATTGCGAGGAATTTTTGCTTGATGCTAAGGTTAATAATTATCAGTACGAGCAGATTGACGGTATTCTTGATTCAGCATTTGCCGCATTGAAAGCAAAGGTTGAAAATGAAAATCTTAAATATCTTCTTCTTAACGGTGATTTGACTTATAACGGAGAGTATTCCAACCATGTGGCTGTTTCACAGATGCTTAATCAGCTTGAAGAAGAAACAGGTGTACAGGTTATCACTCTTGTGGGCGGAAAAGATGTAAATAATGCTCGGTCTGCATCATTTGCAAACGGCAAAAAAGATTATGTGATTACAACATCCTCCAGACAGATAAAAACTCTTTACGAGAATCTCGGATATGATATTGCGGCAAATACTTATTCATCTTACAGCACAACATCAGCCAATTTGTCATATTCCGTTGAGCTTGACGGCAATTACAGACTTATTGTTATTGATGCTACATATTTTGAATTTAAAAACGGAATGACAAGTGTTTCGGGTATGGTTTCCGACGAGCTTCTTTCATGGATTAAAACAGAATGTACCATTGCAAGATACGCAGGTCAGGAAGTAATCGGTATGTGCTATTGGGATGTTACCGGTGAATCTCTTGACAATTCCGGCACTCTTGCTAATGCCGAAGCTGTTGCTCAGGCTCTTTCAGATGCAGGTATGCACTACATTTATACCGCAGGAAGCGGCAAAAATGATATTTCTGCCGTTGTTACCGATGACGGCGGCGTGATTTACGATATAATGACTGCAGGTCTTGTAAGTTATCCCAATACCTTCAGAGTATCAAGCTTTTCAAAGGGAATCGGTACTTTTGATGTTGTTGATGCTGATGCTGTTAAACCCATTGTGTCAAGAACGGGCGAAGAATATGCACAGCCTTACAGACAGACTGCATCACTAAAAATTCAGTATGCGGATTATGATTTAGCAAGATATTTTACAAATATCATTTCATATTATATCAGCTCAACACTTATTCCCGGTGTACAGGCTTCGGGCACTCTTGATTCCTTCGTATCTGCATATTACGGCAACTCTTTGACCAATATTATTAACGATGCCATCGACGGCGGACTTAATCTTTTCAATATAGTTGTATTTTTTGACGCATCTAATATCATGAATCTGCTTGAAGATATGTTTGAGCAGGCACAGACGGGTATATTGAGTGATGTGGATGCCCTTACGGACACAATTTACAAAAGACTTTATACATTTTTTAATACAAATATTTCATCGGTATCCTGTACGGCATTTATTGATTCATACGGATTCGGAAATAAGAATACAGGCGGCTCACTTAACGATTTTATACTGTCTATGATTGTATATTCGGTTTACGGTAATGAAAATTCCGATTCTGACAGCTTTGTAAACGATGTAATTTATAATTTACAGTCGGGCAACCTTGTTACATTCCTTGCAAACCTTATTGGTGATGTAATTGTTGAAGATTTCCTTTTCGAAGATATTTTTTCTACAATTCAGTTCAAGCCTCAGTATCTTATTTTCCTTGATGACTCGGAAGACTCTTTCGGCTCATATTTGCAGACGATTTTTAAGATGTACATCGCTCTTCACGGTGAAACTGATTCTATAACAGGTGTGCTTAACAGTATTCTTAAAGACGGTTTGCTTAAAAATTATATTTCCGGTTCATCTGTAGGTGAAATGATAGACGGTATTGTTGACCATTATTTTTCCGATGATAATGCTGTAAGTGTAGGCGAACAGCTTGCCAGAATAGTTTTATCTTATGTGAAAGATGAAAACCCTGTTGCAAAAGGCGATTTTGGCGTTACATATGATGGCGACAGTGTGTATTTTGCAGTTGCAACAAAAGAAAATTACCGCTTGCCCTCTATGATTACTGTTACTCCCGGTGCGGATTCAGCAACCGAAGCATATGTAACATGGTACACAAGAGCAACAGTTAAAGGCTCGGATGTGGAGCTTTATTCCGATAAAAACAGTGTGTTCTACGGCAAACACTTTATCGGTGTTGAAGGTGTTTCTGTTGAAAAACAGACAGCAGCTGTAAACAGAACATACTATATGCTTGATCTGGGATTTGTTCAGCTTGGCGAAAATAACATCAATCTTTTGAAGCACACGGTAAAAATATCGGGACTTGAAGCAGGTTGCACATATTTCTTCCGTGTTGGCGACGGCGACAAGGGTTGGTGGAGCAGTACGGCAAGAATCACCACAGACGTTGCCGACAACAGAGTCAGCTTTATCCATATTACGGATACTTTCGGTGATACAAAGTCCGATTTTGACGTTGCAAATAAGGTTATTTCTGCGGCTATGTCATCTCAGCTTTATGCTGATGCAGACTTTGTTCTCCATACAGGAAACTATGTAAACGATACCGCAGACCTTACAAAATGGCAGCTTTTCCTTGACGGCTCAGCTAACAATCTTCTTTCAACCTATATGTTACCTGTTGCAGGCAACACAGATACGGTTGATACAATTAAAAATAACTTTGCAGTCAGCTCATTAATGGGTGATGCGGAGAAATCAGGTGTATATTATTCATTCAATTACGGCAACGCACATATCGTTGTGCTTGATTCAAACGATGTGAATAATAACGGTGAATTGAGTGCAAAACAGCTTGAATGGCTCGCTGCCGATATGAATAAATGTACCGCTGAATGGAAGATTTTTGCAATTCATAACCCTGTTTATACAAACGGCTCATCTTCAAAAAATGAAAATTATGCGGCATATATGAAGCAGATTTCTTCTCTTGCGGATAAATACAATGTTGACCTTGTTCTTACAGGTAACGACGGTGTTTATTACAGAACAGACGGTATGTACAACGGTGCTGTTGTTGATTCACCAAAGGTCAGTCTTGCTCATTCGGAAACAGGTGCTTACTACAAAACAATAACAAATGCGGCAGGTACGGTTTATTCTGCATTGGGTTCATCGGGCGTCGATGCTTACAACTCTGCAGACATTTACAATGTTTCGGATTTCTTCCCCCAGTCGGGTAAAAATCTTGATTCTGAACTGCCCATGTTCTCCGGCATTGAAATTATCGGTGATACTCTTTACCTTACAACTTACACACTTAACTCAGCAAAAAATACACTTACAAAGGTAGACAGTATTGCAATCAAAAAAGGCTCAACAGAGCTTCGCGGAGATGTTAACTTTGATAAAACAGTTACAGCCGAAGACGCAAGACTTGCATTGAGATCGGCGGCACAGCTTGAGCTTCTTACCGAAGAACAGCTTGTTGCGGCAGACATCAACGGCAACGGTGAGGTTACAGCCGAAGATGCAAGAACTATTTTGAGAATTGCTGCAGGGCTTCAACAATAAGCCTTGACAATATTATATTTAAATAATATAATAAATGTATAAATTTAACAGAAGGTGAACAACATGAAAAAAACTTTCAAAAAATTAATCGCAGTTGTTCTTTGTTTAACACTTATCGGTTGTACATCCGCACCCGTGGCTTTTGCCGCATTTGACCCCGAAGTGTCTGTAAACGAAGAAGTAAATCCCATTGTAAAAAAACTTTACGATGTTGTTGATGTTATTATCGATAAGGTTGTTGGTGCAATCAACAGTTTTATTCCCACTCCTGCAAACTGGATAGACATTAAAGATTATGACGGTAAGGTTGCTATGGAAGGTATGGACACATTCCTTGATGAAGCAGCTGACGGCGCATATTGGTCTTTAGGTTATGCAAATGCATCACTTCTTACAGGTAATGAGATGGACGGTAAGCATTTTGTCGGCGGCTCTCTTTCAGTTACTGACAAAAATGTATCATCTGTTATGGATGACCTTAAGGTAAGAACTGTTGCTCTCAGCGATAACAGCGGCAGAGGTACAGTTGTTTTTGCTGTACTTGATGCTTACGGCTTTGCTTTGCCTCAGGTAAACATTATCCGCGAACAGATGGCAGATTATTGCGCAGCAAATAACATCGTAAGCCTTAACATCGCAGTTATGCATCAGCACAGTGCTGTTGACACATTCGGTATGAACGGAAGCATCGTTAAAGCTCTCGGCAATTTCTTCACAGAAAATGACGTTAACGGTATCAACGAGGAATATATGGAGAATCTCCGCAATGTTGTTGCAGCATCAGTTGAAGCTGCTGTTGAGGATATGACTGCAGGTACTCTTTACTACGGTACTGCTGATTTCTCTGAATTTGTATCAGATAAGCGTGATCCTCAGGTTCTTGCAACAGAGTTTGACCGTTTCCGTTTTGTTCCCGCTGACGGTTCAGAGGAAACATGGTTCACAACAAGCGCTATCCACTGTGTCGGTAACGGTGCAGGCGGTACAGATATTACAGGCGACTATCCCTACTATATGGAACAGTACATCAACGAAACATTTGATGCAAACTTTATTATGATTCTCGGTGCAGAGCAGGGTACAACACAGGATAAAGATTCTCTTGAGCTTGCAGATGACCTTACAACTCCCGAAGCTCTTACAGCTTACGGCGCAGCTCTTTCAGAGAGATTTGCATCAATCAATAACGAGGTTGAGGTTGAGCCCGTTCTTAACATCAAGCATGCAGCCGCAACATACGAAATCACAAACCAGATTCTTGTATTTGCCGCAAAAGCAGGTCTTCTTTCAAACGGCGTTCTTAAGAACAACGGTCATTTTGAGGTTATTTCCGAAATCGGTTATATGGAAATCGGTACAGATATCGCAGTTGTTCTTTGCCCCGGTGAGATTGCCGCAGAGCTTGTTTACGGCGGTTGCCTTGGTGCTGACAAGTCATGGACAGGTAAGGATTGGACTCTTGGCTATATCGGTGATATGACAGATAAGGAAACAGTTATTGTATTCGGTATTATCAACGACCAGGTTGGTTACATTATCCCCGATAACGATTATATGGCACTCCTTGAGCCTTCAAACAAGAGCCTTGAGCTTGTTTCAACAGGTAATGTTACAGCTCCTGCAATGGTAGAAGATTTTGCAGACCTTATCGCAAGCGTAAAATAAGATAAAATTAATAAAATGTCCGGTGTTTTTCATCGGACATTTTTTACGAAAGCAAAGTAAACAATAATTTAATGTACAATGTACAATTTACAATGTACAATTATTGAATAATATATGAATCGGGTTAAAGGGCGAAGCCCTTTCCTTCATTGTACATTATACATTGTACATTGTTAATTGGCTAAATTATTGTTTACCATTCAAATAACAATATAAAAAAGAATGTTGAATATGTGCGGAATATATGTTATACTCTTATAAAATAAATAATTAAAGAAGGTAATACTATGGCTAAGAATGCAACACTTGTAGTAATGGCGGCAGGTATGGGCAGCCGTTTCGGCGGTCTTAAGCAGATGGAGCCCATTTCCGAGGACGGCAGAGTTCTGCTTGATTTTTCCGCTTACGATGCAGTAAAAGCAGGTTTTACAAAAATAGTTTTCGTTATAAAAAAGGCTATTGCTGATGATTTTATTTCAATCGTCGGCAAGCGTATAGAAAAAATGGTTAAGGTTGAGTATGTTTATCAGGAGCTTGATAAGCTTCCCGAAGGCTTTACCTGTCCTGAGGGCAGAGAGAAGCCCTGGGGTACATCCCATGCAATTCTTTGCTGTAAGGATGCTGTAAATGAACCTTTTGCAGTTGTAAATGCAGACGACTATTACGGCAGAGGTGCTTTTGAAAAGATTTACAATGAGCTTATAAAAGACAATGATGACTACTGCATGGCAGGTTACCGTGTAAAGAACACTCTTACAGAGAACGGATATGTTTCGAGAGGTGTTTGTGAGGTTGTTGACGGCTGTCTTACAGGTGTTGTAGAGCGTACAAAGATTATGGACTGCAAATTCACCGAGGATGACGGCGAAACATGGACTGAGCTTGATCCCGATACACTTGTATCAATGAATCTTTGGGGATTCAAGCCCGATATATTCCAATATCTTGAAGAAGGCTTTATCAATTTCCTTAAAGAGAAAATAAATGTTCCCAAGTCGGAATATTATCTTCCCCAGACAGTAGCGGAACTTATTGAAAGCGGCAAAAAGACAGTAAAGGTTATCCCTGCAGAGGATAAGTGGTACGGCGTTACATATAAAGAGGATAAAGCAGACGTTGTAAAGGCTATCGGTGAGTTTATCGCCGCAGGAATGTACGATTGATTGCTTGACAAATATTTTAAATAATTGTATTATATATCGGGTATGAAAATACCCGATATTTTTTTTGAAAGAGAAAGATAAAATGAGCGAAAACACGGTAAATATAAAAGAAAATAAAATGGGTATAATGCCCGTAGGTAAGCTTCTTGCGTCAATGTCTGTGCCGATGATGATTTCAATGCTTGTGCAGGCGTTTTACAATGTTGTGGACAGCGTATTTGTTGCAAAAATCAGCGAAGATGCACTTAATGCAGTTTCACTTGCTTTCCCGTTGCAGAATCTTCTTATTGCATTCGGTGTAGGTACTGCGGTAGGTATGAATGCTCTTTTGTCAAAATCTTTGGGTGCAAAACAGCAGGATAAGGTTGATACCGCCGCAAATACAGGTATATTTTTGTCAATCTGTACTTTTGCAGTATTTTGCCTTATAGGAATATTCTTATCAAAACCCTTTTTTACGGTGCAGACTGATATTGAAACCATTGTGAATTACGGTACAGACTATACAAGAATATGTCTGGGTTGTTCCATTGGTATATTTGCTCAATGCTGTTTTGAAAGATTGCTTCAATCTACAGGCAAAACAAAACTTGCCATGTTTACACAGCTTGTAGGCGCAATTATCAATATTATTCTTGACCCTATTCTTATTTACGGTCTTTTCGGTTTCCCGAGGCTGGAGGTTGCAGGTGCAGCTATTGCTACCGTTACAGGTCAGATTGTTGCGGCAATACTTGCAATAATTATGAATATTAAATTCAATCCCGAAATACATATAAGCCTTAAAAAGATTCGTTGGCATAGTGAAACCGCAAAGGAAATATACAGAGTCGGTCTTCCTTCAATCGTAATGCAGTCAATCGGCTCGATTATGACTTTCGGACTTAATAAAATTCTTATTGGCTTTACAGAAACGGCAACAGCAGTTTTCGGTGCATACTTTAAATTGCAGAGCTTTATATTTATGCCCGTATTCGGTCTTAACAACGGTATGGTGCCGATTATTGCATATAACTACGGTGCAAAAAGAGAGGACAGAGTCAAGAAAACAGTCAAGATCACAATTATCACGGCTATGACAATTATGATATGCGGTATGATTGTGTTTGAGCTTTTCCCCGAAGTACTGCTAAACTTTTTCAGCGCATCTGACGCTATGATTGAAATTGGCGTTCCCGCACTCAGAATTATTGCAATTCACTTTGCATTGGCAGGCTTTTGTATTATTTCCGGTTCGGTTTGTCAGGCAATAGGTAACCCGATGTTTAGTCTTATTACATCCGTCTGCCGTCAGTTGCTTGTAATTCTTCCCGTTGCGTGGGCGCTGTCTAAAACAGGCAATCTTAACATAGTATGGTTTGCATTCCCTATTGCAGAATTGTTCTCCGTTGCATTAAATATTATTTTCCTTAAAAAAACAATGAAACAGGCGAATAAATATATGAAAAGCTAAACAATAATTTAGCAGTATATTGATGGTATACCGTAGGGGCGTTAACCTAACGCCCGATTTGCCGTAAGGCAAATAACGGTGGAACACCGTTACAATTTGCACAAATATTAATTTAAATGCCTGTCGGCATTTCTTGCTTCGCAAGCGGGCGATAGATTATCGCCCCTACAATTTTCAATTCAATTCTCTACTGAATTATTGTTTCTCGGATACCTTCGGGTGTCCGATTTTTTTATTTGAAAAATTTTGAATAAAAGTCCTGTTTGAATTTAACACTATAAGTGAAATTCAAGGAGGATGTTAATATGAAAAAAATTACGGCAGTTATGCTTTGTTTTGTAATGCTTTTTTCTTTTGCAGGCTGTTCAAAGCCAAATGATAATACAGAGAATAACGAAAATAATAATTCAAATGCAAAAACAGGTGAAGTTTCCGTACTTTATTATTCTTACAGCGATACCTATATTTCAAGTGTCCGTACAGCTCTTGATAAAGAGTTTAATGAGGACGGCGTAAAGTACACAAACTATGATGCAAACAGCAACCAGACCACGCAGAGTGAACAGGTGCAGACAGCTCTTGCAAAAGGCTCATCAATGCTTGTTGTAAATCTTGTTGAAACAGGCTCTTCCGACCTTGCAAAAAGTATTGTAAATCTTGCAAAATCAAAAAATATTCCCGTTATATTCTTTAACCGTTCAGTTGATGAATCCGTTGTAAAAAGTTACGAAAAGTGTGTTTTTATAGGTACGGATTCAGATATGTCAGGGCATATGCAGGGCGAGATGATTGGCAACTACGTGCTTGCAAACTATGATAAAATTGACCTTAACGGCGACGGCAAAATAAGCTATGTTCTTTTTAAAGGACAGGAAGGTAATGTTGAAGCCAACGCAAGAACAAAATATGCGGTTGAGGACTGTAACAAAATTCTTACCGGCGCAGGCAAAAAAGAGATTGAATTCTATGACCCGTCAAATACAAACAAGTATCTTGTTGACCAGGGCGGTAACTGGTCTGCTTCTGCGGCAACAAACTATATGGGTACTCTGCTTGCACAATACAGCGAGGCAAACAAGAATATGGTAGAGCTTGTTATTGCAAATAACGACGAAATGGCTCTGGGTGCAATATCTTCGCTTCAACAGGCGGGCTATAACAAACAAGGCGGCAAATATATACCTGTTTTCGGTATTGATGCAACGGATGCGGCAAAGTCTAAAATTGCCGACGGCTCAATGATGGGTACAATCAAACAGGATGCAGAGGGTATGGCAGATGCAATAGCTGATATTGCGGAAAATTTTGCAAACGGCAAGGATATGTTTGAAGGTATTGATGAAGAAAACATCGTAGACGGTTGGAAAGTGAATATTCCGTATGAGGAATATAAACAATAATTTAGCTAATTAACAATGTACAATGTATAATGTACAATTGAGGAAAGGGCTTCGCCCTTTAACCCGATTTGTATATTCAATAATTGTAAATTGTACATTGTAAATTGTACATTAAATTATTGTTTATGGGTGAAATTATGAGTAATAAATCAACTCCTCTTTTGCATATGGAAAACATCTGCAAATCTTTTCCCGGTGTCAAGGCTCTTGATAACGTTTCGCTTACGGTTAAGGCAGGTACGGTACACGCTCTTATGGGGGAAAACGGTGCAGGCAAATCCACGTTGATGAAATGTCTTTTCGGTGTTTACGGCAAGGATTCGGGCAGGATTTTTCTTGAAGGACAGGAAATAGATTTTAAAAATTCCGCAGAGGCACTTGAAAACGGCGTTGCAATGGTGCATCAGGAGCTTAATCAGGCGCTTAAACTCAATGTTATGGACAATATGTGGCTCGGCAGATTTCCGACTGTGAGTAAATATGTTCCTCTTACCAGCGAAAAGAAAATGTATGAGCGTACAAAACAGATTTTTGATGATTTAGGTATAAGTGTAAATCCGAAAACCGTGATGAGTGAAATGTCCGTATCACAGCGTCAGATGGTGGAAATTGCAAAAGCTGTATCATACAATTCAAAAATAATCGTTTTTGACGAGCCAACGTCTTCACTTAATAATACGGAAGCGGAGCATTTGTTCCGCATTATTGATATGCTTCGTGAAAGAGGATGCGGAATTATTTATATATCTCACAAAATGGAGGAGATTCTGCGTATTTCTGATGAAGTTACCGTTATGCGCGACGGTCAATGGATAGCCACGAAAAATGCAAAAGAAATTACAATTGATGAAATTATCCGCCTTATGGTTGGCAGAGAGCTTACCAACAGATATCCGCCAAAAACCAACGAAATCGGCGAGGTTTTGTTGCGTGTTGAAAATCTTACGGCAGAATATGCAAAGCTTTCCGATGTTTCCTTTGAGGCAAGAAAAGGTGAAATTCTGGGCGTTGCAGGTCTTGACGGCTCGGGCAGAACGGAATTGCTTGAAAATCTTTTTGGTCTTTCCGCAAGGCGCGACGGTAAGATTTATCTGGGCGGTAAACAGGTGAAAAACAGAAATCCTGCGGAATCCATTAAAAACGGCTTTGCATTACTCACGGAGGAACGCAGAGCAACGGGCATTTTCGGTATACTTGATATTAAAGAAAACACCGCGGTTTCCAGCCTGTCAAAGTACAGTATAGGCCCTGTTCTGAGTAACAGAAAAATGAAAGAGAGTACCCAATGGGCGATTGATACCATGCGTATAAAAACACCGTCGCAAAGCACGAAAATCCGCACATTGTCGGGCGGTAATCAGCAAAAGGTCATTCTCGGCAGATGGCTTCTTACGGAGCCTACGGTGCTGCTTCTTGACGAACCCACAAGAGGTATTGATGTGGGTGCAAAATATGAAATTTATCAGCTTATTTTATCTCTTGCCGAAAAGGGCAAAACCGTTATAATGGTTTCTTCTGAAATGCCGGAGCTTTTGGGCGTGTGCGACAGAATACTTGTTATGTCCGGCGGCAGATTGGCAGGAGAGGTCAACGCCGCAGATACTACCCAAGAAGAAATAATGACCCTTGCGGCAAAATATGTATAAGGAGATTTACAATGAATACTAATGCAGAACAGAGCAGAGGCTTAAGCGGACGCTTGCGTGAATTCAAGGCTCTGCCCGGCAGGGATAAATTCCGCAGAGTGGGTGATACATTCTTCAACAATGCAATGTACATCCTTATTTTTGCCGCAATCGTTTTTATTACCGTAAGAGAGCCGTCTTTTTTATCCCTTTCATCAATAGTAAATATCATTTCCCTTACTGCCGCAAAACTGCCTATTGCGTTGGGCATCGGCGGATGTATCGTGCTTTCGGGTACTGATATTTCGGCGGGCAGAGCAGTCGGTCTTACAGCCTGTATTGCAGCATCGCTGTTGCAGATGTCCGATTATGCCAATAAAATTTTCCCGAATCTTGGTGTACTGCCTTTATGGCTCGTTTTGCTTGCGGTTATCGCTGTCGGCGCAGTTATCGGTTTTGTAAACGGATTCTTTGTGGCAAAATTCAAGCTGCATCCGTTTATCGTTACGCTTTCAACTCAGCTTATAATCTTTGGTGCAATTCTTATGTACCTTATGATAGGCTCAAACAACGGACAGGCTATATCGGGGCTTGATGATTCTTATACAGAGTTTGTAAAGGGAACACTTTTTACAATAGGTACTGTTGCTGTGCCGAATTATGTACTGTATACTTTGATTATCACCGTTATAATATGGTTTATATGGAACAAGACCAAATTCGGTAAAAATATGTTTGCGGTAGGCTCAAATGAAGAAGCGGCAAATGTGTCGGGTGTAAACGTGTTCCGTACCATTATTATGGTTTTTGTGCTTGCAGGTATGATGTACGGTATTACAGGCTTTATTGACGGCGCAAGAATTGCATCATCTTCGGCAAATACAGGTCTTAACTACGACAGTGATGCGATTGCCGCCTGTGTTATCGGCGGAGTGTCATTCGTGGGCGGTACGGGTAAAATAAGCGGTATTGTTATAGGCGTTTTGTTGCTTCAGATAATTTTTGCGGGTCTTACCTTCCTGTCCGTTTCGGCTAATATGCTTTATATAATAAAAGGTCTTATCATTCTTATTGCCTGTGCAATAGATATGAGAAAGTATCTTGCAAAAAGGTGATGTGATGCAGAATAAAAATAACGGCGGTCTTTACTCAAAAGTGAAAATGAGCGTAAAAACAGCCGATATAATAATATTGACAGGTATTGCCGCGTTGGTGGCGTGTGTGATTTTTGCGGTTAAATGATGATTTTAAAATAATAGATATATAGATATATCGCATGGGACGGTAATTTTGCCGTCCCTTTTAATTTTTTATGAAGTAGTTTGCAAAAAAAGGATATTTGTGTTATAATATATAATGCTGATATTTAAAATGAGAGATTTTTTCTTTTTTTTATAAAATTTTAAAAGAAGGTAAATAAAGATGTTTGCTGAAATTAATGTTGATAAGGTTGCAAATCTTGCAAAGCTCAGTCTTACGGACGATGAAAAGGCATCAATGCAGTCGGAGCTTGGTGCTATTATAGGTTTTGCAGATAAGCTTTCGGAAATTGATACGGACGGAGTGGAAATTACCGCACATATTGTACCTATAACCAATGTTTTAAGAGCAGATGCGGTTACAAATCAGCCTGACCGAGATGAGCTTCTCTTCAACGCTCCTACCAAAGCGGACGGCTATATGACCGTTCCCAAAACTTTTGAATAAAGAGGAAATATAATGAATATTACTGATTTAAGCCTTAAAGAGCTTTCGGCAAAACTGCATAATAAAGAAATTTCCTCGGTTGAGGTAACAAAAGCATATTTTGAAAAAATCAATGAGGTTGACGGTGAAATCGGTGCATACATAAGACTCACCGAAGATGTGGCTTTAAAACAGGCTCATGAAGCTGACAAAATCCTTGCTCAGGGTAAGGGTACTGCTCTTACGGGCATACCCTACGGCATAAAGGATAATATCTGCACAAAGGGCAGTATTACATCCTGTGCATCAAAAATGCTTGAAAATTTTAATTCCCCTTACGATGCGTTTGTTGCAAAAAAACTCAATGCTCAAAACGCCGTTATGCTCGGCAAAACCAATATGGATGAATTTGCCATGGGTTCAACTACCGAGAATTCAGCATTCGGCATTACTAAGAATCCACACGATACACAAAGAGTTCCCGGCGGTTCATCGGGTGGCTCTGCGGCTGCAGTTGCCGCAAAAGAGGCAGTTTTTGCTCTCGGTTCGGATACTGGCGGTTCTATCCGTCAGCCTGCCGCTTTCTGCGGTGTTGTTGGTCTTAAACCCACTTACGGTACGGTGTCAAGAAACGGTCTTGTGGCTTTTGCATCTTCACTTGACCAGATTGGCCCTGTTACAAGAAATGTTGAGGATGCGGCTATTGTTCTTAATGCTGTTGTAGGACATGATTCTTATGATACAACATCTCTCAAGAGAGATTATACTGATTTTACCATTGGGCTGAAAAACGGCGTTAAAGGTATGAAAGCGGCTCTGCCGAAGGAGTATTTCGGTGAGGGTATAAATCCCGAGGTAAAACAAGCGGTTCTGAATGCGGCAAAAATGTTTGAAAAAATGGGTGTTGAGATTCAGGAGGTTTCAATTCCCACAATGGAATACGCTTTGCCTGCATATTATGTAATTTCATCTTCCGAGGCATCATCAAATCTTGCAAGGTTTGACGGTGTACGCTACGGCTACAGAACAGAAAATTATAACGATATTGATGAATTATATAAAAATACAAGAAGTGAGGGCTTCGGCAAAGAGGTCAAACGCAGAATTATGCTCGGCTCTTTTGCCCTTTCTTCGGGATATTACGACGCTTACTATAAAAAAGCATTACAGGTGAGGACTCTTATAGTCAACGATTTTAACAGAATTTTTGAAAATAACGATTTTATCATTTCTCCCGTAGCACCCACAGTTGCGTATAAAATAGGGGAAAAAACAGCAAATCCCGTTGAAATGTATTTAGGTGATATTTACACCGTTCCTGTCAATATTGCAGGTCTGCCTGCTCTTTCTTTGCCCTGCGGCAAGGATAATGAGGGTATGCCCATAGGTTTACAGCTTATCGGCAAATCTTTTTCGGAAAATACGCTGTTAAGAGCCGGCTGGGCTTTTGAAAACAGGTAAGGAGGGGCGCAGATGAATATGATAAAAGATTATGAATTGGTCATAGGTCTTGAGGTGCATTGTGAGCTTGGCACAAAGACAAAGATTTTCTGCGGCTGTCCCACAACCTTTGGGGCAGAGCCTAATACTCAATGCTGTCCTGTCTGCATGGGTATGCCCGGCACGCTTCCCGTTCTTAACGAACAGGTTGTTGAGTATGCGGCTAAAGCAGGTATTGCTACCAACTGTACCATTGCAAGATATTCCAAACAGGACAGAAAAAATTATTTTTATCCCGATTTACCCAAGGCTTACCAGATTTCACAGTTCGATTTGCCTCTTTGCCAAAACGGCTGGCTTGAAATTGAAAGTGAAAACGGCACAAAAAGAATCGGTATAACAAGAATTCATATTGAAGAAGATGCGGGCAAGCTTATTCATAACGACACATACGGCACAATGATAGACTGCAACCGTTGCGGTGTGCCTCTTATCGAAATTGTTTCCGAGCCCGATATCAGAAGTGCGGAAGAAGCTGTTGCTTACTTTAAAAAGCTTCGTTCAATTATTCTTTACACGGGTATTTCAGACTGTAAAATGCAGGAAGGCTCTATGCGTTGCGACGTCAATCTTTCCGTAAGAAAAAAGGGAGAAACCGAGTTCGGCACAAGAACAGAGATGAAAAACCTTAATTCCTTTACATTTATTCAGAAGGCTATTGAGTACGAATACAAAAGACAGGTTGATCAGCTTGAAAACGGCGGAGTTATTGTGCAGGAAACAAGACGTTTTGACCAGACAAGCGGCAAAACATTCTCCATGCGTAAAAAAGAGGATGCTGACGATTACCGTTATTTTCCCGAGCCTGACCTTGCTCCCGTTATAATGAGTGATGAAAAAATTGCAAGACTCAGAGCATCAATTCCAACACTCCCCGACGAGAGAAAAAAAGTTTATATAGAAAAGTACGGTCTTACCGCTTACGATGCGGAGCTTATAACAGGCGATATGACAACTGCGGATTATTTTGAAACTGCGGTTGCAGGCACAAAATATCCAAAGCTCCTTGCAAATATTGTAATTTCGGAAATCATAAAGCTGTACGACGGCGACAGCGGTGTTATTGCAATCGCACCCGAGCATCTTGCACAGATTGCGGATATGCAGGGAAGCGGCGAAATCAACAGCTCCGTTACAAAGAAAGTTATTAAAGCTCTTTGGGAAAATGACGAAGATGCTTGTGAATATGTTAAAAGAAACGATTTAGGACAGATTAATGATGAATCTCTTTTGAATTCTATTATAAACGATACGATAGAAAGAAATCCCAAATCGGTTGCAGACTACAAAAAAGGCAAGGTTGCCGCCGCAAAAGCCATTATGGGTCAGGTAATGGGTGCAACAAAGGGCAGAGGCAATCCGTTGCTTATAGAAAAACTTCTTAACGAAGCTCTTGAGAGGTTAAAATGAAACATTCGATATTGATTATTATTACAGTATTGCTGTCGGTTCTGATGATGCCAACAGCAGCATTCGGTGCATCCTCGGATTATACTGTGGAGAGTGTGAATATTACCGCAGATATGAGAAGCGACGGCAGTGCGCTTATTACCGAGGAATGGACTTTGACCGTTGCACAGGACTGTAAAGAGTGCTTTGTAAGGGATATTGTTGTTATTGACGATAATTTTGAACGGATAGCGTCTGTTACGGATGTATCCGTATCCCTTGACGGCAACACCTGTACGGAAGAAACGGGCGAAAGTCTTGAAGCAGGTACATATTTTTATGAAAAAACGGAGAATAAGTATTCCGTTATGTGGTATATACCCGAAGCGGGTACGCATACATTTTCAATCAGATACATTCAGAATGATGCTGTGAAGATTTATAAAAACAGAGCATATTTTTATTACAGAGCAGTTAATGAGGACAGCACTCTTATATGCAGAAATGTGTCCGTTACCGTTAACACGCCAAAGCCTTGCTATCCGGAGGATTTTGAAATTCTTGAATCGGGCAATCTTGCTGGCGAAAAAGCCGACGGCAGTATTACTTTTACAGCCTCAAATACTGCGGGACTTGTAAAAATAGGTATAACAGTTCCCGATGAATTGTTCAATTCAAGCGGTCTTACGGTAATTGTTGATGACAGCAGAGCAAAAATTGCCGTTACAGTTATTTTGTGTGTCATTCTTGCTGCTGTAATCGGTTTCGGAATATATTTTGCATTTGATTATAAGCGTGTTATGCTTAAATTAAGGCTTAAAATGTGTAAAAACAAGCCCGTTTATGAAAAATTTGAACGTGTACAGCGTAAGGCTTTTGCATCGGTCAGCCCTGCAACTATTCTTTATTCGGTGCTTGAGGGCGTAACCAATAAATCCGATTATTTTACCCTTACACTTCTTGACCTTGTCAGCAGAGGTTATATAACTGCAACATCCGCAGGTTTTACGGGCAGTGAAACATCTCAGACAGATACGGTAAAACGTCCTCTTGATAAAAACGAAAAAAGGGTAATACGTATATTTTCTTCCGGCAAGTGGGAAGAGCTTATTACAGCGCCGAGCGTTTTTTATGCGGAGATAGAGGATTTTAATAAGAAGCTCAATATAATTTCTCCCTTTACCGATTTAACTGCAAAGGGACGTAAGCTTATTTCTTACTGCTTTGAATTAAGACTCAGCGCAAAGCGTTTTGAGTTTGTTACACCTGAAGAAATTTCAGATACAATATTTAAATCGGGCAGATATACCGCCACAGACCTCGTGATTTCACTTATAAATGAATACGAGCTTTCTCGCGATGATGATTCTGAAAAGCCTTCCGCAGATAAGTTTAAATACAATATGTTTATGTTCAGGGATGTTTATTCAAAAGGGGAGCAGATTGAAACTGAGAAGATTCGGGAAATACAGGCGTTAAAACTCAAAAAGAAAAACGGAGAGGATTAAATGATTACTGTTTTAAGTAAAATTTTCCTGAAAAATGCCGATAAAATGTCGGAGAGCAGTCGCAGAAGTGCATACGGTACTCTTTGTTGCTGTGTGGGAATTTTTCTTAACATTGTTTTGTTCGGTGTTAAATATTTTGCAGGTGTTATAAGCGGCTCAATAGCTATTACGGCTGATGCTTTTAACAATCTTTCTGATGCAGGTTCATCTGCAATTACTCTTGCAGGTATTCAGCTTGCAAATAAAAAGCCCGATGCGGACCATCCCTTCGGACACGGCAGATTGGAGTACCTTTCTGCCCTTGCGGTATCGGTTATAATTGTTATTGTGGGCTTTGAGCTGTTTACATCTTCTGTTGATAAAATCAGAAATCCCGTAGCAGTTGAAGCAAGTGCTGTATCGATAATTATTTTGGTATTATCTGTTGCCGTAAAGGGATATATGTTCTTTTACAACCGCAGAATAGGGCAGAAAATCAATTCGGCAGGCATGAAAGCTACCGCTATGGACTGTATCGGAGACAGTATTGCTACCGTTGTTGTACTTATCTCAACCGTTATTTCATATTTTACCGATATTGCCATTGACGGCTGGTGCGGTATACTCGTTTCGCTGTTTATTATGTATGCAGGCTTCAATTCGGCAAAAGAGATAATCAGTCCTTTGCTCGGCTCTGCTCCCGAACAGGAGCTTCTGGATAAAATTTCGACTATCGTTCTTTCTTATGATAAAGTTGTGGGAATTCACGACCTTATCGTTCACGATTACGGCCCCTCAAGAATTATCATTTCCCTTCATGCTGAGGTTAACGGTAATGAGGATATCTATGTTCTCCACGATATAATTGACAATATCGAACAGCACCTTGCACGCGAGCTTAACTGTCTTGCTGTGGTACATATGGACCCTGTTGAAACAGATAATGAGTATATCAGTGAAATGAAAGAGAAGGTTGCCTTGCTTGTAACTCAGATAAATAAGGATATTACAATACACGATTTCAGAATGGTGCCGGGCGACACTCACACAAACCTGATTTTTGATGCGGTTGTTCCGTTTTCAGCAAAGCTTTCCGATTCGGATGCAAAAAAGGAAATATGCCGCATAGTGTCGGAAAATCTTGAAAACTGTTATTGCGTGGTAACTATTGACAAACCTTTTGTATAATTTGTATGTTGACTTTTTTGCGCATATACTGTAATTTATATAGTGGAGGCGATTTTGAATGAAAAGATTTTTATCGTTGTGTCTGGCTGTTTTGCTTATGGCACTTACGGGTGTTGTTGCTTTTGCGGCTGATACAAAGCTTGTTTTTGAATCTTCATACAATGCCGATATAGATAAGGTTATCGTTGAGGTTTATGTTGAAAATCCCGGAGAAATGATTTCTGCGGATTTAAGGCTCGGCTTTGACGAAAGTGTTTATGAATATGTCAAATCTGCATCCAACAGTTCAATCAGCGATATGATGGCAATAGCGGGTCTTTCTGTTACAAGTTCGGGACTTGCCTCTGTTTCGGCGATTTTTACCGAAAAGTGTGAAGACAGTTATCTTACAGACGGCAGACTTCGTCTTGCGACATTTACATTTCAACCTCTTACTGAGGATTATGATATAAATGATTTTTGTTTGTGGGCATATTCTTTGAAAGTGGGCGATACGGATATTTCAAAGTCTGTTTCCGCGGCAGGTAACAGCTCTTTGAAAAACGGAAAAACAGATGCAGTTACCGTGGCTGATTCGGATAATACATCTTCATCCGAAAACTCTGTAAACGGTAAATGGTATGTTTATGTTATTGCCGTTGTTGCAGGTGTTGCAATCGTTGCAGGTGTTGCCGTGATTGCTGTAAAAGGCGGAGAAAAGGCAGAGAAAAAAGAAGAATCATCTTCTGATAATGAATAAAACCGTTTTGCGGGATGCTTGATTTCGTTGCATCCTGCTTTTGCCATATATTAAGTTTGAAAACAATTTTGAAAATTAAGGCTATTATTCTTAAATGGAATTAAAAAAGAGAGTTTTTATAGTATAATAAAATTTGATGTATTATAATCATTTATTAATTTTGGAAGAGTGTGAGAAATGAAAAGGGCATCAGCATTTATTGCAGTAATACTTTGTTGCCTGATTATGTCGGCAACGGTATTTGCCGAAGATATTTACATTATTGAAGACGGTGAGGACGAGTTTGTTCCCGTAGAAACCACCACCGCGGCGGAAACAACTACTGCATCACCGACGGATAACGGCGGAATCAATCTTGATACGGACTCATTAAGCGGTTATCTCGGTTCTATTGCAGATAAGTTCGGCGAAAGTCTCGGTTCAATAATGGATGGCTTCGACGATTTTAATTTTGATTTTGATTTCGGTAACAGTATGGAAAACACCACATCTTCGGGGCTTTCCGGTATACAGGCGGGGCAGTATCCCAATGCCAATCAGTCAGGCTCGATGACTACATATCCCGACGGTCAGAATAATCAGGACGGTCAGCAAGCTACCGACGGTGATGAAACGACAGCACCTGTTGCACAGGAGGAAATCATTACAGTTATTGTCAACGGCAACGCGAATAACGATTCGTGGGGACTGTCGGGCAGTACGCTTACATTGATTGTGTTTGTTGCGGCTGTTGTAATTCTTGTTCTTGTTGTTATAATTGTGCTTGTTGCCATGACAAGAAGAAGTGAATATAATGCTGCAGTTAAGCAGAAATCTACGTTACCTACCGTTGAAAGACCCAGCACGCTGGCTCAGTTTATTGAGGATGATACGCCTAAGGACGGTAAGGATTATAGCGATATAGCATATTGGAACAAATAAAATCAGGGGCAGATAATTATGAAAAAGGTTAATTATTTTGCGTTTCTTTGTGTAGCGCTTGTTTGCTTTGCTCTGCTCGCATCGGGTAAGTATAATGTGGGCTTTCTTGAAGCTGTTGCATATACTGCAGCCGAAACCTTCACAAGTCCCGAAACCACAACGGCAGAAGGGCAGACAGATACTCTTGATGCCATTGACGGTGTTTTTTCTGAGCTGGGGCTTGACAATGCGCTTGTTATAACGGATCTTATCCGTTATCTCAGCAAGGACGGCAATACGTTTTCTCAATGGGTTGAAGAAAAATACGGGGACAGCATAGAATTACCCGATTCGGTTGAAACTATGTCAACAAGTGAGATTATAATGTATCTTTTGTCAATACAATTCGGCAATAATGAAACAACTACATCTTCAGCCGATATGGGGTACACATCACTTACAACCGAAAATCATACACAGGGCGGTTCAGACGTAACAACAGGTGTTGGAGCTTCAACAACAGGTGTTGTTCCTGCGGAAACCACAACAAAATATAACAATATGGCATCGTATATGACAGGTGATGTTAACTTTGATGAGGTTATAACAGCGGAAGATGCAAGAATAACATTAAGGGCATCTGCACAGCTGACAACTCTTGATGCTGTTGAACGCCATGTTGCAGACGTAAACGGCGACGGTATGATTACGGCAAACGATGCAAGAAGCATATTAAGATACAGCGCAGGTCTTGTAAAAGGCTTTTAATTTGAAAAGGAAACAAGGGGAATGTTTATGAAAAATAACATCCGTAAAATGATAATAGCGGTAATCGCGGTGATGCTTGCATTGAGTGTGCAGATTACCGTAGGTGCTATTGATATCGGTGAGAATCTTAATTGGGATTCGGTGTTGGATCTTATCGGTCAGCTTACAGCTATAAATCCTGACAATACAACCACAACCGAAACAACTACAAAAGCCGATAACGGTGAGGATTCAAGTAATCTTGTAAATAATTCGGGTACAGGTGTACATAAGCCCACGGAAGGGGAAACAACTACTGCTATACAGTATCCCACAGGCAACTACAATCCAAACAACAACTCAAATAATAACAACGGCGGCAATAATATCGGTAATATTTTTAACACAACCGAGCCTTCGGGTGATGAATCAACCACTCTTTCGTTTGAAGCATCACTTTCGGATATTTTTGAGGAAGATTCCGCAAATCTTATTATTCAGACACCTACCGAAAAATATACAATCGGCAATCTTGTTGAAAAAAATGATCCGAGTAACGATGGGTTTACATGGCAGATGGGTGCTCTTATTGCGGCGGCTGTGCTTTTGGTTATTTTGCTTGCGCTTATTGTAGCACTCATTATACAGAATTCAAAAAAGAAAAAGAAACACAGACATTACGATTCTTATCCCAAACGTGATGAATCTTCTGCGCCCGTACCTGTTGAAATTATGACACCCGAAAGAATAGCAGAGCTTTTAGGCAGCACATCGGGCAGAAATTTCGCAGGCAATACAAACAGCTATGAAACAATGTCAAGTGATGAAACTGCGGCGGCAATCAAGGCGGCTGCTCTTATGGGACAGCTTTCACATTCTTATTCCGACCCCTTGTTGAAAAGATATGCGGATGAGCCGGTGTTGATTTCTCCCAACGGAACTGCAATACTTGATGTTGATAACGCTTCTGTTGCTGATATTCTGAAGGCAACAGATTACATAATGGATGATATTGCAACGGATGAAGATGTTGAGGTTCACAGCGTAAGCACACCCTCAGCAACAGAAACATCTGCAACAACCAGCAGAATTTGTTCCGAGTGCGGAAATGACGTGCCTGTTGATGATGTATTCTGTCATAATTGCGGTAATTATATAGGATAACCTTTCATCGGAACTGCAATATGCAGTTCCGATTGCAAATTAAGGAGATTATGTTATGAATAAAGCAAAAGCAATATTTACAGTTGCAATAGTTGCCGTGGTAGCCGGTGCATCTGCTGTTTTGTGGCATCTTAACGACAGCGGCTCATTCGGCACACCGGGTGGCGATGATGATAATATTTTAACTACCGTTGCAACAACTGTCGGCTCTGATAATAATGACAAAGATGATAAAAACGAAATTTTAACTTCAAATGACGGGAATTCCGATTCGGTTGATGAAAATGACGGTCAGGATTCTGCAAATACGGATTCTGTTTCAACAAAAAGTATAAATGACTTTCTTTCGGAGTTCTCAAAAGTGTATTTTTCGGAGAATAAAGCCTATTCTTCCGATAAAGCTGACGCTTATGAGCTTATCCGTTTTGCTTATACGTACACAATGAATAATAATCAATCACGCGTTACAACAGAATATATTGACGATGATATAGGTTATTATAACAAAATCAGCGAAAAAGATGTAAATGATGTAATCGGCAGATTTTTTGATAAGACAGTAAAGAGCGAAAGCGTTTATACCGAAAAAACTTACGGTTTCTTTAAATATGACGACGGTTATTTTTATACACCTGCCGCTGATGGTGTAGATTACCGAAATGTATGTATTACGGACACTTTTTCGCAAAACAGAAATGTTATTACTGTTGAATTCAGCGTGTATTCATCAGGTGTAACAACCGATATGACAAGTCAGCAGGCAAGGCGCGCAAGCAACGACAGGTATGCTTCGGGTGCTGCTAAGATTTCTGTTGAGAACGGAGAATATACTCTTAAATCATACAAAATCACAAAATAATCAACGGCAATATCAATACCCCAATCAATTACAAAACAGGTAATTTGCTGCGCGGCAAAAAAACAATTTTAATTATTGATTGCATATTTGTATATAATTACGAAGAAAAAATATTGAATTATCGGCGTTTTTATGGTATCATTATTTTGTTCTTGTACTTTTTTTGTAAGGACATATTAAATTCAAGGAGGAAATTTTAATGAGTAAGAATTTTAAATCAGTCATCTGTTGTGTACTTACACTTCTTCTGGTTGCAGGCACTATCGTGTTTGTTTTTGCAGGCAACGACGGCTCAAAAATCGGTGAATCAGAAACAGCTTCAGAGTTTGAGTCTGAAATTGCTTCAGATGTAAATGACGGTGAGGAAGCAACCGACGAGGCAGAAACCGGTGAGGCAGAAAGTGAACCTGTTTTGGATACCGCAATTCTTGGCGATATAGACCGCAACGGTATTATTACTGCAGGCGATGCAAGAAGCGCTCTTCGTTTTGCCGCTTCTCTTGATGAGTACACAGCCGAACAGTTTAAGCTTGCAAATGTTAACGGTGATGACAGACTTACTGCTGCTGATGCTAGAGATATTCTCAGAGTTGCAGCGGGACTCGAACCCATGTTCTCAACAATCGTACTTTAATCGGCAAATTCAATTATCATGCAGGGCAGAATTATCTGTCCTGTTTTTTTTGTAAAAGGGAAACAATAATTTAGCAGTATGTTGATGGTATATCGTAGGGGCGTTAACCTAACGCCCGATTTGCCGTAAGGCAAATAACGGTGGAACACCGTTACAATTTGCACAAATATCTATTTAAATGCCTGGTGGCATTTCGTGCTTCGCACGCGGGCGATAGATTATCGCCCCTACAATTATCAATTTAATTCTCCGCTAAATTATTGTTTAGATTTCATTATATTTCTTTATCCACTCAATAACCTGTTGTCTGTCGTACTTTTTGGGGATTTGTTCAAGAGTCGTTTTTATTGTGTTGTACTTAGATAAAACTATTGCGGCATTTGTCAGCTTAGACAGTTTCGGTAATGCTTTTATGGCTTTCTGTAAAATGTATAACATATTAAAATTTCCGTCTGCACCGAGATATATGTCTTTCTGGCTCAAAAGCTCTTTTTCAAAAGCATAATCTATATCATCAGCGGTGATTTGCGTAGCCAACTCACGCAGTTTATCTGTAATTACAAGGTTGTTGCCGATTTTAGTGAAATAATTGTATTGGTATTTCCATAGTGTTTCTGCAGTAAAAAGCATTTTTGCATCGTCAATTATTGCATCTGCAAGGAGTTTACCTGCCCTTATACTGTTAGCAATCCCCGATCCCATAATGGGAATGGTCATAGATGCGCAGTCGCCTATGGCGGCATAGCCGTCGGCGACCAATACGGGCAGTGTTCTGCCTAACGGGATTCTCTCAACGCTCCCTCCACGGATAATTTCATCTCCGATTGAAGGATTTTCTGCTTTTATGTCCTGTAATGCAGATTGAATGTCCTCGTCCGATAATTTTTCGCCAAAAAGCCCTATGAGTATATCAAAGTGATTTTCGTGAGCTATTACCCATGAAATGCCGGGTTTTCTCATATGAAAAAGATATACCATGTAGGGTTTTGGCGGATTTTCGGGTGCAATACGCTGAAAATATGCTCTGTAAACCGTAAAAATGCTTTTTTCGGGCATATCGTTTTGTATCATAAATTTTTTTGGAATCAGATTTCTTACAGGGGAGTCAATTCCTGCGGAATCTATCACAAGGTCTGCAAAAACGGCAATATTTTTGTTGCCGTCGGTAATTGTAATGCCGTTTATGCGGTCATTTCCTGCGACAACGCCCGAAACCTCAACTCCGAATTTAAGCTTTGCACCCTTTGATTCTGCATAGCTTATAAGATAGGATGCAAGATATTTTCTGTATACGGAGCAATTTGTGCCGTCATTGGTGTCGGGAACGGCGATTCTTACAGTTTTTGCAGGGTTCGTGAATGCAAGGGGAAATGAACGTTTACAGCTGTCTTGGGGCGGTCTTGGTATGCCTGCATCGTCAAAACTGTTGATTCTGAATGTATCATGCCAGTCAAATCCCAGACAATCACGTTTTTTCTTTTCATATACCGTTACATCAAAGCCGTTTTCTGCAAGAATTGATGCGGCAACCACCCCGCCGTGCCCCGCACCTGCTACAATAATTTTTTTCTTCAAAATATACACTCCGATTGCTGTTTTTTTCGTGAGAATCAACAAAAGTTCTGTCTATAAATTTAACAAAAAAACAGCGTTGTATTCACAATTATTGTTGCAATTTAAGAAAATGTATGCTATAATGTGGATATTGCTATGGAGAGGAGTTGTTATTTTGGCTGATAATAATACTCAGACACAGGTAGAACAGCTTAATACCGATTATGTCTATGAAAACCGAAGATATGTCGGCAGAAAAGAAACTGTCGGTTTTGTTCTTTGGGATGCAGCTCAAAGTTTTAACATCAATAAATATTCCGATCGTTTTATAACAAATATCGTTCAGGTTGACTTGTCTTTACAGATGATTGAACAGACAATCAACGGCGTTTGGGATATTGTAAATGATATTTTTATGGGTGCTATTGTTGATAGAACCCGTACCCGTTGGGGTAAATTTAAACCCTACCTTCTTTTACTTGCTATTCCCGGTCTTATCGGTACTTGTCTTTATTGGCTTTTGCCTCTTATTTTTGAAGGTAAAACTTCAATGGATATGACAAAGTTTATATTTTATGTTCTCCTTGCTTTTGTAAGAGAAGGTATCGGAACATTCCAGAATATTGCCCGTAACGGTATGCTGGCAACCATAACGCCGCACCCTGTTGACCGAACGAGACTGATAACGTTGGCAAACTTTGCATCGGGTACATTCGGTGAAAAATTGCCCGAACAGATTACAACCGTTATTCTTGATATTATCGATAATAATGTATTCAAAACAAAACGAAGCACACTTTATCTTACCACATTCGTTGGTATGGGTATATTTACAACAGTACTTTCCAGCGGTATGTCAATGTGGTACTTTATGAACTCGAGAGAACGAGTTATGCAGTCCATTGAAAAACCTGATATTATGCAGGGTGTAAAGTCAATTGTCAACAATAAACCCATATTGCTTCTCACACTTTGTGATTTCCTGTCCAGCTTTGGTATAGGCGGCAGTAAGAGTGATTATTACATAGACGTTCTTCACCTTGCATCAATGACTATGATTACAGGTATTGCTGCAGCGCCTGTCAGTCCTATTTCATTTGCTTATGTTCCTTGGCTCCGCAGACATTTTTCAAGTAAATTCCTTTATATTTCCAGCCGTTATATTACCGAAATCCTTAACGTTTTCGTATTCGGTGTAGGTATTGTAGGTATGAACTGGAAAACAAAGAAGGGCGGTATTTACCAGAGTACGATCGGTATGCTTATCGTAATGAGTATTTACGAGCTTATCTGGACTCTCTTCTACGGCACACGTTCAATCATCGGTACAGAAATGTACAACGAATCAATGGACTACTGCGAATGGAAGAACGGTTACCGTACAGAAGCTATGACATCTGTTGCCAAGGATATTGCAACAAAGGTTTCAGGCAAGGTATCCTCACTTATCAGAACATGGCTCAAAAAGCTTGTTAATTACGACCAGGCTGCTTATGTTTCAGGCAGAGAGCAGACAGACAGCGTTAAGTTTTATATGTTTGCTATGTTTACAATTATTCCTGCTATTACAGGTTCTTTGGGTATTATCCCCATGCTCTTCTACGATCTTGACGGTAAGAAGAAAGAGATTATGTATGCAGAGCTTCTTGAAAGACGTGCTGCTCTTCAGAAAGCTGCAGACGAGGGTAACACCGAACTTCTTGCAAATGCAAGTAAAGAACAGATTGAAAAAATCGAAAAGCAGTAATTCATATTTCAGACGGAGCAGAAATGTTCCGTCTTTTTTTATTTAAATTTGTTGACTTATTAAAAAATAGGTCTATAATAGATATAATGATTAATATTTGGAGGAATAATATAATGAGTGAATGTACACATGATTGCAGCTCTTGCAGTGCAAACTGTTCGGAACGCAAAAATGCTATTGAACATGAAAAATTACATGAGTTAAGTTCTGTAAAAAAAGTTATCGGTGTTGTAAGCGGTAAAGGCGGCGTAGGTAAGTCCCTTGTTACATCTATGATGGCTGTAACACTTAACCGCCGTGGACTTAAAACTGCAGTTCTTGATGCTGATATTACAGGCCCGTCAATCCCGCAGGCATTCGGTATACACGAAAGAGCTACCGGTTCAGCAACAGAGCTTTATCCTGCAGTTACAAAAACCGGTATTGATATTATGTCGCTTAACCTTCTTCTTGAAAATGAAACTGATCCCGTTGTATGGAGAGGTCCCGTTATCGCAGGCGTTGTAAAGCAGTTCTGGACAGACGTTGTCTGGAAAGATGTTGACTATATGTTTGTTGATATGCCTCCCGGAACAGGCGACGTACCTCTTACCGTATTCCAGAGCATTCCCGTTGACGGAATTATCATTGTTACATCACCGCAAGACCTTGTTTCAATGATTGTTACAAAGGCCGTAAATATGGCAAAGCTTATGAATATTCCCGTTCTCGGCATTGTTGAGAATATGTCATATTTTGAATGTAATGAATGCGGCAAAAAGCACTTTATTTTCGCCGAGAGCAATCTTGAAAGAATTGCGGCGGCAAATGAAATACCTCAGATTGCAAGAATCCCCATTGACCCCGATTTTGCAAATCAGGTTGACAGAGGTCTTATTGAGCTTTTTGAGGGCGATTGGCTTGAAAAGATGGCTGACACCGTGGAGAACGCATAATGAATAGGCGTGAAAAAGCGATGGCTCTGTTTGAACAGGGATATAACTGCTCACAGGCTGTTGCGGGTGCATTCTGCGATAAAACGAACATTGATTTTGATACGATGATGCGTCTTGCATCTGTTTTTGGCGGCGGTATGGGCAGACTTCGTGAGGTCTGCGGAGCTGTCAGCGGTATGTTTATAATCACAGGTCTGCTTTACGGCTACGACAGTCCCAAAGATGTTGAAGCAAAAAAACATCTTTATTCCCAGGTGCAGGCTCTTGCAAATGACTTTAAAGTGAAGAACGGCAGTTATGTTTGCAGAGAGCTTCTTGGGTTGGATATAAAAGGTGCGGACAGTCCCGTTCCCGAGGCAAGAACGGCTCAGTATTATAAAAAACGTCCCTGCAAGGAGCTTGTAGGCGATGCGGCTGATATTCTTGATAAATTTTTAAAGGAGTAAAATTATGGCAGTTGTAAAAGTTACAATGGATAATTTTGAAAACGAGGTTCTTAACTCTGATAAGAAAGTTCTTGTTGATTTCTGGGCATCATGGTGCGGTCCTTGTATGATGATTGCTCCCGTGATTGACGAAATTTCCGAGGAGAGAGCAGACATAAAAGTCTGCAAAGTCAATGTTGATGAAGAACCTGCACTTGCACAGGCTTTCGGTATAGAGAGCATACCTTCCTTGTTTGTTGTTGAGAACGGCGAGGTTGTAAATCATATAGCGGGTGCTGTTCCCAAAGCAACAATTCTGAATTTATTATAATATAAGAGGACTGATTTAAAATCAGTCCTCTTTTGTCTTTAATGAAATAGATAAACAATAATTTATAGGCTCACTCCTATAAATTATTGTTTAATTTTTTCTGCAAATTTCTTTCCCAATTCGCGCATTTCAAGTACGATGTCGCCTTGTGGTACAAAATAGCATCCGCGTTTTGAAAGCACTTTGTATTCAACCTCACGCAGTCCCATTACTACAAGTCCGCCGACAAAACCGCTAACAAGAATTATAAAGAACAGTGGCAGACGGCAGGTAAGAAAATCGCCTGAACGAAGGGGAAGTGTGAAGCTCATAAATATTTCGCCCTGTTCAAAAAGCTCGGCATAAGTGTAATCAACTGCACCGTATGTAAAGTTGCCCGTTGTGTATTTTGGTAATGAACCGTCTGTGTAAGCGGTGTTAACAATACCGAAAAGTGCGGTTATTACTCCGCCGAATGCAGAGCCTGCCATAAGTCCGGGAATCATCGTAAAGGGGCTTCTCATAGCAAGTGGCATTGAGGGTGCAACGGTGAGCTTGATGTTTTCAAAAAATGCGTTGATTGGCCCTGTCGTTGCAAAATTGAAATCGTCTGTATTTGTTTTACCGCCTTTTTTGAATATCTTACAGCAGAGCATACCGAAGAATGCAGTCCAGCCTACTGTTATGAAACAAACGGAGTAGATTGTGATAAGCTGAGCGTTGCCTGTTGTGAGATATGCAGTTGTTGCAACGGAGAATGCGGCAAGGGAAACAGGCCCGATAAGGTCAAAACCGACCATAAGTCCCATAACAAGTGCGGCAACGATAACGTTGCTCTGTGAAAGAGTGGTGAGGACACCTTTAAGACCCTCTGAAATTGCGGCAAAGGGCACTTCGATGCCGTATTTGATAAGAATGAATGTGAGCGCACAGCAAGCTACGGGGATAATCAGCACAAGCACGATAAGGTCAACGCCCTCTGCAATCTCGATACCTTTGATTGTGTCGGGAATAAGCTTGATTTTCTTTCTTAATTTACCAAGCAGATTATCAATACCTCTGCCAATGGGATTTTTAGCTTCAGTCCAGCCTGCGTAGAGCAGTTTTATAAGTAATGACAGCATTACCGCCATTATAAGATAACCCATATATCCGATTGATGTGGCATCAGCATAGTTTGAGGGGGTTGCAAAGAAGCAGTTGTACATTTTCTCCGCACTAACGGATGCACTTGTGAAATGGCAGAAATACACCGAAAGTGCAAGGGACGGAGCTAAAGCAGGTAAGCCTGCAATCAGATATGAAAGCACCATAACAAGAGCAACGAAGAAAAAGTCAGTTGCCCAGAACAGAATAAACCATAAAGTAGGCTCATTTGCCGCACCTGTTGCGCCGAGTATATGATATGTGCCGAAAATGTTCTGAATAACAAAGAAAAATCCTGCGCCCAATGCTCCGAAAAGCTGAATTATGAACATAATTGATGTTGCGCGGTAGATTTTCTCTTTAGTGTCGAGATAAAGCTTTTTAACCATTTTTTATTTTCCTTTCACTCCAAAGACCGTTTTTAGTGTACGCATAAAGCGTAATATTTTGAGTCTTGTTTCCTTTTCTTATGTAAACTATGGATTTGCCGCCATAGGTTGAACGGTATTTCTCGGCGTAACAGGTAAGGTCATCGGGTTTGCCGTTTTCAATGCCCAGAATCTGTCCGTCGCCTGTAAGCTGATAATAGACTGTTTCATCTTCGCAAGTAAGATTATTATTTTTATCAAGCAGACTAACCTCAACCTGAACAATATCCGAATCATTTTCGTACAAATCAAAATTGATTGATTCTGCTTTTCCTGTAGTGGTAAGTGTATCCTCCGCACCGTCAATTTTTGCGGTAAGAGTGCCTTCTTCAAAGGGGATTTCCCAGGTGATTCTGCAACCGTCAGCATCGGTCAAAGTCTTTTCGCCTAAAGATTTGCCGTTTAAGAATAATTCAACCGTATTTGCATTTGTGTAACAGCTGATCTGTACAGTTTCACCCTTTTCTGCAGAATAAACAAAACGGTCTGTCCATGTGTTTGTTTTGTCTTTTTCGCCCTTTGATACAGCGATTTTTACAAACGGTGTGTCTGTCCAGAGTGCTTTTCTGCGGTAGAAAAGCGGTTTGGGATTGCCGCAAAGGTCAAGCATACCTGCCTGAGAAATTCTGACGGGCCAGCCTCTGCATTCGCCGAGAAAATCAATTCCCGTCCATAAAAACTGTCCGCAGATATATTCATTATCTCTGACGGCATACCACGCTTCGGGAGAATGCCCGTTTTCGCTTCCGAATATCACCTTGTCGGGAAAACGCTTGTGGTCCTGCTCATAAAAATGCTCTCGGTAATTATAGCCTGCAACATCAAGAACATCAAAGAAACCCGTTCTTGTTGATAATTCGGGGAATGAAAGCGCTGAAAGAACAGGACGTGTGCTGTCAACAGAATGAACAATATCGACAAGTGACTTTGCAACCGTTGTCAGGCGTCTTGCATCGGGCTTTTTATCATCATATCTTCTTTCCTGAGCAGGTTTATTGGCATCGTTATTGCCCAGAACTTCATCAAAAAGAGGTGTTACATACGGGTCATTCGGATAATCTATTTCATTTCCGATTGACCACAGAATTATACTCGGATGATTTCTGTCACGAAGCACCATAGCCTCAAGATCTGCCTTATGCCACATCGGAAAATCCTCGGCATACCCGAAACGTTTGG
>JAZSLJ010000022.1:0-5773 GCA_045535305.1 Acutalibacteraceae bacterium
TGTACCCGGTGCAAACGATAACCTCACAGGCACAATGGCTGCCGCTACAGCCCTTAAAATGCTTGATGAGGCAGGCATCAAATTCAAAAATACAGAAGTTGTGGCTATGATTACAGACGGCGAAGAAGCCGGTCTTCGCGGTGCAAAGCAATTTGCAAAGGATCACTACAAAGAGTATGTTGAATCCGGTGTTGAAACCTCTGTTCTCTGCGTTGATACACTTACCGATTTTGATTATCTCAATGTTTACAACAGAGATATGTCCGGCACAGTTAAGCACGACCCGAAATTCTGTAAGCTCGTAATGGATTCTGCAAAAGAAGCAGGCTACGACGGACTTAAGTTTGCAAATGTATTCTTCGGTTCATCTGATGCCGCCGCATTCTCACAGGAAGGTATTTCCGCAACCTGTCTTGCGGCTATGGACCCTGCACCTGCCGACTATTATCACAACAGACTTGACAGCTATGACAGACTTGAACCCAAGACTATTGAAGCAGGTTTGGACATAATCATGTCAACAATTCTCAATTTTGCCGATGAAGATTCAGAGCCGTCAAAAAATTAATTATTATAACTGTTCACATAAGGAGAATCAACCATGAAATTTACCGATTTTGACAAAAAAATTATTAAAGACAATGTTAAGTATTCCGTTGATAAAATTACGGAAATAATCAAAACTGTAGGCCCGAGAGAATCAGGCAGTCAGCAGGCATACGATGCTATGGAAATGCTCCGTAAAGACCTTGACAAGTACGCTGATGAAACACATTATGAAGAATACAAAATGGCACCCAAAGCATTTACTCATTTCACAAAAACAGTAGGTGCATCAATTATCGGTGCTGTCGCTGCCGGCAGTGTTTGCAAATATGCAGATCTCAGCAAGCTCGGAAAGCTCGGAAAAGTTTTAAAGCATCCCGTAACTCCCCACGCAATTATCGCAGGAACAGCACTCAGCGGTCTTACCGTAACAGCATTGGAATTTCTCCTTTATAAAGAATTCTGTGATGTATTCTACAAAAAAATTACAGGCAGAAACCTTATTGCTACAAGAAAAGCAACAGGCGAAACAAAGAAACGAATCGTTATCAACGGTCATATAGACTCCGCATACGAATGGCGTCATACTTACTACGGCAAGGGCAAAGGTATGACACCTATTATGGCAGGCTCTATTGTATCGGGTATTGCATCGGCTGTGATTGCGGCGCTTTCAACCGTATTTACAGCAACCGGAAACAAGAGCAAATTTGCAGATTTCCTTACAAACAAAGGATTCCTTTTCCATTTCTTCACTATTATCAACATGATAACTCTTTATCTGTTTGTTGATTTCAACAGGGTTGTTCCCGGTGCAAACGATAACCTCACAGGCACAATGGCGGCTGTTACCGCACTTAAAATGCTTGAAGAAGCAGGCTTAAAATTTGAAAATACAGAAGTTGTTGCAATGATAACAGACGGTGAAGAAGCAGGTCTGCGCGGTGCAAAGCAATTTGCTAAGGATCACTACAAAGACTATGTTGAATCAGGTGTTGAAACATCCGTACTTTGCGTTGATACACTTACCGACCTTGATTATCTTAATGTTTACAACAGAGATATGACAGGCACAGTACAGCACGATCAGAAATTCTGTCAGCTTGTTATGGATGCGGCTAAAGAAGCCGGACACGACAGTCTTAAATTTGCAAATGTTTTCTTTGGTTCATCAGATGCGGCGGCATTCACACAGGAAGGCATTTCCGCAACCTGTCTGGCGGCTATGGATCCCGGCCCTGCAGATTATTACCACAACAGACGCGATTCTTATGACAGACTTGTTCCCGAAGCCATTGAAACAGGATATGATGTTATAATGTCTACAATTCTTAAATTTGCAGATGAAAATTGATGCATACAACAAAAATCTCCCGACAAAAATCGGGAGATTTTTTAATATATAGGAAATTGCTCGCATTGTGAGCAATTTGCTTATATCAAGAAACACCTTAATCCCCCAAGATTGGGGGCAGGGGGTTGATAAATCGTATGCTTTTTTCTTATATTATTTTTATGTTTTACAATATGCAGACATCTATATCCTCACACAGCTTCTCGCGAAAAGCCATTTTCCATTCAACGTCATCTGTGGGTTCAAAATGTAATGCAGAAGATGCAGAATGAACGTTTTCTGATGTTTTGTGTGATGCAAATATAGCCGTAGGACCGTCTGCCCCGCCGATTATGGCGATTGATGATGAAGAATCACATTCAGAGATATGTTTTGGCGCATCGTTATGCAAGCAATCACAAACATGAAATTTTGCATCGGATAATTCGGGTGATACGATGTATGTCATTACTGTGTTATACTTAGGAAATTCATAACCGGACAATTCTTTTACCGCAAAATCAAGAATGTTTTTTTCATAACCGCAAACGGTTAAAATATGATTTTCTCCCGAAACGGGATGAACAAAGTTGATTTTATCGCCGACTTTGGGATTTTTAAAATGAAGTCCGTTAATTAAAACAGGCGGTTTTTCAAGACTAAGCTTGATGCTTTGAATATTCGGTCTGCGCTTTGTAGCCCACGGAAATGATAAACGTCGAACAGACCAGCCGCAATCTGAATCCATGCCGTAATGCTCCAGAACAGCTTTTGTTTCAGCGTCATTTTCAGTATCCTCGGGTAAACATTGTTCAGGCAACCATGATATCGAACAACCGTTATATCCCGAAAGCTGTTTTCCGTTGATTTCAAGCTTAGTGTAAAAATCAAAATTAAACGGATTTTCACTTTCAGCTTGCGAAATCTGTTCATCACTCATTCTTTCTTCATTCTGCAACAAAGGCATCCATTTATCAAAATATGCTTTAAAATGCGATGCATCCACCTTTACGCAAATATCAACCACAATTCCTTTTGAGCAGGAATACACTGCAGGGATATAAATTGCTTTGTTACACCATTGAAATTGCTTATTTATGCTGATTTCAGTTCCTGCGCGGCTACGGGAACGGTTCATATAAAATCCGCCTTCAAAATATACTTTCCATTCGGATGAAAATATTGGTGTATCATCAACAATTTCATAATATTCAGCATTATACTTGATTTTTGAATAGTCAAAGGACTGCTGAAGCTCTTTGATATACTCAAACGGTTGTTCAATTGGCGTAAGAGAAAGCTTATCTGCAAGAGTTTCAAGTAATGATGCTTGCTCGGCTGTAGGCTTATTTGATTCCACAAATTCATCAAACTGCTCTTTACTGAATGAGTGTGCCTGTTCAATAGCGGCAAGATCTCCGCAGGATAAAACAAGTCTTAACATATCCTCAAAATTACGTGCTATCGGATGCACATAATCCCCAGGCAGATTAGAGGGACTTACTGCAAACACCGTTTCCCCAAAGCCTCTGATAAAACAGTAATGAATACCGTCAACTCCCGCACGTCCGATTATTTTTGCACCTTTCGGCGTACAAAAATATTCAACATAATCTTCATTTTGCTCAAAACCGATTAATGAGCAATCAATATTGAGTTTATTAAATTTATTAAACATTTTTACTGTACCTATTCAAGAATTTCTGCAAGTTTTTCAAGGAATGCATCTTCACCCCATGTATTAACCTTAAAGAACAATGCGTTACTGCCGCCTGTGGTTGCGGCTGAAAGGTGAATTATACCGTCTGTCCCCTGAAATAAGGTTACACTCAGACTTAATCTGTTACCGCCTGCATAGCTGTAACGCTCAAAAATACGGACACTGCATCTTGCATCACCACTTCTGAAATCACTTGATTCTTCAAGGGACGCGGACATACTGCCACTCAGAATACCCGTTTCTATTTTGTTAAGCAGTACGCTGAAACTGCCTGTAAATTTTTTCTCCATTTTAGCCATAAAAATACCTTCTTAAGCTTCACTCAGCTTATTCAAATGCTCGCCTGTAAGACGGTAAATATTCCACTCACTCATTTGTTTTGCACCGAGTGATAAATAAAAATCAATACTTGGCTGATTCCAATCAAGACATACCCATTCCAATCTGCCGCAACCGCGCTCGACTGTAATTGATGCAAGTTTTTTTAACAGCGACTTTCCGATTCCCTTACCTCTGTATTCAGGTTTAACATATAAATCCTCAAGGTAAATACCAGCCCTGCCGAGAAAGGTTGAAAAATTATGAAAAAACAAAGCAAAGCCAACCTCAATATCATCAACAACAGCAAATATCACCTCTGCTTTTTTGTTGTCAAAAATCCATTCGCAAAGCAGCTCGTCAGTTGCTACAACCTCATCAAGCATATTTTCATATTCGGCAAGCTCACGGATAAAACTTAATATAAGTGCAACATCTTCCCTTGTTGCGTATCGGAATGATAAATTCTTCATAAAAATACTCCTTAACACGGCTGTTAATTTAAATTAACATAAAATTTATGTGATGTCAATAATACCGGATACAGTAAAAACAGACCGAAGAGCTCGGTCTGTTACATTTTAATTAGCTTTTCTTATAAGGATAAAGGGTGTGCATTCCTTACCCTGTCCTGCGGGGTTGTCCTTAATAAGTTCAATAAGCTGTTCATCAGAAAGCTCAATATTTGCTGACTTACCGAGAATCTCCTGACCGTAATCGTTAGCATCAACAATCATACATTTCATTCCGTACTTTTCAGCAACCTCATCGCATACCTTTGAGGGATTTTCGGGAATAAGAATACCGATATCTCTGTATTCTGCCCATATGTGGTCATAAAAGCCGTCAAGACCGCTTACTTCCTGACCTACTATTTCATAAAAAACGCCTTTTTTGCCGAAAAGCTTTGTTACACCGCTTGCAACAGAAGCATAAAGCACCTTTGGCAGGCCCACCCGGTCAATTGCGAACTGCATCTTTATTGCCTCGCCTACTCCGATACCGTGTGAGGGATGAGATGCAAATTTTGAAAGAAACTTTGCAATACCTGAAACGTGCATTTCCTCTCTGCGTACAATTCTGTTTTGACAAAGTGCAATAATCTTCTCACTTACGGAGATGATATCGCCATCCTGATAATGAGGAGCAACATACTTTTCAAAAAGGTCAAAGTAATTTTCCCCTGCATTTACAAAATGAGTTTTGATTGCATAACGGCTGTACTCGCCTGTTGAGGTTGAAATATTAAGCTGTTTTTTGCTGTTTGCGTTGAGTTCCATTTTTATACTCCTTTGATTTTCCATATCTTATATATAAATTATAACCACTAAATGTAAAAAATGCAAGATATTTTTTAACCTTTGTTCAAAAGGATACAATGCACATGTGGTGATGAGATGCAACAACGGCGTTGCCGTTGTTGATGATATACAGCCTTACGGCTGAGGATATACCATTGCTTTCGCAATGGATAAAAAAAATACCAAGTCATAAGACTTGGTACTTTTTTGGTGACTCAGCGGGGATTCGAACCCCGGACACCCTGCTTAAAAGGCATCCCGAGAGCTGTCGCTCTCGTGGGAAAAGCCCAAACCTATTGAAGACATTGGGTTTGCGGGGTGTTTGCATTGAGTCAATTTCTGATTTTCCAAAAGCCAGACACCCTGCTTGTTTCTATACTTGTATTATAAAGCATGTAACAATTAGAAAGCAAGAGTATAGCATTAAAATTACAACTTTATTTTGAAAATATAACAAAGAAGTGAATAAAAGGATCATGTTTTTAACATCTCAACAACAGGAGGGAGTGCCATTATAATTACACTCGTTTTTTAAATCTGTGATATAATGAAGGC
>JAZSLJ010000049.1:0-8866 GCA_045535305.1 Acutalibacteraceae bacterium
CAGTCCATAGCATAGGTGTGGAATTCGTCTACATAATCCATCGGGTCGCCATCCAATTCAACTTTGCTTGCCCATTCGCCAAGATCGGGGTCATCCCAAGCGTGAACCTTGGGTTCAAATACTCCCGGAGATTTAAAAAAGGTTTCAAATACATCTATTTCACCATTCTGCTGAGAACCTGTTCCGTCGGGACGGGCATCATCCTGAGCGCCTATAAGCCACCACGCTGCATATCCGCCACCCTTGGTGTCCGGCATTTTCATTCGTATCTCAAAGTAGCCGTACTGTGTTGCATATCCTTCATAAGGCTCAACTTCCATCTGCTGACTACCGCCTGGATGCAGATGATTCTTTTCCCATGTCTGAATACCGTTGGCTATCCATAAAAGATTATCGGAATCTGCCGAGCCGGGCTGACCGCCGAAATAATCAGGTGAATCTTTTGTGATAAACAGATTCAGATAACCATTCTCAATTTTATACCTTGCAGAGGAGCCTTCTGTGTTGGTAGTACAGTGAGGCAGATATTGTGGTAACCAGTATTCTGTATTTAAATTGCCATCATTAAATTCGGTGCTGAAATCAAGCACATAACCTTCTTTTTCAGGAACGCTGTCTTCGGCAGATGCTCCTAACGGCAAGCCGACCAGCATAGTTAAAACGAGCAACAAAGCCATACTTTTTTTGAACATAGTTGTTTATCCTTTCGTACAAATTCTTATTTGTTGAGATTATTATATCATATCTGAATCACAGAATTCAATCTCCCGAAACAAAAAACTGCCCTCTTAAGAGAGCAGTAAAAATGTTCAGTCCGCAAAATTGGAATTTTTTATTCCTTAATAACTCTATTTATATAAAACGCATAAATGAGAGGCACTATTATCAAAAATACAGGTGCTACATATAATGATGTTGAATTTTCAACATTAAACACAGAAAGTGAATTTACTAAAGAATGTGTTATTATACAAGGAATAAGTGATTTGCTTTTATGGAATATAATAACAAATAAATAACCGATTGAAATTGCATAACATATCTGCATTAAAGTCGGAATTAAATCCGCTCCGTTTAATAGATTTACGATGTGTCCTATTCCAAAAGTAATTGCACTTACAGTTATGGCACTCTTAACATTATTCTTCACCATCATTTTAAACAAAAATCCTCTGAAAATGATTTCTTCTGCAAATCCAATATTAATCATGGTTAAAATATGAAATATTATTTCACCTGGAGAATGATTTATATTAATACCATTCCACAAATTGACAGTTGCAATAATGATTAATGGAATAAAATATAAATATTCTTTAATGTTTTCAACCTTTGTGAGTCCATAATACGAAGTTCTTTTCAATGCCAATATTATTACAATTAAAAATACAGAAAATATGGTATTAACAATAAAGCCGATACAACTTGTATATCCAAAATTCTGAACGCAACAGACATTCATTACAACATATAAAACTATCAGCAAAATACAAAATAAGGTTTCGTGTTTTTCAAATATTCTGTTCATAAAAAAACTCCCCGGAAAATTCTTATTTTTCGAATTGATTATACCATCTATGCAAATTAAAAAGCAACAGGTTTTATGCTATGCTTGTTACAGATTTATTATTGATTTGTTGCGGGAGCAACAACCACAAACTGATTTGCACCTTTTAACAAAAATATGCTTTTACACCCATATAATGAGCCATAAAAAAGTAATTCATACAGAAGTGTATCAACTGTATTCGGATATAAAAATAAGGTCCTGTATAACAAGACCTCACAATTAACATATATATAATGGAGATTTATTCTTATTTTTAAAATAATAATAAATAAAACATTGCTCCGAAGGCACACCGACACCGAAAACAGGAATTGTACTATATTTTGACAAAATGGCGATTCACTGATGATAAAGTGTGCTCCGGAACAATAAAATTCCTGTTCCCGGTGCACACTAATTATGAAAGTATATAACAGATTTATTGTCAATTTACGCCGCCAATGCATTTGCATTGATAGATTTGATAATCTTCATAATGCCTGTCCATACAACTGCATCTGTAAAGATATCGACAATAGTGCCGTTATCGGTAAACGGAGCTTCCTGCATAACGGACATATCTTTCATCATACCGTTCTGAACAATGTAATTGATAATCTGATTGACAAAATATATCTGTCTGTCATCAAGGTTGACATCATTAAGGTACTTTGAAAATGCTTCTTTTGCGGTGTTCATATCAAGACCGACAATTTCTCTTACAAGTTCGCCGAGCGGCTTGTCCTGATATTCGTTTGCATAATCATCTTTTGTGCCGAGTTCTGACCAGAGGATTTTTTCAAGAGCTTTAATGTCTTCTGCAGTCAGGGGCTGATTTGTATGCAATTTTGCTATCGCAGGACTGTCCATATGATTTCTGATGTAGTGGTTTACTTTCATTCTGTAATTCACCAAATCATCGCTGCTAAGCTCGGATTCATTCCAGTCAATATTGATAATATCATCATCCATATCAATATTAATCGGCGGAACAACACCAATAGGAATATATTTTATAAGGTCACGGAGTTTTTCTCTGATGATTTCAAAATCATTGATATCTGCGGTTTCGAGATAATCTGTATGCAGAATCCTCTCCAATATTTCACTCTGTTCCACAACTTCGGGAATAGTTGCAATCTTTGTCAGCTCTCTGACCTTCTTTTTAAGGTCTTTTTTGCCTCGTTTGTATGTGTTGCCGATGATATAGCCCAGTTCGATTGCATAAATAAGAGCATCAAAACGGACAGCATTGATTTCGTCATTGTAAGGCAGAATCAGCGGTGCAACTTCATCTTTGAGCTGCTGAAGGTCTGCAGGTGTCAGCACACTCAATTTTTCTGCACCAGAATACATATCAATATATTTCAGATGCTGTTTTACTGCGAAATTATCACGGTGCAACTCTTTGATTTTGTATATAACATCCTCCACAAGTGCGTTTCTGAATTCTTTCAGAGCATCCGTCTGATAAGCCAAATCCTGCAATTTGTAAAGCATCATTGTTTTGAGGTTGAATATTCTCTCTTGAACTGACAAGGTTGCAGGAACTTCTTTACCTTTGCTATTCATTCTGAAAAACTCAAAGTTTCCGCAGAAATCGAAGATGTAGAAAATATTCTTGTCCTTTCCGTCAATAAGCCCCTTGCAAAGACGAGTACCTCTGCCTATCATCTGCCAGAATTTTGCCTTACTCATAACCTTTTTGAAGAAAACGAGATTCACAACTTCGGGCACGTCAATACCTGTATCCATCATATCAACGGATACAACAATCTGAGGCATCTTTTTCGCATCTGAAAATTCATCGATAAGGCTCTGGGCATAATTTGTGTAGTTGTCGATTACACGGCAGAAACCGTTTTTGCTGTAATTCGGGTATTCCTTATTGAATATCTCGCAAATTTTCTCTGCATGACGGTGATTCTTTGCAAAAATAATCGTTTTGCCGATTTTACTGCCTGAATCAATCTTAATTCCCTTTTCCATAAGGATTGAAAGAACTTTTTTGATTGTGTCTTCATTGAAGATTTTTTCATTAAGGGCAGAGCTTTCAATTGAATCGGGGATTTCACCGTCTTCGAGAGCAAACATTTCTTCATAAGTGGCTTTGTCTTCGTCTGAAAGGTCGTCATAGACAATGCCTTCACTCATAAATTTAAGAGTTGTTTCAACACTCATAAAATCAACAAGATAACCGTCCTGAACAGCCTGAGCGAGCTCATAGCCGTAAGTGGGAACACCGCTGGCAAGCTCAAAAATGCCGTATGTATTCTTATCGATTTCATCTCTGGGAGTTGCGGTGAGTCCCACAAGATGTGCATCGAAATAATTGAAAATATCTCTGTATTTATTGTAAATGCTTCGGTGTGCTTCGTCGCAGATGATAAGGTCAAAGTGGCCTACTGTATAGAGCTTTCCGCCGTCTTCATCCTTTGCATCGTCAATGCAGTGCATCATAGTCTGATATGTGGAGAAAACACCACGGGCATTGTAGTTTTCTTTGTCTTCGCAGAGATTTGTAATTGACAAGTTAGGAAGTAAATTAACAAATGACTTTTTAGCCTGTATTACAAGGCTTGTTCTGTCTGCAAGGAAAAGCACATTCTTGATCCAACCGTGTCTTAAAAGTACATCGACGATTGAGATTACAGTTCTTGTTTTTCCCGAGCCTGTTGCCATAACAAGCAGAGCCTTGCGACGGTTTTCATCGTCAAATGCACGGCAGACAGCCTTGATTGCTTCTTTCTGATAATATCTGCCTGAAATATCGTCACTTATACGGACATTGTTAAGATGTGTCCGCATAGTGAGCTTGTTGAATTCCTTTTCGAGGTCGCGCTTTGAATAAAAACCGCTGACTTTGTGTTCGGGATAATAGTTATCGTTCCAGATACGGGTGTCAAAGCCGTTTGTAAGGAAGATTATCGGTCTTCTGCCGAATTTCTGCTCAAGCAGGTCAGCATAAAGCTTTGCTTGCTGTCTGCCTACAGCAACATCCTTGCAGGTGCGTTTTGCTTCGATAACTGCAAGAGGTCTGCCGTCATCACCGAAAAGAACATAATCGGCATAACCCACTTCGGACTTGTTTGGCATACCGGGAAGTTCATATTCATTTATCCAGTCCTTGCCCTCGGTCCAGCCTGCATCAATGAGCATGGTGTCTATATAGAGCTTTCGTGTCTGATATTCCGAAATATCAAGAGGCTTGGGAACATAAGACGGCTGCTGTTCAACTCTTCGTGCGGTAAGCTCCTCTTTAAGAGCCTTGTTTTCTGCCATTAATTGCTCGAGATTAAGCTCCATTGCGTGGTCAACAACAGTTTCGTTCTGTTTATGTACAAGAGAAGCATCAAAATGCTGTTCGGTGTAGTCTGCTCCGTAAAAGTAAGCAACCAAATCAAGAAAAACATGAAGATTTTCAAGACAGAGCATAGCCCGTTCTTCGGTGATTTTACGACCTGTATGAGCGGCAATGTTGCCTGATGTTCTTATAAAATCAAGACGGCGGAATACATCAGCACCTACAATATCCTGAAATGATGTATCTGACATAAGAGCATGCAGATTATCGGCATAGGGCATTACAAGGAACTTGTCCACGGAATACATCCATTTTATGGCAAACTCCATTGCCCGACGGCATGCAATGATTGACGACGCCGGGTCAATATGTAATATTCTTTCTGCAGTTATAGCCACATCAGAAAATGTATCAAATTGATTGTCTTGCTTTAAGAAATCAAAGTTGGTCATAAGGAATCTCCTTTTAGTGTTTTTAACTTAAAATATCTTCAATTTTTCTCTTTTCCTCTTGGTTTAGTAAACAGTACAAAGGCTTTATTAAAATAATAACGCTCTCATAAAATTTTTCACTTACAATTAAAAGTTGTCTTTTATGTTCATTGTAAGTTGAATTATTTTTATACATTATACAGTCGGAACTTTTTTTTACATATCTTCTATAATTCTTATAAAGCTCTTTAAATGAAATAAACTTACCAATACTTTCTATTCTTAATTTGTTAATCATTTCAGTCAAACATGTTCTTTGTTCCGAACACTGTGTAGACGCATATATTTGATTTTTGAAGTCTTTAATGTCTACACAAAACTTTTTAAACAAACATTCAAAAGCATCTGTCTTTTTTAAATTATTTGCACAAACTTTTTTTAGTCGATATAATTTTTTTGTTTTTCTATAAAATATATAAGAGAATTTCAGTTGATAATAATAAGTATATAATTTAGAATTTTTCAATACTTTTGCAAATTTCTTCAACAAATTAATTACAGGATTAAATAAAGAAATTAAAATTTCAATAGTTTCAGCTTTCACAATATTCTCCTTTTATTAAACTTCTTACATCATTTGATACAAGCCATACATTCCTTGATATTTTGCAAACTCACTTATGAGTTTTTCTCGTTCTTGTTGTGTTAGTGCTTGAATTGCATTATATGTTTCAAATAATAATTTTTCTGCTTTACCATAATTATCTTTTGGTTCAGCATCTAATTTTAATTCGATATTATTCATAATTTCACCCCTTTTTTTAATTATATCAATTACAATTTGACAATACAATGTCATAAAGATGTCATTTTCGTGCCATTTTCGTGTAGAATTCACCCGAAATATTCCTGCATTAAGCTGTCAAATAATGTCTGTGCTTCGTCAAGAGCCTTCTGCACAGCAACTTTTGATTTGTCGACCTGTTCGACGAATGCTGCGAACTGGTTTTGCAATTCTGTTGGCGGAAGAATCAATCTAAATTCTCTCATCGCCTTAAGTCCCACATTTTTAATTGTACTCTTGGTGGAGCTATTCTCAAGAAATTCCGCAAAAGCATCACTTTTCATAACCCCGTAAACAAACACCTTGTTTATGCCCTGTTTGAGATTGCAGTAACAGACGCTTTTGCCAAGCATAACCTGTTCTCCGTTATAAAAAGCCATCTTTCCTAAAGTGCCGTTTATAGAGATAAGAATGGCATTGGGAGAGATATCAATGAAATGCTTTTTGTAAGTTTCCGCTGCTACCATTTTGGTTGCAGGTGTAACAACGATTTTTCCGTCAATCAGATTGTTTCCATTAATAAATGGATAATCACCATTATCATCATACTCGGGAGTTCCATGCAATCCATCTCCAATGCTATCACAAGCATCATTTAAGGATTTGCTCGGCCATCCCATATTGTTCTTAACAGGGTCACCAAACATCTCGACAAATCGGGCTTTAACTAATTCATCAAGTTTATTTAACTGCTCTTTTCGTTTATTAATCAAATCACTGACTTTATCAAGAATAGCTGCGATTTTGTTTTGTTTTTCAACAGAGATATGCGGAATTAAAGAACTTTTTACAATTTTTGATGTTACTGCCGGATAACTTGCTCCTGTCGCCTGTGAAACCATATCCTCAATAAAATAAGGTGATGTACAAAAAAAGAAAACATAACGATTATGTACTTCATTATTACATCTTATTACACAATAACCAGTTGAAGCAACAAGAATATTATCTGTATTAATATCAACTATGGCTGCTGCATTCAAGTTGGGTCTTACGGTTGAAACAAGAATATCTCCGTTTTTTACAAGTTGTTTTGCCCTGCTCGGAGCTTCTTTTGTAGACATTATTTGTGTTGAAATTATCTGCTTTTTTTCATTATCAACTGATGATATATCAATATATTCAATAGTGCAATCACTTGACGATGAAAGCACATCTATTTTATCAATACATAATTCTGATAATGCAATTCTTTCAGGCATAATATATTCTCCTATTTACTTGTGAGTACATTTTTTATTTCTGTTAGCAACTCTTTTATTTGTAAAATATCGTTATCAGGAAAAAGCGCTATAACAGAAATGATGATAGAAAAAATAGTTAAAATTCCAACAAATAAAGCTAAAAGATAATTGCTATCATTTATTCTTTCGACTTCATTTTGTGCAATTCTTAATAGTTGAGCAAAAACAAAAATTGCAAAAGCAATGGGTATCGAAATAAAAATTTCATTCCCCCAAAGTGGTGATAATAAAAATACCGCAGAGAACAAGTAAAGTACAATCCTAATGAAAAACAATAGCCCAATAGTGAAAATACTTATCAAACTATCTATTGCACTGAACAATTTTAAATTTTTTTTAGAAATAAATAATATTCTCAAAAATACATAAACTTGATTAAAAATTGTTCGTATAAATCTCCATATAGAACATTTTATATTCGAAAAATCTTTTTCTTTAAGATATTCAGAACGTTGTTGCAAAATATTTTGACGAAGTTCGTCTTCTTTATCCTTTTTGACACTTTCTGTTAATTCAGCAGCATGCAAATTTGCCTTTACAATAGCTTCTGCTAATTTATCATAATCAAAATCTTGATTATTAACTTTAATAACAATTTTTTTACTCACCGAGCATCTCCTCCAACTCTGCAAGTCCCCTTGAAATTTCCTCTTGCAGGGTATTCAGTTCTGCAAGAATCTCGATTGTGGGCGGATATTTCACTGCTTCGTAAACTGTTTTCTTATATTTATTGATTGAAAGGTCATAATCATTTGCTATGATTTCATCTTTGCCTACAAAGAATGATTTTTCGGTTCTTTCTCTGTCTGATTCTCCGGCAAGATTGCAGAAGCGGGCAATAATATCGGGGATATCGTTCTCTGCAACGGCAGTTCTCTTATCGTCAAGGCTGTAGCCGTCTGCCTGCATATCATAGAACCATACATTATCAGTACCGCCGTGGCCTGTCTTTGTGAATATCAGAATACCTGTTGAAACACCTGCATAGGGCTTGAACACACCCGAAGGCATTGAAATTACAGCTTCAAGTCTGTTGTTTTCAATCAGCTCCTTGCGGATTGCCTTGTGTGCAGTTGATGAACCGAACAGAACACCGTCGGGAACGATACATGCACATCTGCCGCCGACTTTAAGCATACGCAGGAACAGCGCAAGGAAAAGAAGCTCTGTTTTCTTTGTCTTGCAGACTTTCAGCAAATCAGCAGATACGGTGTCTGCGTCAAGACTGCCCTTGAAAGGCGGATTTGCAAGAATTATTGAATATCTGCCTGTGTCAGTATTTCTGTCTGAAAGGCTGTCTCGGTAGTCGATATTCGGATTGTCAACGCCGTGTGTCATCATATTCATTGCACCCACACGGAGCATTGTTCTGTCCATATCGTAGCCGAAAAACATATGATTGTTGTAATGGTCTTTCTTCTCACGGTTATAGAAAATCTCATTATGATACTTTTCCTTGAGATATTCGCCCGACGCAACAAGGAATCCTGATGT